>CAZWHY010000005.1:1524-103399 GCA_964633725.1 Uncultured Candidatus Berkiella sp.
AACTTCTGCGTTTTGTATTTCAATCGTATTTGGTTGCCCAGCAATACGACTCGCGCCTACACCATACTCACTAATTATAGCTGCCTGGGCACGTACTTGATCTGCCTCATTATCAAAAACAACATATGTTTTGCCTGGCCTTTTCGCATACTCTGTCAAACGTCCTACATCAACATTTAATTGAGATGAGAGACTTTTTTCAACCATCATTTCTACTACTGGCTCTATTCCAAGTTCTCTTTTAAGCTGTTCAACAACTTGTGCATCTTTAATCTCAATCGTACCTTTTTGCCCAGCAATACGACTCGCGTCTGAACCATACTGACTAATTATAGCAGCGTGGGCACGCGCTTGATCTGCCGCATTATCAAAAACAACATATGTTTTACCCGGTCTGTTCGGATACTCTTCCAAACGTCCCCCACCAACGCCTACCACATCAATACCTAGCTGAGACGAGAGACTTTCTTCAATTATTCCTGGTTTATCTATTTTAGCGATTTCAGATTGGATTGAAATTGCAAAACTCTCTGGTATATCATCCGCATTCTTATAGGGCGCCATGATGGCATCCATATCCAATATGGTTTCACTATCATGCGCCATTTTTTCTCTACAACTTATTATAATTGCCTGCACTGTATCTATTTGGGTTTGAGCGGCTGTTAAAGCCACTTGTTGTAGTTTCAAAGGCATGCTAGCTTTAAAGCTCTCGTCTAGATCCATTTTATCTTCTGTCAAATTCTCTTCTAGCTTTTCTAAAATATCTATAATGCCATGATTATAAGATGCGCTTGGTGTTGCTATCTCATTTAACAAATCATTTAAATAACCTATGGGTGGGTTTTCAAATTTGGGAACCAAAATACCAATTTGCCCCTGACTTTGAGCAACCTTGCAGTTCCCTTTACTATCATCAATTAAAATGACTTTATTATGTTTTATACCATGTGCCTTTTTTGCCGCCTCAATATGAAGACTTTTTCCGTAGTTGAAATCAAGTCCTTCATTGCCTGTTAAGTCAATGGTGCCTGGCTCCACCTTCGATGGAAAACCACCAATGACTGGAATCTGAGCAACTTCATCCTCTGTCAAACCCATCGCTATTAAGTAAAGTGGGATGACTTCTGGATAAAGTGTATAAGATGTAATTGCCATCTTGTGACCATTTTTCATTGCTTCACGCATGGCCGCTAATGTGGCCTCTCGGTTTTTAAATCCCCCATAGGCGATAGCAGCCTCAACTATTTCTTTTGCTCCTGCTTGTCCTGGCTTAATCCCTTCGCTTGTACAGAACCCGTGCACATGCTGGTTTGATATAGTTTCATCAAAGTCCCAGCAAATCAGGGCTTTTTCTTCTTCAGCGCCAATAATCATAATATTTCCTCATGCAAGTCAGTAAAAAAGCAACATCTTTAAATTATAAGTTATCGAGATAACAAATTAAACTGTTTTTTTATAACGTCCCATAGAGCTCTTGAAAACAAAAGAAAAATCTAGTAACTCATGACTTTCAGCTTAGACATTTTCGGGTATGACCTATATTGTTACTTAATATAACTTAGGTTATATATCATCTTTCCAACATGGCACATGTTCTAACACATCCACTGAAAATTCAGCAGAAGTAATATTATTTATAGGCATACATACAAGTTTTAGATTGAAAAATGAAAGGATTTATTGGGCGGGTGCATGCAAGCAGAAGACTCTCTCCCCCACTGTTTTTGCGACGACTGCGAATTAAATCGGATTTACAGGCAATTTCCTCAATACCGCTTTAAATATCCCTCTTAAGATATTCACTTCTTCGGTCTCTAGCTTGGTTTTTAATATCATGCGTTTAATTCTGTAGATAAGAATACGGGATGATTTAGGGGTTAGAAAATCGATTTGATCCAATACGCTTTCCATATGATCAAATACACCAAATATGTCTTCTAATGGCGCTATAGCGATATCGGGTACGTTAGCTCCGAGGAGACGCTGGCACTTTATAGCAAGTATCATTTTCCTGGCTGACAAAATCTATACTGGCCAACTCTTTCCTTCTTACGTCAGAAGAATCTTTTAAACCAATATTAGAATATCTATCCCATAATCTTAAAATATCCCTCTCACTTTCTGAATATAATGAATTCTTCGCTAAAATAGGCGGAGGCAATAGAGATGCAAAATTTTGAATAAATAAATCTATAGATTCCAGTTGTACTGTTTCTAAAATCCCTGATGTAACATACACTCTGCGACTTAGATAAGAGTTATAATGACTAAAATTAATCAAGTCAGAATTTTTTGACAATAATATTGTTGATTTTATTTCATCTTCACCAATTCTAATAGCATATTTAAAACCTAAACGTTTTATTTCATCAAGAATGCGGTACGTCGTTTCTTTTGGCATATCCTTTATGAAGAATAACGAGGTTGTAATAATGACAATACCATTATCGTCAAGCATTTCACTGGCATTATGCAAAGATTTGCTATTTTCATCAATAAAAATATCATACGGTACAGATTCAAAATCAATTAAAGAAAATTTTCTACTCAATAAATTTCTAGGAATACTTTTTGTAATATCCCAAATTAAATCTGGGTTCTGATCCGGGCAAACATCAATAGTATAAAAATCATTCTCATGATGACGCACACCGCCACAAAAAGCCCCATTAACACCACGAACACCGCAGCCAATAACTAAACCATTACCCGAAAAATCTTCTATGGCTCTATTCACACGAGTGTAAGAAAGAAAAGGATACTCTAAAGGCTCAATTAGGTTTTCCATAACAACCCTTGCAATTATTTTCGAGAATGCCAACCAATAAAAAGCTAACATTCCTATAACATTTTCCATATTGACATGCCTTAATACCATTCAAAAAATTTAATTTCTTTAGCTTATCAAGTACACTTAAGGGAAGCCAGCCGACTCAGTCGGGTGGTTGGTTTTTAAAGCTTAATGGTGATTTTGGAAAAAGTTGAATTGCGTGTATATAACAATATTTTAAGCAGATTTTTCAGGAATTTTCCTCAATACCGCTTTAAATATCCCTCTTAATATATTCACTTCTTCGGTCTCTAGCTTGGTTTTTAGTATCATGCGTTTGATTCTATAGATAAGAATACGGGATGATTTAGGGGTTAGAAAATCGATTTTGTCCAATACACTTTCCATATGATCAAATACGCCAAATATATCTTCTAATGGCGCTTGTACAGGCACCTCAGACAATTTATTTTTATCTAAATTTTCTACCTGATTCAAATAACTTTGATATAACTCATAAGTAATCACCTGAACAGCTTGAGCTAAATTCAAAGATTCATAATTTGGGTTAGCAGGTATCACAGTATGGTAATGACATTGGGATAAGGCATCATTGGTTAGGCCACTGCGCTCAGTACCAAAGACCACAGCGATTTTACTTGGGTTAGGATGAGTGCAAATCTGCTCTGCTGTTTGCCGAGGATTAACCGTTGGCCATGGAATTTGTCTGACTCTCGCACTGGCACCAAATACCAACTCACAATCAGATATCGCCTCTCTTAAAGTAGGTACGACTTGAGCGTGCTCTAAAATATCATCCGCCCCTGCTGAGCGCTCTGTGGCTAATGCACTGGGAAAGGTTTTGGGATTCACCAAAAATAAGCGTTTCAACCCCATATTTTTCATCGCACGTGCAACTGCACCTATATTGCCGGGGTGTGAGGTCTCAACCAAAACAATGCGAACATCTTCTATCATGCGTTATTTTAACCTAAAAAATCTATTTAAAATTTTAAAAAAGTAATATCGAAAAGTGAGCTTCGTTGTTATAATGCTCACCAACCCAGCAACAAATTATATAGAAATCTAAACTATGCATCCACTACTGAATATTGCCATTAAAGCCGCTCGTACTGCCGGTAAAATCATTGTCCGAGCTGAAGATGATATTAGGTCACTAACTATTAGAGAAAAGGGTAGAAACGACTTCGTCAGCCAGATCGATCAAATCGCCGAACAAGCCATTATCGAAATCATTCATAAAAACTACCCTGAACATCAAATTTTGGCAGAAGAATCTGGGTCATCACACTCAGAAATCAATGAAAGCATCCCTTTGTGGATTATTGACCCGCTAGATGGCACCACTAATTTTTTGCACGGTTTTCCACAATATGCCGTTTCTATCGCTGTAAAATATGATGGCAAAATTCAACAAGCTGTCGTATATGATCCCTCACGCGATGAACTATTCTCCGCCAACAGAGGTAGCGGCGCACAACTAAATGGCAAACGTATACGGGTTAGCAAAATAGACCGCATAGAAAAAGCCCTACTGGGCACCGGTATACCCTATACAACATTCCATAATTTGGAAAAATATCTGAATAGCTTCCAAAAAATCATCCCCAAATGCGTCGGCATTCGCCGTGCAGGTGCCGCTTCTTTGGATTTAGCTTATGTTGCTGCTGGTCGTTTGGATGGGTTTTGGGAATATAACCTCAAACCTTGGGATATGGCAGCAGGTATGTTGCTGATACAAGAGGCCGGTGGCTGGGTCAGCGATATTCACAAAGATCGTGATTGCTTAGAATCTGGCGATATTATAGCGACAACGCCTAAAATATTTCAAACATTGAAAACCTATCTAACCGAGTAAAATGCGCAGAACGTGCGTAAAATAGCCTTAATATTTCGCGCACGTTCTTTGAAAACATATCATAGCTTCTTAACCAAATCTAAGAAAAATGCTTCACCCCAAATATCTAAAGAATCTTGCTCATACGCCTTTAGCAATGGCCTGACATCGCTCACAAGATTCCCCCAACTAAGATGTTGAATTTTATGACAGAGAGATTCAACAAGCCATTTCTGGTTAACTGTGATGGGCGTTTTGGCCCAAGGACCTTGTTGATAAATGGCATTTTCCAACAGTGCGTAATTTACTGGGATTCTATTTGAAGCAAACCAAATAAAATCATACCAATCCCTGCCTTTCTCATAAGGTCTACATAAAAGCGCATGCAACTTTCCAGCGAACATACTCGGCAAATCCTTGGTCAAGACACTAAAGGCCAAAGGGAATACCAAATATTTGATTTCAGTGTTTGCCGCTATAGGTGGATTGGTATCCAACTCAAATTTGATTTTAATCCTACGTTCTGCCCTATCTTTGGGATAGATAAGGCTTATTTCAGTTCCAAGAGAGCTGACCTTCAAAAACTGCTTCTGAATCGTCTTGGTCGCATCTTTACGATCGGCCAAGTCGACATAAAACCCATAGGCCTCAAAATCATCGCTTATACACGTTAAGTATTTTCCTAAAGTAAAGTCTGTTTGAGGCGCTAAAAGTGCAAAATCTAAATCTTCAGAGAATCTATTAATACCATATATTATACGTAATGCTGTTCCACCATGAAACTCAGCCACTTTAAAAAACCCAGATTTTGACAAAGCCATCAGCGCAATTTCTTGAGATATTTCTTTAATAGCATTAATTTCATCAAGCCGATTTTGACAATCATATTTTTTTAAACGTTGCTCAATAATTTCAATACTCACGCTGAACGCCTCTTAAAAAAATACTGATTCTTTTATTATGATAATAATCCACTAAGCGACTATTCAAAGACGATGTTAGCTTGGGAAATGAATCATCAAGCCTTAATGATTCATTGGCAGACTCAAAATCATCCCAATTTTTATTGTAGCAATACACGTAATCACAAAGTGCTTTCCAAGGATTCGCGATATAATAGATGCAATGTTCTTCTTGTACTCTCTGGACATCAACAAAAAAATCATGATTCGGCAGCTTATCATATTGAAATTGACCTAGTTGATTTTTAATAACAGTAGCACTCTGCGTTGTCACACAGGTTGTAAGGTAAATTGCTTCTGGGATAAGACCATGGAACGAAAGAGCGGACTCTAAACTGATATAAGATGGCCACATTAAATACTGTGAGGCTTCGAAAGGATGCACTTGGGTGTGCTCTAAGTATCCTGAACGCCGATAGACGCCTCTTTTCAAGCGTTTTAAAAGTCCTTGAGCAAGCGCCCGTTTAATTTGAGCGTGTCTTGCATTGTCATTAACAGGCAATAGCACAGCTAGCTCAGCTGCAGTGACATAGTCTGAGCCTAGTGTTCGTAAAGTTTTTTCAATCAAGCTACTCATAATTCTTAACATAGCACAAACTGTCATAAAGTGACAGTTTCGAATGAAAACAGGCGTAAATACATCAATAACCGTCTAGCACTGTGGCAAACTAACAACTCTCTGCTACTACTGTTTGAGCAAACAACTTACGCGTATGAAGCTGCTTATCCCCTAATTGATGGGCTATCGCAAAACGCATAAGTTTTTTGGCCTCTAATAGCAGCACCTCTGAAAAAAAGTCGCTATCTCCACGTAAAGCGATTAATGTTGCGCCTGAAATGGCCAAAACTTTTTGCGACTGAGGTAAAACCGCTTGTGGATAAAAACCATAGCCTTGATCGTAGCCATAAACTAAATCTGAGATAATCGGCTCGTTCTTTACATCATTATATAAGTCTAAACCAAAACCTAAAGATTTTAACAGTGCGCATTCAAAACGTCTTAATACCGCTTGGCTTTGCTTCTGCTCTGTCGCTAAACTTAAACCTGTTAAAGCCCGATGATAATCAATAAATAACTCAGGATAAGGATCTCCGCGATGCAATAATTTTAGTAATAGCTCATTAAGATAGAATCCCATCAGTAAACTTCTACCTTGCAATCGTGGCAAAATCATTTCAGCTTCTAATTGGATAACCGTTTTGACTTCACCCCGACCACGCCAATGAATATTGACAAAAATAAAGGGCTGAACTAACCCACGCCATTTAGACTTAGGTCTTTTCGCCCCTTTAGCCAAACAGGCTACCAGCCCTGCTTCTTTACTAAAACACTCGACAATCGCACTACTTTCTTTAAAGCCTCGAATGTGTAAAAAATAAGCCTGATGCAATATTGGCTCAGCCATATAATGCTACCCTATCCCACCATTGTTTCCAAAAGTGAAGCTTGATTCGCCCAATTGGCTTTTACTTTGACCCATAGCTTCAAGCAAACTTTCTTGCCTAAAAACTTTTCTAGATCTATTCGCGCACTGGTACCCACTTTTTTTAGTTGCGCCCCGCCTTTGCCCACAACGATACCTTTTTGTGCATCGCGCTCCACCCAAATTAACGCATGAATGTGCGTGATCTTGTCCGTATCTTCAAATTTTTCTATTTCGACCGCAATAGAATAAGGCACTTCTTGCTCTAAAGTCCGCATCAGCTTTTCACGCACAATTTCAGACATATGAAAACTTTGTGATTGATTACTATTGGCCTCTTTAGAAAAGTAAAATACATCTTCCGGCAATTGTTTTAAAATAGATTGTTCCAAACAGTCAACTTGTTCGCCTTTTAAGGCAGATAATGGAATGATTTCAGCCTTAGGTGCCTTAGCATGCAGGTTCTCTAAAAAGGGCAGCAATTCAGGTTTGTTTTTTATTTTATCTACTTTATTGACCACAATAATCAATGGCGCTTTTTGCTTTAATAACAACAGCAAAACTTGCTCATCTTCTGCAGTCCATCTTAAGGCTTCAACAACCAGCACTATCACATTGACATCAATTAACGCTTGTCGTGCTGATTGATTCATAAATTTGTTCAAGGCTTTTTTGCCGTCTATATGCATCCCCGGTGTATCAACCCAAACCATTTGTTTGTTGTCTATTGTCTTAACACCCAAAACTTGGCGCCTGGTCGTTTGTGGTTTATGTGAGGTGATGCTAATTTTCTTTTGCAATATACCATTCAACAATGTGGACTTTCCAACATTCGGGCGACCCATTACCGCTATAAATCCACAATACTTCTTATCATCACTCATTTTTCACCTGCTCTAAAAATAACTTTGCTGCTTTTTGTTCCGCAATTCGTCGGCTATTGCCCTTGGTTTCAATGCGATTATCAAAACCTTCTACAGCCAAACTAATCGTAAATATTTGCTCATGTTGTAATCCTTGAATGTCACTCACCGTATAAATAGGCAAACTCATTTTTTTAGACTGCAACCACTCCTGTAGTTCCGTCTTCGCATCTTTTTCGACTTCTGTTTGGGCATCTTGCAAAATCGCATTTTCAAACCAGGTTGCCACTTTTTCTTGACACGTTTCATAGCCTCTATCTAAATAAATAGCGCCTATCACCGCCTCAAAGCAGTCCGCAATAATAGACTCTCGCCTAAAACCACCGCTCAGACGCTCCCCCATACCCAGGATAAGATAGTCTCCCAAATCAAATGATTTCCCCATTTTGGCCAAAGCCCGCCCATTGACCAGATTGGCACGCCGCCGAGTCAAGATGCCTTCTTTGGCTTTAGGATGTTTTTGATAAAGTAGATCGGCAATAATAAATCCTAAAATAGCATCACCCAGAAATTCCAAACGCTCATTATTATGCGCACCCGCACTCTTATGCGTTAACGCTTGGCTTAATAACGCTATATCCGCAAACGCATATGAAATACGCCTTTGCAACTGTTCAAGCTTATCTTGCTTCATTCTTACTCTTCTACAACGACGCTATCATCAAAACTCACAACAGCATCAATATTAGAAATTAAATGCACACGTACTTCATACGCTAATGACAAGTACATTTTGCCGTCTCTTTTATCAATATCTAAATCTTTTGCTTTGACATTCTTCACATTATTCACCTGAAAACGCCTTAATAATAAATCTTCTATTTTCTGGGTGCTTTTGGTTTTGATATCTGTTTTTGCCAAATCAGTCAAAGCATGCTTAACAGACATGTGCTCCATATAAGGCGGAAATAAATTCAACCCTATCACGACGACCAAAGCTAAAAGCATGCCCCAAAATAATAGCGATATCATAGACACGCCTTTTTGCTTTTTAGGATGGTTCCCTGCTTTATATGTCATCTTATTCTCCTTGATTTATTCACACTACATAAATTTTAGGTAATTTTATTACCAATTCGTTTCCAACGAACATCCTTAGATTGACTATTCCAGCTCATCCAAACATATGCGCCCTTACCAATAATCAACTCATCCGCTACAAACCCCCAAGAACGAGAATCATCAGAGTTATCACGGTTATCCCCCATGACAAAATAGTGACCTTCAGGCACCGTGATTTCAACGCTTTGATTAGGGCGTTGGGGATCAATGTAGACCGCGTGCTCAATGCCATTTAATTTTTCAGTGAATAATTTTAAACTCTGTTCATAACCATAATCATTCCAATCATTCACTTGCTCTTGAAAGGCTTTTGGCATTTCTTTATCGTTGATATACAGAGTCTTATCTTTATATTTTACGTTATCACCTGGCAAAGCAATAACGCGTTTAATAAAATTAATTTTTGTATTCACTGGATAACGAAATACTAATACATCGCCTCGTTGTGGATTGCCTTTTGCCATTAATTTTGTACCAAATAATGGCAAACGTATCCCATAAGCAAACTTGTTCACTAAAACAAAATCACCCGTTAATAAAGTTGGTTTCATGGAACCTGATGGAATACGAAAAGGCTCAGCCAAAAAAGAACGTAGGAAAAATACAATCAGCAAAATAGGAAAAAATGATTTTGCATATTCTACAATCTTGGGCTCATGCGCCTCATCACTCCCGGGTATAGCATACATCGCCCGTTTCTTTTTAAAGAAAAGCATATCTACTGCCCAGATAATGGCGCACACAATTGCACCAATCGCTAAAACCACCGAAAAATCCATATACAGCTTCATAAATTATTTATCCTTATCCATTTTTAATACGGCTAGAAAGGCTTCTTGTGGAATTTCCACCGAGCCTACTTGCTTCATGCGCTTTTTGCCTTTCTTTTGCTTTTCTAATAATTTTTTCTTACGAGAAATATCGCCACCATAGCATTTGGCTGTGACATTTTTTCTTAATGCTTTGACATTCGTTCGGGCAACAACCTGCCCCCCCAATGTCGCTTGGATAGCCACATCAAACATTTGCCGTGGAATCAACTCTTTTAACTTACGGGTTAGTTCACGGCCACGATAAAATGCTTTATCTTTGTGTACAATAATGGCTAAAGCATCTACCACATCACCATTGATTAAAACATCCATTTTAACCAAGTCAGCAACTTGAAAATGCGTAAGCTCATAATCAAAAGACGCATAGCCCCGACTGATAGATTTCAACCGATCATAAAAATCCAAAACCACTTCATTCATTGGAATATCATATGTCAGCGCCACTTGGTTTCCAACATATTCCATTTTAGTTTGCATACCACGTTTTTCTATACACAACGTCATCACATCGCCCACATATTCTTGGGGAACTAGTATATTGGCTGCCACAATTGGCTCTCGCATTTCCTGCCAATCATTCGCTGAGGGCAATTTAGCGGGATTATCAATTTTGAGCACTTCGCCTTTACGCGTCACGACTTCAAAAATAACCGTTGGTGCTGTGGTAATCAGATCTAAGTTGTATTCGCGCTCTAAGCGTTCTTGCACAATTTCCATATGCAACAAGCCCAAAAATCCACATCGAAATCCAAAACCCAAAGCCCCACTGGACTCTGGCTCATAAAATAATGAAGCATCGTTTAGACTTAATTTTGCTAATGCTTCTCTAAAAGATTCAAAGTCATCAGAATACACCGGGAACAACCCTGCAAACACTTTAGGCTGTGTACGCGTAAAACCTGCCAACGCAGATTCACAGGGATTATTCGCCAACGTAATGGTATCACCAACAGGCGCACCATCAATATCTTTGATACCAGAAACCAAAAATCCAACCTCACCCGTTTTAAGCGTGTCTTTGTTGGTGCGCTTGGGCGTAAAAACCCCTAATTGATCTACTTGATGATTGCGTCCGGTTGACATGATTTTAATCTTGTCTTTTACCCGCAAACTACCATGTTTGATTCGAATCAGTGAGACAACGCCTAAATAATTATCAAACCACGAGTCTATAATTAAAGCTTGTAAGGGTCCCTCTTCATTACCCACTGGCGCGGGTACTTTTTCAACGAGCTGTTCCAATAAATCTTGAATACCAATGCCGGACTTTGCGCTCACTTTCAATGCTTCTGTGCAGTCTAAGCCAATAATTTCTTCAATCTCATTTATCACTCGATCGGGATCGGCTTGAGGCAAATCAATTTTATTGAGTACAGGTATCACTTCTAAGTCTTGCTCGATTGCAGTATAACAATTAGCCACAGTCTGTGCTTCTACGCCTTGTGCAGCATCCACCACTAATAAAGCACCTTCACAAGCGGCCAGCGAACGAGAGACTTCGTAAGCGAAGTCTACATGCCCTGGTGTATCAATAAAATTGAGCTGATAAGTAATGCCATCTTTGGCTTTGTAATTTAAAGAAACGCTCTGGGCTTTAATCGTAATACCCCGTTCACGTTCTAAATCCATAGAGTCTAGAACTTGGCTGGACATTTCTCTGTCTGATAGCCCTCCGCACTCCTGGATTAGCCTATCCGACAAAGTGGATTTACCATGGTCTATATGAGCAATAATTGAAAAGTTTCTGATATGATTCATAAAGTAAGGACTATAACATATTTATATTTATTATTAAAATTAAATAGAGTTTGATATATAAATCATTGATTATAAAGTGTGGTTACACGCAATAGTCCTCAAATATACTCTAAATCTGGATGAGTATTATAAGGCATATGAGGTACTAGGAGCTAGTCTGGATGCAGCTTTATGAGATATAGATAGAAATGAAAGCAGTTCTCCATCAACTGATAGCAAAGCGAATCAATTCCTCGTCTAATTCTGGGAGAGGACAGCCATATTAGATTTTAGAATATGAACTTAACGTGGCTGTCCTGTTTAGTTTCTGTTTAGTTCCCGTTTTACCTCACCCGGCTTCCAGCCACCCTCTCCTGCAAATCAGGAGAGGGGAAGATTCGCTTTGCTCGTCGGGAAAGAGGAGGGGCACTTTGAATTTTAGAACATGAACTTAACGTGGCTGTCCTGTTTATATTTTATTTATTTAGTTTGACCGCTAAAAACCTTTGTGAACCGCCCTGGCGGGTAACTAATAGTGAGATAGCACGTTTTTCAGTATGGCTAATGACATTGTAGAAGTCTTTCATATTGCTAACAGGCTTACGATTAACACTGACAATTACATCGCCCCGACGCAATCCTGAGTCTAGCCAATCATAATTGGTTAATTTTACAACGATAACGCCCTGCTGATTACTTTTAAGAATATTTCTCTCGTAATCTTTTAACTCACGAACAATCACACCTTGCTTGACCGCAAGTCGACTAATATCAGACACTAATCTTTTAGATTTAAATTTTAATTTCTGTATCGGATTTCTATTAAATGTACCGATGGTTAAGGACAAATTTAAATTTTGATTGTTACGTACAACCTTCATATTGACAGAGTCATTAATTGGTACTAAGCCTACGAGTGGTGGCAAATCTGTTGCTCTAACGACTTCTTTTCCATTAAATTCCACAATAATATCACCTAACTGCAATCCCGATCTTTCGGCTGGACTACCGGGCACCACTTGAGAAATTAAAGCACCTTTCACTTTTTTAACCCCAAAAGATAATGCTAAATCCCGGGTTAAATCTTGGAAGGCCATCCCAACCCAACCTCTTGATACAGAACCATGCTCTCTTAGTTGGTTGACAACGGATTGAACCACATGGCTAGGGACGGCAAAAGAAAGACCAGCATAACTCCCTGATTCGCTGATAATTTGAGAATTGATCCCTACGAGCTCTCCTTTAAGATTCAGTAATGCACCACCAGAATTGCCTGGATTAATCGCAACATCTGTTTGTAAAAATGGCACATAACGCTCTGATCCTAAGCTTCTATCGGTTGCACTCACCACTCCGACTGTCACAGTATTTTCAAAACCATAAGGTGATCCAATCGCTAATACCCATTGCCCGACCTTGATATCATGAGCAGGCGCATATTTTAATGGCTTTAAATCATTTGCAGGAATTTTTAATAATGCCAAATCTGTGCCCGTATCTTTTCCTATCAGCTCTGCTCTAAATTCTCGTCTATCGCGTAAGCGCACGAAGATGTCATCAGCGCCTTGCACAACATGGTAATTGGTAATAATAAATCCGTCTTTTGAAATAACACTCCCGGATCCCAAACCAGGTGTGTTGCCTGACAATCTTTGATCTAATTGTGTGCCAAACATTTCTTTTAAAACATCCATCAAAGGCGTGTCTTCAATGTCATCTCTTAAATGGTCAGGAATAAGCTTCTTGCCACCATGTTTAATCGTCACGATATTGACAACCGATTCCGCGGCTTCATTCACTACATGGGTAAAATCAGGTAACGCAGCATAATGAGATGTTGATTGCGCTATTGTCGTCGTATTAAAGAGCAATAAGCTTAATGCAGCACATACTGGAAGAAAATTTAAGAACGGAGTGGCACTCAAAAAATGCATATATACTTTATTGGGCTTTATATCTCTCATATACCACTCCTACTGCGATATGGTATTCATTCAATCAGCCGCATCCTTGGGAACTGTGAAAACCGTTACTATAGAAGCCATTGTACCACGATTTAGTTAGTTAACATATTGGTATGTATACAGTTCTGCTGCCTTTTGAGGGGGTATTTTATTCAGTGATTTGTGTATTTAAAAATACAGTGTGGTTTTGGAAGGCTGGATCTGTGCCAACCCCCAATATTTTCAAGACCAAAATAATCTGGACTTAGGAATGGGCATGTAATAACTTACTTAAGCTTTTTTCTCAGAGCTTTGTTCCAAAGATTGGTTAGATATTTGATTGTCTCGATGTTTCTCAATAACCACTTCTGTTTGAGCATTGCGAGCAGGCACTTTGATTTCTGCTGCAAGCCATTCAGATTCTAAGCTATTTTGTAACATAGAGGATATGAAATGATAGTTTTTCCATGTAGCTCTTAATTCAGCATTATTTTTAAGATCTGCTATGGTCTCTTGAACCTCTAAAGAAGATAAAGCATCGTCCATCATTGCTGATACATTTTCTTTTTTTGAATGATTCATACAATTTCCTTTTACTTACTTGTTTATAGTCTATCTCACAAATGCGGTTTAAGCCGTTTTTCAATGGATTCTCTTGCACGGTAGATCCTAGAACGAACGGTGCCAATCGGACATGCCATGACCATCGAAATTTCTTCGTAGCTCATGCCGTTTAATTCTCTTAGCATAATAGCGGTTCTTAACTCTTTAGGCAGCTTTTGAATCACATCAAAGATCAGCTCTCTTAGCTCTTTGTCTTGTAGTGCATTCTCAGGCGCCGAATAGTCTCGAATACTAGCACGCGTCAAAGTATTATCTAAATCGATCTGTTCCACATCTGCTTCAATGATTTTTCGACTACTAATAACCGTATGATTCTTTGCTGTGTTAATAGCGATTCTATATAACCAGGTATAAAATGCACTATCCCCCCTAAACTTATCAATCGCTTTATATGCCTTAATAAAGGATTCTTGTGCAACATCCATCGCTTCGACAGGATCGTGAACATAACGGTTTGCTAATTTAATAATTTTATATTGATAGCGTTCAACCAATAAATCAAAAGCTTGCTTATCACCTTCCTTGACTTGCTGAATGAGTTCCTTATCTACTTTCTCTTTATTCTCTTCATACTCTTTCTTTAAAGAAGATTGCTTCATATCTCAAGTCACTTATATTTTTGTGTAAACACAATTAGGCTATTTAGCTTGTATATACGCCCAAAAACGTATCATTTCCAGACACACTATATGTATCGGATAGGAACTAAAATTACCTAAGCAAATATAATAATAACTGAAACTTTTTAGTTGGTATACTGTCTTTGTGAATAAAAACGGTTATTTTTCGCTTTGATGAGGGTACACGCAGGTAAAGTATGCAAAACCACTTGCATATAAACGGTTTAACAAGCTGATAAGCAACGTAATATTGCCCCTGTTTATATTTCACAGCCCACATACCATTTGAGTGATATTGTAACTGCACTACTTTATTAAACCACTTTACGCTAAATAAGCATGCATATTTTTGTAACAAGATTAAGACACAAATACCAAACACAAGCACTGCTAAAACCCACAGGGCGCTTTGAAACAAGATCAATATGCTTAATATCGATAAACTGCTCAGAAACGCCTGAAAAATTCGCATCTGCTTGGAAACATTAAGTTGTAGGCAGGGATAGTTTGTGCTGTCTAATTTTTGCAATGATGGGTTCATACGTTTTACATTTGGGTTTTTCTGTTTGCATCAACCACGCAAACAAATAAGCATCACTCTCAACCAGTATTTTTTTAAAAATCTCTTTATCGGTGTCACAAAGTTCACCATAACATTGCTCAAAAAAAGGCACTAAAAATAAATCGCATTCTAACATGCCTCTTCTACAAGCCCATCTCACTTTCTCATATTCTATATCCACATTAACCTCCAACATCTTATGCCACAAAAAAATAGTACCACACCGATCAAGTTTCTGACTATAGTAGTATGCCAAAAACAATATTCTTGAAATAGTCAAGCTTTGCAAAAAAGAGCATAACTGTGGTACTTTATTGTAATTACAGGAGAAAATTAGTTCAATGCATCAAAAAATAAATACACAGTGGCAAGCGTACCTCAAAACCATAGGCGATTTTGATGAGAATCAAAGCAGCATCTCGTTTTGCCCGCCAACACAAAATATTGAAGCTTTAGAAAAAGAACTAAACATCATACCACTTATTCAGCTGGCTTTTATCAAGGTCAGCGGTACAGAGGCACTCTCTTTTTTGAACGGCCAATTAACCTGTGATTTATCTGAGCTTTCAACCAAACATTGCACTTTTGGAGCGCACTGTTCAGCCAAAGGCAAAATACAAAATTTTTATCGTATTTGCCACTATCCTAATGATAGCTCTGCTTATTTGCTCATACTGCAAAAAGACAGCTTGGACAATAGCTTAAAATTACTAAAAAAATATTCTCTCTTCTCTGAGGTTAATATTGAGGATGTTAGTGAACATTTAGCCGCTATCTGTTTGCATGGCAAAAAATTAGCCGCTTTTTTAAAAGAAACATTTAGTGAATATGATTCACAAGATATTAATCATGTTAGCTCTATTCCCATGGAATCAGGCACAGGTTCTATGCTGCAATTGCGCGGCAAGATCCCTCGCGTTTTGTTGGTTGCCCCTGTAAAGGCTTTAATTGAACTTTGGAAATCAAAATTAACCCACTTTTTTAAATTAAACAGCCACACCTGGGAGCTGCTTGAGATAAGAGCGGGCATTCCCATTATATATCCAGAAATTGCAAACTGTTTTTTTCCGCATTATCTTAATTTACCAACAATAGATGCGGTTAGCTTTAATAAAGGCTGCTACATTGGACAGGAAGTGATTACACGCATGCAATTTAGAGGTAAATCCAATAAACATATGCACCGTGCTTTTATTGAGGTAAAAAATCAATCTGCATCAAGCAAAAATTTTGTTGGGCAAAATATCGTCTCTATACAAGAGCAAAAAAGCATCACTGTGGGAACAGTCATAGTATGTTCACCAACTATTAATGGCCAGTATGAATTGCTGGCAGTCATTCACAATCAATACCAAAATTTTATGAATCTTTTTGTTAATTCAGCTGATAAACCCAAGCTTCATCATCTAGACTTAAGTTACAGTTAAGATAATTAAAACCACTCATTCAATTCATGGAAATATAAAGAAGTAATAAAAAGGAAGTTAAGTATATGTCTGCAAAACCAGAAGTTATTTGTAATAGAATACTGGAAGCGGTTCAATCGAATAAACTGCCACTGCCATCAAAACCAGATATTGTGAGTAAAATACAAGAAGTAGCAGCCGATCCCAATGTAAAAATTAGTGACCTGTTTGCCGTCATCCAGCAGGATCCAGCACTAACGGCTAGACTACTCAGATTAGCCAATAGCCCGCTGGTTCGAGGCAAAGTGGCTGTTAATAATTTAGAAACCGCGATTAGCCGTATGGGTGTTCATTTTGCCAGCAACATTGCTGTTGGTATCGCATTAGAGCAGTTATTCAAAACCGATAATCCCATTATCAAAAAGCATATGGATGAAGCTTGGCGGGTTAGTGCACAAGTTGCCAGTATTGGCAGTGTTCTGGCGGCTCGCTTAACCCGTATTCCAGCAGATCAAGCTATGTTAGGTGGATTATTATGTGATGTGGGTACGCTGTCTATTTTATCTTATGCTGAAAAAAACCCAGAACTTTTAGATGATCCTGAGCTTATTGCTCAATTAATTGAAAACCATACAACCAAACTCAGTAAAAATATTATGGCAGCCTGGCAGTTCTCTCCTGAGCTTATAAAGCTGCCTGAAAATTTCAATAAATTTTATGAGAATAAAAATGAGGCTGACTTAGCTGATGTTTTGCTCGTCACTAAAATTCATATAGCAAAAAACAAAGTCAACCATCCATTATCTAAGCTAAATAGAACAGAGCTACCTTGTTATAACCGGCTAAATTTATCGCCAGAAAAGTCATTAGACGAATACCCTGAATTAACAGATGATTTTGCTGCGGCAAGAGATATTTTTAAATAGCCTCTTCTTACTTAAAATATTCTCTCCTGATGTGATTAAAAAACCAGGAGAGAAACAGCTTGCGCTTTATTTCTGAGGTCGCATCAAAGGAAATAAGATCACATCTCTGATCGTGTCGGTATTGGTAAATAACATCACCAATCTATCGATACCAATCCCCTCTCCTGCCGTAGGCGGTAAACCATATTCCAAAGCGGTAATGTAATCCTGATCATAATGCATCGCTTCTGCATCTCCCGCATCTTTGAGCGCTGCTTGCTCTTTAAAACGCTCGGCTTGATCTTCAGAATCATTTAACTCAGAAAAACCATTGGCCAATTCACGTCCCGCAACGAAGAGCTCAAATCTGTCTGTAATAGTCGGATCGTCATCATTTTTCCGGGCAAGCGGAGATACTTCCGTTGGATAGGCCGTAATAAAAGTCGGCTCAAATAATTTGCTTTCAACTGTTTTTTCAAATATCTCAATCTGAATTTTGCCAATACCATAGCTTTTTTCTAAGTGCACCCCTAGTTTTTCAGCATATGCCCAAACCGCATTATAATCGTCAATGCATTCTTTTAATTCTGGATTATATTGAACGACAGATTCTTTCACCGTCATACGGATAAAAGGTTTTGATAAATCAAATTCTTTATCTTGATATGGCAATTTTGTACTACCTAATACTTCTTCAGCCAAATAGCGCATCAAAGACTCTGTCAAATCCATTAAATCATTATAATCCGCATAGGCTTGATAAAATTCTAACATGGTAAATTCTGGATTGTGCCGTGTCGATAAACCTTCGTTTCTAAAATTTCTGTTTATCTCATAAACACGCTCTATACCGCCTACAACCAAACGCTTTAAATATAATTCCGGCGCGACACGTAAGAATAAAGGCATATCTAATGCATTGTGATACGTCGTAAAAGGTCTTGCAACTGCGCCACCTGCAATGGCTTGCATCATGGGTGTTTCCACTTCCGTAAACTGATGTTGATTTAAAAACGTACGTATACCTTGAACGATTTGAGTGCGCATTTTAAAACGTTTCTGTGTTTTAGGATTCGTCATTAAATCCAAATAACGTTGTCTATAACATATTTCAACATCCGCCAGCCCGTGGTATTTTTCAGGGAGTGGTCGCAAAGATTTGGTTAATAATTGAATATCATTTGCCTTAACAGATAACTCACCTGTTTTGGTTTTAAATACAGTACCACTGACCCCAACGATATCACCGATATCCCAGGTTTTAAAACGATCGTAAACACCTTCTGGCAAATCCGCTTGACGCAAATAAACCTGCATACGTCCTGTCATATCTTGTACGTGCATAAAGCTCGCTTTGCCCATTAGCCGGCAAGTCATCAAACGGCCGGCTATTTTAACCGGGATATTTTCTGCCGCCAATGCTTCTTTAGATTTGGATCCATGCGCATCCTGTATTTCTAATGCTAAGCTATCACGCCTAAATTTATTGGGATACGCTTGACCTGCCGCCCGCATATCGGCCAATTTATTGCGACGTTGTTGCATCTGCTCGTTGACAGATTCTTCTGTTGTTTCTTCATTGGCTATATTTTTTATTGTTTCATTACTGTCTGACATTTTACAATCCACTCTTTAAACTAGCTGAAATAAACATATCTAATAAATTACCATCTAACATGGCTTGGCAATTTGAGGTCTCTACGGCTGTACGTAAATCTTTGATTCTGGAGTCATCTAAAACATAAGATCGAATCTGACTCCCCCAACCAATAGCAGATTTGCTATCTTCTATTACTTGCAAGGCTTGATTTTTCTCTTGTACCTGTAACTCATATAATTTTGCCTTTAATTGACTCATTGCCTGGGCTTTATTTTTATGTTGCGAACGATCGTTTTGACATTGTACAACCGTATTCGTCGGTATGTGTGTAATCCTAACCGCAGAATCTGTTCGATTGACATGCTGGCCACCGGCACCGCTGGCTCTATAAGTATCAATCCGTAAATCCGCTGGATTCATCTCAATATCAATATCATCATCGACCACTGGCGATACAAAAACAGCCGCAAAAGAAGTATGCCGCCGGCTACCAGAATCAAACGGTGATTTGCGCACTAATCGATGTACGCCTGTTTCGGTTCTTAACCATCCGTACGCATAATCACCTTCTACTTTGACAGTTGCACTTTTAATACCCGCAACCTCCCCAGCAGAGCACTCTAATAGGGTTAACTTAAAACCTTTGCGTTCACCCCAACGCAAGTACATACGCAAAATCATTTCAGCCCAATCCTGAGCCTCTGTGCCACCAGAACCTGATTGGAATTCTAAATAACAATCATTCGGATCCAGTTCTCCTGAAAACATACGTCTAAATTCTAAATCTTGCACAATATTTTCTAAATTTGACACTTCGTCCAACAGCTCTTTGTATGTCACTTCATCATCTTCTTCGATGGCAAGACTCAGTAAATCTGCAGAATCTTCTAAGCCAGTCGTTACTGTTTTGATAGCTTCTAATGTTTTTTCTAGCTGAACACGTTCTTTATTCAGCAAGTTAGCCTTTGTAGGCTCATCCCAAATATTTGGCAAACCTAGAATACGCGTGACTTCTTCTAGCCGTTCATTTTTAGTATCAAAGTCAAAGATACCTCCGAAGATGCGTTAAACGTTCGGTTAAATCTTTTAAACTCGCTTGTAATGGTGCCGTTTCCATGATGCCCTTCATTTATATTTTGCTGGAAAAATTACTAAAATCCAAAATTAGCCATTTTACTTTTTTTAGCCCAGAGAGTAAATTTTATTATCCAATAAGTTATTCTGATAACCGATATTCTTTATAGAACCTCTAAATGCACAATCCTACACGTTAGCCGCTTATTCCCTCTAAATGTCTCCACTTTAGGGCAATATAGTACTTTTACACTATCTCCCACGGCGACAGGTGCCGGTGATTTTTCATCTTTTCGACAAGAAAACCACACACAATTCACCCAAACATCGTCTATGGATAAACCCAACCTAGCGTGGTTCTTACCTGCTCCCATAAATTTTATACTCGCAACTTGAGCTGTGGCTTCAAATTGCGGGGGTTCAAACTCACGCCCAAAAGGCTCCAAGCGATCTAATAAATCTTCTACAAAATCCTGGCTCAAATGCTCACTGTCTAACGCCCCATCACTCCAAACCACAGGTCCAAACATTTTGGCTTCAAAATCACTTTGAACCACTTGCTCAAAATTTTTGGCAAATAATTCAAATTGTGATTTTGGAATCGTTAAGCCAGCGGCGCCTTCATGACCACCAAAACGCTCTATTGTATCAGGCGCTAAATCTTTTACTTTTTGTAATACATTTTTCAGATGTAAACCAGGAATAGAGCGTGCTGAACCGGTTAAAATATCTATCTCCCCCTGCTTAGCGCAAAAAATAATTGTAGGCCGACCAAAAACATCTTTGATTCGGCTGGCGGATATACCGTGTACACCAGCATGGCCATCTTCCATATTGATACATAAAGTTCTCTTTTTGGCCAAATACTGTTCTGTGGCCTGCTCCAGCCCTGTCTCTGTAATGCGATTTTGAATAGATTTTCGAGTTACGTTTTGTTCATTTAAATGCTCATACCATTTCCGCGCTTCATAGGTGTCATTCGCCAATAAAAAGCTGACGGAACCAAAAGCACAAGCCAACCGCCCATCGCTATTCAAAAGCGGACCAATTTTAAAGCCTAAATCTTCTGAGTGCAGTGGAAAGGTTAAATGTGGCAACAACGCTTGCCAACAGGGTCTTTTGACTTTTTCAATTAACTGCATGCCTTTAGAAACAACAATGCGATTATTTTTGCTCCTCGCAATACTGACACAATCCGCAACGGTTCCAACGGCAACATAGTCTAACAAGCCCCCTAACCTAGGGATCTCGGCCAATACTTTTTGCTTTAACAGCCCCTGTCGAACAGCCGCCATTAATAACCATGCGACCATACAACCCGCAATACAGGGATCGGGATAATCACAATCCGATCGAGTCGGATTAATCACAGCCACCGCACTTTGGGGGATACCATCAATAGGGATCTCATGGTGGTCAGTGACAATCACATCAATGCCTTGCGCTTTGAGTCGAGCGATCGCGCTTTCATCTGAAGAGCCATTATCTGCTGTAATAATCAAACTAGGCCGTGGCTCATCGGCCAAAATACGATCTACTAATTTTTCAGATAAGCCATAGCCTTCTTTCAAACGATGGCCTATATAGGACCGTATTTTTTCCTTAGGGTATTGAAAATAGGCAATAAAAGCTTGATGAATCACTGCATGACTGGTTTGACCATCACAATCATGATCCGTTTCTATACCGATGACTTCTTTTTGTTGCATGGCTTCGACAATCCGCGCAACCGCCACATCACAATCGGCCAATCGATTAGGCGAATCCAATGCTTGCAACCCTAAATCTAACCAATCATTGGGGGTATAACTCTCATCAAATGGCCTAGAAGCCAAAATACGCGCAATCACTGGATGCAAACCATCCGCAATGCCTTGCTGGCTTCTCTTTTCGTCAATATGACGGGTTTTAATTGTGGGTTGTGGTAATGTTGTATCCAAGTGACACCTACTTTATATAAAATCTTCTAATGTTTTGCGTCGACGCCAAAAATAATTTAAATTATTTTTTGTTATTTTGTAATATATGTCTTGCCCAAAGTCTAAAGTGATAGATGCCACCGAGCCTGAATTCAAGCCCTCCAATAATATTGCCATCCAGCCTTGTTCATAATATTGAATCGCCGCTATCCATTGTTCAACATGACCTTGACGTTGCAACTGTAATAGCGTGGTATCCACCAACAAAATATTATCGGCAGATAGTTCTATATTGGGTTTATCTAATAAATCCGCATGCTCGATATTGGCACATTTAGCCAAGCCTCTTAGGCTGACTTCATTGCTCATCAGCAAGTCAAAATGTGTACTAACAGATTTAGGCAAACTGCCAAAGCCCCAAAACCATAAGCTATCAATATCCACCTCTTGCATACTAAGCAACATCTCGCACTCTGTGATTAAACGCTGATATGTAGTGGCATCTGGTCCAGATGGTAGACGACGATGTAAAGATTTTCCCAAGACATCCCATATGGGGTTGGCCAATAAATCAGCCTTTTGGGGTAAAGTACAAAACCAGCTATCAGATTGGCAGGCCAGATGATATTCTGGCTCAAACAAAACGCTCAATATCTTTTTTGCTTCTGAAATATCGTCTAAAGACAAGTCAGCATAAAGCGTTTTGGTTAAAAAGGCGGTTTGAGCATCTAGCCGAGTTTGAACGGGATCGACCTGACAAAAATATTGCTCAGTTTGGTCACGCTTGATTTTATTATAATATAATGCACATAGCGCACCTGCCGGAAAATCAGATGCCGCCAATCCAAACAACCCGGATATTTTCGCATCCAGAGACAGTTTATCTTGTGGTTTCGCTTTTGATTTCGCCAATAATAACGATAAATTAGGAAACGATTGCTCGAATTTAAATTGCGCCTCTGGCAATAAGCCGGGGATCAATAAATGGAAATTTTTGCTCATTTTTTTATGCTTTATGTTGGGTTATATTATTTTTATAAGCTCTTTTCTAAACGCGTCTGCAATACTTTCAAATCAGGAGAAATAGCAGAAAAATCCTGGGTGCATTGTGATATCGCAATGTCTGGATCTTTTAGGCCGTTGCCAGTCAGTGTACATACAATCTTAGCACCCTTTGCTATTTTACCATTATTTATAGCATTGATTAACCCCGCAATAGAGGCTGCGCTAGCAGGCTCACAAAATATGCCCTCTTCTTCAGCTAATAATTTCTGAGCGCTTAAAATTTCGTCATCACTAACCATGCTAAAAGCCCCTGCTGAATCTCGCACGGCGGTTTGAGCCAGATCCCAAGATTGAGGATTGCCAATGCGTATCGCTGTAGCCAATGTTTCTGGAACTTTTATTGGATGATTGTGTATAAATGGCGCAGCACCTTCAGCCTGAACGCCTAGCATTTTTGGTTTTTTGCTTGATTTTTTTAGTTCATAATATTCTTCATATCCCATCCAATATGCTGAAATATTACCTGCATTGCCTACCGGCAAACAATGATAATCGGGCGCGTCCCCTAAGGTTTCTATGATTTCAAACGCTGCCGTTTTTTGACCCGCAATACGATGCGGATTCACAGAGTTCATTAAAGCTATCGGTAAGCGCTGACTGAGCTCTTTCACTAAGGCCATCGCATCATCAAAGTTGCCTTTGATCTGAATAATATCCGCACCATACATAATGGCTTGCGCTAATTTGCCTTGGGCAATCTTACCTTCTGGAATCAAGACGATAGACTTCAACCCAGCTTTGGCTGCATAAGCCGCACAAGAAGCTGATGTGTTACCTGTAGAAGCACATAAAACCGCTTTGGCACCTTCTTCCTTCGCTTTGGATAAAGCAACAGTCATCCCTCTATCTTTAAACGAGCCCGTGGGATTAAACCCCTCAACTTTCGCAAAAATATCATACTGGTTCTGCCATTTTTCCATGATACGGCTAAGTTGCATTAAAGGCGTATTCCCCTCGCCTAAACTGATGATGCTGTCTGCTCGCTCTAATGGCAAATATTCAAAATACTTCTGGATAAGACTGATATTCATTTATATTCTCACTCAAATCTCACTTAAAAAGACTCAATTCGTAGTTTAACAATAGGCATATTAATACCTCGAAAATTTTGCATCTCTTCAATCGCATCATCTATCTCTCCTTCACGTGTGAGATGCGTCATGATCACAACTGGCACATGACCAGATAAATCTTCCCCCACTAAATCACTACCTGCTGGCTCGTTTTGAATAATGGATTGTATACTGACTCGGCGTTTTCCTAATGCTTGTGTCACTTGTGCCAAGATACCAGGCTCATCATCCGCCATCAATCTTATATAGTAATGACTTTGAATATCTGAATTGGGCAAAATAGTGGTATCAGATAAAGCATGAGATTGAAATGCCAAATAAGGCACTCTGGCTTCTTTGGCAACATTCATGTTTCTAACCACATCTATTAAATCTGCCAATACGCTAGAAGCCGTTGCATCGCCCCCGGCTCCAGCACCATAATACAACGTAGGGCCTACCGCATTGGCATGAATCGCCACGGCATTCATAACGCCTTTTACTTGGGATAACAAACTTTGTTGTGAAACTAAGGTTGGGTGCACTCGTAATTCAATACCTGATTCTAGCCGTTTCGCAATACCCAAATGTTTAATATCATAGCCTAATTGATTCGCATACTGAATATCCATAGGCTCTAAGCTGGATATGCCTTCTTTCATCACTTTAGAAAACTGTAAGGGTATCCCAAAAGCAATCGATGCTAAAATGGTTAATTTATGCGCAGCATCTACCCCGTCAATATCAAAACTAGGGTCAGATTCCGCATAGCCCTTGTCTTGAGCCGATTGCAGCGCAGTTGGAAAATCCCAACCTAAATCCGTCATCTGGCTCAGTATATAATTACTGGTACCATTAATAATCCCCGCTAATGAATCAATACGGTTGCCGCCTAGCCCTTCTCGAATGGTTTTAATAATGGGAATACCACCCGCAACCGCCCCTTCAAAAGCAACCGTTACACCTTGTGCTTCCGCTCGATGAAAGATTTCATTTCCATGCTCTGCTATCAAAGCTTTATTGGCTGTAACAACGTGCTTTTTTTGCTGAATCGCTAATAAGATGAGTTCTTTTGCTTCCTCTTCCCCGCCCATAAGCTCAACCACAATATCGACCTTTGGATCAGAAACCAACGCAAATGAATCGGTTGTCACCGAAATTCCAGTCAAATCACAATCTCGTTGTTTGCTTGTATCCCTAACGGACACACCATATATTTTTAAATCCCGCCCCGCACGTCGGCTAATCTCATGGGTGTTTTTTTGTAAAACTCTTAGCGTGCCCGAGCCAACCGTGCCCAAGCCTAAAATGGCAATATTAACCGGTTCCAAATTTTTTCTCCTCAACTATTTTCGGTAATTTATCGAGTGTATTCGCAATGCGTTTTAATGCTTCTTTTACATGAATTTCATCTTCAATTAAAGCAAAACGTACAAATTGATCGCCCGCTTGCCCAAATCCTATACCCGGCGATACCGCAACATGAGCCTCTTGAATCAACATTTTGGTAAAGGTAAAAGAATCTAGTGTCTTATAACCTTTGGGAATAGCGGCCCAAATAAACATGGTGGATAATGGCTTATTCACTGTCCAACCAATATTGTTTAAACCCTTGTGTAAAATATCTCTTCTTTTTTGATATAAATGACAAATTTGCTTGGCAGCATTGTCCCCATCATTCAACGCTTTTGCCGCAGCAACTTGTATAGGGGTAAACATACCGTAATCATAATAAGACTTGAGTTTAATTAAAGCACCGACCAATTCATGGTTCCCATATACAAAGCCTACACGCCATCCTGGCATATTATAAGATTTAGAAAGCGAAAACACTTCGACGGCAACTTCTTTTGCGCCTTTGACTTGCAATATAGACGGTGCTTGGTATCCATCAAAACAAATATCTGCATAAGCCAAGTCATGTATCACCCATACATTGTGTTTTTTGGCTAAAGCAATAATCGCTTCAAAAAAATCTAAATCAACACATGCGCCGGTGGGATTAGAAGGAAAATTTAATAACAAAACTTTAATATCTTGCTTTTCAATTTGTGTTTTAATATTTTCAAATGTTTTAGATTGATCTGTCTCTACTTGAAAATAGTGAACATCACATTCAGCAATCTCAAAAGCATGTGAGTGAATCGGATAGCAAGGTGTCGGCACTAAAACTTTATCGCCCGCACTCGTAATCGCCAAGACCAAGTGTGCGATACCCTCTTTGGCGCCAATCGTTGCCACAACTTCATTCTGAATTTGCAATGATACATTAAACCGACGCATCGCCCAATCACAAAAAGCATTCAATAAATGATCTATACCTTTAGATTTAGAATAACGATGTGTTTCCTCACGCTGAGCGGTTTGTATCAGGGTATCAACAATAAATGTCGGGGTTCCAACATCCGGGTTACCTAGGCTAAAGTCAATCACATCATGACCTTGTTCACGAGTTTCCTCTATTAGCTGACCAACCAAATTAAATACATACTGCGGTAATCGTTCTATACGTTTAAACTTCATATATCTTAATCTTCCCTTGGATATGTGTTAATTTTAACTCTTGGGCTATTAATCGCCCTGGCATTTGGTGACTTGACAGACTAAACCTGTTTTATTAGCAACCCCTCATACCCGTATAGTATAATGCAAAATTATCATCACTATCCAAAGATTTAATGAATATCCAACAAGACAACAACACAGCCGAATTCACAATCCAGCGTTATCAACCCGGTGAAATCTGGGTAAATCAACAATGCTACCAACAAAGCATTCTTGTAAGCCATACTGGGTTTCAGACCTGCTGGGCACCCCAAAATTTTTCAGAGCTTCAACTAATTCATTTCCAAGATATTTTAGAGAAACGCCCAGAAATTTTCATCTTAGGAACAGGCGCAAAGCTACATTTTCCGCCACAGGATTGGTTGCGCCCATTTTATGAGCAAGGTATTGGCATAGAGATAATGGATTCTCTACGGGCTGTATATACTTATGCTATTTTGAGTTCAGAAGACAGAAACGTCGCTGCAGGCATTTTGATTCGATAACTATTTTTGTTTGGTATATATTGTTTTTTTCAAAGCGATTTGATTTAAAAACATCAAACCTAGATCACAGTGCGAACAAGCTTGTCGTAATTTTGTGCGAGCTTGCTTAGACTTATCGAATAAATTTCTAGAACATCTAGATTCTGTATTCGTACTAAACCGTATAGACTCCAACCCACTATATATAGAATGCAAAGCGCTTAATGCTTCCTCCACACACTCATCAATGTTTTCAACTGCTAAAATCAAGGATTCTATATCATCTGAAATATTCTTAAGTGTGTTATTAATAACAGATTTTCTGGATACCACGTAACATTTTTTTAACTCTAGATAAATCTCAACTGTTTCTTTCACAAATTGACCATATAGTGGATTGGTCATTAATTCTACTTTTTTCATTAATTCAGATTCGGATTCATTGCCCTGTCCTCTAACAAAGCTGTCTCTTTCTGCTATTTCGTAGTGTCCCTCAAAACTTGAAGAATGAAATCTAGGTACGTTTGATTGGGCAGAGAATCTATCTGAAAACAAGGTCTCAAGCTCAAATAATGCATTCAAAGTGTCTGTTTGTGCACAAAATTGATTATATCGACGCATATGACTAGACAATTCAGCGGCATTTAGTTCCAAGGTATTGACCATCATAAAAAACTTGTTATTCTGAATCAGACTCAGAACCCCTCTAGACTCCACAACATCAATTATGGTTACAATAACCTGTTGACACTTATGCATCGAATCCAGAATAGGTTGAAGAACATCCTCTTGCGACATATTATCTGTTTCAGACAATTGATTTAATCGGTACTGAAAGTGGTACGCTTGCTCACGAATTTGAATTAAACTCCTGCTCACATGGAACAGGCAAGTCTGCGCCTGTAGAGGCGCCTCCCTCATCCCTGCTTTTGCAATCAACATGAGATTTTGCAAACGGTCAACATGCTGAAATAATTTTTGTAACTGCACAAAACCGACAGACTTAGCAAATGACCGTGTATTTTCACATTTGTCATTTTTACGCCTAAAAATTTGGGCACTTGCACGTTGCAAGTAAGTAATCCAGTTTTTTAGCTGTTTTTTCCCCAGTACCATGTACTACACCTGTATTCATCCATAACATACACAATGATGTTATTTTGTCTTCTCCATATTTTATTTGACCACATGTAGCAACATAAAAACAAGAATAACAAAGACATACAACCTAACACTTCAAACACAGGTCATCTCACTTAAAGCTCGCAACAGTCTACATTCACATACAAAAAATATAATCTTAAAAAAACATTCAAAAACCCAAATATTTTCTAAACTTTTTGTTGAGTTTATAGGACTAATTAGAAAGAACGTTAAGAGCATTACCGTGCATGCTCACGATTTATCGTCATTATATTAAAATTTCTAAAACCCTAAGGGTCCGTTATGACATCGAATAGTAAAACTTTAAAGTCAAAAAAAGCAAAGAAAAAAACGAAAGCCCCAATTTCGCCGAGTATTAGAAAAGCACTAGCAGAAAGGAATGCCTCAAAACAAAATAAAACAACCTCCATACATACCCTTGACCTGCCCATAAACAATGCTAGTATTCAAGCCGCTCTAAACCAAACGAAAGTTGCAAACTTAATTACCAAAAGTGCAATCTCACCATTCTCTGAACTAACCAGCATAGTCTCCTTGCTTGATGAGAAACCAGATGGTAATCAAATTGACGAGATACTCAACATATTAGAAAGTCATGTCAACGCTCAATCCAATGACCTAGCATACCGTTGCATGCGCTCTGTCTTTGACCACTGCCCGCTCATCACACCGGAAGATATAAGTCTTTCTTTTAGTCAACAAAGTTCTATTGAACTGCTCGCAAGACTTTATCATGCGAATTTTACCAAAAAAATCATAAAATACGCCAATACCTTTATTCAGGAAAAAAACCTGCATGAATTTTATGCCGCTCATAGCCAAGAAATACAGCGAGACTATATTTTACATTTAAAAGAATATTATACATTTAGTCAAAACATTATGACGGTTATTCAAAATGAAGCACTGAGCATCCCACTATCAGAAAAACACATCGCTCAAACCAAGCAAAGCATCATCGCACTTGAAACAGAGCTTAATATGCTTGAAGATAATGCAAAATATTATCTACATGACAAAATACACACGCTATTTGTTGCGCTAATACAGAGCTCACAATCAAGGATCGATGAGCTTACACAGTCATCATCTGCCGAAGATAGTAGCCTTTTCCAATTTATCCAAAATGTAGATGAATTCGACTTTGACATTCTTTTACCACAAAGTTTAATATATATTTTAATAGATGAATTACAAACTCACAAAGGGGCGCTCACCCAATTGTTGAACAGTGTCTCCCAACAGCAATATGATTTCTTGAATTCTATCTCTAATCGAAAAATTGGTTTTGAAGATGAAAAACGACTCATAGATTCACTCAGCCCCGATGTTTTAAACGCACACTTAAACTCTCACAAAGACTACCAACTTATTATAAATCTCATTGAAAAGGCCACAATTAAGGTTGAGGATTTTCAAAAATGCTTGCCCATTATAAATCAATTAATAACACTCTCAGACTATATGACAGAAAATAACAAAATCATTTCTGATATGGTGCAACAAACCCGAGACCATAACTTCTCTCAAATAGAACAACTAGAAGCAATACTAGAAGCCTTTAATGACATACGCATTGTCTACGATCAATACATGGAAGAGATCCAAGAGGCGTTATCCAGTGCCGATACAATGACCCAAATACTATATGATATAAAAAATGCGCATATATCAAAAATAAATAGCATCTTTGAATTACGCCCTAAAGATCTTATAGAAAGCTTTAACATTAATAATATCAACTCAAATGTCCCTAACATACAAGTCAGAGAGACTGCCAATACAATAACACCCATTGATACACTTCAATTGCCCAACCAGGATACAAAAACACCTCACTACCCAGAAGCTGAGATAACCGGCAACGAAACCCTCCCCCCTGCTGAAAACAAAACCGTTAAATCTGCCCCCCCCATCTCAGAATGGGATTTTGACAATGCAAAAAATCTTACCAACCATATTAATGCATTTTTAAGCAACATTAACACATTCAACGATGCTTTATGTCAATGTCAATCTAACGACAACGAGTTAGCTGACGCTATTTATGCCCTAAAAAGGACCTTTGCATTAAAACAAAACTCATATAGACGCTTATTATCGAAAAAATCTCTACCTGAAACAATCAGCAAAAACACCCCCATCACAGAGCAATCCTTGTTGGTCTATATGCAAATTATTGATGAATTTTGTTCGTTTGGCTCAAGAGGTGCTTTAAGGCTGTTTTTCATACAAAACAACATACCACAATTACCCAAAATACCTAAAATAGACGTTTTAGCCAACATAGAGGATAGCTTACACAAAATCCCCAAAGAGTTAAAAAGTCCTGATTTCTTAGCAAGAGAACATAAAATAAAAAAACGATTTAAAAATGTCAGACAGATTGCCCATACAAATAATAATTTGGCCGTCATCCTCCAAGGTGAACTACTACATAACTCAATAGATGCCATAAAAAGACTTTTACCACAAGATATTGAACAACAAATATCAGCCCTATATTCTCACGCCATTCTATTAAAAACAAAAGAAATAGAGCCACTACAGTCTCAAAGAAATAATATCGCCAAAAATACACCAGACAACAAATCCAACAAAGATCTTAGTGATCATAAACAACAATTACAAAACTGGAAGAATTTATCCCCCTATTTCCAAACCGGACATATGAGTAAATATTTTTCAAAAATTGAGCATATGTTATCCCAATATCAATCTTTGGTGCAAAAATCAGCCAAATTAAAACTAAAATATGGTCATACATTTGACGTCAAAGCATTAGTAAAATATGAACACTTTGCAAAACAATGTGACATTTTACATGGCATAATCATAAAGCAGCACCAAGAAACATTTCACCTCTTAGAATATATGTCACATATCGACAGTATTTCTCCAGAACTGATGATGCTGTTAGCACCATTTAAAAACCATACATTTGCAATGGAACTGCAAAAGGCCAATATTTTATTACATTTAGAATATAAAAAAGATAGCACCCCATTAAAATCTTTCATCCTGCATTTTAAATTAGGACAGTTTTTTGCCAATAAAAACTCAGAAAAACAAACCCAGTTCACAAAAGCATTATGTATGGGAATGCACACATATTTCAAACCCAGCACTCTAATAGATATGACAATAGCATCTTTTAACAATACAGCGCTCACTTGCGAACATAACAATGCGCTTATCTTTATTCGCACCATTATCAATATGGACATGAATAGTGAGTTATTTCACTACAAAGGCATGGACAACAGTACATCAACCAAACTGCATCATTTTTTAAATCTTATTAAAGATGCGGAGCTAACGCCCATTGCCAATGAAATTAAACATCTTATTATAGACAAAAAAAATAAAAATAAAGCAGAATATTACAATACGCTAAATCGTTTGGCGCTCAAAGCAACCCCTTATCTGTCAAAAGAAACTTTAAGCACAATGATATATGACTTAGTGTGCCAATTGGAAAACCTGCCAGAAGAACAACATGCTAATACCATTGCTGAGTTTAGAGATATCTTGCATTACACGCACCCAAGCTATTTTGACACCAAAAACGATAATCTATTATCACCAGATACCGCGGTACAACTTTTCATCACCACCGCTAGAAAGCAGAACATCATTACATCCAATAATGCAATAGTCTCTGAATATCAAAATAAAAAACAAAGCACACAAACAACAGAGAAAAACATTCCATCCAGCATCCAAACTATTGCGCATATCTCTCACTTTAAAGAAATATTAATACGAATTGAAAATATGGCAAAATCAAGAGCACCGACTAAACAACAAGATATTTTTATCGATGAACTAATCGATATGATTGAAAAAATATATCAACATGAAATGCTTAACATAGGCTCTACTGAACTAATATGCTCAGCATTAAATCTAGATTACATCAATGCCTCAGACAATCTATACAAAACACCTGATTCGCTCCATATCAATAGAACCGAAGAATTTAACGTTAAATTAGACACTTTGTTTTCCGTTATAATATTTTTCGAATATCATAACGGTCTTATTTCACCTCGCAAAAAAATAAAAGAATGTGGAAATATTATTTATTTTTATGAACGCGTTTTAAATACCGCATTCAAGAATCATTCGTACAAAACTTTTGAAATCATTTATCATGTACTCACAAAAAGTCACGTCCTCCGATTGAGCCAAAATAATACAAATGCAACAGAAAACTTCACCACACTTTTCAAAAACAAGAAAAGATTGCTGGCTAAAATGATTAAAGAGCATAATGGCATCCCACTAATAGAAAAATCCAAACAAAAATTAATAGACTTAATTGAATCTCAAACTATTAGTTTACCTTCAAAATTTATTACCATTGGGCAAGAAGCCTTACAAGTAAATGATTACAAACAATTCAATTTTGCAAAACAAAAAAAACCTGAACTCAGCATTAACTTGATCAATTTCATGAACAGCTACTTATCTGCCATTCTATCTAACTGTTATTATGCACCCTACGTACAAGACTATATTTTTGATGGGAAAATCAGCCCATCTGACCTACCTCAACTCTCACAAGAGATTAAACCTGAAGAAACCCCATCAGCCATTAGCATCACCGAATTCAAGAGTATTTCAGCCTTAATTAATTATTTACATAATTGCTCAAATAAAGGCTGGGGGTACAACTTAATAGAAGATAACCCACAAGAAAAAATAATTGAATTTATGTCACAACACCTTGAGGGGGACACCCATTCACCCACCACAGAGATGCCAGACTTTAATGAGTCAATGTCCATATTTAAATTATTTAACGAATTAGAGGCCAAAGATGATGTCAGACAACACTGAAAAATACAGTAGAGAAAAGGCAATACTGCTAGAAGCATTTCTGAACAGAATTACAAACCCAAATAATTCATTTACAGTGGAATCATTGGAGCTGCTCAAAGCGCAATATGAAGCACATCCTATTTTTGAAGAAAACCTGTACAAGCCTAAATTTTTCTCCCCCAAAGACCAAAAAAAGCTCTATCATCAAGCCCAACGTCTAAAAAAATCAATTAACGCATCTATAACAGCGGCACACCACGAAGAATCTCACGATGTTGGCAGCGCCTTAACCAACTTGCTGGGGGCTGTCTTAGATGGAGAAAGCCCTACACTTTTTTCAAAATCACATGAAGACAAATCAACTAACCTAGAACAAACACTAATGCAAAATGAATATTGGGTGGGACCAATGGATCCTGAAAGTGTTGGTTTAAGTGATGCGTTTAAAACGTTATCTGAAACACAGAAATCGATTCTTGGCAAATTTTCATCATCAGAACTAAAATTACAATTTTTGAATGCATTCCCATGGGCAACAGGACTTAACAACTTAAAAAAGCTAGAAGAAGCAAAACCAAGTGATCATACCGATCTACTGGGATATGAACATCCGATTGGCATAGAGTCTCAATTAGTGGCCATACAGTTTTTATTACTGGCATTTGACACTATGGGCAAACTCTCTGGACACAATGGAACATCCGTTCTCAAAAACTATCCAGCCATTGATTCTGTAGTCACCAGTATAGAAGTACTACAAGCAGATCTAGAAAATGTTGAATACAGTCAAAGTCCAAGTTTTCTAGCAAAAACTCAAGAAACGGTTAAATCATTACAATATCAAAATAAACAACTTTATCTCCGTGCAAAACAAGAAAATAGCTTGGTGTCATCAAATGAAGCCGTTAATAATTTTTGTCATTTAAATGAACAGCTTATGTATATTATATTAGGGCTGACGATGGAGACCAGTATTTTATCTCCAGTAGAGCCGAGTGAAACAAACAAAGAACTTATTGAGAATAGCTTAGAAAATAACGCCTATTATGTAGAGCATCTACAACCTAGTATAAAAGCAAGACCCAATAGATAGGTAAAAAAATATAAGATTTTAGTCAAGATTTTAGCTTTTTCACTTCAATCTTGTATAATCAGGATATTTTTATACAATCAATATTGAATGGAGTTCTCATGCAGTTAACAAACAATGAAGAAAGGTTTGGGTTATTTACTAAACTCTTACATTGGTCTATATTTCTTCTGTTCGCCGTACAATACTATTTAGTATATCGCCGAGAATATTTCCCTAAAGACATGCCTGAGAAATTACAATACATTCTATTGCATAAATCACTAGGGGTCGTTGTCTTAACCTTAGGCATTATTATGCTATTTTGGAGCAACCTAGGCAAACATCCTAAATCCCCTAAAGCTTCAAAACTCAAATTAATTATATCCAAAGTCGTTCATCTTTGCTTATATCTGAGCATGCTGGTTATGCCTATATCTGGCATTTTTATGTCTGTGCTGTCCGGTCGAGCCGTAGGTGTATTTGATTGGTTTAAAATTCCATTATTCTTAGCCGAGAACAAAGCACTAGCAGAGAAAATTTATTACGTCCACTTATATGCATCCTATGTGGTCATCGGCTTAGTGTCACTGCATGTTCTAGGCGCGCTCTATAATCACTATATAGCGAAAAATAATGTACTGATGAGAATGACGAGAGGGTAAAACTAATAAAATCCCCCTGCCGCATTGCGGCGCCCCCTTTGATTCCAAAGGGGGACGGCGCATTTCATGTGCCTGGGGGATTTATACCCTCCCTCTAAGGAGTGAAGATAAAAACTTAAAAAAATTGAGCGGCAGTGATAGCAAGTCCTTTACCAACACTTCCGTATACATCGCCTGTGACAAAGTGTGAATTTGGAAAAATATTTCTTATCATGTGGCGTACCGATGGAATTTGAGTGGTTCCACCCGTTAAAAATACAGAATCAATTTGGTTTGCATTGACCCCTGCTGTAGCCAGAGTACTTTGTACCGCTTTTTGCAACCTATTAATTAAATTATGGCTGCAGGACTCAAAATCATCTCGAGAAATAAACGCCTGTAAATCATCTTCAACTTTTGATATATCAATATTATCATTTAGGGAGGAGCTTAACTTAATTTTAGAGTTTTCTGCTGACTGTAGTAAATAATGACCCAATTTTTTTTGTAATACTTTTATAGCTCGCTTCATTAAATATTTTTGTTCAGATACCAATTGTAAATCTTTAACTTCATTAATATTTTTATTGGTATATAGATTATTTAACAAATGCCATGATGTTAAGTCATAATACAATGATGTTGGCATTTCAAGTTTAGTTCCGCTCATCCCTCTAATAAAACTACCCTTACCCAACAAGGGCATAATGGCATGCAAACTTAGCGCTTTATCAAAATTAGTCCCACCTATGTGTATACCACAGTTGGCAAGAATGTCTGACTTTCGATTTGTTGCCTTTGCTGTATTGCTGTTAAGTTTAATTATCGTAAAGTCAGAAGTACCTCCACCCAAATCAATAATTAAGGCTAACTGCTCATTACGAATAGTGCTTTCGTAATCTAAAGCTGCTGCTATCGGCTCAAACTGAAAGATGACCTCTTTAAAGCCTTGCTCCTTCAGGATAAGTTCCATTGTATCTTGTGCTAACTTATCTCTTGCATCATCAGAATCATGGTAACGTACAGGTCGACCTAATGCGACTTGGGTGAGTTCAGTATTTAATTGTTTTTCGGCAGTATCCTTAATATATTTGATGACTAACCCTATAATATCTCGATACGTTACCCATTTCCCGCATACCGCAATTTTTTCACTCAGCAAAGAGGAGCCTAAAATGCTTTTCAAAGACAGCATTAATCTACCCTGTCCACCATCCAAATAACGGTCTATACCATATTGTCCAATAAAGTGTTGCCGTATTTCCGAATCAAAATAAATGGCAGACTTAAGGATTGGAGATTTATCGCTCAGCGCTATTAGAGACGTTTTAGAATGGCGAGATATTGCTAGCGTTGAATTGCTAGTGCCAAAATCCAAACCACAGCTATACATTTTGTAACCCTCATTATTCCTTAGTATTACTGCATTAACACTGACCAAAAAAGCGAGTCTAACACGTTTTTTTTGTATTCGGCAGGCTGTCCAGTATATTTAATAGAGAGAATCGACTCTTTTCGGTTTTCACATTTTGTTTATCAACACCAACACTTGTGTTTAAAGGGATTCCATTTAAGGAACCCCTTAGGCGGCCACTTGCGGTGTTTCTCACTCTTGATGGGGGGGGCACTTCAGGGGATCACTTCAGAGTACAACTATTTACTCTTCTTTTTCTTTTCCTTTTTCTTATCCTTTTTTTCTTTAATGGTTAGCTTTTTATTGCCTGACTTGCCTTTGTTACCTTTATCTTGACCTTTTGCCATCATAATCTCCTATTTGTTAAGTGATAAATCTTGCCCTTCCAGCAAATGTTTTTTTGTTTCTGGTAAATAAAAATTTGCGAGACTTAAACGTAGTAGCATTATAACTTCCAATAAACGTTATGGATACCTGTATATTTTGAAAAACTACGGTTAGAGCGGCTTGGCGAGAAGGCATGAAACCCAAGCGCCCCGAGATATACGCTAACGGGTGCTTGGCAACTAGCTTAACGTCCCCCAGTAGAAATTTGAAGACAGTCTAGCGTATAGCATCAACCTCCCTTTAAAGCATATATCTGTAAGCAAATAACATTTCCACCCATCCAACTCCTGGAAAAACTTATCACTCATTCATATACCTTCTATCGCTTGTAATCATTTACCTGACATACAATGGTGCTCAAAAAGGATAAGATATAAATATTCGCAACTCTAGTAAAAAATCATTTACTGGAAGTTCACGGCCATATGAGATTTATTTGGCCTAATTTAACTATAAAATCTGTTTAAAACCTAACAGAGTAAATGAGGATGATATGTCTAAAGTATTTATTAGTGACGAACAAAGAATTAAAGAAATGACTTTCCAACAGGCTAGAGATAAATTCAATAAGATATTCCGTAGTGAGTTTGATTCAAACCTATTGCCATACATGGAACTTTTATTAGCTAAACTAGCTATACTAGACAAACATTTGTTTATTAAGCGGGTAATCTCTGATGTGCTCAAAGATGTTGAAAAATGTTTATCCTTAAATCCCAGTAATGAAGACACAGAGTTCAAGGCCAAAAAAATATTTCAAAATATCTCCCATTATTGCAAAAACATAATGCAAGATAGTTTTTATAATGGACCTGAGCTAATATTGAGACAAGCTTGTTTACATAAACTTGAGGGTTGCCTGAAGCTGCTACTAGCAACAGACTTAGATGAGAAGATTGACATTAATAAAGGCAACGAATTTTATGATACACCACTTTGTTTTTCAGTTGGATTGGGCAACCCCAATACCACAGAACTATTAATTAATAACGGAGCATCAGTAAATTATCAACAACAGTCACCTTCCCCATATTCTTGGCGTAGATTTTCCTCCGGAACCGCCCTTCATTCCGCCGTTAACCACAATAATGTGGCTCAAGTAAAAATACTACTTAAACATAATGCAATTGTTGATTTAAAAAATTATCGTGGGCAAACGCCACTTAATCTTGCTATATTAGCTCGCAACAAGACTGTAGGGATATTACAAGCTGCGCTTGCCGAACAAAAGCACAATGATTGCGATAAAGATATGGTAAACAACAACAATAATATTCCGTTTTTACCCAGTCAAAATAAGAGAATCCTCCCTGTAACAAACAATAACAATATTGATGAAAATGATAATTGCGAACCACCAGCCAAGAAACGTAAATATAATTAATATATTATCTGTCTAGGTGAATTTCCTGACAAATTTTCTTTATCGTGGGCTTTATAAAATAGTTTACAAGGAACTCACGATTAAAGAAATGAGCTATATTTTTTTTAGACAGCCTTAATAGTTTTATACCTTGGCTTCCAGATATTTTTCTGGATGAGCTTAGCGATAGATTCTGTGGGTTGGTAAGTTGCAACACCATCGGCAATAGCCTGCTCCGCCACCTTAATCGCAACATGAACTGCGAGTTGCGGTAAATCTGCTATGCCAGGCAACAGTGGCTGAGTAATATCAATCTTAGCAGGCGATTTCTCGCCTATGGCCTGAGCAGCTGCCCAAAGCATATTGTCTGTTAGTACTTTGGCTTGAACAGCATTTGCGCCTATCCCTATCCCAGGAAAAGCCAATGCATTGTTACATTGCCCAATAACATAAGTACGCCCACCATATTCAACCGGCTCAAAAGGACTACCTGTAGCGATTAACGCCTTACCTTTGGTCCATTTTAGAATATTTTCTGGATTCGCTTCACAATTATCATTGGGGTTAGATAAAGGGAAAATAATAGGCTGCGCTACATGAGCTGCCATATTTTTAATCACTTCTTCTGTAAAAGCCCCTCTAACAGTCGATGTACCAATCAGTATGGTCGGCTTGATTTTTTGTACGACAGATAGTAAATCTCGCTCTTCCAAATCCCATTTTTTCTCTTCTGGTAATTGACGTGCAAAGGCTTTAATGTGTTTAGAAAGCCCCGCTGTATTATCAAATATTAAGCCATCCCTATCGATCAACCAAAAATTCTCACGGGCTTTTTCTCTGTCCATGCCTTGGCGAACCATGGCTTCATATAATTGCTCCGCAATCCCCACCCCTGCTGTGCCAGCGCCAAATATAATCACTCTGTGATTATGAATGGGTATTGCGGTTACATCGATTGCAGATAAAATAGCCGATAAGGTAATGACACCCGTGCCTTGCATGTCATCATTTAACATACAATGTTTATCTTGGTGCTGATCTAAAATATATCTCGCGTTTTGTCTGCCAAAATCTTCCCAATGTAAAAAAGTTTTGGGAAATTTTTCGTGCACCACATTAACAAACTTATCAATAAATTTTTTATATTCATCGCCTCTGATTCTTTTATGCCGCCAGCCCATATAAAGCGGATCATCTAATAATTGTTGGTTGTCTGTACCCACATCCAAAGTAATTGGCAATGTTTTATAAGTATCCACACCACACAAACAGTATACAACCAGTTTGGCAACAGAAATGTCCATACTGCCAACCCCTTGATCGCCAATGCCTAAAACAGCCTCACCATCTGTGACGACCATTACATTGATATCAGGATGTGTTCGATGCGATAAAATATCTTCCATATGCTCCATATCAGGATAGCTAATATAAAGTCCTCTAGGATGCCTGAACTCATGACTGAACTCTTTGACTGCAGCCCCCACATTGGGGGTATAAATAATCGGCAGAATCTCTGCCAAGTTATCTGACAAAAATCTGTAGAACAAAACTTCATTGGTATCATGCAGATTATTCAAATAAACAAACTTGGTGAGATTACTGGAATATCTCGTATATTGATAACGCACGCGTTCTAATTGTTGATCAATTGTCTCAACAGCATAGGGCAACTTACCCAAAATATTGAGTGCTTTACGTTCTTCTTGCGAAAAGGCTGTGCCTTTATTCAGCAATGGCGCAGCCATTAAGCTTTTACCACGCAAGCCCGTTTCTATCCATTCATGCCCTGTTTTGTCATCAATACAAGCTTTATATTTTAACATTTGTTTTTAGCCAATTCCTTGCGTTATAAAAAATTTGCATCCACGGGCTATTGCCACTTTCATCATCATGCGAACTCGCATTAGCCTGTTCCGCCCAAGCTTTTGGTGCCCATGACATTTGCCAGTTCTTAAACACTCGCTCCGGGTGTGGCATCATAATAGTGACACGACCATCAACTGTTGTGAAACCTGTCATTCCCTCTTCTGAACCATTGGGGTTATAAGGATACTGCTCAGTTAATTCACCACTATTATTAATATAACGCAAGCTATGGTATTTTTCATGTTTGTTGTCTTGATTGATGTCAAACTCTGTATATAAAACCTGTCCTTCGCCATGTGCGACAGCAACAGGTACTTTGAGTCCTACCATATCTTTCAATAAAATAGAGGGGGAATCTACAATTTCAACCAAACTCAACCTTGCTTCAAATTGTTCAGATTGATTTTTGACGAAACTGGGCCAGTGCTCAGCGCCAGGAATGAGTTCTTTTATGGCCGATAACATTTGGCAACCATTACAAACCCCTAAAGTAAAAGTGTCTGTTCTGGCAAAAAACGTACGAAATACTTGATTGAGATGCGGCGTATGTAAAATAGCATTAGCCCATCCTAAGCCCGCCCCCAAAACATCGCCATAGGAGAATCCACCACAAACAGCCAAACCATGAAAATCTTCTAAATTTTTCCCATCGATTAAATCTTGCATGGTTATATCCATCGCGTCAAAACCAGCCAGGGTAAATGCTGCGGCCATTTCATTATGGCCATTGACACCTTGCTCACGTAAAATAGCAATTTTGGGTTTTTTTGCTTGATTCAAAACATCCTGGCTAGGTGGATTCAGAATGTATTCTTGGCTGACGCTAAAATTCAAACCTGGGTTTTGTTCAGTATTGATGCTCTCAAAAGCAGCCTTCGCTGTCTCTGGGTTATCTCTTAAAGCGCTCATGTGTAAGCTGGTTTGCGACCAAATTTTATGTAACTCTGCACGTTTGGAGGTATAAACACACTGGCCATTTGAAAATACATTAATCGATTGATGTTTATTGAGCCTAGCGATCGTGTAAGTAGATTGTTGCAAACCAAATCCTGATAAAATATCCAGTGCGGTTTTCATATTGGCTTTAGAGACTTGTATCACCGCACCTAGTTCTTCATTTAGTAAAGCCTGAACTCTACCTTTCTTTGCATCTAAAATATAATCACTAATATTAATATCTAATCCTGTATTAGAAGCAAAGGCCATCTCACATAAACACGCCCATAGGCCACCATCACTTTTGTCATGATAAGCCATAACTAGCGCTTGATCTTTAAGCGCTCTCATAGCATAAGCAAAATCTTTTACCTTTTGGGGCGTGACATCAGGACACACATCCCCAATTTGATTGGTCACTTGCGCAAAAATACTGCCCCCCATACGTTGATTTTTATCCGCTAAGTCAATAAATAACAATACGCTATCTTGCTCCGATTCATCGGTATTTAATAGCGGTGTAATCGTTTGACGAATATCTTTGACCGGGGCGAAAGCAGAGACCACTAAGGCCAGTGGGGATATCACTTTGTTTTGAATTTCGTTATCTGCTCTGTCTGTATCAACCCATTGGGTTTGCATAGATAAAGAATCTTTGCCAACCGGTATGGCTATTCCTAGTTCTGGACAAAATTGCTCACCAATGGCTTCAACCGCATCATATAAAGCAATGGCTTGCTCCGCGGTATTGGCATCTGCCATCCAATTACAAGATAACTTAATATCAGATAAATCTTGAATATCTGCTGATAAAATATTTAATAGGGATTCACTCACTGCCATACGCGCCATGGCTTGCGGAGATATCAAAGACAAAGCTGGCTTTTCGCCCATACTCATTGCCTCTCCCGTATGGCCAGTATAGTTTGAGGCGCTCACACCACAATCAGCAACCGGCACTTGCCAAGGTCCTACCATTTGGTCACGAGCCACTAATCCCGTAACGGTTCTATCCCCTATGGTAATTAAAAAAGACTTATCTGCAACCGTTGGACAATTCAGAACGCGCTCCAAAGCGTCTTTGAGTTTATATACTTGTGTATTAACCGCTGGATAGGCAGTTTTCTCACGATGTAAATTTTTCTCTAATTTAGGCGGGTTGGCAAATAAAATAGAAAGCGGCATATCGACTGGTTTATTATGATTCGCTTTATCTTCTATTGTAATATAACCAGAATCAGCGGCATGCCCTAACACGCTATAAGGGCAGCGTTCTTTTTGCGCAATTTTATCAAATATTTTTAAGTCTTTTTTTGCTATTGCTATAATATAGCGCTCTTGTGATTCATTGCACCACACTTCCAATGGACTCATACTCGAATCTGCAACCGGAATATTTTCTAATTGCAATAGTGCGCCCAAACCACAGTCATGCACAATCTCAGATAAAGCATTGGCAATACCACCCGCGCCCACATCATGAATACTGATAATAGGATTATGTTCATTCATGCCTCGGCACTGCTCAATCACTTCTTGAGCGCGACGCTGCATTTCTGGGTTTTGTCTTTGTACCGAGGCAAAATCTAAGCCTTCATCGCTTTGACCTTGCGACATAGAAGAAGCCGAACCACCACCAATACCGATTTTCAGGGCAGGCCCACCTAGCACAAGCAACAAATCACCGTCTTGGACTTTGCTTTTTTGCACATGGTTATTTTGAATTTTGCCCATACCACCCGCAATCATAATGGGTTTATGAAAACCAAAGGCGTGATATTCTCTCATGTCAGATTGAATGACATGCTCATAGGTTCTAAAATACCCACAAATACAAGGGCGACCAAACTCATTATTAAAAGCAGCACCCCCTATAGGGGCTTTGAGCATAATATCTAATGCGCTTTGAATCCGCTTTGGGGATTTGCTGTCATGCTCCCATACCCGCGGGAAGTTAGGAATATTAAGATTAGACACGGTAAAGCCTGATAAGCCAACCTTGGGGCAACTACCACGCCCTGTTGCCCCTTCATCACGGATCTCCCCTCCCTGCCCTGTACCACTGCCTGCAAAAGGCTCAATCGCGGTAGGATGGTTATGCGTTTCGACTTTCATTAGAATTTGGCTTTTTTGCCTGCCAAATTGATACTGATTATTAATATCTCTATAAAACCCTGTTTCACTATCATCATGGCTACTCATAACAGCGCTATTATCACTATAGGCGGACAATACACCATCTGGTGATTGTTGATATGTATTTTTAATCATATCCAATAAAGATTTAGGCTTTTGCTCGCCATCTAATGTCCAGCTTGCATTGAAAATTTTATGCCGACAATGCTCTGAATTGATCTGAGCAAACATCATTAGCTCGGCATCTGTCGGATCACGAGATATTTTGGCAAAGGATTGACGTAAAAACACCATTTCAGTTTCAGACAATGCCAATCCCAACTCGACATTCGCCTGTTCTAATTTGTTTTGAATATCTACTTCTTGGTAAGGTTGGGGAACCGCCACATCAAATATAGATTGTAAGTCATTAGCCTCTAATACCAGGCTCTCTGTCATCTTATCAAAAAATATGGCATACATTTTTTCTAACACATCGCCTTCTGGCAATGCTTTACCTGAAAATATAAAGTAAAACACATGGCCTCGTTCTATACGCTGACATTGTGTCAGCCCCATATGATGCAATAGTTCTAACGCTTTGCTTCCCCATGATGAATACGTCCCCAGCCTCGGCACCACACGTATACAGACATCTGATTGAGGCGATTCAAATTCGATGTCTTTTTGTGCTTGTAAAATATTGGTTAATTTTTGGCTATCTGCATCTGCTAATACATTAGAGGCTTGCAGATAAAACTCAGAATAAACTGTGATGCTTTCTAAGCTAGCACATAGCTTTTTGGCTTGATTGATTGCATTAAGCCAATGAGATGTCTGCTCGGCTAGACTGAAGAAAGATTGCATGGGGTAAGACCTCTTAACTATGTTTTAATAAGCTACGTTTTAATTTAAAAAATTCTTTGAGCAAGTTGGCACAAGGTTGCTCTAACATGCCTCCTTGCACAATAGGGTGATGATTTAATTTTGGATGCGCCAAAATATTCATGACACTACCACAAGCCCCTGCTTTGGGCTCAAAGGCACCAAATACGACCCGTGCGATTCTGGCTTGAATAATGGCGCCTGCACACATGCTGCACGGTTCTAGTGTCACATATAAAGTTGAGTCGAGTATTCTGTAATTATCAATTTTTTGAGCCGCCTGTCTAATGACCTGCATTTCAGCATGATGGGTCGGATCCTGATTTTGAATAGGCTGATTAAAACCTAAAGCTAAAGCCTCTTGATCTTTGACCAAGACAGCCCCTACCGGCACCTCGCCTTTGGATTGGCCTATTTTAGCCATTTCAATTGCGCGATGCATCCAATAGACATCTTGCTCATCAGATGTCATTTTATTTATTCCCACTCAATGGTTGCGGGTGGTTTACTGGAAATATCATACGTCACTCGCGCAATGCCTGATACTTCATTGATAATACGGCTAGATACTTTTTCCAAAAGTGGGTAAGGCAAGTGCGCCCAATGCGCGGTCATAAAGTCTGTGGTTTCTACCGCTCTTAAAGCGATTACATATTCATAACATCTTTGATCGCCTTTGACGCCTACACTCTTAACAGGCAAAAATACCGCAAAAGCTTGGGCGGTTTTATCGTAATAATCAAACTCATGCAAACATTCTATAAAAATAGCATCCGCTTTTTGTAATATATCGACATAATCTGGTTTGATTTCACCCAAAATTCTAACACCCAATCCTGGACCTGGAAATGGATGTCTGGATATCATTTTTTTAGGCAGACCCAATTCCAAACCAATTTTACGCACTTCGTCTTTGAATAATAATCTTAAAGGCTCACACAATGCTAAGTCCATTCGCTCAGGCAAACCGCCCACATTACGGTGAGATTTAATCACATGGGCTTTTTTAGTCGAAACGCCTGCTGACTCAATCACATCGGGATATATCGTCCCTTGAGCGAGCCATTTCATTTCAGGATGTTTCTTAGCTTCTATTTCAAATATTCTGACAAAATTTTCGCCAATAATTTTGCGTTTCTTTTCGGGATCAGATTCCCCTTTTAGCGCCTCGTAAAATAAATCTTTGGCATCCACATGTACTAAGTTGACACCAAAGTGATCTTGAAAAGTAGATACAACCTGTTCACTTTCATTTAATCTTAATAATCCATTATCGACAAACACACACATAAGCTGATCGCCAATGGCTTTATGCAACAATGCGGCAACCACGGAAGAGTCAACGCCCCCCGATAATCCTAACAAAACCTTATCGTCACCAATTTGCTTTTTTAATTCAGACACCAAGCTATCGACAATATGCGCAGGCGTCCAATCTGCATCGCATTGACAAATATTTAGCACAAACCGCTCTAACATGGCTTTGCCTAATACTGAGTGCGTGACCTCCGGATGGAACTGCAAAGCATAATACTGGCGCACTTCATCTGCCATGCCACAAACCGGCGCATGCTGACTGCTAGCGATAATATTAAAGCCTTCTGGCAATTGGGTCACTTTATCACCGTGTGACATCCATACATCTAAGGGGTTTTTCTCACCATTATAATCATCCGCTATCTGTGCTAGTAATATACTCTCTTCTTTTAGACTAATAGTTTGTAAACCAAACTCTTTATTTTCAGCAGCCGATACCTGACCACCTAACTGTAATGCTAAAGCATGCATGCCATAACAAATGCCTAATATAGGACAATTAAGCGAAAATACTGCTTCCGGAATTTTGGGGGCATCTTGCGCAAAAACAGACTCAGGCCCACCCGATAAAACAATGCCTTTGGGCTGATAATCTATAATCTCTTGTGACGCACAATCACAAGCTTTGATTTCACAAAACACACCCATTTCACGAATACGCCTCGCAATCAGCTGAGTATACTGCGAACCAAAGTCTAAAATTAAAATTTTATTCAACATGTTTTTCATATCACTTAAGATTCAGAACGGTAATTAGGGGCTTCTTTTATAATAGAAACATCATGCACATGACTTTCTTTCATACCTGCGTTTGTAATACGTACAAATTTTGTTTCATTTCTCAAATAATCCACGTTTGCTGAACCGGTATACCCCATACTGGAGCGTACACCGCCCATCAATTGATGCACAACCTGAACCATACTGCCTTTGTAGGGTACCCGCCCCTCCACACCTTCTGGTACTAATTTTTCGGCATCATCCTCATGCGATTGAAAATAACGATCGCTTGAACCTGAGCTTTGCTCCATCGCCCCTAGTGAGCCCATACCTCTATAGGATTTATAAGAACGCCCCTTGTATAAAATCAGTTCACCGGGTGATTCATCTGTACCGGCCAATATGCTGCCAATCATTACCGAAGAGGCGCCAGCGGCTAACGCTTTTGCAATATCGCCTGAATAGCGTATCCCACCATCTGCTATCAATGGTATGTCTCGTTTTGCTAGCGCCTTGGCCACATTCATGACAGCGCTCAATTGTGGTACACCGACTCCGGCAACAATACGCGTCGTACAAATAGAGCCTGGTCCAATGCCAACTTTTACCGCATCCACACCCGCATCTGCTAAAGCCAAAGCACCATCTGCAGTTGCGACATTGCCACCAATTAGCTCTAAACTAGGAAAGTTTTTCTTAACCCATCGAATACGATCTAAAACACCTTTTGAATGACCATGCGCAGTATCAACCACAATCACGTTGACCTTGGCCTCAACCAATGCTTGTATGCGCTCTTCGGTATCTGAGCTAGTACCAACCGCTGCACCAACACACAGCTGACCAGAAGGTTCTTTACAGGCTAATGGCTTGTCTTTGGCTTTTTGCAAATCTTTGACAGTAAACAAACCACTTAATTTGAATTGCTTATTCACCACCAATATTTTCTCTAGGCGATGTTGCCTGAATAATTGAATCGCTGTTTCAGAATCGGTTCCTTCTGGTACGGTCACCAAGCGCTCTTTGGTTGTCATAATTTTTGAGACAGGCAGATTTAAATCAGTCTCAAAGCGCCAATCCCTGCGGGTCACAATGCCAACTAGCTCACCAGTTTTTTCTATAACGGGCAAGCCAGATATACCATGCAAGTTCACTAATTCAAGCATTTTGGCAATACTGGTATTAGGTTGTACTGTGAAAGGCTTATCCACAATGCCGCTTTCGAATCTTTTTACTTTTCTAATTTCTTCTGCTTGCAGCTCTATTGTCATATTCTTATGGATAATGCCTAACCCACCTTCCTGAGCTATGGCAATAGCTAACTTAGCTTCAGTCACAGTATCCATTGCAGAAGAAACTAAAGGGATGTTAAGGTTAATATTGCGTGTGAGCCGAGTGCTTAAGTTAACATCCTTTGGTAGAATATCTGAGTACCCTGGCACCAAAAGTACATCATCAAAAGTGAGACCTTCTTCAATCATTCGCATAATACGGCTCCTTAACGGCAGGGTGGTTATTCTTAAATAAAAATAACCACGAATTGTACCTAAAAACCTAAGATTTTACAAGAATATGCAGAACCACACGCAAAACGACCTTCCTCTACAAGAAGAAATATTCACCGTCAAAGCCCTCAATATGGTCTCTCGTTCAATACTAGAGCGTCATTTTGAAAATATTTGGGTAAAAGGTGAGATATCCAATCTCGCTCAACCCTACTCAGGCCATGTCTATTTCACCTTAAAAGATACCGACGCCCAGATTCGATGCGCAATGTTCAAGCGCTCCCAACGAGGTATCAGCTTTGATATCAAAAATGGCATAGAAGTGCTAGTACAAGGTACGGTGAGCATTTACCCCGACAGAGGTGACTTTCAACTCATTGCTTCAAAAATGCATATCTGGGGTGCTGGACAATTACAACAGGATTTTGAAGCCTTAAAACAAAAGTTAGATAAAGCCGGCTTGTTTCGAGCAGAAGCTAAAAAACCACTTCCCCAATACCCTAACCATATTGGCATTATTAGCTCTGCCACCGGCGATGCCCTACAAGATATTTTACGCATATTAAAAGAACGTTATCCAATTGCACCGATTACAGTTTATCCAACACTTGTACAAGGCAAACAAGCAGCGCCCGCCATTACCAAAGCGATAGCGTTAGCAAATCGTCATGCAAAAGCAGATGTTTTGATCTTAGCGCGTGGCGGCGGTAGCTTAGAAGATCTCTGGGGATTCAACGAAGAAGTAGTCGCTCACGCGATATTCGAAAGTAAGCTCCCAATAGTAACAGGCATTGGCCATGAAATGGACTTTACCATTGCAGATTTTGTTGCAGATTTACGGGCTCCAACCCCCACTGCGGCAGCCCAAAGCATCGTACCCGACCAACACGAACTAATCACTAAATTAAGTGAAAAACAAAAACAGCTTTATAAAAGCATGCTGCGATATATAGATTACAAGCAATTAAAACTAGACCATTTGCACAAAAACCTAATCCACCCTAAAAGCAAAATCGAGCAAAATTTAGAAAAAACATCAAACATCCAGCATAAACTTATATCTTATATGAATCAAAAACTTCAAAGCACAGCCTCTCATGTAGAGCATTTAACCAATACACTACAATATCTATCACCGGCTTCAAAAATATCTAAATTCGAAATATTAATTGGACAATCATATAAGCAACTACAAGCCGCAACCATCAACCAATTAACGACAAAAGAGCACAAACTCAAACAATTAGCAGAAACACTACACACTATTAGTCCACTACAAACCTTAAGTCGTGGCTATGCCATTGCCTCAGAGACCAAAACAAATAAAAACATCAAATCTGTACAAAATTTAATTATCGGACAAGAAATTAAAATACGATTTGAGAAAGGCGAGGTAATAAGCGAAGTACTTAAAATATCTTCTTAATATATTTTTCCTGAAACATTATTCAGAGCATGAAAAAGCGGGGCAAGCCCCCGCTTTAACAAAATAACATTCTAGCTATCTAATTTAACTGTAGGCTTAGAGTCTTCATCTTTACCTTCGTTAGCGATCATTAATGGACTTTTCCCTTCTTCTTTTCCTTTTACTTTATCATAAGCAAAAGAAACTGGCGCAACAGCAACCTTAGCAACATCTACAGAACCAGAACAAGCATATCTCAGAGCACCATAAGATGCTTTGGCTACAATATATAAAGCCATGACTGCACCCAAACCTATTCCTGCTGTTGCAACTGGGTTTTCTTGTGCCCAATCGATTAATTCCTCTGATTTTTCTGCAATGACTTTTTTCACAGTTTCTTCTATTTCTTCTCTTGTAACAATACCATCACCATTTTTATCAAAATACTGAACCCACTCAGAATCTTCTCTCAAATTATCTTTTATATATTGACAAATTTGATCATCTTCAGGACAAAGCACTATCTCAGGCTCAATGATTTCATTAGAAAAATATGAACTCATGCTATTCCATGTATTGCTAACAAATGAGGGCGTACTGATTGATGGCAAACTAACAGACGGCAAACTAACAGATGGCAGACTAACAGATGGCAGACTAACAGATGGCAGACTAACAGATGGCAGACTAACAGATGGCAGACTAAAGGATGGCATCCAAGAAGATACTTTAACTTCAGGAAGTTCTGGCATGCCAATATTAGGAATAAGGTGAAACTCCTCGTGTGTTTTATGACCACAAAAAGCTGTAAGCGAAGAAGGACAACCAGACTGAGGATTTTCAAAAGTAACTATTTGAGTAGCAACATCATCACATGAGATGACTTGTAAATCACAATCCACAACACCAACAGATATAGTATTACTTTCCTTTGACCAGCCACCTAGGGAATATTCCACATGCTCGGGTTGTACTCCATCTCTAAATTTTGCGCCCCAAGAACCTCGGCTAAAAAGAGACTCCGTAACCGTGGTATAAAAAGCACTTTTCAATGAATCAAGCATGGTATTTTCCTCAAAAACTATAAACAAACCCAAAAATCAAGTTAGACGAATATCATACTTTAAGTTCTTTGTATTTTGCACGTGCTTTAGGATAAACGGTGGACTTTGAATGATAAGATTTTAGAGTCAGGTGATTTAATCAAAATAATAGGGTATTTGTGTATATAATCAAAGAAAATAGTGAGAATTTTTGGGCATGGGCTGCCCGAGAAGGCAGCCCTTAATCTATCTATATTAGACTGGAACAACTACTCTTCTTCTTACGAAGATCTTCAGAGCTATTGGAAGGCGCAATAGGCGCTTGATATCCTACTCTCATAAATGTCAGTGGATCCGTGGAGGCTTGAACGGCACTCTGAATAATTGTCTTAATTTGGTCAGGCTCAACTTGCTCGGTTAGCTCTTTGGCCTGTTTTAAAGTTTGAGCCACGCTTACTCTCATTTCATTTAGTTGCTCAGGGGTAACCTGCCCTACCAAACTATTTACGTGCTTTAGTGTATCCGCAACATTTGCACGCATGTCATTTAATTGCTCTGGTGATATTTGAGCTGTGAGCGTATTAACGTGTTCTAAAGCTTGTTCAACTTGGGCTCTCATACCATTGACTTGTTCTACTGTAACTTGGCCAATTAAGTCACTGACACGTTGAGTCGTATTTTCAACTTGTACTCTAATAGCATTAACTTGCTCTGGCGTAATCTGCCCTACCAAGCCATTTACGCGCTCTAGTGTGCCTGCAACATTTTTACGCATATCATTTAACTGCTCAGATGATATTTGTCCTGCTAATGCATTAACACGCTCTAAGGCTTGTTGCACTTCCCTACGCATAGTAACAATATCTTCAGGAGACACCTGATCAATCAGTGTATTTACTTTCTTTAAAGCATCTTGCACTTGCTGTTGAATATCTAATACTTGCCCTGGCTTAATCGCATGAGTTGCGTCTTTAACTTCTGTTAAAATTTCTTGCATTGTTTTTTGCAATTCAGCAATGTCTTCAGGTTTAACTTGATTGGTTATTTTCTTTATTTGCTCGGCTGTTTCACTGACATCATCAAGCAACTTATTAAGTTTTAGAGCCACTCGATACATGATTTGCGCCGCTTCAACACCTAGGCCAGTCAAAATAGTTGAACCTAGAACAATGGCTGCTGCAGGCAGAAATGTCACCGAGGCTATTGCGCAAATAGCCGCTGCGCCTATAAAACTTGCAATACCCAACCAACTTGAAGGGCGAGCTAATATTTGCTGTATATTAAGTGATAATGAATTTGATGCTTTGTTAGGTGCAGACTTCATAAGAATCCTAAATTTTTAGTTTGTATAAACAAAGAAGTGCAATTTATCACAAACAGTGAGTAGGCGCTCACCTTTTGTCGGGAAAAAGCTACCGCTCGTCATTTAGGACTATCAATCTTTTAAAAAATAAAGTAAGCCAGTTAACATGCCGTGTGGATGAAAGCCCAAAGCAGCATAATCTAAATATTCTCCTAAAGACAACTGTGAAATTAGAAAGCTGGGGAAGAGCATTACGTTAAGTTCTAAAAGCATTAATTAGACATCCACGTTAAGTTGACCTTCAAATATATATAGACATACAGTATTCGACATAATAAAAAAATGAATAAGATTCAGTATGCCATCACCTAGAGAACTTCAAATTAACCTTGATTCAACCCCCTACTACCACGTTATGGCCAGATGTGTACGGCGCAGTTATTTGTGTGGAGTAGATAATTTAACCCAAAAAAATTATTCTCATCGAAAAGACTGGCTCATTTCTAGATTGAAATTATTAGCTCAAGTGTTTTCTATTAAAATTTGTGCGTATGCCATCATGGCCAACCACTACCATGTTGTCTTATTTGTTGATGATGACAGCACTAAGCAATGGTCTAACAATGAAATCATCACTCGATGGGCTTCTATTTTCCCTAAAGACGCAAAAAAATGTTCTCATATCCCAGAAAAAATAACACTTTGGCGTGAGCGGTTAACCAGTATTAGTTGGTTTATGCGCTGCCTAAATGAACCGATTGCCAGAGCTGCCAATGATGAAGATGATTGTACTGGGCGCTTTTGGGAAGGACGCTTTAAATCTCAAGCTCTATTAGATGAAGGCGCCCTACTCAGCGCAATGGCCTATGTTGATTTAAATCCCATTCGTGCTGGCATTGCCCAAACACCAGAAGGATCTGAGTTTACCTCTATTTATGAACGTATAAAATTTTTGCGTAAGCAATTGTCTTGTAACAAACAATCCACTAAACAAAAAATAAATTCACTACCGCAACCAGAATCCCTACACCCTTTCTCTAATCATTCTACAAATACAATAGCCAATATAGATTTCAATTTATCAGATTATTTAAAGCTTGTTGAGTACACAGGCCAAGCCGTACGAGAAGGTAAAGCCGGCGCTATTCCAGAAAATTTACCCCCAATTCTAAAAAGGCTAAATTTCGATAACTCTGGCTGGTTATCTATTATCAAAAACTTTCAAAGCAGTTTTTACTCAGCTGTCGGTAATGAAGTTTACCTGATTAATTTTAGTAAAAATCGAAAACGAACAGCCAGAGGCCTAAGTGCCGCGAAAGCGATCTATTTAAACTAGAATATTTCAAAGTAAAACCCTTTTTTTCCAACCTTGTGCATAATGAGCGAAATCGTGTTGACTGAATTCGCATATTTCATTAAGTATTCCTTGGTTTTTATATTTCTACCACCTTTTTAGTTTTAAATATTTTAAGTAAAAATACACAACCTTGTTTTTATAGCTATACGGACAATATTATCGTGGGTGTCTTATAATGGGGGGGGGATTAGCCAACCCCTGTTTGAGGCGTTAATTCTTCAATCTGTTCTTTATATAAATAGCAGCTCACATGCTGAATTTTATCTATTTGATAAGATGGAGGATAGGTTAATTCACATTCTGGCATTTTAAAGGGACAACGTGGGGCGAAATGACAGCCCTTAGGAGGGTTACTAATAGAAGGCACTTCGCCTTTAGGTGGATGAAATGGCTGGTGAATATTACTCACCTGCGGAACAGACTCTAATAAAGCTTGAGTATAAGGATGTTTGGGAGAGTTTAATATTTGTGCTTTTGTGCCAAACTCTACAATCCGACCTAAATACATCACGGCGATTTTATCTGCAATATAACGCACCACATTAATATTATGTGTGATAAATAAATAGCTAATATATAATTCTTTTTGCAACTTGCCCAATAAATTTAATATCTGCGCTTGTACCGAAACATCTAAAGCACTAGTGGGCTCATCACAAATAATTAACCTAGGCCCTAAGCTCAAAGCCCTGGCAATCGCCAAACGCTGCCTTTGTCCCCCTGAAAATTCAAATGGATAACGCCACTTTACATCTTGCGACAAACCAACCTGCTCTAACAATATATTAATTCTATCTTCTCGCTCAAATTTATCTGAGCCTATTTTTAATGCTTTCATGCCTTCTAGCAATATTTCATGAATGCGCATTTTGGGATTCATCGACGTATAGGGATCTTGGAATATCATTTGAAATTCATGGCGACGGCGCCTTAATTTTCCACCTTTCAGCCTTAATAAATCAACACCGGCTAATTCTAATCCCCCTTGACTAGGAATTAAGCGTAACATTGCTTTACCAGCAGATGTTTTACCACAGCCTGACTCCCCAACTAAAGCAACGGTTTCGCCTTCTTGTATTTCTAGGTTGATACCATCAACCGCCCGTACATAACCAACGGTTCTTTTCAAAATACCTTTTTTGATAGGATAATAGACTTTAAAATCAGAAACTTTGAAAATAGGTTGCTCATGAGATACGTCTGTATAGGTTTCTACTATATTATGCAGCGTTATATTTGTCTCTATCGGTTTTAATCGCAGTTTTTTAGGGTAAGATTTTAATAGTTTCTCATCATACCAATGACAACGCACCCATCTCTGTTCTGTTGTTTTGAGCCACTTTGGTTGCGATTGTTCACAAGCTTTAAATTGATTGACACAACGAGATTTGAATCGACATAGTGTAAAGCTTTGCGTAATCGTCGGTACAATCCCTGGAATTACAGCCAAAGGTTTGTTCGCATCCGCACTCTCGGGCAGGGCTTGTAATAACTTTTGGCTATACGGGTGTAGCGTCTTAGCAAAAAAATCTTTTGCTTTGGATTTTTCGATAATATGACCGGCATACATAACACCGACCGTATCTGCCATTTGCGCGACAACGCCTAAATCATGCGTAATCAATAATATCGCCATGTGATGGGTTTGATTCAAAGATTGCAATAAATGCAATACTTGTGCTTGCGTGGTAACATCTAATGCCGTTGTAGGCTCATCTGCAATCAATAAATCTGGTTTTTTGGCCAAAGCTATCGCAATCACCACTCGTTGTTTCATTCCACCGGATAATTGATGTGGATAGCTTGATAACATTCGCTTGGCATCCGGAATACGTACTTGCTCTAATAATTCTATTGCGTGCTTTTCTAATTGATTTTTTTTAAGCTGGCGCTCTTCTTGTAAAATCACTTCAAATAATTGTTCACCAATAGATAATACAGGATTTAATGAGGCCATTGGATCTTGAAAAATCACACCGATTTTTTTAGAACGTATCGCTCGCATCTGAAACTCAGACAATTGATGAATAGGGGCATCATCCAACCAAATTTCACTACCCTGCATTATCTCACCACCCGAAGGCAGTAAACGACTGATAGCCGAGGCTGTCATGGATTTCCCACAACCGGATTCACCAACTAAAGCAAATATTTCTCCCGGGTGAATTTCAAAATGAATCCCCTCTACCGCATGGATCCATTTGTCCTTTGAGGGTAATTGAACTGATAAATTTTTAACTTTTAATAGTGGTGCTTGCATTACGAACCTCCCGTATGCGTTCGCGGATCAAATACATCTCGCAGCGCATCCGCAAATATATTGGCCGCCAAAACCAATACAAACATAAAAACAAAAGCAGAAAACAAGCTCCACCACACAACCGGCGTACGCGCCATTTCTAATCTGGCACCATTGATCATCGTACCCCAACTATAAGTCGTCGGATCGACCCCCACACCAACATAAGATAAGACCGCTTCCGCCAACACCAAACCACTAAAATCCAATACCACCGCAATTAAAATAATATGCATGACATTCGGCAGAATATGTTTAAAAATAACACCAAAATGCTTAGTCCCTAAAGAACGAGCTGCTTGTACGTATTCTATGTCTCTTAGCTTTAAAGCCTCACCACGCAGCAAGCGGCACAAGCCAGTCCAACTGGTCACACCCAATATAGCGCACAAAGCCAATAACCTAGCATCCGCACGCTCTGCCATGGTCTGGAACCACTCTTCATGCTGCGTCATCATCACTTGTAAAGTCAAAACAGCTGCCGCGATTAATAATACACCTGGTATAGAACTAAGCGTTGTATAAGTATACTGAATCACATCATCCACCCAGCCTCTAAAATACCCAGCCATGATGCCCAAAATGGTCGCAAACGGCAACATAATGAGAGTGGTGAGTGTTCCAATCATTAAGCCTGTACGTATGCTTTTCAAATTTTGATAAAGTACATCTTCCCCTACTTTGCTGGTGCCTAAAATATGGTATAAAGGCATAACTTTATTAATAAAAATCATTAGGAAACTGGTTAAAAACAATAGGCTCAAGAAAGTACGATACGGAAATTTTCGCTTGCCTCGAAAAACCTGAGACATAAAGTCTTCTATCGAAACTTTAAATTTTATAGAAATAATGACAGATAATATTACAAAAAATACGGCCGATAATATTAAGGCTTGTAGACTATAGTGCAACAACCTCGTCCATAAATCTTGCACAAGGGTGACAGAATCAGACAAGTGCCTCCCAGAAAATTTAAGCGCCGCATAGTCATTAATGATTTCACCAGATTCTGTGATGATATTTTCTTTACTAAAACTTTTTGTTGCAAATGGCGCAGAATAGGTTTCTTCTTGTTGGACTAAAGCAGAGTACATCATTTTGTCTAATAGGCTAATTGTACTTTGCTGGTATTTTGACTGTAACGCCTTATCATTGACCTCAAAGTGAATAGAATCCAGCGTTCCAACGAGCAAATATAGAATCAACACATATAAAGCCGCTAGATTAATCGGGCGGGATAATACCCCTGCCATCTGAATGCGCAAAGGCATATAAGTCATGACACGCCAAACAAACAACAACAACATGCTCAAAAGCACATACAATAATCCATCTGTCCATAATATGAACCAACTCATAAGCCACTCTTAATCAAATCTAACCCTAGGATCGACCAACGTATACGATATGTCTGTCAAAATTAACCCAATCACATACAATACCGCTCCCAAAAATACCATAGAACGTACAATCGCAAAATCTTGCTGCTGAATGGCATCAATGGTATAACTCCCTAAACCTGGAATAGCAAAAAATGATTCTGTCAGCAAGCTACCCATAAATAATAAAGGCAATAATACAACTACGCCGGTTAATATAGGAATCAATGCGTTCCTGAATACATGCTTAAATAAAACATTCAACTCAGACAAGCCTTTACTACGAGCCATTTTGACATAGTCTTTGTTCACTTCTTCTATGAATAAGGTTCTATACCAACGTGTACCCGATCCCACACCACCAATCACACCAATAAACACAGGCAACACCAAAAATTTGACTAAGTTCCAATCGGGTGTATAACCCGAAATGGGCACAAGCTTTAATAGCTTTGATAATAAGTATTGCCCACCGACTATATAAAATAGTAATGATATAGACATCATCATCACACAGATCATGACACCAACCGTATCTAAGTAGCTACCTCTGAAAAAAACAATCAACATCGCAAAGGTAATATTAATGATTAAACCTAATATTAGTGATGGGATCGCAATGGCCAAGCTAGGCCACATTCTTTGCATAATATCAGAACTAATATCCCGCCCCGAATCAGATCGGCCAAAATCAAAGGAGAATAATTTAAGTGATTTTTTAAAAAACACGGTATCGGTGAATTTATCTGCCCCTTTGTTTTCTGCATTAAAAAATAAGGCACCATCATAGCCATGCTGCTGTTTCCAAGTTTCTATTTCTTCTTGACTAATGTGTTTCTGCCCCAAATGCTGCCTGGCAATATCATCCGGCGTATTTACTACAAAAAATAATAAAAAGATTAGAATATTAATACCCAACAAAATAGGCAGTGCATATAAAATTCTTCTAATAATATAAGCAAACATAACGCTTATTCTTCCTGTTCTTGATTATCATTACATTTCAATTTTAATGGCTTATGTGTCTTTTGCCAGTATCTAATGCCTGCGGGCACCAATGCTAACATGAACAAACCCAATCCTAACCAGATAGGCCAAAAAATCGCATGGTTCCAAGCGGTTCGCTGACTGGCTCGTTGCTTCGTATCAATGGAAATATATTTTAAGGTGTTACGCGACATCGCATTCGCCTTAAAAGGCCCCATCCATTCGTGGCTCAAACTATATAATTTAGGATGGTAACCCCAAATCCAGGGGGCATCTTCTTGCAATATCTGAATCATTTCATCTAGCAATTGTAAGCGCTCTGTATTATTCGGCATGCTTTTTACTTTATCAAACAGAGTATTAAATTTAGGGTTATCATAGTTTGCTGCATTCTCTCCCCCAGTTTTTGTTTTGCCATTTGGGCCATACAACAAAAACAAGAAATTTTCTGGATCAGGGTAATCCGCATTCCAGCCCCAAGAAAATATTTGCGCATCCCCATTGCGCATTTTATCTTGAAAACGATTGTATTGCGTTGCCCGAACGACTAGTTCGATACCTAGTTTTTTAAATTGTTTTCTGATCCAAGCATATAATGCATGCGTATCTGGCCCACCGCCTACAACCGCATCAAGATGCAAAACCAAAGGCTTAGTTGTTTTAGGATCGATCCCATCTGCAAACCCTGCTTCCGCTAATAATTTTTTCGCCGTATCAATGTTCTTTCGAGTAGATTGTGTTTCATAGATCGTATGATTGTATTTGTTATTTTGAAAACCAAATATGCCAGGTGGCAAAGGACTTTGCGCGACAAAGCCTCGACCATTTTGGAAAATATTAATATACTCTTCCACATCAAAAACGATGGATATCGCTTGTCTTAACTTTTTATTATTGACAGACAAGCCCCCTACCACATCATCGAGCATATTAAACCCCCAATAATAAGTGCTAGGGACAACGGAAGTACTCAGCTTAATACCTTTGCCTTTTAACGCATGGCTTAAGTCAAAGCTCCCCATTGTGTTGGCTTGTAATGCTTGATCAAAGCTATCTGAACTAATACCAGATTGATCATAATAGCCTTGTAAGAATTTATTCCAATAAGGGATACTTTCTTTTTCCAAAATAAATCGAATCTCATCCAAAAAGGGAAGCTGTTTACCCGCCAAATCAGATAGCCCCATAGCTTTATCTTCTGGCATACTATCAATAGGGTATTGCTCTCCGTGATAATTTGGATTGCGTTGTAATAATATTTGTAAGTTTGGATTATTATCGGCCAAGATATAAGGCCCTGTGCCGACTGGGTACCAATCCAACGTTAAATTTTGTTCTATCAAGACATCTTGCGCATAAAATTGCGTGACTTCCCATGGCATGGGCGCAAAAAATGGCATAGCCAACCAATACAATAATTGTGGGTAGTGACCTTTGATTTTGATTTCATAAGTCGTGTCATCTATTGCTTTGACCCCTGATAAGTCAAATTGTCGCAAATCGACCCATCCAGATTTATGGTCTAATTCTTTTCTAAGCTTATCAAAACCAATAATATATTCACTCATAAAGCCAAAAATAGGCGAGTTTAATTTTGGATCGGCAAGACGTTTGATTTGGTAAACAAAATCTTCTGCGGTTAAGACTCGACTATCTTGTATTTCAAAATCTAACGGGGTTCCATATTCTTCTGCTTGTTCCTCACTCAAATGATGATAGAGAAACTCGCCTGTTTTTTTGTTTTTAGCAAATGCAGGATGTGGCTGAAATCGAATATTGGGTTTAATCTGGATAGTATAAGTGCTATATGCAATTGCTTGCTTATCTACATCTGCAATTTCTGCGCCTTGTTGATTAAAATAACGCACCACAGGCATTTGGGTTGCCACCAAAGGCTCTAATGTATAAGGTCGCTTGAGGTAATGGTATTGTAATGGTGGCTCATATACTTGATTGGTAATAATCCACTCATTGGAAGAATATGAACGCGCAGGATCCAGATGTTTTGGCCGCTCGCTAAAAGAGGTGTATAAAGTATCACTCTCACCATTCGCATTAGGATAAGGGTTATTCAGCGACTCATCGCCACACCCTACAGCAAAAATACAGATCCCAATGCTTATCAACCCTTTAAATTTAGCCAACATACTTCTTCCATGTAATTTGGGCAATTCTTTCTAGCAACAATTAGTATATAATAAGCAACTTATTTTGTGTCCACAATGGCTAAATCATTAGTTAATTAACTATATTTTCTATGGGTTTTCTATAGTGGCGATCCATGATTGGAGGTAAACCATGGGATTTTTATCCGGTAAAAAAGTATTAATTGCGGGTCTCATTAGCAACAAGTCCATTGCAGCGGGCATTGCAGAAGCCATGCATCGAGAAGGCGCTGAATTGGCCTTTACTTACCAAACAGAAAAATTTAAAGACCGTGTGGAAAAACTAGCAGCGCAATGGGGCTCTAATATAGCCATACCATGTGATGTCTCAAGCGACGAAGAAATTGCCCATGCTTTTGAAGTTCTGGCTTCAAAATGGGACAAAGTCGATGTTGTGATTCATTCTGTTGCATTTGCACCCTCCGATCAATTATCTGGTGCCTATCACGAAGTGGTCACAAGAGAAGGTTTCCATATAGCGCACGATGTCAGCTCATATAGCTTTGCTGCACTTGCTAAGGCAGCCCAACCTATGATGAGCCCTAATGGCTCTTTCTTATCTCTAAGCTATTTAGGTGCGGTACGTAGCATGCCCAACTATAACGTGATGGGTTTGGCCAAAGCCAGTTTAGAAGCCAACATCCGTTATTTGGCGAGCAGCTTAGGTCCATTGGGCATTAGAGTCAATGGCATATCAGCAGGCCCTATTAAAACGCTTGCGGCTTCCGGCATTAAGAGCTTCAAAAAAATGTTGTCTTATAATGAGTCTGTGACCCCATTACGCAAAAACATCACCGCACTAGAAGTCGGCAACGTCGCTGCATTTTTATGCTCTGATTTAGCCTCTGGTATTACAGGTGAAATTGTCAATGTGGATGCTGGGTTTAGCACGATTGCCATGCCTGATTTGCAGTAATAAGCCTTCATATTCTCTCCCAAACACTGGGAGAGAATATTTTAATAATGCATTACTTTGGTCTTTTCTTCTTTTTCTTATCTTTTTTGTCAGAGTCATCCCCCAAAATACCCCAACCTTCTACCAGCCCGACTACAGTCTCAACACCATCTTTAATCGCACCAATAGCCGCATCTTTTTCTGCCTGGCTCACAACGCCATCATCATTGGTATCGACTATATCTGTCGCGAATTTGACACCTTTGTCTTTTGTATCTTTTAAGCAAGTGAAAACATTCCCCACAATAGCCTCCTTGTGAAATTTATTATTTCATCTTGATTTATTTTTAACAACCCATGCAGCTATAGCGCTTAATTATCTTATCAAAATACTATACTGCTAATTATCTTATCAAAATACTATACTGCCTAAAAAAAATAGCATATTTGTTTTCTATAAAATACTATATAAAAAACACCCTGTCGTTCTTCCTAAAATCAAAACCGCTTATGTCTAATTGCCAATAATTATTTTTACATGATATAAATAAAACTCGTACTTTGCTTGAATCATTGATTTATTTGACATGGAGGTCAACATGCAAGGAAATAATGAACCCCTACCTATCCAGCCTAATCAAGATAATATTATGTTCTCTGATATAGATGATATAGAAGATGAGCCGACTCAAAAAAAACCATCAAAACTCTGGCGAAACCTAAGCTTAACCATTCTACCAGCGGCTGCTATTTTATTATTTATGTCTAGACCCATTATTGGCTACCTTAGCCGAGAAGCTTGTTATTATGTGCAAGGCCAAGCCCCTGTGCCTGAATATAACCCGTTAAAATGGGCACAGTTTGCTTGGCATGGCAGCACAACTTTTTACAAATGTGAATGGATGGGACATATAGGATTTGATTGGCCTAATATCGTCGATTGGCTGAGCCAAAGAGGCTCGTCTGTGGTAACTTCATTAGGCGGATATGCCACATGGAAGAGCTTGAGTACTTGCCTTAAGAAAAAAACCATGAGCAAAGAAGAGAAAGATAGGTTAAGAGAGCTCGCTCAATGCATCCAGGTAAAAGAAACACGAGGCGAGACAACCCCCAACGAAGTGTATTTTACCGAGGCTTTACGCTTTTCAAAAAGTCCTAATCATGCTCAAAGGGATGAAAGATTTGATTTTCATGTTGGAGAGGATTCAAGCTTTTCTCGCGAAGGGATACAGCTTATGTCCAGAGCGTTTAAATAAATGTGTCAGTCCTGATATTTTATTGCCGTCACTAAGACAGCGAAAATCCGAGTACTTCTTTAAACCCTTCTTGATTAATGGTATAAGGATGCTTTGGTTACAACGCGGCCTTCTTCTCGTTGTTTGAAAAACATAGCATCTAAAAAAATAATAGGATACATGTCCTCGACATGGCTTGAAATATCTCTATAGCTTGTTCCAATGCCAAATAGACTCAATACCTTCTGATCGTAACCATTCAGCACATTTTCATTAAAAACGATTACCCTTGAATTAATCAGGGTTTATTGCAAAGCGACTCAAACTTGACCGCCAAGAAACGTCACCCTAAAAATGCGATAATTTGTGAAATATTCAGCTTAAATGGTAATTTGAAATAAAATAAGCTGAATGATTACAGCTCAACTTACTTGATCCATCTACTCATTTCCCCTTGTTCTATTGACCATAGCTTTCTTGAAATATCGTGTATAAACACTATGATCTATTGGCCTATCACATTAAAAACTGTTACAGAACAGCCTAATTACAATAACTAGTACCTTGGTACAGTTCATACCTAGCTGTATTCCTTTAAAATTAATTTAAGTAGGGATACTTGGATTCATCAGGACGGAATCTTGTATATACATTAATATTGGAAAAAAATGGCTATAAATTCAAAAAATGATATAACCACTAAAGTGGAACCTGAAACTGAGACTATGGATGCTCTTGATCCCAAGGTGAGGCTCCAAGTATCACTGGAAGGCGTTATTGTCCCGTTTCAAAATTCGACTTTACCATATCAGAACTTATATTTATCCTTTGAAGAAACATTTATTCAATATGCTTCATTTAGTGCTCAGCAATTAGAAGCTGAGTATGAACAGTTTTTGAATACTGGTGAAGAGGATTTTAAGTTTTTAGATTTAGAGTTCGAACAACTATTTGATGTTCCTGTTAGTGGCGGAGCAGAGTTGGCGGAACTATTATTGGTTGTCAATGAAGGCACGGTTCAATCAGTTGCTCGAGACATTGTGGCAGAGCCATCTGACGATAGTAGGTTCAAAGGCATTACTTCTAAAGAAAGAGATCTATCGGAATCAAGTAATTCGGAATTTAGAGCGCCAGAGGATATTTTACCACTTAATAATGAACCAGTGGTTAATGTTAATGTCGATGTAGACGTTTGTTCCTTAGTGGTTAATACTACAATGGATGTTGTTAGTAGCGCTGATAGTCTTAACTCGCTTCGCGAGGCTATAAACTGTGCTAATGCCCATGCAGGAACGGACACTATTACATTGGGAGCAGGCACTTATACTTTATCTTTAGCAGGCACAGGTGAAAGTGCCAATGCAACAGGAGACTTAGATGTAACGGATAGTTTAATTATTGAAGGCGCAGGTGCGGCAAATACTATTATTGATGCAGCTGATATTGATAGAGTATTAGAGGTAGTTGGAATCGGCACTTCATTAACGCTACGGAATTTGACGATTACGGGTGGTAATTTAATAGCAGGCCAAGGTGCCGGTGTACTGACTACAAGTGGTACCCTTACTGTTGAAAATGTTATATTTACTGATAATGAATCAAGTGGTACTGCTAGTGCTGGTGCTATTGCGCTTGTTGGTGCTGGTGCAACAGGTACCATCGATAATTCATTGTTTGATGCAAATAAATCAGGAGGTAGTGCTGGGGCAATTTTGGTTGAGGGTAATGCTTCAGATTTAACCGTTAATAATAGTACATTCCAAAACAATACTGCCACTTTAAATGGTGGTGCTATCAGTATTGCAGGTAGTACAACATCATCCATTAACAACTCTTTATTTACTGATAACCAAGGAAGGAATGGCGGCGCATTATATATTAATGGCATGGCGACAATCACCAACAGTATATTTGATAGCAATGATGCAATCCCCGCCGGTGTTTCACAAGGTGACGGTGGCGCAATTGCAGCTTTTAGCAATGCAGTTGTAAACATCAGCAATAGTACAATCAGTAATAATACATCAGATGATGGCGGTGGTTTGCTTCTTCGAAATTCAGCATCCGTTACCATAACCAATAGTACCATTTCCGGAAATAGTGCGACTGATATTGGTGGTGGGATTCGGGTGAGAAACAGTGGTACGTTGGATGTATTTAACTCAACGATCACACTCAATCAATCGAGTAATCCTGCTGGTGGTACCGGTGGTATTTTCATGGATTCTGGAACGGTTGAACTGACGAGTACCATTGTTGCAGGCAATATTACTGCTGGAAATCAAGCTTTTGCAGATGTTAGAGATAGGTTTGGTAATGCAACAGAAACCAGTGGTGGTAATAACTTAATTGGTATAGATGATGGCGCCCCTGGATTCAGTGGTGGCGCTGGTGACCAATCAGGTACCGCCGTGAGCCCATTAGATTCTAAATTAGGTGTTCTTCAAGACAATGGCGGGTTTACAGCTGGTGAAACCTCAACAGCTCAAACAGTTCAAACACATTTAGCAGATGTTGGTAGTCCTGTCATTGATATGGGAAGCAATACACAAACATTGACTAACGATCAACGCGGCGCAGGCTTTGCAAGAGAAGACAATGGCACAGCTGATATTGGAGCAGTAGAAACATCAGTCACTTGTTCATTAGTGGTTGACACCACAACAGATGTTGTAAACGCAGGAGATGCTGTGAACTCCTTACGTGAAGCCATTGATTGTGCCAATATGACTGCAGGAACAGATACCATTACACTGGGTGCAGGCACTTATACTTTATTGCTAGCAGGCGCAGGTGAAGATGCGAATGCGACAGGAGATTTCGATGTTACCGATAGCTTGATTATCGAAGGTGCGGGAGCAGGTTCCACCATTATTGATGGGGCAGATTTAGATAGATTATTTCATGTGCTCGGAGCCGGTACAACGCTAACGCTGAGAAACCTTACTGTTCAAGAGGGCAATGTTGCAGATAATGGTGGTGCGGTTTTTGTAGAAGTAGATAATAGCATTATTATAGAGGACGCGACTATTAGTGCTAATGAAGCCTCTAGACATGGTGGTGCAATTTTTGCTTTAGCAGGGACAACAACGAAGGTTACGAACGCACTCTTTGATAACAACTCAGCAGTTGGGCGAGATGGGGGCGCAATCAGAATAGTGGATAGCGTAGCAAACGCTGCTACCGTCACTGTCAATAATAGTACCTTCCAAAATAATACTGCTGCCAGAGGTGGTGGTGCTATAAATAGTCATCGTGGTACAATAACAACAATTAATGACTCATTGTTTGATAGTAATTCTACAGGTGCTGGTGGGGGTCCATGGGGTGGTGGCGCCGTATATCTATTTGGAGGTGATACCAATATTGATAACAGTATTTTCTCTGGAAATAAAGTACTATCTGCTAATGGAGATGGTGGAGCCATTAAGTTTTTTGGCGGCTCAAACACTTCAATATTTAGCAATTCGACCTTTAGTGGTAACGAAGCAGGCGACCGAGGCGGTGCGATTATGCTAGCTGGAGCTTCTAGCACCATCACCAATACAACGTTTTCAAGCAACAACGCGACCGCTGGTGGGGCCATTCATGCACAAAGTGGTGATATTGATATATTTAACACTACCATAACAGGCAATGATGGAGTGGGTGGTGGAATTAATGTTCGTGATGGTCAAGTTGAGTTTGCTAGTACCATTATTGCTGGGAATACAGTAGGTGGAGTCGGTACAAGCACCACAGCAGATCTTAATATAGAAGGCAGTACTGTAGGCACATTTACCAGTCAAGGTAATAACATAGTTGGTGTATTAAATGCCTCCCTTACCCCCTTGGGAAGCGACCAAACAGGTACAGCCGGAACGCCTTTAGACGCTCAATTAGGTGCACTTCAAAATAATGGTGGATTTTTGGCTGGAGAAACATCAACGCAACAGACAGTTCAAACGCACTTACCGGATGCGGGCAGCCCCGTAATTGATATGGGAAGCAATACTCAAGCTTTAACCACCGATCAACGTGGTGCAGGCTTTGCAAGAGAAGACAATGGCACAGCTGATATTGGAGCAGTAGAAAATATACCACCTGTAATTCTTGATTTAGACGGCGATGGCATAGAGCTTGTCTCAGCTGCAAATTCCTCTATTATTTGGACAAGTGAAGATGGCTCAGTATTTAAAACCGGTTGGGTTGGCGCAGATGATGGTATTTTAGTTTATGATGAGAATCAAGACGGCCAGTTTAGCGGGCTAGAGGAGATTCAGCTTGCTAGTTATCATGTCGATGCCAAGACAGATCTGGAAGGATTAGCCTTAGCATTTGATAGTAATCAAGATGGTGTCTTTGATGCGCAAGATGCAGAGTTTAGTCAGTTTGCGATTTGGCAGGATATCAATCAAGATGGGGTGAGCCAAGCCAATGAATTTACCTCTATTATTGATTCTACGGTTGAGAGTATTTATTTAACCTCAGATGGTATACAAAGTATTGTAGAAGGCAACATAGTCTATGGCACTTCATATTATTTAGATACTAGTGGTAATAGCTATGCTGTTGGTGATGTTGGATTACAAATACTAGATGTTTTTGAAGACACTACAATTGACTCTAGTCTGGATACTAGTTTACCTGAAAGTATACCAAGCGAATCAGCCAATGAGGCTTATAATTCTGCACAACAAAACAATGCGGTTCCTAATTATGAGCAAAACTTAGACAATAGCATAGAACAACAAAACAACCCAAATGAGTTTGGTGTTTAAATTAAAAGAGGATATTCATCGGCACTGTTGCAAGAATATTTTTTTTCAAATAATTTTCAGGGGGGGGCTTTGCATTACGCAGCTAACCCGAATAATTTTCTGATAAAGATGTTTTGTTGCGAGCGTCTCTAATGTGGATATTTAAAAAATTGAATACGATGCTTTAGATGCTGAGTTTGCCTTGATGAGATGATAAAACGGTAAGTTATTACATGCCCATTCCTTATGTAGCTATAGCGCTTAATTATCTTATAAAAATACTATATAAAAAACACCCTGTCGTTTTTCCTAAAATCAAAACCGCTTATGTCTAATTGCCAATAATTATTTTTACATGATATAAATAAAACTCGTACTTTGCTTGAATCATTGATTTATTTGACATGGAGGTCAACATGCAAGGAAATAATGAACCCCTACCTATCCAGCCTAATCAAGATAATATTATGTTCTCTGATATAGATGATATAGAAGATGAGCCGACTCAAAAAAAACCATCAAAACTCTGGCGAAACCTAAGCTTAACCATTCTACCAGCGGCTGCTATTTTATTATTTATGTCTAGACCCATTATTGGCTACCTTAGCCGAGAAGCTTGTTATTATGTGCAAGGTCAAGCCCCCGCACCTGGATATAACCCGTTAAAATGGGCACAATTTGCTTGGCATGGCAGCACAACTTTTTATAAGTGTGAATGGATGGGACATATAGGATTTGATTGGCCTAATGTCGTCGATTGGCTAAGCCAAAGAGGCTCCTCTGTTGTCACTTCATTAGGCGTGCTGGGTGGTGGGTATGCTACGTGGAAGAGCTTGAGTACTTGGCTTAAGAAAAAAACCATGAGCAAAGAAGAGAAAGATAGATTAAGAGAACTCGCCCAATGTATTCAAATAAAAGAAACAATAGGCGATAAAACCCCTAACGAAGTGTATTTTACCGAGGCTTTACGGTTTTCAAAAAGTTCCGATCATCATCAAAGAGATGAGAAATTTGATTTTCATGTTGAAGAGGATTCAAGCTTTTCTCGCGAAGGGATACAGCTTATGTCATTGAGCTCATAATCTAATACGGGTAAGGAATGGGCATGTAATAACTTACGGGTTTAGCGCTCGGTAAGCTGGCATATTTAGATAGAACGATTGAGGCAAAATGCGAGCATAGCAGGGCTATGTGAGTGTTTTTCCGATTGAGGTTCATTTAAAGATGGCTTGCTTAATGAGATGATAAAACGGTAAGTTATTACATGCCCATTCCTAAGCCTCCACTTAGCTTAGACTTACCCATTCTAAAGTTAAATTGTAATTATGAGGGGCGGTGTCCCACTTTCTTGTCTTGCTCCACATAACCCACCTCTGGAGCTGAAATTGGGCTTAAAGCCAATGGCTCTAGATGAAACAATAAGATCGGGTTGGATTGTAAAAGCTTTAACACCAAAGCATCTTGTATAACGCGGGCTATCTTATCCGCAGCTGAACCGGCTGCATTTTCTTCGGCTTCCTCTGATGGTACTACAAACCCAACTTCAGGTAATAAAGACAACGCTAACGCTTTGCCAGCCGCACAAACTGAGTCAACAAATGCACGATGCTCTGCGTTCATCGCGCCATTTAAGTATACAAACGTTTCAGAATTGGGGAGCAAATCACAAACCTCAGAAATCATCAAAGTAGATTCCCCGGGCACTAATACAGCATGTTTGGATGAATCACTATTTAATGCGCCTAATATACTTTTATAAGCACTCTCACCATCAACGGCTAGAAATTTAAAATCATAAAACGTGTGAATATTATCAGAAGTAATAGATTTCACTCCCATATTAAATTCTTGACTCACCCAGTCTATCTGATAATCCAATGGCATTTTGGTTTTGGTATGAACCACTCGATGAGCCAATTCGATTTTTCCAGTTCTGGGATCATTAGTTGCTAAAATATATCTATCTTCCCGTATCGCTTTTTGCGCCGAAAATTGCCCCAGTTTAAAAGCTTCTGCTTCTGTAAAGTAATTCATTTTACCAGTAGAATCTGATGCATCCCCTGCCAATATCACAAATAAGTACTTGTCTTTTTCCGGAATATCGTCTTTTTCTAGAATACTGCCTTTCTTTTTTTGATATTCTGCTAATATGGTTTCTGACCTCGTGTTGTGTGGCACACCAACAGTACTGATAACCTTTTCCTGATTGTGACTTAATTTTGCTTTTACCTCATCTGTTAGAATATGAGCTGGCAAAGCAATGTAATCTATTTTTTCTTGGTATTTAGGTTCATCTAACTCTGCAAAATACTGATAACCACTCCAAGATGTCAGAATATTAGGGTTAGCTTGCTTTAATTGATACAAAGGCTCTAAGCATTGTACGCCTGCCCCTACAACTATGAACTGAGTGTCTGCTTCTTGTTCAAAAGTGGTTTTTAAATGAATAATCGACTCAGGGGTTATGGGGGACGTACTAACAATAACATCAATGCCTTCTGAAATTAACCTGCTCTGCAAGGCTCTTTGGATCCCCAATGCATTATTGTCATCCCCTGCATGTTGCCCATCATTTAGGGCGATAATTGAAATAGTTGTCATTGAAAAACCACCTTGTTACAAGCACAAAAATAAGTGGGCATTTTAACAATATGGCTTGGTAATATCACGTGGAGCCTCACTTATTTTAGCTGGTCAAGCTCTTCTAACTCTACTTTACGCGCTTCTTCTTCTAGCATCACAGGAATATTTTCTTTAATCGGAAAGGCTAATCTATCCGCTTTGCAAATCAATTCTTTTTTTTGTTTGTTGTAAATTAGTGATTGCTTACAGATAGGACAGGCTAATATTTCTAATAATTTATTATCCACGTTTCATTTTCCTTAATAGTTCAATCTCAAAATTTTCTGGCAATTGGGCTTGAATAGGCAACATCCAATGATAATTTTTAACAAAGCCTGTACATTTTATCGCATCTTTTTCTGTCATGATAACAGGTCGATCATCGGCAAAACAAATATCTGCTTCGACAAATTTATAATGATCAGGGAAAGCATGTTGTGTAATGTTAAGCCCTTGATCAATCAATAACTGAAAAAAACTCATCGCATTCCCAATGCCAGTTACCGCATGTACTTCTTGGCTCGCATACTCTGCAACAAAATCTGCTATTGAACATTTTTGGTTTGGGTTTTTAATATTGACCAACTCTGAAGCCATAATATTCATTCTTATTGTATTTTTAGCTAAATTTTTAAGTTCACCATTTTTAACCACAATAAAATCAGCTCGCTTTAATCGACTCACCGGCTCTCTCAAAGGCCCCGCGGGTAAGCAGTGCTGATTGCCCAATCGTCTTTGCCCGTCTATTAGAACAATTTCAATGTCTCTTGGCATCGCATAGTGCTGTAAACCATCATCACTGATAATAATATTCACATCAGGGTAATGCTTGGCCATATAAGCAATACTATTATTGCGTTTAACCCCAACCACAACCGGACATTGAGTATTCTGATGAATAAAATAAGGCTCATCGCCTATGCGTTGTGGTGTGGCATCTGCATCAATCCCCAAAGTCTCATGGGCTTTTTTGTCGCCTCCATAGCCTCTGGAAATAATCCCTGGTCTATAGCCATTCTTTTTTAATAGCTCGGCTAAATAGATAACAAATGGCGTTTTGCCAGTGCCACCCACGGTGATATTACCCACCACAATCACCGGAACAGGATTTTCTTTGTTTTTATATTTGATATTTAAAATATGGTAGCGACAAAAAATAACCAGTCGATATACTATTGAAATAGGCCAAAGCAATAATTGAAATAAGTGGGCACCAACATTTTGTTGCCCTGGATACCATATTGTATTAAAAAATTTTTCTATATATTTCATTTAGAATAATCAATCTGCATTAATATTAGCATGCTCTTGATATTGCATATTACGTAAGCTGCTATATAAGCCTTTCTGCTCTAGTAACTCGTTATGGGTTCCGCGCTCTATAATTTGACCTTTATCAATCACAATGATTTTGTCGGCATTTTGTATGGTGGACAAACGATGCGCTATCACAATAGTTGTGCATTGACGCATCAGTTTTTCTAATGCCGCTTGAATGTGTCTTTCTGATTCTGTATCTAGGCTACTGGTCGCTTCATCCAAAATCAAAATGGGTGCGCGTTTTAATATCGCCCTAGCAATGGCCAAGCGTTGTCTTTGCCCGCCGGATAATCGTACACCATTCTCTCCAACCACCGTCTCAAAGCCTTCCGGTAGTCTCTCGATAAATTCTAAAGCATGTGCCTGCTCGGCGGCTCGCTTAATCTCTTGCTGTGACGCGGGTTGGCCATAGGCAATATTATTGGCAATGGTATCGTTAAACAGCGTAACCTGCTGAGTGACAACAGCAATTTGTTTTCTTAAGTCTTTTAGTGGGATATTTTTAATATCCACATTATCCACTAAAATCTCACCGCGGCACTCATAAAACCTAGGCAACAAATTAGCAATGGTCGATTTCCCACCACCTGAGCGCCCCACCAAAGCAATGGTTTCGCCCGCTTTGACTTCAAACGAAATATTATCTAATGTTTTAGGTTGCTTATCAGAAGACTCTACATTTTCGTAACAAAAAGAAACATTTTGAAACTTCACACAACCACTAGCACTTTGCATACCTAAGCGACCATTATCCGCTTCTGCGATTTCATCTAAGAATTGAAAAATACTGTGTGCGCCTGCTATACCTTTTTGAATATTACCGTTTACTTTTGTTAATTGTTTAATAGGCTTTAGTAAAGCCAGCATGGCGGATATTAGGGAAGCAAAAGCCCCTGTAGACATGGAGGTTCCCAATACATGATCTGGACTCAGCGTGGCTAAATATACGGTCAAGGACAAGGCAACAGCGCCCACTACCTGAATCATCGGAACGCTTAGCGCAGAGGTGACAATAAGCTTCATTTCTTGGCGACGATTATTTTGGGTTGCATCCACAAATCGGTTATATTCGTACGCTTGCCCACCAAAAGCTTTGATGACTTTTTGGCCTTCTATAGCTTCTCCTGCAACATGCGTCACACTGCCCATAGAATCTTGCACTCTACCAGAGACCATACGCATACGGCGACTGACGAAGTGCATAATCCCCGCCATTAGTGGCACCATAACCAAAAATAAGCAGGTTAAACGCCAATTAATCGTTAACATCACACAAAATAACGCAACGGCAGTGCAAGACTCTCGTACTAATACCGTGACGGCATCTGTACAAGCATTCGCGACTTGCTCTACATTGTAAGTAATTTTAGATAAGGTCTCACCCGATGTGGTTTTATCAAAAAAGCTAGCCGGCAAGTTCATCATGTGTTTGAACATTTTTTGCCTAAAATTCATCACCACTTGGCGCCCAACCCAACCCATAAAAAAGGTTGATAAGAAAGTCGCTACGCCGCGTAATAAAAATATCCCAATCACCACATAAGGGATCCATTGTATAAACGATTGATCTCTATCAACAAAGCCTTTGTCTAATAGCGGCTGGAATAACTTAATGAAACTAGCATCCACTACAGCATATAATACGTTACCCAATAGTGCTAAAAAAAATGCCCACTTATAAGGCCATACATGAGCCATGAGTTTTCGGTACACTTTTTTGGGATCTATATTTTTTTGCTGCTTTTTCATTCTTTACTTCATCGCTGTTTGATACAAATGTGATTGTTTGTTCTGAGCCAAAATTCTAACTTTAGAGATACCAACATCCGCAGACATTTCTAATAACGTAACCAAAGACTGGTGGGGTGAATTTTTGTCTCCCACAATAAAAATCTGTGCCTCTTCTGTTGAAAGCTTAATCTCTGATAATGCTTGATACAGTTGTCTTAAATTATCAGCACTATACAGTTTGCCATCCAATTTATACTGCCCATCTGCTTCAATGCCTATATATATAGGCGCCTCTGGTTTTGCCCCAGCTTCTGCCGAAGCATGTGGTAACTCAATATTGAGTTGGGTATCATTCTTGAATGTGGTAGAAACCATAAAAAACAACAATAACAAAAACACAACATCAATCAGTGGTGTTACATTAATTGAAATGTCTTGTTTAGTTTTGTTTCTGAATTTCATTTTACTTGTACCATTGTTGATAATCTAGTCTTCATAATCATTTCTATCGGTATTTTCAGGATTTATAGAACAATTTCTCGTTGCTTACCGACAATAGCTCTTAAACCGTCAATTAATAACAAACTCTCAGCCTCTAGTTTGCCAGTTAACTCATCCATCTTCCTTTCAAAGTGCCGGTGAAACATTAGGCTCAATATGGCAATACTCAGCCCAAATGCAGTGGTCAATAATGCTTCCGCAATCCCACCTGCCAGTGCTTCTGTATTACTGGCCCCCTCTAAATTGAGAGCAGAGAAGACATTAATCATGCCGACCACAGTCCCCAACAGCCCCAGTAAAGGCGCTATGGCCGCGATGGTACCCAAAGCATTGAGATACTTTTCCAGTTGCAAAACAACCTGACGCCCTCGTTCTTCCATTCTAGAGCGCATAGTACCGGCGCCCTGTTCGCGATACCTTAGACCGGTCGCTAAAATAGAACCCAATGGGCTTTGGTAAGCTAAATTAGGCAGATGTACGGTACGAGTTTTTTTAGCAAACTCACCTAAAATGGTTTGTACTAATTTTCTAGGTAAAATTTTTGACTCGCGTAAAGTCCACATTCTTTCCAAGACAATAGCCAAAGAAAAAATAGAGCAAAATAATAATGGCCACATGAGCCAACCACCAGATTGAAATAGTTCTAACACACAAATGCTCCCGTTCTTTTAGTTATGCCAAATCCGCTTTGCAGTGTCTCGCCATATAGTCGGTGGCGTCAAATGATCACTGCGACCCAAGGTAAATATTATAGCGCCAGTTTGACAGGTTAATAAATTTTTTGCACCTGCATTTGCATAATTTTCCCAAACTTCTCTTTTGGGCAAACCATATATATTATTCTGCCCCGCAGAGTAAATCGCATAATCTGGTGAAACCGCTTTAATAAAATCTATAGAAGAAGACGTACGACTACCATGATGAGGCACAATTAATATATCGCTTTGCAATAATTCTGCTTGTTGGTATAACAATTTTTTCTCAACTGATTGCGTAATATCACCACTGAGTAATATAGATTGTGTATTCGTGGTCACTTTTAAGACGCAAGATCGATTATTGCGCAAAACCTCCACCCCATTGGGATGTAATATTTCAAACAAAACCCCATCCCACTCCCAGCTTTGCCCTTTTTCGCATAATGTGGCGAATGGTGATATGACTTCTGGCTCACTGGTTTGTATTTCATCAACTGTAAAACCTTGTAATCCACTTAACCCGCCCCTATGATCCATATCTACATGACTAATTAATATACGATCAATATGGTTAATGTTGCGAGTTTGTAGAAAAGGCGTAATAATCTGATTGCCCGCATTTTGATAGCGCCCAAAACGTGGCCCTGTATCATAAAGCATCGTATGATTTTGGGTCTCTAAAACCACGCTAAGCCCCTGCCCCACATCTAAAACACTCACTTGTAGCGCGCCAGGAGGTAACAACTGATTTTTAGAAAATATTAAAGGCAAGAATAAAATTACCCCCAAATATTTTCCCGGAACACCTTTGGGTAATAATATGACGATCACGCCTATAACAGATAAAACCAACGCAAGCATAGAAGGTGTAGAAAAACTAAAGTGCGCATACGGAATATTAGTCAAATACTCCAAAACATGCCAAGTATAGGAAAATATAGACATCGCAATCGATAAGAAAAATTCTGCCAAAGGCTCACAAATCATTAATAAAAAAACACCCAGTAAACTGAGCGGCACAACCACACAAGCGACTATCGGTATCGCAATCATATTGGCAATAGGCGAAACCAAACTCACCATATTAAAAAATAATATAGTCAGAGGAATCAACATGCAAAATATCGCCCATTGAGGCTTTAGCCAATTTATAATTTTATGCGTCGATGAAGCATGACTGACTAACATCAAAGATAAGACCGCCAAAAAAGACAACCAAAACCCAGGTTGTAATACAGATAAAGGATTAGATAAAATAACCAGCAGCATAGCGAGAAAATAACTTTGCCAGCTTAGTACCTTGCGCCTAAAACAAATCCCTAACATCACCACAGAAATCATTATAAAAGCTCTTTGGGTTGGCAAAGAAAACCCAGCTAATAGTGCATACAATAGGCTTATTAAAATAGTAGAAGCCGCAGCCCAACACATAGCCGGTTGATACAATAATAACCTTGGAAAAAAACATACTATTTTACGACTGATAAAAAAGCACAAAGTCGCCAACAAGCCTATATGTAGACCTGATATTGCCAACAAATGACTGGTACCTGTTTTCTGAAAAACAGATCGTAAATCATAGTCCAAATCTGATTTAACACCTATGGTCAAGGCACTGATCACCGGCACAAATTTTTCATTCGGAAATATTTCTTTCAGCTTATTTGAGACTTTCATCCTAAAGGCCATAATAGGATGTTTATGATGAGTTTTTACCGAGATAAGCTGCCGTAAATTGCCTTTTGCACGAATACCCTTGAGAAAATAAAATTTCTCTTCATCCCAGCCTCCTGGGTTTGAGAAACTATGGATAGGCTTTAATTTTACCTTGGCCTCTATTATGTCGCCCGTTTTAATGCGCTTAACCGGCTTATACCAGTTTACTTCTAGTTTGGGCGTGCTTGTTCTTAAATTCGCCCCTTCTAGATGAGTCATTTGGATGGTTATTTTCATATTCTTATTTTTATGAATTACCTCTCCAATAACTTCACCTTTTATGTTAACTTCCTTGTTAACCATCTCTTGGGGTAGATGCCAGGCTAATATTTTGACATAATGGTGATTCGACCAACTAAAGCCTAGGATAATCCCAAGGGCAAAACAATAGAAAACCCTAAAATGCTGCTGACTGATTTTTGCCCAACCGTATATAATGAGGGCAGAAATTGGCAACAAGCATAGTATTAAAAAGCTTGGTGGTAATTTATGGCAATTTGCCAACAACAAAGCACCCGTTAGGGTACCCAAAGCGATTGCACTCATCATATTTTATTTGTGTATTTTATGGCTAAAAAATTATTTAAAAAATTCTCGCCCAATCTTAAAACAATACGCGAGCACAAGCACCTTAAAATTTTTGGTACGTTATTGCACGATCCAAATCTTTGGCGCTTCACGCGTTATTCTGTTTCAATGGCATTCAGCGTTGGCTTGTTGGTTGCTTTTATTCCCGTGCCATTTCAAATGGTCATAGCGGCAGCACTAGCGATACTGGTTCGCTCTAATTTACCCTTGTCTGTGGTGATTGTATGGTTTACAAATCCTGTTACCATGGTGCCTATTTTTTATTTTTGTTTTAGGTTGGGCACTTTTATTTTAGGGCTAGAGCCAAAGGGCTTCCAATTCGAATTGTCATTTGAATGGTTAATGAATGGACTGGCCACCATATGGCAGCCGTTTCTATTAGGCTGTTTTATCACCGGTACGACTTTGGCTATGATTGGCAATATCGTAACTCGTATTGTCTGGCGCTATAGCGTGTCGCGTGACTGGAAGGCCAGAAAGCTGCGAAAACGTTTGCCTTTTAAGAAAAAATAAAAAATATTAAACCTCACTACACTAATCTTGTAAATCTCCAAGGCCTTACCTATTAAGCACCACTAAGGAACGAGCGTAAAATAACGTACCGTTTTATCATCTCATTAAGCTTGACAGGCTTTTTTTCTGTGAGGTTTGCCTTATGCTCTATCTGCGCCAAACTCTGCTTAAGACCTATCGCTTTGCTTGCCTTCAACACGTTTTCCTTGCTCGAAGGTTATAGCTGCACATTAACAGAGTAGTTAGAATGATTACATACCAGTAAGAAAGGCAGGAAAATGACTGACGGTAGGGACGCTCAGAGCACACAGTTTATCGCCCCTCACGGAAATGATCTGGCAACACTTTACTTCAGAAAGAAAATGAATAAAATAAACACAATCAAAGCAGATATAATGGAAGATGATTTAATAAGACATTACAACGTTAGATTGAAAATATATAGCATATCCTATGAATTTTAAGCTAATTTTACAATGACTTCTTCTTCAAGATCCTTTTCTTGTTCAGTATCTCTAAGATTATCGCAAAGACATTCAAATATGGATACGCAAGCTCATTAAATATAACCTGTCATGCGACGCATTGATATTTTGACTTATACCCCCCTCTAGCACCCATTGAGGATGTACCCACTGCAAACCAGTGGTCGCTTGATGAACCAACTGATTACCTTCCTTATAACGACCATTGTATTCCATAACCAGATTAATGGAATCGAATAAACCCCATTCAGGATGTTCTTCTGGGTAGAGTCTATATTGCCATGAAATGTCATATATTGCTTGGTTTTTAGATTGTTGAAATCCTTGGACCCAGACTGCATCGTAATCTATTTCGTGACGACCATGAAAGTAACTACCGGTAAAGCCAAACTGAGCTGCACCATCACTGTTTTCATTAGTCGGAATTAATCCTCCACCTAACAGACCTATTCTATGCGTACTATATTTTTGATCTTTTTGAAAAATAGTGTACCTATATAATGCACTGACATCACCCGTTTGATTTGCGCCACTAGGTGATAGTCTATATGGCATTCCAAGCATAACCATATGCTTACTAGAAATACCATATGCAGCTTCCACTGCCAGCACATCTGTGTTTTGTTGTTTACTTTTTTCGTTATGCATGGCTATAAATCTAAAAATAGCATCACCTTGTGCTACTGGCAAAGCAACAAAACTTCTAAGTGGCAAGGCCCATACTGGCGAAATAAATAATACTAAAAATATAGATAATAGTTGCTTCATTGACATTCTCACCCTTATTTGGAAGACACATTTATTTTACCTAGCTTGTAACCTGCTCGAGCAACGCGTTGTTTGATTTGACCCAAATTAACACTGTGTCCTTTACCCATTATAATTCGTCCTAATTTACGTTTCAAGCTAATTTGAACTGTTTGGACACCTGGTAAGGTTTCTAAACTTTTTTGAACACCGTAGGCGCAAAATTGACAAGTCATGCCTAATATTTCAAACTCAGCTTTTTCTGTTGCTTGACAAATAATTGAAAATTGCAACAAAAGAAATAATAAAATTATTTTCATAAGTCTTATCCAAATGTATATTCTATTAACTTACGAGATGGTAGTGCAATATAGGCAAATATAAATCCTATCAGCCAAATGATCATTGATATAAAAATAACAATTTTATTGAATTTTTTTGTCTTATAACATTTCTGCGCGAACTGAGGATCTGCAGGGCACATGTTATTAAATTTCTCTAGTACAGTATATACTATTAAAAGCAATATGGCTGAACAAACAAACACTATGAATTTATAATCTCCTACGTGAGAAAGCCAAGGTAGTTTCATTGTAATTGTTGTAAGCGTAGTACCAAAACCAATAAATACAAACACCATGGGCAACACGCAACATAAAAAGGTCGATGTTGACGTTAGAAAAGCAAACCAAGTAATTGTGTTAAAAAACACTGTCCTGTTCCTGAATAACATCTCTTTTGTCATTAAAGTGAAACATGTTTAATGATTTTAGACTAAAAAAGACATAAATACATCCTAATGGAATAATAAATACGCTATAGTTATTATTAATGTAAAAATAAAGCTCCATTACATTATACTGCATATAATTGCAGGGGAAATCCTATTACCAAATTTAGTAAGTTTTAAAATAGAATGCTTGATACCTCTATCAAAAATAAAATATTTTACTTTATGACAGCTGTCGCGCTCATAACCTTTTTATTTGGGGCAGGTATTTTTTTAATTATTTCAACAACACAACAAGTAGATACTAGCAAACATAATATTTTAAGTCATGCGGCGAGTGTGGCAACGCATATTTATAATAAATCTTCGTGGCAGCAATTAGAAAATATATTAATTCTCAACCCCGAAGTTTCATTTTTAAAACTATATGATTCAAATAAAAATCTTGTTCACTTTTATCAATCATTTGATGTGGTTAGCCAAGAAAAATTAAGTACTATTGAACTGTTCAAACAGTTTGAACAACTTACCGGTGAAACCATTACGGTTAATATTACAGATGGCAATCTTATCGCAAGTAGAAAGATCATCATTGATAATACGACATATTATCTGGCAATCATTTCAGATTTGTCTACCGTAAAAGATAGCTTAAGATCTAATATTGAGTTTTTAATTATTATGTCCTTTGTTATTTTATTTTTTTGTATTATATTTTCAAAAAAAATCAGCATTCATATTCTACAGTCTATCAATCACTTAATAGAGGCAATGAAATCTATTTCATATAAAGAAGATTATAGTGTAAAGGTTTTTACTCATTCTAATGATGAGGTAGGCGTACTCGTTGAAAATTTTAATGCGATGATTCAGGCAATTCAAGTTAAAAACACGACCATAAAAGATATGAATCAATTATTGGAACATAAAAATGAAGATTTACTTCTTACAAATATAGAGCTAAAGCAAACAACGAGAGCTTGTAAGCTATTCTATGCCGTTGCGAATCTAAATATTATAGGGCAAACAGAATTAAATATTATTCAAAATTACACAAGGGAAGTCGCTCAAATAAGTCAGTGGCCTATCGCGCATATACTTTATGTTGATGAAAACTTGAATAAAACTACAATAACTCAAATATCACACTTATTTATTACTGAAGAAAAAAATAATACATTATCAAAAGAACCGTTAACCGAGTTATCAAATGACGAAAACATTAAGATGCTTGCCGAGCAGGCCTTGAAAAACAAGTCGACTATTTTGACGGATAAAGAAATTAATCACACAATACAAAGCTTGCTAGCATTGCCTCTTTTTGTCGATGGTGGTATTCGTTATGTTATTGTTTTTTCTGTGAATACACCAGATAATGCTGACGAAAATTTAATTCATACTATTAATACATCTGCAATACAGTTTGGAAATCTATTGGATAAAATCACTTTGTCGCAGGCAAAAATTGCAAGTCAACAAAAATCTGCCTTTTTAGCAAATATGAGCCATGAGTTACGCACACCAATTAGTGGTATAAATGGCATTTTGGAGCTGTTACAAGTCTCAGATGTTAATAGCTTGCAAAAAAAATATATCGAGCTAGCGATTCAATCCACAGATCATATGGTTCATGTTATCAATGATATTCTTGATTTTTCTCAAATTGAAGCCGGAAAGCTCATGATTAATATTGTGCCTATTAATATGAGAAACGAAATTCAGTATATAGAATCCTTCTTTAAACCTAACAGTGATGGTAACAATATTAAATTTGATGTCAGCATTGCAAAAAATATTCCTGCAGAAATACATTCTGATGAGAAACGTATTACGCAAGTTTTATTGAACCTTCTTAGTAATGCTTTCAAGTTCACTGATAAAGGCGGTCTCATTAAGTTAACTGTATTTTTAAATGATATCGATCCTGAAAAATTATTCTTTTCAATTGAAGATAATGGCTCTGGAATCCCAGAAAAAGATCTGAAACTTATTTTTGAGGCTTTTAAACAATCGGACACAAATATATCTAATACCTCTATTGGCTCAGGATTAGGCTTAAGTATTAGCAAACATCTTGTTAAATTATTAGGTGGAGACATTAAGGTGCATTCCAAGCCTGGTCAAGGATCAACTTTTGATTTCTCCATTAAAATGCACCCCATTATTGATAAGGTAAGTATCATATGAACGATAAAAGTAAAGGGAATCATGATCATGACAATCAATCCTCTGCATTATGCCAGCCTAACAAGCGTGTACTGGTCGCAGAAGATGAACCAATTAGCCAAATAGTTTTGGTTGAAATGTTGAATATTCTAGGTTTGAATGTTGATATTGCTAACAACGGGAAAGAAGTTCTTTTTTTAGCAAAACAACAAGCATATAATATTATTTTCATGGATTGTAATATGCCGGTGATGGATGGCATTGAAGCTACGCGTCATCTTACTGCAGACTCCAGCACATACAAACAACACAATCTAAAAATTATTGCGGTAACTGCCAATGCATTTACAACGAATAAAGAAATATGTCTTGCAGCTGGAATGCATGACTACTTAACTAAGCCTTATAAATTTGAAGATATTAAAAAATTAGTAGCAAAGCATCTACCAGCTTAATCCTTATCAATGGTGAGGCTCTAACGAATCATTCTTGTCGGGAACTTCATTACTTTATTATGGCGTGACTTTGGCCATTATTGGCAATATCGTAACTCGTATTGTCTGGCGCTATAGCGTATCGCGTGACTGGAAGGCCAGAAAGCTGCGAAAACGTTTGCCTTTTAAGAAGAAAAATAGTCACAGCCGTCAAACTGACGGCTTACGCACCAACGAATTAGAAGCTAATTTTCAACTTGCCGAAGTCCACGATTTTCTAGCAACATAATGCGATCCATCTTGTGTGCCAATCCCATATCGTGGGTTACAACAATAAAACTTGTGCCCACTTCTTTTGCGAGCTGCATCATTAAATCATATACTTGCTCTGCGCTCTCAGTATCTAAATTACCGGTTGGCTCATCGGCTAAAATACATTTAGGCTCAGCAACCAATGCTCTGGCTATTGCGATGCGCTGTCTTTCACCACCTGATAACATATTAGGTTTATGATCTTTGCGATCCAGCAAACCCACTTTTTCTAAGTAATATAAACTCTTTGATTTGATTGTTTTTAGCGACTCGCCGCGAATGAGAAGCGGCATACAAATATTTTCAAATGCGGTAAATTCTGGCAACAAATGATGAAATTGAAAAATAAAACCCAATACGTGATTGCGTAAAAACCCTCGCTTACGCTCAGATAAGTTATGTACATCTTGGTTATTAAGATATATTTTCCCACTGGTGGGCTTCTCTATGCCGCCCATGATATGCATAAAAGTGGTTTTGCCTGTGCCCGAACGCCCTACAATCGCAATACTTTCATGCGATGAAACGCTAAAACTAATGTTTTCTAACACAGGAATAACGCGATCGCCATCTTGGAAGGTTTTTGAGACATCTTCGCATCGCAACACAATATCTGCCACATCATCTCCCACTATGATTGGTTCTTTTTCTTTAAGCATCATGCCGCAACGCCTCCGCAGGTTCTATTTTAGAAGCACGCCAAGCAGGATGTATTGTTGCCAGTAGGCTTAACCCCATTGCACAACAAGTCACCAAAATCACATCAGAAGATTGTAAGTCAGATGGCAAGAAATTAATAAAATACACTTCTGCGGATAAAAACTTCATTTCAAATACCTTTTCAATGAAGGTGACTAAATCGGTTACATTTAAAGCCAACAAAACACCCGCAATAACGCCCATCAAAGTCCCTGTTAATCCAATAATGGCACCTTGGGCAATAAAAATAGCCATGATTTTTTGTCTGGAAGCCCCCAGCACTCTAAAGACAGCGATATCCGCTCGTTTATCGGTCACGACCATCACCAAAGTAGAAATCAAATTAAACACCGCTATGGCGAGTATCATGATCAAAGTGAAAAACATCATGGTTTTTTCCATTTTGACCGCACTAAAATAGGCGCTATTTAGCACAGTCCAATCCACAACGTGATAGGTGTTTTGGCTATCCATTCTAAGTTTTGCGGCTAAATGAGGCGCTTTGAACGGGTCAGTCAAGCGTAACTGAATGCCACTCACACCATCACCTGTCTTAAATAATCTGGCACCATCTTCTAAATGCACAAATATATGCGTGCTATCGTAAATGTACCCCACTTCAAATATACCCACGACTTTGAGTCGCTTCATACGAGGGGTTATCCCTGCTATGGTTACAGTCACTTCCGGGATAAGCAAGGTGATGCTGTCACCAACCTGCACCCCCAACACTTTGGCTAGGTGACCACCTACAACCACACCAAACTGACCAGCCTGTAAATCATCAACATTCCCAGCCAATAATGTAGTACGTAATGGGAACACCGCATCAACAGATTCTGGATCGATGCCTTTTACCAAAACGCCGCGAACGTCACGGCCGCGCGTAATCATACCCTGCCCTTCAATAAAAGGCCCAGCGGCTTCGACTTGCTTGTTTTGGGTGAAATAATCGATTGCCGTTTTCCAGTCTCTTAAAGGCTCACCGCCACCTTCACTAACCATAATATGCGGTGTGACGCTTAAAATTCTGGAACGGATTTCTTTGGTAAAGCCGTTCATAACAGATAGCACTGTGATCAAAACCATGACGCCAAGCGCTATGCCAATCATCGAAACTATCGAAATAAAAGTAATAAAGTGGTCTCGTTTTCTTAAATTAGTGTACCGAGCCCCGATATATAGGGAAAATGGTTTAAACATTGTTAATCAGCTAAATTTCCAGTTATTTATAAATTATCCGTGTTGTTCTGCTGGTCGCTTGCGATCCATCATTCTGGTATCATTTAGTCAGCTATTAACTACATAGAGTTAGTTTAATAATTAACGAAAGCAGAAACTGGAACTATGATGAATTAATTAATGTTCCGAATCAAATCTTAAATTAATTATTCGACAAATATCTATGACGATATCCAAATTAAGCGAAAAAATGATAATCATACTAAAACCGAATTTAAAAGCCAGCAGCAGTGAATATCAGGCTATCTTAAAAACAGTTAATTCTTTTGCCAATATAGAAACTAAAGTTCACACGATTCAAGGCAAAAACATACAAATTACTGAAATAGTTTTATTTGGAGAGACTAGCCAGCTGAGCACAGAGAATATAGAAAGCTTATCTGGGGTGCAACGCGTTGTCAGGCTATCAAATGAATATAAGCTATTAGGCAAACATCACGACGAACATGCTTTCTCTTTTGAGTATAATGGCGTTGAATTCTCACAAGATACATTTCATATTTTTGCCGGTTTATGTGCAGTTGATAATGCGGATAATGTCTCCAATACTTTTAAAGTCCTGAGTGAGCATCAACAAGTATGCACGCGTATGGGGGCTTACAAGCCTCGTACCAGTCCCTATTCTTTCCAAGGATTAGGGAAGAGCTGCTTATCTTATGTTTTTGAAGCGGCCGGAAAATATGGCATCAAAGTGATTGCCATGGAAGTCACGCACGAGCGTCAAGTGGATGAAATTCATGATTGCTTACAAAAAACTGGCTCTCCTACGGGTGTTATGCTGCAAGTCGGCACACGCAATGCACAAAATTTTGAATTACTACGCGCCTTGGGTCAACAGACCACTTACCCTATATTATTCAAACGCGGATTTGGTATTACCCTGCACGAATCTATATTAGCCGCAGAATATCTAGCCCAGGCAGGTAACCGAAATGTGATATTTTGTTTAAGAGGGGTTAAATCACTCTTTGGTGCGCCCCATCGCAATCTAGCAGATATGGCGCATGTTAGTGTGGTCAAGCGTCTAACTAACATGCCGGTTTGTTTTGACCCATCCCACTCGATAGGCACTTTAAGTGTTGGAGATGATGGCATCAGTGACATCAGTCACGCGAGTGCACAAGCTGTCATATCAGGCGCTAATTTATTATTAGCGGACATTCATCCCAAGCCACCAGAGGCCGTTGTCGATAGCAAGCAAGCGATTAGCTTAGAAGCACTCCCCTGGTATTTAGAAGATATGCAGCTGGTGAGAGAACAATATTTACAACGTGTTGCATTAGCAAAATCTTATCAAAAATAAACAAGCATGGTATTTGTAGTGAACAGTTCGACGCTATCAAACAATAATTTAATATTACCTAAAAAAAATGGCGATAGACTCAATTGGGGACAAGCGATAGGTGCAGGTCTCGCGCTCAGCATTGCGCAAAGTGCCGAGCAAACAGACGGCCCTATTTTGTTAGTGACACCCAGTTCACAAATTGCGAATACATTACATCGAGAAATTAGAAATTTCTTGGATAATAATATCGCTTGTTTTTTATTTCCTGACTGGGAAATATTGCCATACGATCATTTCTCCCCACATCAAGATATTATTTCCCAAAGACTCAAAACGCTGCACCAATTGCCTTATTTTAAACAAGGCATTGTGATCGTCCCCATAACCACTTTAGCACACCGCTGCGTCCCCACAGATTTCATACAGGCCAATAGCTTTATAATCAAAGTCGGTGATTTATTTGACGTGGAGCCAAAACGAAAAGAGTGGGTCAAATATGGCTACCGAAAAGTCTCCCAGGTCATGGGACATGGTGAATTTGCCATTCGAGGCAGTGTCATTGATATATTCCCCATGGGGCAAGATCACCCTATTCGTATTGATTTATTTGATAATGAAATCGACAGCATTAAACAATTTGATGTGGAAACACAGCGCTCAAATAAAAACCATGATCAACTCACCTGCTTGCCGGCAAGAGAATATCCATTTCAAGAAGAAAATATTGCGCAATTTAGATCGCTTTGGCGCCAAAAGTTTGATGGCGACCCAAGACAATGTTCGATTTACGAAGATATTTCCAAAGGCCAAAGTGTCGGTGGCATTGAATATTATTTTCCATTATTTTTTGAACAAATGCATACGTTGTTTGATTATCTGCCCGATAATACCTCCGTCATACGTTTAGAAAAAACCATAGAAGGCTTTCATCATTTTGAGACCGATGTAGCACATCGTTATGAACAATATAGACATGATACGCAACGCCCTTTGCTACCGCCTACCCAATTATTTTTGCAAGAAAATGAATTGTTTGGCCTGATTAAGCAATACAAGCAAATCACTATCCAAGAAGCGTCTTATCCTGCAACCAAAGGCCAAAATGTTAATTTAGCCTATAGCGCATTACCCAATATTGCATTGGATACCTCACAGACCCCTTTAACAAAATTACAAGATTTTGCCAATACGACGCCACATACTATTTTGTTTTGTGCCGAATCCCCTGGCCGCCAAGAAGCGCTATTCAATTTACTCAAAAAAATTGATATCGAGCCAAAACAATATAATAACTGGCAAGATTTTTATACTGACGCCACAAAGCCTAAATTTGCTATTGCTATTTTATCTATAGACACCAGTGTGATAAATCAAGGTGAAAATTTTGTTTTAATCGCTGAAGCAGATATCTACGGCCAACAGGTCATGCAAAGACGCCTCCGCAAAGACACGCCTCAATCAGTAGATTTTGCGGTCAAAAATTTAGCTGAGCTACATATTGGCCACCCAGTTGTACACTTGGAACACGGCGTTGGACGCTATCTAGGGCTGGTGAGTCTAGACGCTGGAGATATACCAACAGAATACCTGGCTTTAGAGTATGCGAATAACGATAAGTTATATGTGCCGGTATCTGCCTTAGATTTAATCAGTCAATACAGTGGCATCCAGGCAGAGCATGCCCCTCTCCATAAACTAGGTAACGAGCAATGGGCCAAGGCCAAAACCAAAGCCCAGAAAAAAGCCATCGATGTCGCGGCTGAACTTTTAGAAATCCATGCAGTCAGGCAATCTAAAACCGGATTTGCTTTTGCGGCACTCGATGATGATTATATGGCCTTTGCCAATTCTTTTGGTTTTGAAACCACCCCTGACCAGCAAAAAGCCATAGATAATGTACTAGAAGACATGCAATCCGACAAACCCATGGATAGACTGATTTGTGGCGATGTGGGCTTTGGTAAAACTGAGGTTGCCCTAAGAGCTGCATTTTTGGCCGTGAATAATCATAAACAAATTTGCTTCTTAGTACCCACAACCCTATTGGCACAACAACATTTTGAGACGTTTTCTGATCGCTTTGCCAACTGGCCGGTCAAAATAGAAGTATTATCTAGATTTCGCTCAAAAAAAGAACAAACGCAAGTCCTCAAAGAATTAAAATCAGGCCATGTCGATATCGTCATCGGTACGCACAAGCTAATACAAGATGATATTGTCTTTAAAGATTTAGGCTTATTGGTCATTGATGAAGAGCATCGTTTTGGTGTCAGACAAAAAGAAAAGATCAAAAAACTACGCGCTGAAATCGATATTTTAACATTAACCGCCACCCCTATTCCTAGAACACTCAATATGGCACTCTCAACCATAAGAGATTTATCGATTATCGCCACGCCGCCCGCCAAAAGGCTTAGCGTCAAAACATTTATTCAAGAAAAAAATGACACCTTAGTACAAGAGGCCATCACCCGAGAACTGATGCGTGGCGGACAAACTTATTATCTACATAATGAGGTTGCGACGATTGAGAATACCGCTCGCCATTTAGAACAATTATGCCCTGATGCAAAAATTATTGTGGCACATGGCCAAATGCCCGAGCGCCAATTAGAAAAAGTAATGGCTGACTTTTATCACCAGCGCTATCATGTGCTAGTTTGTACCACGATTATTGAGACTGGTATTGATATACCCAGTGCCAATACGATTATTATTGATAGAGCAGATAAATTTGGCCTCGCACAACTGCATCAGCTCAGAGGCCGAGTGGGACGCTCACATCACCAGGCTTATGCTTATTGCTTAACCCGCACTAAAAATAGCTTAACCCCAGATGCCCAAAAACGCCTTAATGCTTTTGAATCATTAAATAAATTAGGCTCTGGTTTTAATCTGGCCACACATGATTTAGAAATACGGGGTGCAGGTGAGCTATTAGGTGATGAACAAAGTGGCAACATCAATGAAATTGGTTATAGCTTATATATGGAGCTACTAGAAAAAGCAGTACAATCCTACAAAGAAGGCAAAACCTTATCCGCCGATAAGCCTATTTTAAATGCCATTGATATTGATTTGAATATCGCCACACTGATTCCGATGGACTACATCCCTGATGTACATTCCAGATTGGTTTTATATAAGCGCATTGCCTCTTGTAAGACAATGAATGCCTTAGATGATATACAAATTGAAATGATAGACAGATTTGGCTTGCTCCCACTTGAGACACAAAGCTTGTTTAAAATCACCAGCTTAAAAATCAAAGCTAAGCCGCTCAACGTACTGAAAATTAAAGCCAGCTCAAAAAGTGGACAAATTGATTTTGAAGCAGAGCCTAATATTAATCCTGAAACGATTATTAAATTTATGCGAGAGCGGCCTAAGAATTTCAAGCTGGTTGGCTCTCAATCATTTAAATTCATGTTTGATATGACAGATATAGCAGAACGCTTTAAGATAGTAGAAAGCTTATTACATGATTTGGCCAGTTGACGAAGTTACTCTTGAAATACTTAAAAATAACAGGGTTATGACATTATGAAAAATTTATCATCTTTCAAACAATTAGGCAGCTGTTTACTACTCGCCAGTCTTTACCTATCCCCCGTTAGTGCCAAATCCGACAATAAAAAATCCATACCAATGTATCAAGTTGAAATGATTGTTTTTGAGCATCTAGATAAAAGTGGCTTACAAGAAGCATGGCCTTTAGAACCGGGCAAGCCTAATATGGATAACGCACAATCTCCAGTGGAAGCCAATGCACAAAATACTGAACAAGAAGAAGAACCTGGACTAGATACCCAAGCGCTTAACGCAAGTGACTTTGAGCCCAGTTCAGAACTTGAGCCACCAAAGAAAATAACAGCGCCAGAATTTTTGCTGGTTCCATCAACAGAATTACAACTTGAAGATGCAAAAGCGCGCCTCAAGGCCAAAGGCAGCTATAAAATAATTGCACACAAAGCTTGGCGCCAACCTATCCATCATAAAAAAGAAGCCCAGCCTATGCGTTTTAGTGCCGGCAAATCTTATGGCCAACAAAATACCAGCTATTCATCTGATAATTATCAGATGGATGAATATGGATACAAAGATAATGGCGAAGATGATAATCAATCTATATTTGAAATAGATGGTACAGTTAAGCTCACACGCAGCCAATATCTACATGTGAGCACCGACTTAATCTTTACCAAACCCATGCGCGTTTTAACCCCCGCAGCTGGCTCACAGTCTGTCGTTAAACTGAGCAATGTCAGAAATAGAAACAATTGGGAAAGAGAATCAAATGCACGCTTGCAGCCGTTTAGATTAAAACAACTGGTTCGTATTAGAAAAAGTGAAGTGCAATATATTGATCACCCTATGTACGGCGTTTTAATTACGGTGATGTCGGTTGATTAATATATTTAACCTCACCCGGCGTTCCACGGTTCACCTCATATTTGACCTCACCCGGCGTTCCACGCCACCCTCTCCTGAAATCAGGAGAGGGATAAGATTCATTTCATTCATCGAGTATTGTCCGCACTAATTATTCGCAGGATGTTTCTGTCTGATGAGCAGAGCGAATCCTACCCCTCTCCTGATTTCAGGAGAGGGTGGCGTGGAACGCCGGGTGAGGTTAACTTCGAGCCAGAGGCTAGCTAGGAATGGGCATGTAATAACTTACGCTTATTTTTCAGAATCCTTTATCAAATTTCCACTTAAATTAATATATTCTAGTACGGGCAAATTTTGTATGCTTTTTGATAATTTTTGTAACTTATTATCATGTACATCTAATACTTTTAGATCTTTTAAATTTTTAAATGATTCTGGCAATTTTTTGATATGGTTATGATCTGCTACAATCTCTCTGAGCCCCGTTAAATTGCCAATTTCTTCAGGCAAAGCATCTAAATCATCATGATCTACAGACAATTTTTTTAGGTTTTTAAGATTACCAATGCTACGTGGTAAAGTTTTTAGCTCACTATTATAACTAACATCTAATTCTTTTAAATGGGATAATGCGTCAATATCTTCTGGCAGGCAATTAATACGGTTATGTCTAATTTTCAGTATTTCTAAACTTTCTAAATTTTTAATGGCTTCTGGTAAGTGATCAATCAAGCAACCGCTAATATCCAACTCTTTTAAATCCACTAATAGACCAATATCAGATGTAATATGAATGATTTTACAATGCCGCCCATCAAAAACCAATTTTTTGAGTATTTTCAGTTTATTAATATGCAGCTTAAATAGCATACTGGGTATTCTAGTCAGAAATTTTAGCACCAAGTCATGATCTTCTACCAAATTCAAATAGCTCATAGCAATTCTGGTGTTGAAACGCTCAATAACAATATCAAGTTGAACAATATTCTCTAATATCGTCAAATCAGCGTTCGCGCTCTTTTCTAGCATTTCAAAGGATGTATTTAACGCTAAAGCATTTGGCAGGTTTTCAGAGAATATTTTATCTTTGTTTTGGCTGAAAAACTGATATTCATCTAACAGCACGGCTCTCACTGTATTAAAGTCAGAATTTTCTATTTTATCTTTATCCGCCCCATCAGAGCTGGTTGTAATTTCAGTCATTCGATATTCTCGTGTCAGTCAATATCCTAGAATTTTATCGCAAGATCTTATTCACCAACATTAGACTATAGTCGTAAAAAGCGTGTGGTTCATCAAATCTCAAAAATCGTTAACTCCGGGTTAAATAAATCTATAATATCGGCACCCAAGAACCCAAAAACATTGCTTAAACCATCCTCTAAACCATTCGCTAGCTCACTCACACCATTATTTTGTTCTGGCTCTGGCTTTGTCTCTGATAACCCCGACAAATCAATCTCTGTATCCTCTGAGTCAATCACATCCCCGAGATCTATTTCAGAATCTATTTCCACACCAATCCCAGCATCAATATCTAAGTCTGTGACAGTGACCGAGGCAACCGAGCTACTACTCCCATCGCCATCTGATACTGTAAAATCTACAGTGCGATCTAATATACTGGGATTCACAATATTTGTATTCTCATAGGTTATGGCATTTAATAATGCACTCACACTTGTCGTATCAGCGTCACTATCTAAATTAATAATTAATAAAATATTGGTTGACCCTACATCTTTCACACCAATAGTCGTAGCGCCATAACTGACATTGGTTCCATCAAAACCAATTTGTCCAGCACCTGCGCCTTGATTTTCAACACTGATCACATCTTCTAACAAAACAGCATTATTGGTGATTTCAACACGAAGTGTACCGGTATCAAAATCAGAAGAATCTACATCACTCACACTGGCCGCCGCACCTTGATTTAAAGTTTGTGCACCACCGCCATCGATATGTATAAACACATCACCATCCAAATCAGCAATAACAGGCGCATCGTTTGTCCCATCAATGGTAATCGTTAAAGTGCCAGTAACAGATTTTGGATCCGTTCCATGATTATCGTTTAATGTATAATTTAAAACATCTTGCACACTACTACCCGTATTCAAAGCGTTCACGGTGGCATTATTGTCATCGATGGCATAGCTATAACTGCCATCTGCATTTAACGTTAAAGTACCATAGGTACCCACAATCACCGCTGCCGTGACATCTAAGTTACCTAAGGCTGTGTCGACATCTGTGTCATTGGTTAAAACATTGCCGGTCATGGCTACAGAGGCGACAGTCTCGTTGCCCTCATTTCCGCTATTCACATCCGCTACGGCAACAGGCGCATCATTTGTCCCATCAATGGTAATCGTCAAAGTGCTATTAGAGGTCTTGGGGTTTGTTGCATTATTGTCAGACATGGTATAGTTAAATACATCCACCACGCTGCCCCCAACATTGAGTGCATTGACCGTAGCATTGTTATCATCAATCGTGTAACTATAACTACCATCCGCATTTAAAGTTAGTGTCCCATACGTACCCACAGTTAATTGTGCCATGGTGGTAAAGTCGATTTGAGGACTGTCTACATCCGTATCATTGGTTAAAACATTGCCGGTTATGGCGACAGAAGCAACCGTTTCATTACCCTCATTGCCGCTGTCTGTATCCACTACCGCAATGGGTGCATCATTAATGCCGGTTATTGTAATGGTCACGGTTGCCGTATCCGTTAACCCTTCTGCATCAGACAAAGTATAAACAAAGCTATCGGTTGTAATCTGTCCCTCAGCTAAACTTTCAAACAGGCTATTCGGGTTATAAACAATTTGTCCATTCGCCAAAAAAGTAACCTGTCCAACCGTACCCGTTGTATCAATACTGCTGATCCGAAGTTTATCGCCCGTATCCGGATCCGTATCATTTATTAATACACCAGGCGTATTATAAGTTGTCGAATTATCTTCATCCGTCGCCATAGCATCGTCATTTGCCGTCGGGGCTTGATTTAAATCTATTGTAATCGTTAAATTTGCCGTTGCCGTATCGCCATCGGTATCGGTAATTTGATAGCTAATAATATCATTGGCTGAGCCATTGCCATCTGGTACAGCCGTTGCATTCACTAAAGTATAAGTATAGGCACCTGTCGTTGTATCGACAGCTATTTGACCATATGTTGTGTTTGCAACAACCGTTCCATTTGCAACAGCATCTTGATCACCCGCCCCACCATCTGTTATGCCATTCACCAACGTCACTTGGCCGCCATCACCACCCAATGTATCAACACCCGAACCATCATCATCTGTTAATAGATTACCCACCGTGGTTTCTGTTCCGATACCATTTACAAATAATGCGGTTTCATCCACATTATTTGTATTATCGTTTGCAACCGGTACATCATCTATCACATGTATATCAATATCATTCGTTGCACTATCAAAGTTTCCATCTACTAATGTATAAGTAAATTTATCAACAAAAACTTGTTCGCCAGTCCCACCATCAACATACACATCCACACCTGGCCCTGCTATATGACTAACAGGATTATTCATTTCATAGACAATATCACCTTTTACAAAACCACCCACGGTTCCTAAATATAATGTTAACGTATTGCCTTCAGGGGTAGTGAGCACCACTCTATCGCCCAGTGTGACTTTAATAGAACCCGCGCGTGTAAAATTAATGGTTAAAGAATCGCTACTGTCCGTTCCAAAACGCGCACCTTCTTGAAAGATGTTAGTTTGAATCGTAACATTGGGATTGCTGCGCAATAATATTTCATCTGAATCGCCAATCAAAATATAAGGTGTGGTTGGAAAATCATTAAAATCAGCAGGGATAATAGGGATAAAATTAGGATCGATGTCAATTAGCTCCAGCTCGCCTCCTAAATCTCTACTGACTGAAATAATGGTACCTTGATCCACCGCAAAACTTTGTTTCATCACCGTACTTAATTGCGTCTCAACTGATTCGACTGAGCCCAGATTAGACAGTACCACCAAAGTTTTTAACTCGCTCCCCCTATGTTGCACAGGCATATTGAATAACTCTTCTATTTCTAAATCAAAGAATTTCTCAATCGTATTTTTGGGGTTTTCAGCTAAAATATCCGCAACTGCTTTTTCTAAAGCAACACTGTCTAAATTGGCCAGTTGAACAATTGTCTCTTCAAATGATTGGATGATATTGTCATAATAAAGCATCCCTGTTTCCATCTGGATGTCTAGGCCATCCAAAGACATTTTTATCGGTTGTAAAGCATTACCGGCTTGCCATTTTAATTTTTTCTTATTGGAATCAGACATCTATTACCAAAATCCTTTTCTACAGCGGTCAAATCTTTAAGTTTAGTTTTAAAGCTAAATTTAAATTTCTTATAATACGCTTAGAATATCATGATTAGAATTTTAGCCCAATGGCACAACTAAAGTTTGAGTACTAACAGGTTTTGCTGCCAATTTTATTTCCTTTAGCAAATCGAACACTTTTGACACTTTGCTCCCTATCAAAAATATCTACTTCGCTCATCGCTGTGCGCAAATGTAACATTGCGTTTGATTCATCACCTGGTTTGGCCAAATCTAGCGGTTCTTGAATAATAGAAGATCCAAAATTACCGTTTAAAAAAGTAATAAATTTATAGTCTTGAATAACAGGCTCTAATTTAGATTTCACAAACATACATTCTTGTTTTTTGGTATAACAAGTATCTAGATAAGATTCTACAGCAGAAACTTTTTTATAGAGTTGTTCTAATTGAATTTTATTTTCATTGATAAGATTTTGTATGCCTTTTATTAGCCCTTTCTTTAGCCTCTTGTCTTGTGGTTTTTTCTCTGTACTCTCTAAACTTTTTATGTTTAAAATTGTTTTTTCAATCTTAATATCTAATTCTACCTTTTGTCCTTTAAATATTTTAATAATTTTATTAACGCCTTCTATTTGAAGGCGAATTTCACTATATCTTTCTAACCTGCTCTCTAATAAAGTTTGAGCATATTTTTCTATAAATGGCATATCATATTCTTTAGATTCAATAGCCATACAAATCACATGCTTTACTAAATCCATTTTTGTAGCTGCCGCAAACATATTTAAGCCTGACAAGTCAACCAGCCCCAACATATCATCTATGTTAGGCCCTATCACAATAGCGCAATTTTCCATGGTCATTTTATTGATATCAGAAGCACCAGAAAACATAGCACCCAAATGGATATAGCCATATAACATTTCAGCTAAATTTTCTTGTTTTATGTCTCCACTGGCAACCATACTTGAAATAAACATATTCAATGCCTTCGCTGTTTCGACTATGGATTGGTTATCGTCACTACTTAAGGTACAGCTTACACTCTGAAATACAGCAATATTATCAGTTGCCACTTCTGCTATTCTGTTTTTCAATTCAGGTAGGATTCTTTTGATAACATCCAGAACCGTATGCACATTAAATTTTGTCATTCTAGGAATTTGTCCAGAAGATAAAATTTTATCTGTATCCACTTTTGCTCCGCCTACCCTAAATAGACCCACAATATTTTTGAGGCTCGCATCACATTCAAACTGAGAATATATGTTTTGGCATAACCCCAGAAGTGTTTCAATTGGTAAATTTTTCACGCCAGATATGGCCATAACCGCCCTCCTTGCTGTATGAGTATACAGGCAATCATCCTTGCTCGCCTACTTTTTTGTCTCACTACGATAGCACAAATAGCCTTTATTTTTTTAAGCCACTTTTTTTCTTTGGTTTATCATCTTGCTCAGCATCTACGTCCGCATCCACGCCCACGTCCACTACATCTAGCTCAGCACTAGAATCTGGTTGACTTGCCTTCTTAGAAATGGGCATGTAATAACTTACCTAATACCAAATTGATCTCATTGTAGGTCATAATGTCCAAGGGATTTTAGAAAAAAATGACCGACCTAACTCTAATCATCGATTTAAAATTTATTCAAATAAGCTAATCTTGAAAGTAGGTTGTTAATTATAATTGGCACTGAGCCAAAAATACCGGGAGATAAAGTCATGTTAGCATATGGACCAACTGAAGCAGTATTAAAGGTCTTTGAAACAATCAATACTCACCTTTTAACTAACACAGCTTTATTAAATACAGATGGAATATTTAGAATATCTTCTGCTGGTAGAAAGCATAGTGACCTCATGACAAGCATTATCAATAATGAAACTATCAATTGGAAAAACTTCACTGCGTATGATTGTGCTAATGCGTTAAAATACACACTCATGCATCATGAATTACTACCTGCTGGCGATGAGCGTGTTGCCGATTTTGTAGTAAAACTTAAAAATCCAGCTCTGGATTCGGGGCTTGCTCTCGAAGAGTTGATTGCAAGCTTAACTCAAAACGATGAAGAAAGAAATATTGCTAAAACCTTAAATGTCGCTATGGATATCAGCAGAAGAACAGCTACGCAAGCAGCCCACAATCAAATGATACCAAGTAATTTGGCTGTGGTTTTCGGACCAGGCATTGCGAATGTATTGAGTCTGGATGCAGACGTTGGAGATGATGTTATGGCTAACATGTTATTTCCTGCAAGTTTTTTAAACCCAGCAATTACAGATTTAATTGAAATGGGCTTGCCAGATGTTGTTAAAGAGATAGCGGGGATAAGAAGGAACACGTTAGAGAATGCAGCAAATGCTTATACAGGGGCATCGCAGATGTTAAAAATTGCTGGTAAGCACATGGCTGAGATTTTCGTAGATCTGGGAAATGCCAATAAGCTTTTAACAAAGTACGAGGAAATACTAAATAAAAGTGGCTTACCAAAACCCGCTAAGAAAGACATTAAAACACAGATAGCAGCATTAAAAGGTAAAATAGAGAACTTAGGCAGGACTTTCCAAACCTGGAAAAAAGAAAGCCAAAAGCACCTTAACTTTGTTGCAAAATTTGATAACTACTCTTCAGGATTAAGAGAGTCATGCGATCGGCTTGATGTTTTATTGGCTGATATATCCCCCACGCCTAGTGACGAAGAGTTGAGTGATGATGAGAAAATTGAAGCGCCTAAAAAAGACAAAAAACAGCCTCCTAAAGTACCACCTTTGAGGATGTCAGCTTTAGGTCAGGGTAGTGGCAGTGGGAGTGGGAGTGGCACACCAGATGATGTCCCCCCTTCACCCAAGACACCTAAGCGTTCGAGGTAAATAAAATTTATAATCTACTCAGTTTATAAATTGACCATTCCTAAGGCGCCTCTGGCGCCTTTTCCCTGTCTAAAAGTAAAAATACGTGGCGTCCCAATAAATATATTTCGACCTATATCCATCAGTCGTTTAAACACCAAAGTCATCTGGATTGTTTTGCTGTTCAATATTATTGTTTAATGTTTGATCTTGCGTTGGCGCTGCATTATCTTGTGGTGCCGGATCATTTAACGACTCACTTGTCGTAGATGTGTTGGTGGTACTTTCAGGTAAACTAGCCCCTAACTCAGATTCAATTGTGTTGTCCTCTAAGACATCTTGTATTTGCAAGCCAACATCCCCAACAGCATAACTATTACCACTAGTATCTAAATAATATGAAGTACCATAAATTATGTTGCCTTCTACAATACTTTGTATACCATCTGAGGTTAAATAAATACTCTCAACCGTAGAATCAATAATAGAGGTAAATTCATTGGCTTGGCTCACCCCATCTTGATTGATATCCTGCCAAATCGCAAACTGACTAAACTCTGCATCTTGCGCATCAAAAACACCATCTTGATTACTATCAAATGCCAAGGCTAAGCCTTCCAAATCTGTATTGGCATCGACATGATAATTAGCGAACTGGATTTCCTCTAAGCCACTAAATTGGCCATCTTGATTCGCATCATAAACCAAAATACCATCATCCGCGCCAACCCAACCGGTTTTAAATACTGAGCCATCCTCAGCTGTCCACAAAACAGTAGCATCTTCAACCGAGACAAGTTCTATACCATCGCCGTCTAAATCAAGAATGACAGGAGGTATAGTTTCAATAGCCCCCACATCTGCTGTACCATTATTTACTCTTGCAAAGCCTGTACCACGTTGGTCTTCAGTTAAAGTTTGTGTATTGCTTCCCATATCAATGACAGGACTACCAACATCTGGTAAATGTGTTTGAACGGTTTGAGCTGTTGAGGTTTCGCCAGCTGTAAACCCGCCATTATCTTGCAGCACACCTAATTGAGCGTCTAAAGGTGAACCGGAAGTGCCTGATTGATCACCTGCACCACCACTAAAGCCTGGGGCGCCATTGTTGATACCAATTAAATTATTGCCACCGCTGGTTGCTGTCCCTCCATTATTATCAACATCAGAGTTGGCATTAGTTGTTGAAGTGTTTCCAGCGACAATCGTGCTAGTCAGTTCAACAGTCCCACCATCGACATCAATCCCGCCTCCAAAGACACTACCCGATGAATTAAGTGTGATCGTTGAATTAAAAATGTTCGCTGATGCAGCTCCAGTTATAACGGCTATTGCACCACCTCGATCACCGGCAGCATTTCCAGATAGTGTGCTATTGATTAAGGTGAGCGCTCCACGAACCGTAATGGCACCACCATCATCAGTTGAGAAATTATTACTAAAAGTACTGTCACTAACGCTGACACTCGAACCGTTTCGGATTCTAAATGCGCCCCCTTCACCCCCGTTATTATTGTCAAATATACTTTCGTTTATAGTAACTTTACCAAACAACTCTGCTGCTAAATTGTTACGAAATAAAGAGTTGCTAATTGTCGTTATTACAAAGTTTTCATCAATTATAAAACCTCCTAACGTATTATTTTGGAATGTGCTATTATTAATAGTCAGGGTAGAAAGATTAGCCATATCGGCATCTATATTAATAACGCCACCAACATTAGTATCAAATAATGAGTTGGTAAGGGTTACTGTTGAGCCTTCAAGTGCTTGAATCGCGCCGCCACCAAGCGTTGCTTCATTACTACTAAAGGTTACGTTTTCAAGGATTAGTGAATTATCAACTGCAACTTGTACACCACCACCACTACCAGTGACATTACCGCCTGTAATGGTCAAATCTCTTAATATTAATGATGTGCCTGTGCCCAGAACCTCTAACACTCTATCAATATCATTGGCATCAATAATAGTATTTGCCGCACCTGCCCCTTCTATAATTAAACTATCCGTTACATCTAAGTCTCCGGTGGCATTTAGATCGTCACCTGTGCCTGCTAGAGATAAAGTATAAGTGCCTGACCCTAGTGTAATGGTATCCGTACCGGCATGTGCGTTTGCACAATCAATTGCTTCACGAAGCGAGTTAAGACTATCAGCGCTACTAACAACATCCATTGTAGTATTAACCACTAAGGAACAAATTTCCACATTGGCATTTACAGTACTACTTGTACCACCATCTCCATCCGTTATGGTAAAACTAACCGTTCTCGTAGAAGCAGTAGTTGAATCATTAGTATTTTCAAATGTAATAGCTTGTACTAATTCGCTTAAGCTATTATCTTCTGATAACGGTTTTGCGTCTGCGTCAAGATTGATGATTAATTTACCATTAGTTGAAGCTCCATCAATGATACCAATTTCAATGCCTTCAAAAGTCACGCTTGAGCCAGAAACACCAATTTGTCCTGCTCCCATTCCTTGATTTTGTATACTTAAGGTATCATTCGCTTCTGCATTATTGGTTATTTCAATAGTTAATACACCGCTATTAAAATTATCTAAAGTGCCATCTGAGTCAATATCGGTTACAGTCGCATCTCCGCCTTGCTCAATAACTGCTGCTGAATCACCTGCTTTATACATGGATGAATCTGTATCAAGATTATTGATTACAGGTGCATCATTAATTGGATTCACGACAATACCTAATGTATTGCTCGCACTAGAGACAGCCGTTGTGCCACCGTTTGTGGAACTATCCATCGTGACAACAGCAGTGGTGCTATCTGAAAAACCACCAACATAAACATTATCTAAAGCTCTGATGCTTAAAGCCGGTGGTGTACCATTATAATCTAATACTGGATTAAAACGAACCAAAGTACTGACGCTTAATGCGACGGCTAAACCAGTATCATCTGCCGCGCCCACCGCTAACCAAGTCGTACCGGCATTGGTAGAAAACTCCCATGCCCCTTCTGTAATTGCATTAGCGGCATTTGAAATAACCGCAATACCAGATTGAGACGATGCGGCATCCACATCGGTCACATCCGTATTATAAGTGAGTAAAGCGCTAATCGCTTGACCCGCATTAGCCGCAGGATCTTCGTCTATTGCTGTGAGCGTTGCGCCGTTAACGAGTATAGGCGCATCATTAATTGGATTCACGACAATATCTAATGTATTGCTCGCACTAGAGATGGCTGTTGTACCACCCGTGGTGGTAGTATTTGTGGTAACCACTGCGACAATACTATCTGAGAAGCTTCCCGCATATGTATTATCTAAAGCCCTGAAACTCAAAGCCGGTGGGGTGCCGTTATAATCAGCCACTGGATTAAATCGAACCAAAGTACTAACACTTAAAGCAACCGCTGCACCCACATCATCTGCCGCACCCACGGCTAACCAAGTGGTACCAGCATCTGTAGAGAACTCCCACGCGCCTTCTGTACCGGCATTAGCCGTATTGGCGATAACCGCAATTCCAGTCTGAGAGGAGATAGAGCCCGAGTCAGTAACATCAATACCAAACACTATCAAACTGCTAACAAACTCTCCAGAGTTCAATGCAGGATCTTCATTGATAGAAGTCAGCGTTGCTCCATTAATAAGTACAGGCGCCTGATTATTATCAGTGATTGTAATTGTAAATACATTAGTACTTATCAAACCACCATCATCCGTAATAGTGTATGACATATTTTCTGTTGGTGGCAAAGCGGCTACATTCGCATAACGATAACTAAAACTACCATTTGGGTTAACGGTAATTAACTCACCTTCAGGAGTTGGTATATCGATGTTTGAAATAGGAATCGTCACTGTACTACCCACAGCAGTTGCACCGACTAACCCCGGATTATTCGTAATATAATCTGAAGCTTCTGTTGCGTTGGCTAAGTCAAAGAATATATTTGTAACAACAATGCCATCATCTACAGATGTATCGTTGGTTATGATATTGCCTGTCACCTCTACTAAATTAACAGTTGACAACAACAAATCATCTAAATTAGATAAGTCAGCGGCAACAACGGTAACCAGAGGAACATCTGTTGAATTAGCAATAGGCTCTAAAAATTCATTAATTACAGCGCCATCAGGCGCAATATTAAATACAAAGGCATTGATATCTTGCGCTAGCATTAAGGCTTGCCAAGCAACTTCCTCTGCAGGAGTGATCTCATCAGGAGGATTTGGCTTTCCATCAGATATGAAATATATCCTATCTTCATAACTACTTAAGCCAGGAAGTAAGGCATCTGCATTGACATCATTAGTCATTGCTATCAAGGCATCTTGATAATCGGTACCACCACCAGCGCTTAATCCATTAATCGCTGCTTTTGCACTGGCCACATCTGTAAACGTTCCTACTGTTGTGGCTGTATTCCTAAAACTAATAATCGTAATACTTAAAGCCGCACTAACATTCGCATAACTATCAAATAAGTTTCCTGCTCCTGCCAAAGCTTGTTGAACTATCTCTAGCCTAGTATTAGATGCACCTGCCGGTATATCATCCATACTACCTGACACATCAATTGTAAAAGTAAGATTATAAGAAGGTAAAGCAGGGGGCACTTCTACAAACACATCAGCAATAGCAATCGGCGCATCATTGGCGCCATTAATCGTAATGCTGAGAGTGCTATTAGAATTTTTAGATCCATCGCTCATTGTATAGTTAAATACATCAACCAGTGTATCACCTGTGGTCATACCATCAACTGCAGGATTAAGATCATTAATCACGTAACTATAACTGCCATCTGCTAGCATGGTTAATGTACCATAGTCTCCCACAGTCACTTCTGCTGTTGCAGAAAAATCACCTAATACGTTATCCACATCCGTATCATTTGTCAGTACATTACCGGTCACAGGAACTGATGGCGTGATGGCCGTACCTTCCGTACCACTATCCACATCTACTACCGCAACGGGTGCGTCATTCGTGCCATCAATCGTAATGCTCAATGTACTATTAGAGCTTTTAGGATCGGTGGGGTTATTATCATTCATCGTGTAATTGAAAACTTCAGACACATTGGCACCCATATTCAAGGCATCTACAGTAGGATTGGCATCGTCTATAACATAACTATAACTACCATCGGCTAATAAGGTTAAAGTACCATATGTTCCAACGACGACTTGTGCCGTTGCAGTAAATGCACTCTGTAAACTATCCACATCGGTATCATTGGTTAATACATTGCCTGTTACCGGCACAGAAGCCACGGTTTCATTGCCTTCGTTACCGCTGTCCACATCTGCTACGGCAATCGGAGCGTCGTTAATAGGGTTAACCACGATATTTAATGTATTACTTGCACTAGAAATAGGTGTTGTGCCACCATTTACAGAGCTATCAGTTGTAACAACTGATCCAGTGCTACTTGAGAAGCTGCCAGCAAAAGTATTATCTAAAGCTCTAAAACTTAAAGCCGGCGGTGTACCGTTATAATCTAATACTGGATTAAAGCGAACTAAAGTGCTCACACTCAGTGCCACTGCGGCACCAATATCATTGGCTGCACCAATGGCTAACCAAGTTACACCCGCATCAGTTGAGAACTCCCATGCGCCTTCTGTACCAGCGTTCGCTGCGTTAGCTGTAATCGCGATACCAGATTGAGACGATGCGGCATCCACATCCGTCACATCGGTATTGTAAGTTAATAAAGCGCTAATCGCTTGACCTGGATTCACAATCGTATCTTCGTCTATCGCTATGAGGCTTGCGCCACTGACGAGGACTGGGGCGTCGTTGACGCCTGTTACCGTTACAGTAATCGTTTTCGCAACACTTGTAGCATTTACTGCACCAGAATCATCCATTGCTGTGTAGGTAAAAGTAACATCTTGAGTTTCGCCTGCCGCCAAGCTTTGGAAATCACTGCCTGGGCTATAGGTAAATGTGCCATTCATATTATTGACAACTGTGCCTTCGCCCGCCGCTAAGCTAGATGTCATCACAAAGGTATGCGTATCCGCGGTATTCGCGACATCGACATCACTCACCACAAAGTTACCATTCACAGAGGCGCCATCTTCAGTGGCCGCTATCGCCACATCACTGGCAACTGGT
>CAZWHY010000006.1:0-93593 GCA_964633725.1 Uncultured Candidatus Berkiella sp.
CACCCTATTGCGCAAAAAGATAACAGCGAGAAGCTAACCGCTACCATCCTGCAAAAAATATTCTGCGAGCAAGTCGTATCGGAAAACAATTCTGACAGCAATAACGATAATGCTAAATGGACTATTCACAGTAGATTGCAAGACTTAAATTATGAGACTTTAGTAGCGCTCAAAGAGGCGCTAGAAGACAAGGTCATTATGCTAAGCGCAACAGTCGATCAAGAAAGTATATTGCAAGAGTATTTAAACGTACCGGATGATGCGGCCAATCAATTTATCTCTTATCTGGAAAGAAAGTTTGGTCAAAGCAAAATGCAAGACGACAAAAGAATCCATTTCCAAGCTTGTGTTTTTGATAATTACAAAGCCCTTGCCCATCATATGGCTCAACATGCAGGTGAAATATTTTACAAACACCTATCCGGCATGATGGATAACTTTATCAAAGAAAAAACGCCTGACCAAGATATGGCAGACAATAATAACAATAATATTGTTACCACCCCACAATACAACCTTCACAGTAGAAGAAGAAAAGAGAATGAGAGGGGAGACAACAACGAGGAGAATGCGCAGCTTGAGCCGCCAAAGAAACGCTCAGAAACCAACAATAATAACAACCTATAAAGACCATGCCCCCACTTGAAAAAGTAGGGGCTTTTGCTTTGTCTCACTCAATAACAACACCAAAAATCTAATGCGCCTGCTCCCAATTATCGCCAACGCCCACATCCACCAATAGCGGTACAGATAATTGTAGACAATTTTCCATACAGGATTTAATTAAGGTTTTAGCCTCTTCTATCGCCGCTTCATCCACTTCGAAAATCAGCTCATCATGCACCTGCATTAACATAACGATATCTTTTCTGTTTTTGATTTTTTCAAATATTTGTATCATCGCTATTTTAATCAAGTCAGCCGCTGTACCCTGCATCGGTGCATTAATTGCCGTACGCTCTGCGGCTTTTCTTCTAGGGACTTGTTTTGAACGTATTTCGGGCAAGTATAATCTACGGCCTAATAACGTTTCTACATAGCCTTGCTCAAAGGCTGTATGTCGGATATTCTCCATGTAGTCTTTTACGCCAGGATAGCGTTTAAAATACATTTCCATATAAGCCTTGGCAGAAGCTTGATCTACATCAAGCTGCTTTGCCAACCCGAATGCAGACATACCATAGATTAAACCAAAATTAATTGCTTTCGCACTACGCCGTTGGTCAGAAGTCACCGCCTCTAACGACACAGAGAAGACTTCGCTCGCAGTAAATTTATGAATATCTTGATTGTTTTGAAAAGCTGACAATAATCCTTTATCTTGAGATAAGTGTGCCATAATTCTCAGTTCAATCTGAGAATAATCTGCTGAGATTAATTTTTTGCCTTTTTTTGTAATAAAAGCTTGACGGATTTTTCGTCCCTCTTCAGTACGAATGGGGATGTTTTGCAAATTTGGATCGCTAGAAGACAATCGACCCGTTGCAGTCACCGCTTGATGATAAGAAGTATGAATACGTTGAGTTTTGGCGTTAATTAATAATGGCAGCTTATCTGTGTAAGTTGATTTGAGCTTGCTGAGCGATCGATACTCTAAGATCAATGCAGGCAGCTCATAGGTTTCACTGAGCTCTTGTAGTGTCGATTCTGAAGTGGACGGTGCGCCTTTGGGTGTTTTGTGCAAGGCTGGCATTTCTAGCTTAACAAACAAAATCTCTTGTAGCTGCTTGGGAGAGCTTAAATTAAATTCTTCCCCCGCCATCGCATACACATCTGTTTCTAATTTTTCTAATCGCAGGCCAATTGATTCACTTTGTTGCTCCAACATATTCTTATCGATACAAACGCCTGATTGCTCCATATGAAATAAAACATCGACTAAGGGCATCTCAATCTCTTGGTACAATTTTTTTAATTTGTCGTTAGATTCTAATTCAGATTGTAGTTTGTGATGCAATTTTAACGTGATATCTGCATCTTCTGCCGCATAGGGTGCCGCGACCTCTATCGCCACTTGGTCAAAGGTAATTTGCTTAGCCCCCTTACCTGCAACATCCTCATAATGAATGGTCTCTTCCCCTAAATAAAACCTAGCAAGGCTATCCATATCATGCCTTGTTTGCGTTGAATGAAGACAATACGATGCCACCATAGAGTCATGACTAACAGGAAAAATAGTCACGCCCTCGCCCGCAAACACATGCATGTCATACTTTATATTTTGTCCGACTTTTTGAATCTTAGGGTTATTCAGAATAGGCTTTAACTTCGACAACACGCTAGATTTATCAAGCTGTTTAGGACAGTCGTCATAATTATGACCCAATGGAATGTAGCACGCATCACCTGGGGCAACAGATAGCGATATGCCGACCAAACTAGCTGTGTGGGGATTCAACCCTGTAGTCTCTGTGTCAACAGAGATTATTTTGGCAGATTCTAATTTTCTCAGCCATTTATCAAAGCTCTGTGCCGTGGTGATCAGATCATATTCTTTATCTGCTTTTTTCGGCACCTCCGTAAAATTCAAATCTCTCAACCAGGTTTTAAATTCCATCTCTGAGAATAGCTTGGATAGTTTTTCTTTATCTGCTTCTTTGGCATGCAAATCACTGGGTTGTAATTTAACATCTACATTTGTCCGAATAGTCACTAAGTCTTTACCCATGGGAAAAAAACCCACATGATCGCGTAAGTTTTCGCCTACTTTGCCTTTAATTTCATCCTGATGGGCTAATAGGTTATCAATAGAATCATATGCTGCCAACCATTTTTGTGCCGTTTTGGGGCCCACTTTTGTGACGCCTGGAATATTGTCAGAGGTATCCCCCACCAGCGCCAGATAATCTATCATTTGCTCAGCTCTCACCCCAAATTTTTCGACCACGCCATCTTCATTCATATACTTTCCGGTCATGGTATTAATCAATGTCACATTTTTATCGACCAGCTGAGCCATGTCTTTGTCGCCGGTGGAGATCAAGACTTGTATATTTTGTTTTGAAGCCTCAACAGACAAAGTACCAATCACGTCATCTGCCTCAACGCCTTCTATCACAATCAAAGGCAAACCCATTGCCAAAATAATATCGTGCAGAGGTTGAATTTGCACCGCAAGCTCATCTGGCATCGCGGCTCTATTCGCTTTATATTCAGGATACATTTCGTGTCTGAAATTTTTGCCCTTAGCATCAAAGATAATACCAATTAAATCTGGGCTTTCAGAAATAATTAATTTTTTGAGCATATTGATAACACCATACACCGCACCAGTCGGTACATTTTTGGCATTGGTTAAAGGAGGCATCGCATGATAAGCCCGAAACAGGTAAGAGGAACCATCGACTAAGATGAGTTTTTTTGTTTCTTTTTCTGCCATTATATTTTAACCTGTTAGTTCATGCTTGAAAATCAATACAATGCGGAATTGTAACATGTGGAACACAGAAAATGTCTGTCATTACTAAGCTAAGCAAAGATGAGTTAGAAAGCTTCTTGTCTAATTTTAACCTGGGTAAGCTTCACGCCTATGAAGAAATACCAGAGGGGACAGTTAATACGAATTATTTTTTAGAAATTATATCTAAAAATGAAATAAAATCTTATGTCCTCAGTTTATTTGAGCATCTTAACCTAAAGACTGCAGAGCAGTATTTACAACTAACCCAGTTTTTGCACAATAAAAATCTCCCTTGTGCCATGCCCTCAATAAATATAACAAATCAATTGGCTCAATCACTTAAAAATAAGCCTAGCGCTATTGTGGCGTTCTTACCAGGCAAAAGTATCAACACGCCTAACACTAAGCAATGCTATGCGTTGGGTGAATTTCTAGCTCAAATGCACCACTGTACTCAAGCCTACAGGCCCCAAATAAAAAATCCTATGGGTAACGTATGGCGCAGTCAACATACACATAAACTCATGCCAAGCTTTTCGTTACCAGAACAAACGTTAGCACAACAAGGTTTATATATACAAACTCAAATACCATGGCGTGAGTTACCCAAGTCGATGATTCATTATGATTTGTTTAGGGACAATGCCTTGTTCACTCAAAATGAACTAACAGGTGTTTTTGATTTTTACTATGCTTGTTTTGATGCAATGTTGCTAGATATAGCGATTTGTATTAATGACTGGTGCACAGACTGGACTAACCCTAAGCGCAAACTAAACAGTGAACTAACCCAAGCCTTGCTATCAGGCTATCAGTCCATCAGGCCGTTTGAGCATATAGAGCAACAACAACTATTGCCCATCACACAGCTCATGGCCTTTCACTTTTGGATAACCCGCTCTATTAATATAAAGCATCCCCCAAAAGGATCTTGCGTGACAACAAAATCCCCAGAAGAATTTAAAATAATACTTGAAAACAGGTTACAAATGCAAACGATACAAACCTAAAGTCTGTATGCCATAAGCGCGTCCAAAGGTTGGACGCGCTATATGGCATTAAGAATTAAACCGTTTCTAATTTCGCATAAGCCAAAGCCAACCATTTGGAGCCCACGCCTTCAAACTTTATTTGTAAACGCGCGGCATCACCTGAGCCCTCTCCACAAACAACGATTCCCTCACCAAAACGAGAATGACGCACACGTTGCCCTAAGGTATAAGGCATTCCTGCGATAACCGTGTTATTGGACTTTCTCCTACCCGATGGTATAGAGGTTCTGGATGCATGCATCGCAGGTTGAGAAATGTTAATGTTTAAATTAACGGTTTCTATCAGGTCTTTGGGCAGTTCACTAATGAATCGAGAGGGTCTATTAGAACCCGACAAACCTGCAAAGGCACGTTTTTCTGCATAAGTCATATACAACTTTTTCATTGCCCGGGTCATACCCACATAACAAAGACGCCGCTCTTCTTCTAGCAAAGCCTGCTTTTCTGCATTACGGTGATGAGGAAACAGTCCGTCTTCCAGACCTACCATAAAGACCACTGGAAATTCTAACCCCTTGGCCGAATGCAAAGTCATCAGCTTGATACAAGACTGATCGCCACGCTCTCCTTCTTTTTCACCCGCATCCAAGGCAACCTCAGATAAAAATGAAGGCAAGCTCAAGGCACTACTCTCTGTCGATTGCTCTTGTTCCGCATCAAAGCCTTTCTGGTATTGTCCAACCGCAAGCACAAACTCCATCAAGTTTTCTACTTTGATATGTGTTCTCTCGCCAGGCTGCGATTTAATGTGCTCAGACAATCCGCTGCTTTGTAATAATGATTCAACCAATTTGGACAAGGGCAATTGGCCCACTTGTATCATAAGAGCTTCTAAACAGTTCACAAATTGTTGCAGGCCATTTCGAATACGCCCAGCATTCATCGTAGGTAAAATTTGCTTGGCGGCTTCCCACAACGATACGTTTTGTTGCTTAGCCAGGGCTCTTATATTGGCAACCGTTCTTTCTCCCACGCCACGAGGCGGTACATTCACGACTCGCTCAAATGCGGGATCGTCAGACACATTGGCCAAAAGACGCAAATATCCCAAAACATCTTTAATTTCCGCACGATCGAAGAATCGCAACCCACCATATACTTTATAGGGCAACTGCGCTTGACGTAATGCTTGCTCCAACACCCTTGACTGAGCATTTGAGCGATAAAGGATCGCAATATCGCTTAAGCTACCGCCACTATCTCGCCATTTTTTAGAACGCTCAACCACAAACTTTGCTTCATCCATTTCATTAAAAGCACCATAGAGCGTAATGGGCTCGCCTTTATTGTGCTCAGTCCATAGCTCTTTACCCAAGCGTGCTTCATTATTCGAAATTAATTGATTCGCGGCTTTTAAAATGGTTTGCGTTGAACGATAATTTTGTTCTAATCGAACCGTTTCTGTTCCTGGAAACTCTTGGCTAAAACGATGAATATTTTCAACTTTTGCCCCACGCCAACCATAGATAGATTGATCATCATCTCCCACGATTGTGATTGCGTTATTATCGCCTAACAACATTCTTAACCATTTATATTGAATGGTGTTCGTATCTTGAAACTCGTCCACTAAAATATGAGAAAATTGCTGTTGATACGCTAAACGAACGGTTTCATGATCGCGTAATAGCTCATAGGCTAATAGTAAAATTTCAGCAAAATCCACCAAACCTGAACGCTTACAAGTATTAGTATATGTGTTATACACCTCATTATACATGGCAATTTCAGGCATCATCGAGGGCAGAGCATCTTGTGGGCGTCGCGCCTCATCTTTTTGCTTATTGATAAAAGCTTGCGCACGCTTAGGCTCACAAGCCTCTTCGTCTATACCAATTTCTCTGATAGTTCTTTTGATTAAACGCAGCTGATCATCTGAGTCAATAATTTGAAAATTATCTGGCAACCCCAAGACAACATGATTCCGCCTTAAAATACGGTGTGCAATTCCATGAAAAGTCCCCACCCAAAAATTTGCCGTAGGCAAGGAAATCAGTTTGGCAATACGCTCACGCATCTCGTTTGCCGCTTTATTTGTAAAGGTGACAGCCAAAATATTTGAAGAACTTGCTTTGCCAGACACCAAAAACCAAGCAATACGGTGAACAATGACTCGTGTTTTTCCGCTCCCGGCTCCCGCCAAAACACATAAGTGCTTTGCCTCAGAAGCAACGGCATTTTTTTGCATGCGGTTAAGAGGATCTAAAATATTATGCATCAAATCTACCATCTCAGGCATGATTAATCCTTATTATCTTTTATAAAAGGTACAACGAGTAACGCACTCACAATATAAAATACAGGTAATATAATTAAACTGATGTGAAATGCATCTGCGGAATAAAACGGAATACCGTGCTCATTTATAGCACCAGCACGCGTCGTATCTAAAAACAAACCAATGATATACGTTAGCAAGGAACTGCCAATCATAGACATCATATTAACAAATCCAACAGCGGTTGCAACATACCTAGAAGCCGTCAACCGCCTGATCATAACAAAAGCCAAAACATAGGTCGCACTCGCCCCAAAGCTAAAAAACAACAATGAGGCAAGCCAGCTATTGAGCACCGGCAAATAAATAATGAATGTTAAAAAAATGGACGCTAAAACACTGGCGGATAACATGACCCATTTTCTGTTATTGAATCGCCCTGAAATCCAACCTAATAATGGGCTACCAATGGCCATACCAATAAACGTCATTGTCACAGCAGCCGTTGACGCATCTGTTCTAGAAATGCCATGCACATCCGTTAAAAATTTAACCCCCCAGGCGCCCCCAAAAGCATCCGTGGGAGCCGTTACAAAAAATGCATAAACCCCCACAAGCCAATTTTGGGGTTGCTTCATAACCGTCATTAAACATCGGCTAAAACCAGGGTGAACCTCATCTGCAGCGCTAACTTTGCGCGCTGGATTTTTGTCTCTTACCAAAATCCAGGAAAATATGCCCAAAACTAACCCAGCAACCGCAATAATATTCAGTAAATCACGCCACGCCACAAAATGCAGAGCCAATGATAATGGATGTCCACCAACGGCAGCGCCTAATGTACCAATTGCCAAGGTCACCCCCGTGAGAATGGGGAACCATTTACTATCAAACCAAATATTAATAATTTTCAAACAACTAATAAAGGCAAACGCAGAACCTGCCCCAATTAAAAATCGACAAACACAGCTCAAAAAGAAGCTCTCTGTTATCGCCAATAAATGGGTACTACCCGCACACAGCAAAATAGCAAAAGTTAACAAACGCCTAGGACCATACCTATCAGTTAATGCCCCAACTGGCAACTGGAGTGCGGCATACGACCAGTAATAACAAGAAGTAAAAACACCAAAAGCTCTTGCGTCCATCCCAAAAGCCAGAAACAACTCTTTTTCTAAGACATTTGGAGAAACTCGCAGTAAAAATTCATATAAATAAAAAAACGCAGCTACACAAAACATAGCAATTGGTAACATTAGAGGTTGTTTTTTCTGAGTTTGCATGGAGAAACCATTTTTGTGCTATCAAGCTATCTAATATTGAAAGCTTGCAATGAGGCAGCTATGTTGTGCTAACCTTCTCTTTTTAAATGAGAAACTGAGTCTATCCAACTCCGGCATGGATAGCAACCGATCACCACTACAAATCAGTCAGGAAGTTAGTTTTATTGCAGCAGGATGGCACATGAATAATAATATTAGAAATACCGATACCCCCCTCTCATATCAAATAGGCATGCATGGATACTGGCAAAGCGAAGCACTACCCAACTCCCTACCTATTGGCCAAAACACCCCGCAGAAACCTGCTCACGGCTTATATGCCGAACAATTGAGCGGCAGTGCATTTACGAGACCAAGACACCAAAATATTAAAAGCTGGCTCTACAGAATTAGCCCTCTTGTAAAGCATCAGCGCTTTGTGAAAAAGAACGGCTTCCAACTTAACCTATCGCCAGAGTCTCTTATTTCAACCCCAGAACAAATCCGATGGGATCCTATTTCAACACCTACCGAGCCAAAAGATTTTTTAGCAGGTTGCCAAACTTTTATTATGAACGGCGATCCCATGCAACAAGATGGCGCCGCAGTTCACTTGTATGCTGCCAATAAAGATATGACGGATTATTTTTATAATGCAGATGGCGAACTATTAATCATCCCCTTTGAAGGGGCGCTCAGGCTCAAAACAGAAATGGGAATTTTAGAGGTTGCCCCCAAAGAGATTGCCGTTATTCCCCGAGGCATTGTTTTTCAAGTGGAATGTATTGATTCTATTATCAAAGGCTATATTTGTGAAAACTTTGGAGCCCCGTTATCCTTACCAGACTTAGGCCCCATTGGCAGCAATGGCTTAGCCAACCCCAGAGATTTTTACATCCCAACAGCTTGGTTTGAAGACAAAATCGGTGATTTTAATCTGATTAGCAAGTATGGGCGTCAGCTTTGGAGCGCCCCCATTGCGCATTCTCCCTTAAATGTCGTAGCGTGGCATGGCAATTATGCACCATACAAGTACGATCTCACTCGATTCAATACTATCAATACCGTTAGCTACGATCATTGTGACCCTTCTATTTTCACGGTACTCACCTCCCAAACCGCTATACCAGGACTAGCCAATATAGATTTTGTGGTTTTCCCAGAACGCTGGATGGTGGCTGAAAATACTTTTAGACCACCTTATTACCATCGAAATATTATGAGTGAATATATGGGGCTAATTTATGGCGAGTATGATGCCAAGCAAAATGGCTTCTTGCCCGGAGGGGGCAGTTTACACAACTGTATGTCTGGGCACGGACCTGATGCACAAACAGCGATAACGGCCCGTGAGGAAACTTTAAAGCCCGTCAAACAGGAAAATACATTGGCCTTTATGATTGAGAGTCGCCTACCTTGGTCGGTGACGCGAGAAGCATTAACTAGTAAACAGGTACAGAAAAACTATCAAGACTGTTGGCGGGATATCCCGAGGTTTTTTCCAGGGTAAAGAGAAAATAGCACCTCTCGCCCCTCTCCCGATTGCAGGAGAGGGTGGCGTGAGAGGTTATGAACTAATTGAGTAACAGCAAAAATTAAGCGTCTACAGCTTCCTTTAAACTTTTTAGTACAACTAACTTAACATCATCGCGAGCCGGCTTAGACGGTATCACAACTTCTGTACCGGTTAATGGGCTAACCATTTTGCGCTGTTTGGTTGCTTTGCGGCGAACTTTTCTAATTTTCAAACCGAGTTTTGGCAAAATAATTTCGCCTGAACCTTGTTTTTTCAAATGCGCTTTAACAAGTTTCGCTAAAGAATCAAAAACAGCCTCAACATCAACGCGCTTAATATCTGTCTCCATTGCGATATGTTGAAAAATTTCAGCCCTAGACTGGCGTTCTTTAATGGCACGAACTCTTTCTTTCTTTTGAGAGGATTGAACTGTTTTTCTCTTCATTGTTGACTTTATTGCTTTTTTAGGGGCCATTGAAAACTCCACCGTTATAATAGTAAATTTACCAAACAAGCGATTATGCCAACACCACATTTATAAGTAAAGGGGCACACCAAATTTATAATGGCATTACACACTGTTCTATATCAAATTTAGGGGCGTTCATCTGGGGGGAAACCGGATAAGCCTTTAATAATTGCTCATCATGCGTTGCTTGCAAGCACGCCTCAATTTCGGGTAACTTTGACTTAGGGTTTAACCATGCCGCATAATTTTCGGGCAGCAAAATAACCGGCTTTCTTTCATGGATATTTGAGAGTCCATCCTCTGCAACGGTCGTAATCACTGCACAGGTAGTTGCCTCATCGGATTGCTTTTCTTGCCATATAGACCATATGCCGGCAAGACCTAACACAGGTTGTCCTGGTGAAAAAATATAAAATGGCTGCTTTTTTCCAGCCAAAGATTTCCACTCATAGTAACCCGAAACAGGAATAATACATCTTGTTTTTAAGGCCGCTTGTTTAAAAGAGGGCTTTTCCATCAAGGTTTCTTGTCTGGCGTTTATATAGCCTTGCGGAGCTTGCCCATCCTTTGGTTTGACCCAATGCGGTAAAAAAGCCCATTGGCTAAAAACAATGCCTTGCCCCTGTGTCGTAATAATAGGGACAACCTGGTTAGGCGCGATATTATACCGTGCGCGCATAATAAAACCTTGCCTTAATTGAAAGTGTTCTTTAATCTGTTCGATACTCGCAAATAAAGCAAATCGTCCACACATAATACTTAATTTTTCTCGTTTTATTTTTGATTGTTTTGAAAGTTATTCAACCGTAACAGATTTGGCAAGATTGCGCGGCTGATCCACATCTGTTCCCTTCCGCAAGGCCACATGATAAGCCAACAACTGCAATGGCAAGGTCATCACGATGGGAGATAAAAGCTCTCCCGCATAAGGCACCTCAATGACCACTGTCCCCTGCTCAGGTTTGAAATCTATTCCCTGTTCTGCTATCAAGAAAATTTCACCCTTCCTGGCCAAAACCTCATGAATATTAGATTTTAACTTGCCAATCAAAGCATCTTTGCTCGCCACCACCACCACAGGCATATGCTTATCGACCAAAGCCAAGGGACCATGCTTTAATTCTCCCGCAGGATAAGCTTCAGCATGGATGTATGAAATCTCTTTTAGTTTTAAGGCGCCTTCTTTGGCTATAGCATAATGCTTGCCTCGTCCCAAGAACAAAGTATGGTTTTTCTCTTCAAAGCGCTCAGAATGTTTTTCAATAATCGCATCTAGCTTTAAAGTCTCTTCTAATAATGCTGGTAATTTTCTTAATTGTGTTGCAATATCTGCAGCTTGCGTTTTATCTTTGTCATTCCGTTTACCCAAACAATGGGTCAACATTAACAAAGCCACTAACTGTGTAACAAACGCTTTGGTAGACGCAACACCAATTTCAGGCCCCGCATGGGTTAGCAATACACATTGAGACTCTCGCACTAATGCGCTCTCAGGGACGTTACATATGGCTAAGGTACCACAATAATTATCAGAGGTTATATTTTTCAACGCGCCTAGCGTATCTGCCGTTTCACCTGACTGGGACAAAGAAACAAACAAAGTACCCTCAGGCACCACTTGGCGCTGATAACGCACTTCACTCGCAATATCAACCTGACAAGATAATCCACAAATGCTTTCAATCCAACTTTTAGCCACCATGCCAGCGTGGTAGCTTGTACCACAAGCAACAATCTGTACATGACGAACTCTATCAAATACATCTGATGCGCAAGAACCAAAAATACGATCTTGAATATCATCACCAGACAAACGCCCTTCCATTGCGGCACAAACCGCTTGAGGCTGCTCAAATATTTCTTTTTGCATAAAGTGCCGATAAGTACCTTTATCAACACTTTGCAGACTGATAGCTATTTTTTTCGCAGTTCGTTGCACAGGGTTTCCTGCCGCATCAACAATATCAAATCGATCTTGATAGACATCCGCAATATCTCCTTCTTCTAAAACCACTATCTCTTGTGTGAAGGGTAAAAGTGCCAAGGTATCTGACGCAATGTAATGTTCACCAATACCAATCCCAAGCACCAATGGGCTGCCTTTGCGCGCCACAATAATGTGATCTGGCTCAGTGTTAGAGATAACACAAAGCGCATAGGTTCCCTCTAAATGCTTAATAGATTCTTGCACGGCCTCTTTAAGAGACAATCCTGCTTTCAAAAAATCTCCCAGCAAGCATACTATGACTTCTGTATCGGTCTCTGAATAAAAGCGATGGCCTTTTTTTAGTAGCTCAGCTCTGAGCGATTCAAAATTTTCAATAATACCATTGTGTACCAACGCAATATTATCTTCAAAAGTATGGGGGTGCGCATTTGTTTCACTTGGTTGCCCATGTGTAGCCCATCTGGTATGCGCCAGCCCGATTTTCCCCAGAGCAGGTTCTCGAATAATCGCATCATCCAGCTCTCTTACTTTTCCACAGACTCTGCGTCGAACCAATGCACCCTCATCGCTTAACACGGCGAGACCTGCTGAATCATACCCTCGATATTCTAGGCGCTTAAGCCCTTCAACCAGTAATGGCGCAATATCTCGTTGCGAAACAAGAGCCGTTATCCCACACATACTAATGACCTCATATTATTTAGACTTACTTTCTTCTGAAGCATACATAAAATTACTGGTTTGTTTGTTGCCCGCTTTTTTTTGTTTGACGGGTCTTTTCCAGGCGGAGGTCGAACGTTGTAATAGTTTATGCGTTACGGTAAGTTGGTTGGCTGGCGCGTCTTTTCTCAAGGTGGAACCTGCTGCGATTGTCGCGCCTTCCCCAACTTTTATCGGTGCAATTAACTGTGTATTAGACCCAACAAAAGCATTATCACCAATAATGGTTCTATATTTATTAGCGCCATCATAATTACATGTAATCGTACCGGCTCCAATATTCACCATCTTACCCAAGACCGCATCACCAATATAACTAAGGTGCGATACCTTTGAACCTTTTCCGATAATCGTATTTTTGACTTCAACAAAATTACCAATATGCACATCATCTGATAACTCAGTGCCTGGGCGCAATCTCGCAAAAGGGCCAACGGAACAATTGTTACCGATGGTCACATCTTCTAAATAGGAGTTGGCTAAAATAGAAACATTTTCACCAATCTCACAATTAATTAATACACAGTTTGGACCAATACGTGTATTTTTCTTAATGGTCACCTTGCCCTCGATAACCACATTCACATCAATGACGACATCTGTGTCAGCCTCTAGCGAACCACGTAAATCAAAACGTGCCGGATCAAATATGCAAACACCCTGCTTAAGCAAATCTTCAGCCAAAGATCTTTGATAATAACGTTCAGCCGTCACCTGCTGTGACTTATCATTAACACCAAGGACTTCTTCGACAACACTAGGTACTGCGGTCACGATGTCACAGCCCTCTTCTGCGGCCATTTGAACAATATCTGTTAAATAATATTCTTCTTTTGCATTTTTATTTTGTATTTTCGGTAGCCATTTTTCTAGGTTGTTTCTGTCAATAACAAAAATACCTGTGTTCACCTCGTGAATTTGTTTCTCGATATCATTCGCATCTTGCTCTTCTACAATGCGCATGACTTTCTTATCCTTCCCCCGCACAATACGCCCCAGTCCAGTGGGATCGCTTGCTATCGCGGTCAACAAGCCAACACTATTATCTGGCGCAGCAGTAAGCAATCGTTTTAAGGTATCTGATTGAATAAGAGGCACATCACCATATAAAGTCAAAACACGGTGACCTTTGGGAATATGAGGCAATGCTTTCGAAACAGCGTCTCCTGTGCCGAGTCGCTTGGGCTGCTCAACCCAGGTCAGAGGGAAGGACTTAAAGTGCTGTTTAACCAGCTCCCCCTCATACCCATGAATGATAATAATCTGCTTGGGGTTAAGTGCTTGAGCCGTTTTGAGTACGTGCTCCAGCATGGGCTTTCCACCAATAGGGTGCAGTACCTTGGGTAGTGGGGATTTCATTCTGGTGCCTTGACCAGCCGCTAGTACGACAATACTTAAATTCATGTCGCTACCTTACTTGTTAGTTTTTTTCTTGCCATTTGCGCACTTTAGCAAAATGAGCAACTTTCGCCACCCCAACGAGCCATTCTGGCTTAAAAAAAACGCTTTACGAGTAAATAAATAGGAAAAGCCTCTATAAAGAGGCTTTATTGGAACTTAAACTAAAACTTAACTGAAGCAAAGTGCTTTAGTGACCTTTCTTCTTTAGATCCTGAATAGCTCTTAACATACCAGCCGCTTGCACTAACTCTGCGCGCGCTCTGGCTATATCCATTCTGGAATTGCTATCTTGTATAGCTTGCTCGGCTTGTTCTCTTGCTTTGATGGCTTCCATTTCATTGAAGTCTCTGGCTCTAACTACCGTGTCAGCTAACACAGTCACATGCCCAGGCTGAATCTCTAATATGCCGCCAGTCACATAAGCAATTTCTTCTCCCCCCCCTTCAAGCCGAAGCCTTATAGGGCCGGGCAACAATCCCGTTAGCAAAGGCGCATGACCTGAAGCAATTTCTAGCTCACCCAAGATACCTGTCGCAAAAACTCTAGTCGCTTTCCCTGAAAAAATTTCAGCTTCAGCGCTCACAATATCAACCTGCATGATTTTAGACATAATGACCCTATTTTTATAACATGTCTTTGGATTTTTCAACCGCTTCGTCTATGCTGCCCACCATATAAAACGCTTGCTCAGGTAAGTGATCGTACTCACCCTCTATAATGCCCTTAAAGCCTTTAATCGTATCTTTTAAGGATACATATTTTCCAGGTGAACCGGTGAAAACTTCTGCAACAAAGAAAGGCTGTGATAAAAAGCGTTGAATTTTTCTCGCTCTAGATACAGAGGCCTTGTCTTCTTCTGACAACTCATCCATTCCCAAAATGGCAATAATATCTTTTAGCTCTTTATAGCGTTGCAAAGTACCCTGCACACCACGTGCAACATCATAATGCTCTTGCCCAACAATCAAAGGATCAAGCTGTCGACTAGTAGAATCTAATGGATCCACCGCAGGATAAATACCTAACTCAGCAATTTGTCTAGACAATACAACCGTCGCATCTAAATGCGCAAACGTTGTAGCAGGAGAGGGATCGGTCAAATCATCCGCAGGAACATATACCGCCTGAATAGATGTAATCGATCCTGTTTTGGTAGAGGTAATCCGCTCTTGCAAACGCCCCATTTCTTCAGCCAGCGTCGGTTGGTACCCTACAGCAGATGGCATTCTACCTAGCAAAGCTGAGACTTCCACACCGGCGAGTGTGTAACGATAAATATTATCAATAAATAATAAAACGTCCCGACCTTCGTCTCTAAAACTTTCCGCAATTGTTAAGCCTGTTAGTGCCACACGCAAACGGTTCCCTGGAGGCTCATTCATTTGCCCATAAACCAAAGACACTTTGTCTAAAACATTCGAGTCTTTCATTTCATGGTAGAAGTCATTTCCTTCACGGGTTCGCTCACCGACCCCAGCAAAAACAGAATAACCGCTATGCTCAATCGCAATATTACGAATTAATTCCATCATGTTGACTGTTTTACCAACACCCGCACCACCAAACAAGCCCACTTTACCACCTTTTGCAAAGGGGCAAATCAAATCGATAACCTTAATGCCTGTTTCTAACAATTCATCACTGGCCGCAAGATCTTGAAAAGCAGGCGCATCTCTATGAATCACGAGCCTTTGATCTTCATTAATAGGACCGCGTTCATCAATCGGATTTCCCAGAACATCCATGATACGGCCTAGTGTTTTTTTCCCAACAGGCACTTTAATGGCTTCTTGTGTGTTTTGAACCTTTAGACCACGCTTTACGCCATCTGTGGTACCCATTGCAATGGTTCTCACCACGCCATCACCAAGCTGTTGCTGAACCTCTAAGGTTAAGCCCACTTTATCAACAATCAAGGCATCATAGACTTTGGGTACGCTATTACGTGGAAACTCAACATCCACAACAGCACCAATAATTTCAACAATTTCACCAATCGTTTTATCAGAAACAGTCATCGCTTCAGCTGTACTCATTTTTCGCTCGCTTTCCTAAGAGGATTTTAATTACCAAACACTAAACCGCAGCGGCACCACTCACGATTTCTGACAATTCTTGCGTAATTGCAGCCTGTCTCGCTTTATTATAAATCAGTTGCAGACTATCAATTAACTCACTTGCATTTTCGGATGCACTCTTCATCGCTACCATTCTAGCAGATTGCTCACATGCGAAATTCTCAACAACGCCATGATAAACCTGAGCCTCAATAAATCGCGTCAATAACGCATCTAGCAGCTCTTTGGCATCTGGCTCATAAAGATAATCCCAATATTTTGTTTCAGAGGGTGCATCAGAAAAAGATTCTTTATCCGGTGCAATCGGTAAAATTTTCTTAATGATTGCTTGTTGGGTCATTGTATTCACAAACATATTATAAGAAATATAAATGGCATCAATCTCACCTTTATCAAAGGCTTTTAGCATAACGCCCACCGCGCCGATAACATCCGCCATTTCTGGCGCATCCCCCAACCGACTCGTTGATGCCAATAAAGGCGCATCTAAACGCCTTAAATAAGCTTCCGCTTTAGAGCCTATGGAACAATAGGATGTTTTTATGCCCTTTTGGTTCAACCGGTCATTTTCTTTTAAAATGTAACGAAATAAGTTGCCGTTTAAGCCACCACAAAGTCCTCGATCACTAGAAATAACGATCACACCAACCGCTTTTTCTTCCCGCTCAATCAAAAATGGATGACGATATTCAGAGTGACTATACGCCAAATGCTCAATCACCGTGCGAATTTTATTAGCGTATGGGCGAGACGCCTCCATACGCTGCTTGGCTTTTCGCATTTTACTCGCCGCCACCATTTCCATGGCACTGGTTATTTTCTGCGTGCTTTTAATACTCGATATTTTACTTCGTATCTCACTTGCGTTAGACATTATGTCTACTCACCTTTTGTCAACTGCCAAGAAGAAGATTGCTTGAATGATTCAATGGCTGTTTTTAATTTCGCATCAAATTCATCATTAAAATCACCATTGCGATTCAAATCAGTCATTAAATCTGCGTGCTCTTTTCGCACAAAATCTAGTAAGCCTTGCTCAAAAACAATAACCCGATTCAACTCAACATCATCTAGTAAACCACGGTCGATGGCATATAAAATAACCGCCTGTTCTGCAACAGAGTAAGGAGAAAATTGCTTTTGCTTCATAGCTTCCATAACACGCTGACCACGTGCTAGCTGCTTACGAGTCGTTGCATCAAGATCAGAGGCAAACTGTGCAAAAGCGGCTAACTCACGATACTGCGCCAAAGCCAAACGTACACCACCACCTAGTTTCTTAATGATTTTGGTTTGAGCTGCACCACCAACACGAGAAACAGATAAGCCCGCATTAATCGCTGGACGAATGTTCGCGTTAAACAAATCACTTTCTAAGAAAATTTGTCCATCTGTAATCGAGATCACATTGGTCGGAATAAATGCAGACACATCCCCTGCTTGTGTTTCAATAATAGGCAGAGCTGTTAATGAGCCTGTTTTCCCTTTTACTTTACCGTCTGTTAACTTTTCAACATATTCGGCATTCACACGAGCCGCTCGTTCTAATAGACGAGAGTGCAAATAAAACACATCCCCTGGATAGGCTTCACGACCTGGTGGACGTTTTAATAATAAAGAAATTTGTCTGTAAGCCCAAGCTTGCTTAGTCAAATCATCGTAAACAATCAGAGCGTCCTCGCCTTTGTCCCGGAAATATTCTCCCATGGAACAGCCTGAGTATGGCGCAATAAATTGCAAAGCAGCCGCTTCACTGGCCGAAGCGGCCACAACAATCGTGTGCTTCATCGCACCGTGTTCTTCTAGTTTTTTCACAACGCTTGCAACAGAAGATGCTTTTTGCCCAATCGCAACATAGACACATTTTACGCCTGTGTCTTTTTGATTGATGATGGCATCAATCGCAATTGCTGTTTTACCGGTTTGTCTGTCACCAATAATAAGCTCTCGTTGACCTCGCCCAACTGGCACCATCGCATCAATCGCTTTCATGCCAGTTTGCATTGGTTCATCTACAGATTGACGTGCAATCACACCGGGTGCGACTTTTTCAATAGGTGCTGTTTCAGTTGAGTCTATATCACCTTTACCGTCAATAGGGCGTCCCAAGGCATCGACAACTCGACCTAACAAAGCTTCACCAACCGGCACTTCTAAAATACGATTGGTACACTCTACAGATTGCCCTTCTGCCAACTTATCGGCAGAACCTAATATAACGGCACCAACAGAATCACGCTCAAGGTTAAGCGCCAAACCATAAACATCACCCGGAAATTTTATCATTTCCCCTAACATGACATCATTAAGCCCGTGGATGCGAACAATACCATCCCCTACGCTAATGATGGTTCCAACAGTGCGTGCTTTCGCATCAATATCTGTTTTTTCAATACGCTGACGAATCAGCTCGCTAATTTCAGAAGGATTTAATCGCATAACCATATTCTCTAACTTAAAATCTCAATTAATTATTAGAAGACACCCATCGCGTCGCCGAGTTTAGCAAGCTTGCCGCGCAAAGATCCATCAATCAACAAATCGCCAGACCGAATAATCGCCCCAGCCAAAATACTTGAATCTTCCCGACATTCTAGAGCGATATCACGCTGCAGCTTTTTCTTCAATGCCACTTTGAAGCGCTCTTGATCCTGCTCAGAAACGGGAAACGCAGACGTTAGTTCAACATCGACAATTTTTTCTGCCTCTGCCCGAAAAGATTCGTACTGCTCACAAATCAATGGCATTAGAAGCAAGCGCTTAAAATGCGCCAAGGTACGAATTAAATTTTGGCATTCTTTCGAAAAATTATCCCCAGCAATCTCCAGAATCATGAGTATAATATCATCCGAACTATATACAGGGTTCATTAACATGCTATGCACAACCTCATTATCAACAATGAGTTCGGCAGACTTGAGCATTTCTGACCACACAGGCATTTCATTACGCTCAAATGCCAAATCAAATATAGCTCGGGCATAAGGACGGGAAACTTTGTATTCAGAAGACATGAATCTTAAACTTCCTGTATCAGTTTATCTAACATTTGTTGATGCGAAGCAGGATCGATGGACTTTTCCAAAATCTTCTCTGCCCCAAACAATGCCATTTCAGAAAACCTCTGCTTTAGTGTCTCTTTTGCTTCTTGAACCAGATTCTCTATTTCATTCTGAGCTTGTTCAATAATGCGCTGGCCTTCTTCGTGTGCTTTTTGCCTTGCGGCATCAATAATGACGTCAGATTGCTTTTGTGCTTCTAAAATAACTTTAGAGGCAGCTTCTTGACCTTCTTTTGCGCTAAACTCGGAGCGTTTTTTCGCTTCCGCCAGCTCAAAATGCCCTTTCTCCGCCGCAGCCAGCCCATCTGCAATTTTATCTTCGCGCTCTTTGAGCGCTTGAATAATAGGGGGCCAAACAAAAGATTTTGTGAACCAGACAAACAATATAAAAGTGATCATCTGGCCAAATAGGGTTAAATTAATATTCACTGTACCCTCTCCTTAAAAAGAACTTAACCAGGTACGTGAGCCATCACTTGGGATAAGAATGGACTTGCAAACGTAAAGTAAAGTGCAATACCCACACCAATCATTGATACCGCATCTAACAACCCGGCAACAATAAACATTTTAACCTGAAGCATTGGTACCATTTCTGGCTGGCGAGCAGCACCTTCTAAAAATTTACCACCTAACAAACCAAAGCCAATCGCTGTACCCATGGCGCCAAAGCCAATCAATATAGCAACAGCAATAGCTGTAAAACCTTGTAAACTACCAACAATACTTGCGATTTCCATTTTTTCTCCTACCCACAGTTAACTTAAAAAAACAACTATTTCAATGCGCACCTAGTGCGACTCATGTGCCTGACTGATATAGACAATTGTCAACATCATAAAAATAAAAGCCTGCAGAACAATAATCAATATATGAAATACAGCCCAAATCCAACCTAGTGGCCACTGGCTCCACCATGGTAATAACGCTATTAAGATAAAAATCAACTCACCAGCATATAAGTTACCAAATAATCGTAACCCAAGCGAAATAGGCTTCGCAATTTCATCAACCAATCTTAGTAATAAATTAAATGGGAAAAACCATGGGCCAAATGGCACCGTGAGCATTTCTTTTAGTAGACCAATCGGGCCTTTAATTTTAATATTGTAAAATATAGCCAGTAAAAATACGCTAATAGATAAACCCAAGGTTAAATTAGGATCCGTTGTTGGAACAACCTTCAGATATTCTAATCCCATCTTATGCGAGATAAGCGGCAATAAATCGACCGGTATCAAGTCCATCATATTCATCAAGAATACCCAAACAAAGATAGTCAGCGCCAAAGGTGCGACAACCTCACTTTTACCCTGATAAGTGTCCTTGACTTGCGTGGCAACAAAATCGACCAACACCTCAACTATATTCTGAAGGCGTCCAGGAACCCCTGAGGTTGCCCGAACGGCGGCAAACCGAAATAACAATAAAAAGCCAGCACCCAAAATCCAAGAAACCACTAAAGTATCGATATTGATACTCCAGAACGAATCACTAGGCCCAATCGTGAGATTAGTTAAGTGGTGCTGTATATATTGTGTTGTTGTAATTGCTTCGCCAGTCATACTATTTCATTATTTAATTAAATTTTTCTTAAATCCCAAATAAATGGGTGCCAACCAAAATCCAACTTGAGCTAAAATAAACCCAATAAAAATCCAAGGGGGTAGCGCCCATGAAATTAAGAGAGCGCCAATAAACAAAATCGCTGTGAGCACAATCTTCACAGCCTCCCCCAAAAACAAATCTTTCAAAATTTGCTTTGCCTGTCTTGCGCCAAAATGCGCAAATGCTTTCCTATACAGATAGGTGTTGGGTAGCAAACACACCAAACCACCTAAAACCAACGAGCCTGCTGCCTGAATCTGCCAATAGTACCAAACAATTGGCGTACAGATAAAAACAACCAGAGCTTGCGTGATCAAAGCCCACAGAGCATCTCTATGTCGAAACTTACTATGCATAACTTCTTTCCAAGGCACAAACGAACATAAAGATTACCAAGCGCGCCAAGTATACTGCTACAAGTCTTTTGGATCAAATATTACTCCCAACAATACTGCTATTATTTACGCAACAAAAGCTGTTCTGATTACTGAGAGCACGGACAGTTGCAACCTATCCTATACTCAAACAACCCTATCAGTCTAACTTTTATTTTTTGGAAATTAAGTTGTTATGCTCAATCAAAACATAAATGTCTCTTTTGATTACAATGAAGCCTTTTCTAGAAACATTGGGTGGACAACACCAGAAGAACAAATCATTTTAAATAATAAAAAAATTGCCATCGCTGGCATGGGGGGCGTAGGTGGCCTGCATTTATTAACACAACTTCGATTGGGTATATCTAATTTTCACATTGCTGATTTTGATACATTTGAACTCGCCAACTTCAATCGACAAGTTGGGGCAATAACAACAACGATTGGGCAGCCCAAAGCACAAACGCTAAAAGAAATGGCGCTTTCAATCAACCCCAAAGCCAATATAAAACTATTTGAATCAGGCATCGACATGCAATCCATTCCAGATTTCTTAGATAATGTGGATATCTTTGTGGATGGTTTGGATTTTTTTGAAATAAAGACGAGGGAGATTATATTTGCAGCATGTTTTGAGCGCGGCATCCCCGCCATTACCGCTGCGCCCTTAGGTATGGGGTGCGCTTATCTTATTTTTATGCCAGAAAAAATGTCATTTGAAAGTTATTTTCAATTACAGAACAAAACCTATCTGCAAAAACTCATACGTTTTCTAATCGGCCTAAGTCCTAAGTCTCCACACAAAGATTATTTAGTCTTACCCAACAAAATTAATTTAACAGAAAAAAAAGGGCCATCCACCATTATGGGATGCCAACTTTGCGCCAGCATTACGGCAACAGAAATTTTAAAAATATTACTATCAAGAGGCCCTATTTATCCCGCACCTTATTTTCATATTTTTGATGCCTATCAACAGTATGCTAAACACCAAAAATTATGGTTCGGTAATAATCATCCGCTACAAAAACTAAAAGCTTTGTGGATAGAACAACAAATCAATAAAAACAACAAAGGGGCCAACAACCTGCGTTGACTCAACGGGGAGATAATCTTTAAAATATCAAACTTGTACATTTGTTCAGACAAATTTATTCCGGCTTGCTCGACCCACAAAGCTTTTTACAGCAAGAACCACAAACACATAAAATCAAATTATAGACCAAGGCAAATATTAGCCCGCCAATTAAGCCATCGGCAAAAGCCCATCCTGCGCCAATAAACATTCCAGAAACCGTGGTATCAAAACCTATATAGATTGAGCTTAATAACGCAACAAAAGGTTTTCCCAGATCATATTGCATGGCGATAAAGCCGAGTAACAACACACCCAACCCCCAGGTAACACCTGCGGCAATCGCTAGTGCGCAAACACTTAATCGACTTGAAACTTTATGCCCGTCCATATGCATGCTCCATTTTTATTGTCCACTATTTTTCTTAGCTTTAGTATAGCAACGAAATAAAAGTATGCACGGGAAATTTTATTTTTTCAGCTTTTGCTTACATATCTCTGAACATTCTTTATCGCAACCTGAGGGTTTGTTCGAAGCACCTGGAGGTTTATCTGCATAAACAGCCCTCTTACGCCCGATACATACAACCTCTCTTCTATCATTAATAAGATCCTCGATATCAACAATCCCAGGTGAATTATCCTGAGGCGTCAGCAAAACATCTTTTAGCGATTTATTCATATATCCCAACCTACTTTAATTTACTTCTAGAAAGAATAAATTTATACACTATAAAAACAAAAAACGGCCAAAGCCGCTTTTTGTTTTTTTTATTTTTGAGCTTATTGAATATGCTCCAATATGCCCTCTAATTCATCAACATTGTGATAGCGAATGGTCACCATACCACCTTTACTGCCATGACGAATGTTGACTTGCGCCCCCAGCCTCTCAGCCAAGCTTCTCTCTAAGCTGCGAATATTAGGGTCGATCACAGGTGCTTTTTTCTCTACGGGCTTACCTTCTTGTATGCGCTTAACCAAACGTTCTGTTTCTCGAACAGACAGCCCTCTCACATGAACCGTTTTTGCCATTTGGCCTTGTATAGAACCCGACAACCCTAGAAGTGCTCTCGCATGCCCCATCTCTATTAATCTTTGCTCTAGCATGACCTGCACATCATCGTTTAAAGATAATAAACGTAATAAGTTGGTAATACTCGCCCTGGATTTCCCAACGACTTCCGCAACTTCCAGATGGGTCAAAGATAAATTATCCGCCAAGCGTTTTAAAGCACGCGCTTCTTCCATTGGATTTAAATTTTCTCTTTGGATATTCTCGATTAAAGCAATCGCCATCGCGTCTTCATCGGTAATATCTCTGACAATAGCAGGTACAGTATCTATGCCCGCTAATTGTGCTGCTCGCCAGCGCCTTTCACCTGCAATAATCTCATAGCGTCCATCTTGTTTTTGACGCACAACAATAGGCTGCAGAACACCTTGTGATTTAATCGATTCAGCAAGCTGCTCTATACCTTCGTGATTAATAATCTGCCTGGGCTGAAAGGGCCCACCTTCCATCGCCCCCAAAGGCAAGTACTTTAAGGTTTGCGGTCCACCGGATGCGGCATAAACTGTGGGCAAATCAACGCCCGCAGACTCTACAGGCACCTCAGGTAATGGAGACTCATTATCTTGTTGCCCTAGCGTTGCGGACAACAGCTCATTCAACCCTTTCCCTAAACCTCGATGTTTCTTTGCCATGAAAAATCCTAATTTCGAACGATATTTTTTCTTTAGTCTTTAAAATCTTGTAAGCTTTTAATCTACAGCTACGTTAACTTCTTGCTTTTTTTTCTCTTGCGTATCAAATTTTCTAGAGAACTCTCCAGCTAATGCTAGATAGGCCGCAGAGCCTCTAGAATTTTTGTCATACAAGCAAACGGGCAACCCATAGCTAGGTGCCTCAGCTAAACGAACATTGCGTGGCACAACCGTTTGAAATACAAGATTCCCAAAATGCTCAATAAGTTGGCCAGATACTTCAGTTGCCAATCGGTTACGCCCATCGTACATAGTACGAATTATTCCGCCTAATTTTAAGCCCGAATTGAAAGAAGATTGTAATTGTCTGACAGTATTCAACAAATCCGACAAGCCCTCAAGCGCAAAATACTCGCACTGCATCGCAACAATAACTTTATTTGCGGCCACCAGGGCATTAACCGTCAGCATATTCAAAGATGGTGGGCAATCAAAAAAAATATAATCATATTTATTTTTTACGGCCTCTAACTTTTTGCTTAATACTAACTGTTGGTCTTTTTTCCTGACAAGCAGTGCTTCTGACATAGTTAAGTCGCTATTGGAAGGTATCAGATCATACCCTGCTGGCGTTTGCTCAATAATCGTCTCTTCAATCCCAATATCAGTACCTAGCAAATCGTTCATAGAGTTGGCTAAAGCCGACTTATCTACGCCACTGCTCATAGTTGCATTACCTTGGGGATCTAGGTCACACAGCAGCACCCTGTGCTTTGAGAGCGCCAAGGACGCCGCCAAGTTCACACAGCATGTTGTTTTACCGACGCCGCCCTTTTGGTTTGCAAAGGCAAATATCTGACTATTCATGACCCCTCCCCATTTATCATTCTTTATTTTAATTTTTAAAACTTGAAACTAGCTTTATTCTTTTCTGGTGATAATAACAGCATGTCTGGATTCAACCTTGGGCACAAGCAAAGGCAAACAAGCCTCAACCTGGAACCCGGCAGGCACAGTATTTTCACCCTCATCAGCTAACTGTCCTTTCATCGCTATCAATTTTCCATCTTTCGCCAGCAAATGGCTACAGCTTCCGACAAATTTATTTGTAGAGCCGAATGCCCGGCTCAAAATTGTTTGAAACTTTTGTTTTGACTTATATTCCTCAACTCGAGCGTTAATGCTGACAATATTTGGCAAACTTAATTTACTGGCGGCATATTTAATAAATATAGATTTTTTTTGATTGCTATCTAACAAATAAAACGTCTTTTCTGGCCAAAAGATACTCAACGGGATCCCAGGCAACCCTGCGCCCGAGCCTACATCCAAAATAAAATTTCCTTGACACAATGCATGAACACTCAACGAATCAACAATATGCAAATCTAGCTGTTTGCGTGGATCAATGCGCGTCAGGTTATGAACGGTATTCCATTTTTTTAAAATATCTAAATAATCTAGGCTTTTCTGTAATTGCGCATCGGTTGACGCAACCCCTAACTGATCTAATGCTTTTCGCAGCACATCTATCTTATGCATCTGATAACTCACTCTTTAGGGTTGTATTTTTTTCTTGCTGGTGTTTTTTGATATACACAGATAATAAAGAAATCGCGGCGGGCGTTATGCCTTGAATTCTAGAAGCCATGCCAATTGTAACAGGTTGCTGTTTTTTCAGCTTTTCTTGTAATTCTGCTGATAGTCCAGGAATACAGTCATACTCAAAGGCTTTGGGTATGACTGTATTCTCTTGCTTTTTCATTTTTTCAATTTCTAACGTTTGCTTCGCAATATAACCATCGTATTTTGCAGCCGTTTCAACTTGCTTTAAAACTTGTTGCTGTAAACGAGCGCCCATGGCATCAGACACCCCAGAAAAAGACATCTTGAGCACCGGAGCAAGAGACGTCACACACCATAAATCTTTTATCCCCACCTCAGGCCGCTTTAAAAGTTGATAAGCTGTGTACTCTTTGGTTAATAGCCCAGATATTTTGCCGCCTTCTTTTTCATTGATCTCTTTTCTTTTAATATGATGCTTTTTCAAATGCTCCGCCAACTTAAAAACAGCTTGCTTTTTCTGTTTGAAAACATTCGCTCTTTGCTCACAAACCAAGCCTAACCTAATACCCGCCTCCGTTAATCTTAAGTCTGCATTATCTTCTCGAAGGATTAATCTATACTCTGCTCTTGATGTAAACATTCTATAAGGCTCTAACGTCCCATGCGTGATCAAGTCATCAATCAAAACACCTATATACGCTTCATCACGCCTTGGATACCACGGCGCATTATCTTGCGCACGTAATGCGGCATTAATCCCCGCAATAATGCCTTGCGCGCCCGCCTCTTCGTACCCAGTTGTGCCATTTATTTGCCCAGCAAAGAACAAGTTGTGGATAATTTTGGTTTCTAACCACGGATTGAGTTGCCGCGGATCAAAGTAGTCATATTCAATCGCATAGCCTGGACGCGTAATATGCGCATTTTCCAAGCCGGTAATACTGCGAACAAACTCATACTGTACATCAAATGGCAAACTGGTCGATATACCATTAGGGTAAAATTCTTGCGTGGTTAAACCTTCTGGCTCCAAAAAAATCTGGTGCGTTAATTTATCAGAGAATCGGAAAATTTTATCTTCAATAGAGGGACAATATCTTGGCCCTACACCATCGATCTGCCCACTAAACAAAGGGGAGCGATTAATGTTTTTTTCGATAATCTGTTTTGTTTTTTCCGTCGTGTGTGTAATAAAGCAATTTATTTGTTGCGGATGCTTTCCCATCCCACAAAAAGAAAAGGTAGGAACTGGATTGTCACCCGCTTGTACACCTAGTTTAGAAAAATCTATTGACCGACCATCAATGCGAGGTGGGGTGCCTGTTTTTAAACGAGCCATCTCAAAAGACAGGTTTGCAAATTTTTCAGCCAAACGGTTAGAGGGAGGACACCCCGCCCGTCCGCCTTGGGATTGGCTATCACCAATATGAATTTTACCCCGCAAAAAAGTGCCGACGGTCAAAACAACCGTTTTTGCCCTAAAGGCTAATCCCATTTGTGTGATAACCCCAAGTACAACGCGTTGTGAACCATCGCCTTGCAATATGAGATCTTCTACGCCCTGCTGAAAAACCCAAAGATTACTTTGATTTTCTATTTTTTCCCGAATGGCATTTTTATATAATACTCTATCCGCTTGCGCTCTGGTTGCCTGTACCGCTGGTCCTTTACTCGCGTTTAGTATCCTAAATTGTATACCTGACGCATCTATGGCTTGCGCCATTGCGCCACCCAACGCATCAATTTCTTTGACTAAGTGTCCTTTACCAATGCCACCAATCGCTGGGTTACAAGACATCTGTCCCAGAGTCTCTATATTGTGTGTCAGCAATAGTGTTTTTTGCCCCATGCGCGCACAAGCCAATGCAGCCTCTGTGCCTGCGTGCCCACCACCCACAATAATAACATCGAAATTTTCAGGATATTGAATTTGCATATTACTTACCGATACAAAAGGATGAAAATATTTGCCCCAACAGCTGATCGGACGTAACCTTGCCCGTAATGTCACTCAAAGCATCTTGAGATAACTTCAACTCCTCCGCAACCAGCTCCCCGGCTTCATATATCACCAGTTGCTCTAGCGCCAATCCTACGTGCGTCTTCGCAGACTCTAACGCAACAATGTGGCGCTTACGCGCACTAAACACCCCTTCTGTTTTTGTGCTAAACCTTTTCTGTAAAATACCAAACAAATCATCCAGCCCCGTTTTATCTTTTGCAGAAAAAGGTATTATTTTTGTTTTATCTTCATCAAAACTCGGAATGGTTTCCAACAAGTCGATTTTGTTTGCCAGAATACATATTTTATCTTTATGCTCATTCATTAATTGCAACTCCACATCGGTCAGAATATCTTTTTCCGTTGCATCAACCACTAACAAAATAAAATCCGCATCGGCAAATTTCTGTTTTGCCCGTCTGATCCCTTCTTGCTCTATAACGCCCGCATCTTTGCGAATACCTGCGGTATCTATAAAGTGATATGGCACGCCCTCTATCTCAACCGTTTCTTTTAATAGGTCGCGTGTTGTACCAGGAATATCCGTCACGATAGCCACATCTTGCTGGGCCAATAAATTCAACAAACTCGATTTGCCAGCATTGGGTCGCCCAGCAATAGCCACTTGCGCCCCTTCTTGCAATAGCTGTCCCATTCGAGCTGCCTGCAAAATATTATCAACCTCGAGCTGTAAGGACTTTATTTTATGCTTTATCTTTCCATCCGATAAAAAGTCAATTTCTTCATCTGCAAAATCAATAGCCGCCTCAACAAAAATTCTTATTTCGTTTATGCTGTTTTGCATTTGGTTTATCTTGGCTGAAAATTCACCTGATAACGAACGGTTAGCACTTTGAACCGCACTTTGCGTTGAAGCATTAATCAAGTCGGCAATGGCTTCCGCTTGTAACAAATCAATTTTATCATTGAGAAAAGCACGCTCTGAAAACTCGCCCGGCCTAGCCATACGCGCCCCCAACTCGAGCACCAAAGAGAGCAACATATCAACCACAACAACGCCACCGTGGCATTGAAGCTCTAAAACATCTTCACCTGTGAAAGAATTGGGACCGGGGAAAAACAAAGCCAATCCGGTGTCGATAATTTCTTGTTCTTTGTTTCTGAAGGGAATAAGTGTTGCCATGCGGGGAGAAGGCACTGTACCCAAGATCGCTTGAGCAATTGTTCTCACCATTGCACCACTAATGCGAACCACCCCAATGGCCCCTTTTAAAGGGGCACTTGCCGGGGCCGCAATCGTATCTGATTTCATGGTTATACAGGCTTAAGCGTTTTTGGCTTATTATTCGTTTGTTTGTTTTTATTTAAACCAAATTTTCGCTGAATATATCCTTGCTGCAACATAGATAAGATATTGTTTGAAACCCAATATAACACCAGCCCAGAAGGAAAGGACAAGAATAAAAATGTAAACACAACAGGCATCGCCATCATAATTTTAGCCTGCATCGGATCAGGTGGTGGTGGGTTCATTCTTTGTTGCAAGAACATAGAGCCCCCCATAATCAAAGGCAAAATATAAAATGGATCTTTAATGGATAAATCTTGGATCCAAAATATAAAAGGAGATTGTCTTAATTCTACACTCTCTAACAAAACATAATACAACGCAATAAATACAGGGATCTGAACCAATATGGGTAAACATCCACCTAACGGATTCACTTTTTCTTTTTTGTATAGCGCTAATAATCCCTGGCTGAATTGCTGCTTATCATCACCACAGCGCGTTTTCAAAGCCTCTATTTTGGGCTGAACCGATTTCATAAGTGCCATAGAGGTATAACTTTTTGCTGATAATTTATAAAAAACTATTTTTATCAGCAATGTTAATGAAATAATAGACCAACCCCAGTTCCCCAAAAAGCTATAGATATTTTTCAGCAACCAAAAGAGTAATTGTGAAATGGGCCACAAAATACCATAATCCACGGTTAACTCTAAACCTGAAGAAATCAGCTTTAGGTCGTCCGCCTTCTCTGGCCCAATATATATTTGTGCCGAAACCTGTTTACTCTCACCAGGCAAAACCTCAAAAGAAGAAATACTGCCAATACCAAAAATATTGTTACCATCTGCAGAGGTATAAAATTTATTTTCAGATTCGCTGTCCGGGATCCAAGCACACAAGAAATATCGCTCAAGCATCGCAGCCCAACCGCCTTGAATCTTTTGATTGAAATTTGAATCTTTCATGTCACCAAAGCTGATTTTCTTGTATGGCTTGTCTTCCGTAAAAACAGCGCCGCCTTGGTACATCTGAACGCCCATTAGACCATTTTTTTTATCTTTCTTTTCACGTTTAATCTGTCCATAAAAACTGCCTATCCAAGGGGTTGATGTTTTATTTTCCACCTTGTAATGAACAGAGCTCAAATAGTTACCTCTTTCAAAAACAAAAGTTTTTGTAATTTTGACATCATTGTTATGCCAGACGAATGGAACCTCTAATACATCTTGTCCATCTGCCATTTGATAATTTGTTTTGGCATATTGGTATTGCCCTCGCCCAAATTGTTTTGAATCTGGACCTTTTTGGTCACGCCCAATTAAACCCGTTTGTACAATATAATAACGCTCAGCATCATTTTGAAGAAGGTGGAATCCATCATCAGGTGTTTTTAATGATGTGGGATATTGAGGTAGTTGGGCATATAGGAGATCCCCACCCTTGGTATCAATCTTGATATCTAGAACATCGGTCTTAACCGATACTATCGTACCAGTCGCCGCTTTCTCAGATATTGACGTATTTGGCATGGTAGCATCTTGTGGCCTAGAACCAATTGTTTGTGACACACTTGCCAAATCGGAGGGTATATCATTGTGTTGTGATCCAGCATCGCTACTAATACTGGATTCGCTGACCGAAGATGGTACAGGCGCAAGCTCTTGTTGCCAGTTGCTATATAAGAGCATCCCAACAACCAATAAAGATAGTAACAAAAATACTCGCGTACGCTGCAGTTCCATAAAGAATTCCTAAAATTAAGGGACTAAATCCACCCCGCCAGCATGGAAAGGATGACATTTTAATAATCTTAAAATTGTTAACCAGACGCCTTTTAAGGCTCCATACTTTTGCAATGCTTCTAAACCATAGTGGGAACAAGATGGGTAAAATCGACATCGTTGCCCTAACATAGGACTAATGCACCATTGGTAACCTTTGATAAAAACGATTAGGATTTTTTTAGGCCACAAGGCAATTTCAACCATAATGCTTTCAATTCCTGTCGCAATTGATGGACTGTTTGGGTTGCTGGTGGCTTGCGGTTAACCAAAACAACAACATCAACGCTACCCACATCACTTTTTCTCAACCGAAAGAACTCGCGAACCTGCCGTTTAACAATATTTCGATTGACGGCTTTTGCTATCTTTTTTTTACCAACAACAACGCCTAACCGTGTCATGTTATCTGTATTTTCTCTATAAAAAAGGCAAAAGGTACGACTGTATATCCTTTTGCCTTTTTTAAATACATCCTGATAATCATTTTTTGTCAGCAGACGATTTGATTTAAGAAAGCGATTTTCTTTAGGTTGTAAATTTAATTGCTTTAACAAATTTTAAATCATTACTTCTTAAGGCCGCCGACAGGCGCTAAACATTTGCGTCCTTTCTTGCGTCTGTTGTTTATGATCTTTCTACCATTTTTTGTTTGCATTCTACTACGAAAACCATGTGTTCTCGCTCTCGTTTTTCTCGTTTTTCTTTGAAAAGGCCGTTTCATATATACACCAAGTTAATTAGCTGGATTAAGACATAAGCTTAGGCGCTAGACTATAGAGGAATAAAGGTTTACCTGTCAAGCCCAAATTCAAGCTTAAGCTTTCCCAGAGTATACATGAAATTAAATATATATATATGTATGAATATTCTAATGTTTATTATTAGGGGGCGATTTAGCGGGGATAAGACACAAAATTTTTATATATCAACAGCTTAAGTGTGGTTTTTTGTGGAGCGATCTGTTGAGTACCCTATGAACAATAGGTGGATAACTTCAGTTTTTAGCCAATATGGGGGTATATGTGATTTTATCCCCAAGAAAACATATACGTTACCCACAGCTTTATCCTATTCCTGTATTTTGAAAATTGTTTTTTCCTCCCTTCATATTTTAATATATATATTATGTATTCTTATATTAATACTTATTATTAAGGGCGAAATTTACGGGGATAACCATATAAAATCATTATTATTCAATCTGTTACAGACTTTAAACTATGGGGGAAACATAAGGGTAACACGTGGACTGCCTGTGGGTAACTTAGAGGCTTAATGCAAAAAGTGGATAAAGTGCATGTTATACAGAGGTTTTGCCGCTTTTTCCACATAAGGTCATAATATTAAATATGCAGTTTTCCTTTTTTATGCTCTTAACTAATAAAAAATATATATTTTCTTACTCTCTTAATACTTATTATTAAGGAGGCAATTATCTGTGGATAACCCATAAAAAACATTGTATTACAGTATGTTATCGTAAATTGAACCCTACGGATAAGGTTTGTATTTTTTTTTGATAAGCTGTTGATAAGTTCGGGAGGGGCTGGACTGTGTATAAGAGGGCATTTTATCCACATTTTATTTGTGTATTATGCACATGAAATACACAAAATCTTGTGGATATCTTCTGGAATTTAAAAAAAAACAGTGTGGATAAGTTGGGGAAACCAGGTTAAACTAACTTCGTAGTTCGTCGGGCGTGAGTTTCTGAACAAACAAAAAGTATCGTAAAAGAACCTTAAGGGCTCCATGTTTATGCGGGCTAAAAACCACCCACTAAGTTATGAAACCAATCTATTTTATATGGTTTGGCTTTGATGTCTCACTGAATTCAGCAGGAGTGTAAGTAACGGTGTCAGTATCTCTATGGCAGCAATGCGTGAAAAGATTAGAAGAAGAAATTGAACAGTCAGCACTGAACCAATGGATTAGTCCATTGCAAGTGGAAGAATCTTCTGTAGGTCTTACCTTATGGGCACCCAATCAATACGTCTTAGATGGGGTGATTGGTAATTACCTTAGCAAAATAACAAATATTTTAAAAGAATTAGTTCCTGGTCGAACACCTAGAGTGATGGTCGGTGTTGGGGAGATACCAATACCAGAGCCTGAAGTAATAACTACTACTAGGCAACAAGAGTTAGCTGGGAGACATCAGCACCACGAGCCTTTGCAGCGGACTCAGGTTGAGTTTGCTCAAAAAGCTTCCGCCAATCCCCAGGTTACCCACAAACATAATCTAAACCCAAATTATGTGTTTAGTAACTTTGTTGTTGGAAAATCTAATCAGTTAGCTGAAGCAGCAGCAAAGCAAGTTGCGGAGAATCCCGGTGGGGCATATAACCCTTTATTTTTGTATGGTGGCGTAGGGTTGGGTAAAACCCATTTAATGCATGCCGTTGGTAATGCCATTGTCGCGAAGAAGAAAAACGCTAAAGTTATTTACTTGCACTCAGAGCGTTTTGTAGCGGACATGGTGAAGGCACTACAGAGCAACACGATTAATGAGTTTAAACGGCTGTATCGCACTGCGGACGCCTTGCTAATCGATGATATTCAATTCTTTGCGGGCAAAGAGCGTTCCCAAGAAGAGTTCTTCCATACATTCAATGCTTTGTTGGAAGGGCAACAACAGATTATTATCACGTCAGATCGTTTTCCGAAGGAAATTAACGGAATAGAAGAGCGGTTAAAGTCGAGATTTGGTTCGGGTTTAACCGTTGCGGTTGAACCGCCAGAGTTAGAAACACGAGTTGCTATTTTGATGACGAAAGCGGAACAGACAGGTATTCATTTGCCGAATGAGGTTGCTTTTTTTGTTGCTAAAAGAATACGTTCTAACGTAAGAGAATTAGAAGGGGCTTTAAAGCGTATTGCTGCTAATGCACAATTCACTGGTAGTGCTATTGATGTGCCTTTTGCCCAAGAGGCTCTAAAAGACATATTGGCAGTGCAGGATAAATTGGTCTCTATTGATAATATTTTAAAAACAGTAGCAGAATACTATAAAGTCAAGGTTTCTGACTTGCTGTCAAAGCGTAGAAATCGCTCTATCGCTCGCCCTAGACAGGTTGCTATGTTTTTGTGTAAAGATCTAACGAACCATAGTTTGCCTGAAATTGGCGATGCTTTTGGTGGGCGAGATCATACCACGGTGTTACATGGCTGCAAGACAATAAAAAGATTCAGAGAGAGTGATGCAGACATGGCTGAGGATGTTTCTAATTTAAGCCGGATCTTATCAACATAGTTTTGTTCATTGGGTTGGGGTATTATGCAGTTTACAATAAAACGTGAAACACTTTTAAAGCCTTTGCAGCGTGTGGCAGGAACCGTAGATAAAAAAACAGCGCAAACGTCTATTTTATCCAATGTTCTTTTCACTGTGAAAAACCAGCTTTTATCTATGGTTGGAACCGATCTTGAAATTGAGATGGTTGCCAGGGTGCCATTAGAAGGAGATACGGTTTCTGGCGAAATCACGGTGAGCGGTAAGAAATTAATCGATATTTGTAAAGCGCTGCCTGAAAGCACAGAAATTCAACTCAACTATAAAAATAATAAAATGATTGTTCGGGCAGGGCGGAGTCGATATAGCTTAGCTTGTTTGCCTGCAGAAGATTTTCCACAAATTGAACAAAGTGCAGCAGATGTTGAGTTTTCTATTTCTCAGGCAACACTGAGACAATTATTTTCATCTTGTGGCTTTGCGCTTTCTCAGAATATGGATACATCTCGTTATTATTTAAATGGGATTTGTTTGATTTTTGAAGCGGATGGGGTTCGCGTGACGGCAACTGATGGGCACCGTTTGGCTACCGTAAAACTGCCCGCTGAGTTCAATGTTTCTGAGCCTTTAGAAGTCATTATCCCCAAAAAAGCGGTGTTTGAAATGCAGCGTTTGTTTGCGGAAGGGGATGAGCCTGTGGGCTTGGTGTTGGGCAAAAACTATATGCGAACAATTACAACTGGATATAGTTTTGTTACCAAATTAATTGAGGGGAAATTTCCCAATTATAGGACGGTATTACCTAATTTTGTTGATGGGCAGCACACCTTTACTGTTTCAAGAGAGGCGTTTAAAAGCGCCTTGATGCGTGTTTCCGCTTTGTTTTCTGATAAGCAAAGAGGGGTACGCGTTATCTTAACAGAAAATTTATTAACACTGGTGGCTGTTAATGCCGACAAAGACGAAGGGCAAGATGAGCTAGAGGTTGAATATACCGGGGAGGAGATGGAGATAGGGTTTAACGTTAGTTATATAGTTGACTACCTGTCAACAATGACCTCTGATAAAATAAAAATGACAACAATGAACTCTAGCACTAGCGCTTTATTTGAATGCTTGCAAGAAAACGGAAATTCAGATCAGAGTAAGGATGATTTTAGGCATCTTTATGTCGTCATGCCTATGCGGATCTAAAAATGCAGCTAACCTCCCTGAGGCTAGAAGGTGTTCGAAACCTTCTCACAAAACATTTAAATTTTCATCCATCCATTAATTTATTTTTAGGTCCGAATGGCAGTGGTAAAACAAGCCTTTTGGAAGCTATAAATATCCTATCTCTTGGCCGTTCTTTTCGGTCACACGAGCTAAAATCTGTTATTAATCATAATGCTCATAAGCTAACCTGTTATGGCGAAATTTCATTGGATAATACCCACTTTTCCCTAGGGATAGAGAAAAAGAAAAGCTCCCCATTGTTGTGTCAATGCAAAGGGCAATCAAGCATTTCTTTGGCTGAATTTATGGGGAACTTAGTCGTACAGAGCATTACCCCAGATAGCTTTTACCTATTATCGGCAGGGCCTGAGGTTAGGCGAAAATTTATTGATTTAGGGGTGTTCCACGTGGAACATCAGTTTGTTAATGCGAGCATCCGATACAAAAAATTATTAAAGCAAAGAAACGCTGCATTAAAACAATATAATGCGTCTCATCTGATTAATCCATGGAATGAACAAATTATTGCTGCAGCAGACATTATCAATGAGAAACGGCAGATCTACTTGGATGGGTTTATTCCTGTATTACAAAAAGTCACAGAAATATTTTTACCTAACCTATCTATTCAGCATGAATACTTTTGCGGTTGGAAAAAAGAGCTATCTTTCTCTGATGCTTTGGCCAATGCGCTAGAAAAGGATTTAAAATTCAAAACAACAACAGTTGGCCCGCATAGGGCAGATATAAAATTAACCACATCCGGGTTTCCGGTACAGCAGGTTCTGTCTAGAGGGCAGCAAAAAATGCTAGTTTGTGCACTGATATTGGCACAATCTCTGTATTTATTCGAGAAAAAAAGAATAAAGAGCATCTTTATTATTGATGATTTGTCATCTGAACTAGATAGAACAAATTTGAAGTTAATATTGAACTGGTTATTTGAGCTTGAGCATCAAGTATTTTTGACGTCACTAGAATCCTCTGTATGGACTGCCCTATATCCAGATTTATCTTGTCAAATGTTTCACGTGAAACATGGCAACATCACAGAAACTGAGAAAGATAAATTTAATTTTATAAGTGATATTAGAGATATGGTCTAGAGAAACCTCATCCGCGTGTCCCGTCTCTCCCGTCGTAAGCCTATTTTTCACCTCTAAATCTATCGTATTAGATAAAGTCTTAATATGTATAACTTCTGAACCTACCCCAGAAAATCAAAGAAGCAACAGATCTATCCACAAGTTTATCCACAGATTAGTGTGGGTAAACCTGTTATAACCTGTTGATAAATATGCATTTATTTTTGTTTTAATTTGTTGGGCATAAGGTTATACATATTTATAGGTCTTCTCTAACCTTTGATTTTACGCACTGTTCCACGTGAAACATTCTATCAAGAAAACAATAGAGTTAGTCGGAGTATTGCTAGCGGGCGGCTATTTTCTTTGCTATTTCTAGCCTGCGCTAATGCAGGAAATATGGTAAAATGTGACACTATTTGCAGTATTTTTACTTCTCTATGAGGCTCAACAGAGCTTCGTCTGGGGACTGTTGGGAGCATTGAATGTCAGAAACAACTTATGATTCATCCAGTATTAAGGTCTTAAAAGGGCTCGATGCTGTCCGGAAACGGCCGGGTATGTATATTGGTGATACCGAGGATGGAACTGGCTTGCATCACATGGTCTTTGAGGTGGTGGATAATGCTGTTGACGAGGCGCTAGCAGGTCACTGTAGCCTTATTGAAGTAACAATACATCCTAATGAGTCAATCACTGTTAGAGACAATGGCCGAGGCATTCCTGTTGATATCCATAAAGAAGAGAATAAGTCTGCTGTAGAAGTTATTATGACAGTATTGCATGCCGGCGGTAAGTTTGATGATAAATCTTATAAGGTATCGGGTGGACTACATGGCGTTGGGGTCTCTGTAGTGAATGCGCTGTCAGAAGAGCTTAAAATTACAATAAGACGGCATGGAAAGGTTCATTATCAAGAGTATGTGCATGGCGAACCACAGTTTGCATTAAAGGAAATTGGTGACACAGATACGACGGGTTCTCAGCTTTGGTTTAAGCCCAGTGGGGACACCTTCCATAATATTGAGTTCCACTACGACATATTGGTCAAAAGGCTGCGAGAGCTATCCTTTTTAAACTCTGGTGTTCGTATTCAATTAGCGGATGAACGAACAGGAAAATCAGATGAGTTTTACTATGAGGGTGGTATTAAAGCCTTTGTAGAGTTTTTAAATGAAAACAAAACGCCTATCCATTCTGAAGTTTGTTACTTTACCGCACAAAAAAATGATATTCAGGTCGAAGCTGCGCTTCAATGGAACGACTCTTATCAAGAGAATATTTTTTGTTTTACTAATAATATTCCACAAAAAGATGGTGGTGCCCATTTATCAGGCTTTAGAGGTGCATTAACCCGGACATTAAATACATATTTAGAAAAAGAAGGCCTATTAAAAAGAGCCAAAGTAAGCACCACGGGAGATGACTCTAGAGAGGGGCTGACCGCAGTCTTATCGGTTAAATTGTCCGATCCAAAATTCTCTTCTCAGACAAAAGATAAACTGGTCTCTTCTGAAGTGAAGTCAGCAGTAGAGTCAGTGATAGGTGAGAAACTATCCGAATTCCTGTTAGAAAACCCAGCACAAGCGAAAGCTTTGGGGGGCAAGATCATTGAAGCGGCAAGAGCACGAGAGGCCGCTAGAAAAGCACGAGAAATGACTCGTCGTAAGGGCGCTTTAGATATTGCAGGCTTGCCTGGAAAACTGGCGGATTGTCAGGAAAAAGATCCAGCATTATCTGAATTATATTTGGTTGAGGGGGATTCTGCGGGAGGTTCCGCTAAGCAAGGGCGAGATCGCAGAACACAAGCCATATTGCCGCTAAAAGGAAAAATCTTGAATGTGGAGAAAGCACGCTTTGATAAAATGCTATCTTCTCAGGAAGTGGGTACTTTAATTACAGCTCTCGGTACGAGTATTGGGCGAGAAGAGTTTAATGCCGACAAACTAAGATATCATCATATCATCATCATGACGGATGCTGATGTCGATGGGTCGCATATTCGTACATTGTTGCTTACATTTTTTTACCGACAAATGGGTGAGTTAATTGAACGTGGACATATTTATATTGCCCAACCCCCGTTGTATCGGGTCAAAAAAGGTAAGCAAGAGTATTATGTGAAAGATGATGATGCGCTGAATGAATACCTGACTCAAATAGCGTTAGAAGGTGCTGAGTTGCATGTTAATGAGCAAGCACCTGCAATTCAAGGCACCGCTCTTGAGAACCTTGTTGTTCGCCATAATAAAGCAATAGCAACCATTAAGCGTTTATCTAAGCGATATCCTGCTACCGTGTTACAGATCATTATGAAGCTTTCTAGAGTGGATGAGGCGCAACTTAATAACAAAGAATTAATGTTGTCTTGGATTCAGTCTTTGGACAGTGCTTTGAGCATGCAAAAGAGAAGTAGTGAGAGCTATAAAATTTCATTGAAAGAGAATACAGAGCTGAAAACGTTTGGTATTAATGTTGTCGTTATCACGCACGGCATTGAAAAATCATACCACTTAAGTGGCATATTTTTTGAGGGCAAGGAGTATGAATTTTTAATGGCTGTGGGTGCTGAGCTAGGAAATTTATTGGAAGAGGGCGCTTATATCTCTCGAAATAATAAGCGAAAAGAAGTCGATACTTTTTCTGATGTTTTACAATGGCTGATGGCGCAAGCTAAGCTGGGACAGCAAATTCAGCGTTATAAAGGCTTAGGCGAAATGAATGCGGATCAACTTTGGGCGACAACCATGGATCCTTCTACTCGCCGATTGTTGCAGGTTACGATAGAGGATGCTGTGGGCTGTGATAAGATTTTTACAACCTTAATGGGTGATAATGTGGAGCCGAGAAGAGCGTTTATTGAGGAAAATGCATTAGACGTCAGCAATCTTGATGTGTAGATAAAAGATAAAAATATATTTGGAAAGGGGCTTTATGCCCCTTTCTTTGTTTTGGCATAAGCCAAAAGATCATTAAACACTAAAATAGATTGTAAGTTATTCTCTGGGTTATCCAGGGTTTTTTGTCCATTTCCCGTTTTAACCAAAATAGGCTGACAACCTTTTGTTATGCCGGCCTGAATATCTCGCATGGAGTCTCCGACAAAGGGAACCTCTTTTAAGCTTTGTTGATAAAACGATTCTATTTGATTCAATAAGCCTATTTTAGGTTTTCGGCAAGAGCAATGATCATTCGGACCATGGGGACAATAAAAAATCTGATCAATATGGCTGTTATGCATTAGCAATAAAGTTTGCATTTTATTATGTATGAGGCTTAATGTATGCTCTGAATAATAACCTCTAGCCAAACCAGACTGATTGGTGGCAACAACAACGGTAAAGTTATTTTGGGTAAGTAAAGCAATAGCCTTTAGGCTATTAGGTAATGGGCGCCACTCATCAGGTGATTTAATATAGTTTTTTGAGTCGTGATTGATGACGCCATCTCTGTCTAGGATAATCAGCTTTTTTGACATTTTTATTATAAAACCAATTTGGAAATATCTGCAATTTGCATAAACAAGGCATATAAATGTGTGAGCAAATGTATGCGGTTTTGTTTTAATGCATCCTCTTTCGACATAACCAAAACATTATCAAAAAACAGATCGATAGGTTGTTTTAGCTGAGCGAGCAAAACCAATGCTTTTTGATATTCGCCGGATTGAATCAAAGGCATGGTTTCTGCTTTAAGCTTAACAATATCATCAAATAAAGCTTTCTCGGCAGACTCTTGTAACAAATCCCTGTTTATTTCAGGCAGATTTTTCAAATCGAAGTCTATTTTATTTTTTTCTAAAATATTGCGCACGCGTTTGTTCGCGCTGGCAAGACTTTGTGCGACTTCTAGTGTTTGGAAATGATGAACCGCTAAGGTTCTTCTGCTCATGTCAAATGGTTGCGTGGGGTTGGTACTTAATACGGCATCAATCACTTGGGGGGTAATGCCTTGATCTTGGTGCCATACTTTATAGCGATCTAAGCAAAATTGTAATACTTGTTCCACGACATCTTTGTTTTTGACAGCGTCTTTAAGATTTTTATATGCTTGGGTGAGCAATACTTTTAAGTCTAGTTTTAATTCTTTTTCAATAATAATCCGCAATAAACCAATGGCGGCTCGTCTTAATGCGTAGGGATCTTTTTCGCCGGTTGGAATTAATCCCACACCAAATATACCGATCAATGTGTCTAGTCTTTCCGCTAGTGCTAGGCACGTACCCGTTGAGGTTTGAGGTAAGGTGTCTTTTGCATGAGAGGGACGATAAATTTCTTTGAGAGCGATGGCGACTTCTTCGGGCTCGTTGTCTTTTAAGGCATAGTAATATCCCATAATGCCTTGAAGCTCAGGGAATTCAAAAACCATATGCGTGACGAGATCAGCTTTGCATAATAGACCCGCACGTTGAGCCCATTGTTGATTGGAATTCAATTCGCTTGCAATATAAGTTGCTAAATTTATAATGCGTTGGCATTTTTCGTATAGGGAACCCAGAGATTTTTGATAGGTCATGCTTTTGAGCGCATTGACATGGGATTCTAAACTTTTTTGTGAATCTTGTGTGTAGAAAAATTTAGCATCTTCTAATCGGGCGTGCATAACCTTTTCATTGCCGGCAATAATATGATTGGTCTGAGGCGCCTCTATATTGCTGACCAAGATAAACTTAGGGAGCAATTGGTTTTGTGTATCCACAATGGGAAAACATTTTTGATGGCCTTGCATAGAAGAGATTAAGGCTTCTTTAGGCACTTTGAGTAAATCTTTATGGAAGCTAGCGACCAGGGGCACAGGCCATTCTACCAACCCAGCAACTGTATCTAATAAATCATCATCTATCACCGCGAGACCTTGAGCTTTTTGAGCCAGCTCTTTGCTCGTGCGAACAATAATATCTTTTCTTTCTTTATGATCGGCTAAAACTTTTACATCTCTTAAGACATTTAAATAATTATCAGCATGATTTATTTTAACTTTGTCTGGGAAGTGGTAGCGATGGCCATAGGTATAGGCCTGGCTAGTGAAACCGAGGATCTCACAGGCGATCTCTTGATCGCCATGAACAATAGTAATCCAATGAATGGGGCGAATGAAGGCCCAATCGGAGTCTCCCCAACGCATTTTCTTCGGAGCTGGTAGCGCCTCTAAACTATCGGTAATAATTTTAGGCAAAAGAGCACTCAATGGTTGACCAGAAATAGCCTGTTCAAAAATCAACCAGGCGCCTTGTTCAGTTTCTAGTTTTTTTAAATCAGACACCTCTACCTGGCAACTTTTGGCAAATCCTTGGGCGGCTCTTGTGGGCTCACCGTCTTTGAATGCAGATTTTAGCTGCGGGCCCCTTTTTTGTGCTGTAAAATCAGGTTGTTGTAATGGGACATCCATGATTCGTGCCGCTATTCTACGGGGCGACACAAATGCTTCTGCTTCGCCAAAGGGTATTTTTTGTGCCAAAAAGCGTTGGGTGATTTCGCTTAAAAATCGGTTGGCTAAGATATCTAATCCACTGGGCGGAAGTTCTTCGGTACCGATTTCTATTAATAAAGTGTTTATATTGCTCATAATAAATTATTTTATATTTTTTAGTAGTGGAAAACCTAGGGCTTCGCGTTTTTCATAGTAGCTTTTTGCGACAAGAGAGGCCAATGTGCGAACGCGTAAAATGTAGCGTTGTCGTTCTGTAATCGCAATAGCACTTCTGGCGTCCAGCAGATTAAATACATGGGATGCTTTTAAGACCATTTCATATGCTGGGAGCGGCAAATCATGTTTCATTAATGCTTTGCATTCTTTTTCATAGTCATCAAAATGTTGAAATAACATGTCTGTATTAGCATATTCAAAATTATACGTGGACATTTCCACTTCATTTTGATGAAAGATATCGCCATAGGTGATGTCACCACTAGGCGTTTTTGCCCAGATTAAATCAAACATGGAGGCTTTATCTTGTACGTGCATGGCAATGCGCTCTAAGCCATAAGCTAATTCACCCAAAACAGGTTTACAACTTAATCCGCCTGCTTGTTGGAAGTAGGTAAATTGTATGCATTCCATGCCATTTAACCATACTTCCCAACCTAAGCCCCAAGCCCCTAACGTGGGCGATTCCCAATTGTCTTCGACAAAGCGGATATCGTTTTCTTCAGGGTTTATGCCCAATGCCACAAGTGATTGAATACAGAGTTCTTGGATATTTTCCGGTGACGGTTTGAGTACCACTTGGTATTGATGAAACATCTGTGTTCTATTGGGGTTGTCACCATAACGACCGTCAGTTGGGCGTCTTGAGGGTTGTACATGGGCGCAATTCCAGGGTTCGGGTCCTATAGATTTTAGAAAGGTCGCTGGATGGAAGGTACCAGCGCCTATCTCTAAGTCTAAGGGTTGCAAAATCACACAGCCAAAATTTTGCCAAAAATCTTGGAAAGTTTGGATAATATCTGAAAAGGTTAAAAATTTTGTATTGTTTGTCATAGATTATCAGTCGGTATTCATCATTGGTTTATTTCAGGCTCGCTCAATCTTGATCCACAGTATACACGGAAGATGTCATGAAAAAATACCAAGCTATTCAACCGACTTTTGCGTGGCTAGCCGCGCCAAAAGGTAGGTGAGAAAAGCACTAGAACCGTAAAGATTTCGAGGCGGCCTACCAGCATCGCAAAGCTCAGTATCCACTTACTAAAATTGCTGAGTGATGAAAAATTTTGGGCGACTTCTCCCAAGCCTGGACCAATATTAGAAAATGTCGCAATCAATGCACTATAAGCCGTGAGAAAATCACTTTCTGTTGTGAGCATAATTAAAAATAAAATAGTGAAAGAGGTAATATACATGGCTAAGAAGCCCCAAATGGCTTCAATAATTTTAGGGCTTACGGCTTTGCCACTTATTTTAATGACATATTGGCCTCTGGGGTGTACTAAGCGACGGATTTCGCGAGTGCCTTGTTTTTGTAATAACAAAAGTCGTATTACTTTAAAGCCACCACTGGTGGAGCCTGCACAGCCACCAATTACGCCACAAAATAATAGCAGTAGTGGAATAAAGCTAGGCCAGATAGAAAAATCTATCGCAGACAGTCCCGATGTTGTGCTCAATGAGACCACTTCAAATAACACATCAATGAGCAGATTATCTGTTCCAAGATGGAGATCTTTGGCAATGAGCGCTATGCAGACTAAAGCGAAGGCCGCTAACATAATTTTAACAAATAACCATAATTCTGGATCGTGGGAATAGAGACCGATTTTTTGGCGCCTAATGGCTAGGAAATGTAAATGAAAACTAATGGCTGCTAAAAACATAAAAATCATGGCGATAATTTTTAAAAAAGGGCTGTCATAGTGAGCCATGCTTGCGTCATGCGGTGCAAATCCGCCGGTAGACACGGTGCCAAAGCTATAACAAATGGCATCAAAAACGCTCATGCCGCCCAACCAATATCCCAAAGCACATGAAATTGCCATGATGGTATAAATCATCCATATCGCTTTTGCTGTTTCGGTAATGCGAGGGGTGAGTTTATTGTCTTTGGCTGGGCCGGTAAATTCTGCTTTGAATAGCTGCATACCCCCAACCCCCAACATAGGCAGCACCGCAACAGCCAAAATAATAATCCCAATGCCGCCTAAGAACTGTAATTGTTGGCGGTAGTATAAAATAGCATGAGGCAGATAATCTAAGCCTGTTAGTACAGTAGAACCTGTCGTTGTGATACCCGATACGGATTCAAAAAAAGCGTCGGTAAAAGAAATATTAGGATAGGGAGACCAATAAAACGGCAAAGCGCCCACAAAGCTTAAAGCCACCCAAAATAAAACAACGACCAAAAAACCATCACGGGTTCTTAAGTCTTGGGTTTTGTTGCGTAAGGGGAACCAAGTTACGAATCCAATGCCCAAAGATGCTAAAAAAGACAGATAAAAAGAAGAAATGGTGCCGTCAGCATACCAGCACTCTACCAACATAGGCGGCACCATAGTCAAACTGAAAATTATCAGTAATTGACCTAAAATTCGTAAAATTGTCGTATATTGCATAATAATTAAATAAAAGTAATCCCAACTTGGAAAAGCTTCTCAACTTCTGGAATATGGTTTTTATCGGTTACAAATAAAATCACATGATCTTCAGGTTGTATAATGATTTCGTTATTTTCGGCAATCAAGACTTGCTCTTGTCGAACAATCGCGCCAATGGTTGTGCCCCAGGGTAAATTAATTTCGCTAATTTTTTTGCCGATCACATGCGACGATCTTTGATCGCCATGTGCAATCGCTTCTATCGCTTCGGCAGCACCGCGCCTTAAAGAATGCACATTAACCACATCACCACGTCTGACATGAGCGAGTAGGCTGCTAAACGTAATTTGTTGCGGTGAGATAGCAATATCAATTTCTCCTCCTTCAATGACATCAATATAAGCGGAACGATTGATAATGGCGATCACTTTATGAGCGCCAAGGCGCTTGGCAAGTATAGACGACATAATATTGGCTTCGTCGCTATTGGTCACGGCACAAAAAACATCGGTTTCATGGATGTTTTCATCCAGGAGTAACTCCTTGTCTGCAGCATCTCCGTGCAAAACCACTGTGCGTCTAAGCTTTGTAGCTAAGTCCACGGTTTTTTTGATGGAATGTTCAATAATTTTCACATGAAACTGTTTTTCGAGGGCTCCGGCTAATTTAGAACCAATATTGCCTCCACCAGCAATAATAATACGTTTGTAGGGTTGATCCAGATGCCTGAGTTCGCTCATGACGATATCGAGGTCTTTAGGCGTTGCTAGAAAAAATACCTCATCATCTGGTTGAATAATCGTATCTTCACTGGGAATAATAGCCTTGTCACGCCTAAAAATTGCGACAATTTTGGTATTCACATTAGGCATATGTTTTTTCATATCCCCCAAAACATGTCCGACCAAAGGTCCGCCATAAAAGGCTTTAACAGCTGCTAATTGCACTTTGCCATTGGCGAAATTAACAATTTGTAGTGCATCTGGGTGTTCGATGAGTCGCTTAATATGTTGCATCACTAAGTGTTCTGGGCTGATGAGCATATCAATGGGCAGAGCATCATTACAAAATAGCTCATCGTAAGCAATATATTCAGCTGCTCTGACACGGGCTATTTTGGTCGGGGTTCTAAATAGGCTGTAGGCTGTTTGACACGCAATCATATTTGTTTCATCTGAGCTGGTCACAGCGATTAACAAATCAGCATCTTCTGCACCCGCACTCATCAACACACTAGGATAAGATGCGGGGCCACAGACCGTGCGGATGTCGATTTTTTCCTGCAAGGATTGAATTTTTTCCGCATCGATATCGACCACAGTGACATCATTTGCCTCTGTGCTAAGATGCTTAGCTAAGGAGCTGCCTACCTGACCTGCACCCAAGATAATGATTTTCATTTCCTGTTAGCCCAGTTTCCTGATTTTGGCATAGTAGAATCCATCCATGTTATTGTCTCCGGGTAAAATTTGGCGGCCATATTTTAGTGCATGCCCCCATTTTGCCTCAATCGGTATAAGTTCTGCATCTGGGTTACGTTGCAAAAACATCTCGATTTGTTCTTCATTTTCCGATTGTAAAATAGAACAGGTTGAGTAAACCAACATACCATTAGTTTTGAGCAATGGCCACATTGCGTTTAATAAATCAGATTGTTGTTTTGTTAGCTCGGTAATATCTTTTGCTTGGCGCAATCTTTTGATATCTGGGTGGCGCCGAATTACGCCTGTTGCACTGCAGGGAGGATCGAGCAGTATGCGATCAAACTTAAGCTTTGGTTCTAAATTTTGCAAATTAACAGCATCGTCATTTAATAACGTGCAGGTTAAGCCTAGACGTTTTAAATTCTCTTCTACTTTGGGCATTTTGGCTTTATTTTTTTCTACCGCTGTGAGCTGGATACTATTAGGGGCGAGCTCTAAAATATGTGTCGTTTTTCCGCCTGGTGCGCAGCAAGCATCTAATACAGTCTGATTGGGTTGTAAGTCTAAAAGGGTGGCGGCTAATTGCGCGGCTTGATCTTGCACACTGAATCCGCCAGTTGAAAACAAGGGCAAATCTTGTACTTTGGGTGCATTGCTGATAATCAGGCCAGTCTGATTATGAGGTGTTAGCGCTATTGTGATATCTTGCGCTTCTAGCTGTTTCACATATTCATCTCTAGAGCATACTTTTGTGTTGACCCGTAAAGTCAGGGGCGCTTCTATATTATTGGCTTGTAGTATTTGCTGATAGTGGTCTGGCCAGTCGGTTTTAATTTGTTCATAGAGCCAAAGAGGGTGTGCGGTTTCTATATTCAGCTCAAAGTTTTTTTGATTCAAGCTATCTTGTTGTCGGTTTATTTTTTGCAAAACAGCATTCACCAAACCTTTCGCCCATGTTTTTTTAAAAAGCGCAGCACATTGAACGGTTTCATGAATCACGGCATGTTTGGCAATACGCATAAACTGTAATTGGTATATGCCGACTAACAGAACCATTTGGATATCGAAATCTTTACTTTTTAATGCTTTTTTTAAGAAAATATTACCCACGGCTTCTAGTTTTTCATAATAACGTAAAACACCAAAAATTAAATGTGCGGTTAAATCTTTATCTCTGGGGGAGATTTTGGGATAACGTTTGCTAATCAGTTCGGGCTCAAAAGCCGTGTGATTTTGAAAAATCTCCAGTAAGATTTTACAGGCAATAAAGCGTTGGTTAGAAATAGCTGTGTTCATATTTGTTGCTCTCCAAGGTTACGGCCAACTTGGAACATGTCACGTTTGGCGTTTAAAATATCTTTAACATGGGCTCGTTTTTTACCCGGGAATTGTAACTCGGTTAATAAGAGTGCGCCGTCTCCACACGCAACGAGTATGCCTTTAGCACTAGACTCTAGTATTGTGCCTGGTTTGTTTGTATGTGTTCGGTTCATAGGTTGTGCCTGTAATATTCTAATACTTTCGCTATTATGCTTAAAAAAAGCGATGGGCCAAGGGGTATACGCTCTTATCTTTCTATCAATATCTAAGCTGTTTTCATTAAAACAAATACCGGCATCTTGTTTTTGTATTTTAGGCGCATGTGTTGATAGACTATTATCTTGTGGAATAGGCTGAGGGTTTTGCACAATCTGGGATAAATTATTTTTAATCATAACCTGCCCCATCGCGCCCAAGGTTTCTGACAGTGATTCTGATGTGTCTGTATTTTGAATCGTATATTCAGCTTGATAGAGAATATCGCCTGTATCTAATCCTGCATCCATTTGCATCAAAGTGACCCCTGTTTTTGTGTCGCCACTTAATAGAGAATATTGAATAGGCGCGGCGCCACGCCATTTGGGTAACAATGATAAATGCATATTGATACAACCTAATCGAGGCGCTGCCAGTACATCAGGTGGCAATAATAAACCATAAGCGACGACTAGCATCAAATCGGCTTGATAATGTTTGAGTCGTTCTACAGCTGCTTTATCTTTGAGGGTGGCTGGCTGCTCTATAGGAATATTATGTTGTAAAGCCAAGACTTTGACAGGACTAGGGGTGAGTTGTAAGCCTCTACCTTGGCGTCTATCGGGTTGTGTATACACTGCGACAATATCATGGTCTGTTTTTAGCAGTGCGGTAAGCTGCTGCTGGGCCAACATTGGGGTGCCCGCAAAAATAATTTTCATGTTTAGTCCTGGAACTGGTTCAATTTAGCTAATTTTTTCAATAGGCGTGATTTTTTCAAGCCGGATAAGCGATCGATAAATAAGATGCCGTTTAGGTGGTCGGACTCATGTTGCACGCAGGATGAGGCTAGTCCTTCCAATGTAAGCTCTTGGAACTCACCTTTGGGTGTTTGAAATCGTACTGTAATGATCTTGGCACGTTTGATTTTGGTATAAACGCCAGGAAAGGACATACAGCCTTCTTCTGATGTGATAATACCTTGTTCGGCAATAATTTCAGGATTGATAAAGCATAGTGGGGCAGTACCATCCCTAGAAGCATCCATGACAAAAATAGATTGTGTTTTGCCAATCTGATTGGCCGCTAGACCGCAAGCATTATCTTCGTACATGGTTTCAAATAAATCGTTCACATGCTGCTGTATCGTTGCATCGAAGCTCTCTACAGTTGTGGTCGGGGTTTTTAGCGTGTTATTTGGGTAACACAATATTTCTAATATACTCATATACGATAAATAGTTAATAAACTGATTATTGGGAATACAAGGCAGCATTTTAACACAGATCAAGGAGTGGAGAGATCTTGTGAATGAGTGTAAATTCAAGGTTATGATATAACAATAGAGTTTAGTTCATAAACACAGTATTCGGAGCAATTATTTGTGGGTCATAAAACTTTTAAATGGATATATAGGTTATTTTTAGGCTGTTGTTTTGTATTAATGGCACCATTAGCGGCTCAGTCACAGGTAAAGTCTCAATTAGTATTGGAAAAGGCGCCTGCGGCTTATCAGGTCAAAAAGGGCGATACTCTGTGGGGCATTGCAGAGAGGTTTTTGCATGAGCCTTGGCTTTGGCCCGAAATTTGGGCGGGGAATTCTAATATTAAAAATCCAGATCTCATTTTTCCGGGTGATAGGATTATTTTAGGATTTGATGGCGCTGGTAATCCTAGTTTACGATTAGAACGCCAAGGCGTGAGGACATACTGGGAAAATGGGCAACGAGTAGTGAAGTTGAGCCCAGAGGTGCGTACAGAGGCAGCAGATGGGGCAATCCCCACGGTGCCGATTAGTGTGATTAAGCCTTTTTTCAACCAATCTAGAGTGATTACAGAGGAGATTGTAGAAAATAGTCCTAAAATAGTAGCTTTAGATGAAGATCATCTTATTGTGGGGGCGGGAGATAGGATCTATGCTCGACCTATTTTGCCAGAGAGCCCCTTAGAGGTCTTTTCTATCTTTCGTGTAGGGAAAGATTATATACATCCTACAACTAATGAATATCTGGGCACAGAGGGATTAGATCTGGGTAAGGCGTACCTAGAGCAGCATGGTGATCCGGCTTCATTAATTTTGCGCAAAAGCAATGCTGAAATTAGAGTAGGGGATCAGCTTATTGAGCCGCAGAATCATGAGTTAGATGCTTACTTTACACCTAAGGCACCTCAAGGTATGCCAGAAGGATTAATTATTTCTGTGTTTGGAGGCTTATCTCAAATTGGCCAATATCAAGTTATTGTGATTACAGGTGGGCGCGATCAATTTAGAGAGTCTGGGGATGTTTTGTCAGTACGACAATCACAAAAAGATATTCCTTCTAGGTTGCGGACTAAAGATCTAGATGCGTTAGAATACCCCACATTAAAAGTTGGCAAACTCGTGGTGTTTCGAGTGTTTGATAAAGTCAGCTATGCTCTGGTTATGAATGCAAATAGACCTATATATATTTTGGATAGTGTGGGCTCGCCTTAGGGCACTTGCTATTGCCATTAGATAGAGGTGTAAGAGAAAGCCGGTGTTGATTTAAGCAGATGACGGTCATTTGATTCGTCATCATGCTATTTAGTAAGTTGTGAAAGAAGTATATGATTAAAACAACAGCAGACAATGAGTTAATGTATTGGTTGGTTTTGAATCGGTGTCCCAGAATAGGGTTAAGACGATTGAAAGATTTGATACGGCAAGGTGGTAGTTTACAAAGTTGGTTTAATGGTAGACAGCCAACATCAGCGTTTGTCCGTTGGTATCAAATGCAAGGTAATCAGGCACAAACTCAAAAGCCATTATCTCTTGATTGGGCAGGGGTAGACAAAGATTTATCCTGGGCGGATGCACCTAATAACCACATCATCACTTTAGATTTCACTAAAACCTCACAAAAACCATATCCCGCGTGGCTAGAACAAATTGCCTCACCTCCGCCGGTCCTATTTGTGCGGGGCAATGCTTCTATTTTAAATGATCCCCAAGTTGCAATGGTTGGAAGTCGGAAAACCAGTTCACAAGGCCAACAAAACGGCTATGCTTTTGCGAAACAATTGTCCTCATGGGGTGTGGTCATCACCAGCGGTTTAGCTCTGGGTGTGGATGGAGCATGCCATCAAGGCGCCTTAGAAGCAGAACAGTATACAATTGGCGTTATGGGGCGAGGACTGGATCAAATATATCCTAGAGCACACACAGCATTAGCGGAACGGATTCTAGAGCGTGGAGCTTGGGTCTCTGAGATCCCTATTGGCATAGGTCCTCGCAGAGAGCACTTTCCCAGGCGTAACAGAATCATTAGTGGATTATCATTAGGTGTTATTGTAGTGGAAGCGGCAAAAAAAAGTGGCTCTTTGATCACAGCAAGCTATGCTTTGGAACAAGGGAGAGAAATTTTTGCACTTCCAGGTTCGATAAATAACCCAATGGCAATGGGGTGTCATCAGTTGATTAGACAAGGTGCGATGTGCGTTGATAATCCCGTCCAAGTGATGGAAGCATTGCGACCCCAGTTGACTGGGACTGAGTGGGATGCCAGTATAGTCAACGAGCCATCAAAGAGTCATAAACCAAACATAAAACCAAAAATGGAGGAAACCCATGTTCAACTTGATCCGGGCGAAGCTAAGATATTAGCTTTTGTGACGGATAACTGTACGCCATTAGATGGAATTGTGGATCAATCAGGATTGACCTCGCAGCAGGTTTCAATGATGCTACTAAACCTTGAATTACAAGGTTGCATCAAGACCGTACCTGGCGGTGTCATCCGAATATAAGACAGGTGATCAATATGAAAGAAAATGTGGTTGATGTTCTCATGTTTTTATTTGACAACTATCTATCTTATGAGGAAGGTATGCCTGAGGATGAAATGGTTTTGGCCTGTGAGCTAGAGGAAGCAGGGTTTGATGTTGGGGAGATAACACAAGCATTTGATTGGTTAGGTGATCTAGCTGATTTGCAGGATGTGGAAGTTGAGATCTTAACGCATAAAAAAGCAATACGCGTTTTTACCGCTGCGGAGCAATGCAAACTAGAGGTGGCCAGCTTAAGCTATTTATTACAGTTAGAGAACACAGGTTATATTGATGTGATGACTCGCGAAATTATTATGGACCGAGCTATGGTTATTCCCGCATCTCAGATTGATTTTCAAGCATTTAAGCGCATCGTGGGTTTAGTGATGCTAAATAGCCCTCAATATAAAGATAATTTTGCTTTTGTTGAGGATTTGGTTTTTGATGAGGTAGAGAGCGTTATTCATTAACGCGCTCCCCATCATATAAGGGAGCACAATACATAATGAGTAATCGACTAGTCGTAGTGGAATCCCCTGCTAAGGCTAAAACGATCAAAAAATACTTGGGCAAGGGCTATGAGGTCGTTGCTTCCTATGGTCATGTTCGGGATCTCATACCCAAAGAAGGTGCGGTGGATCCCGATAATGATTTTGCGATGAAATATGAGGTCATTGAAAAAAATGCCCATCATGTCAAAGCGATTGCTCAGGCATTGAAAAAATGTGATGAATTATTGCTCGCAACTGATCCGGATAGAGAGGGCGAGGCCATTGCCTATCATATTTTTGAGTTGATGCGGGAAAAGAAATTACTAAAAAATAAACCTGTGCGGCGAGTTGTATTTCATGAGATCACCAAACAAGCGATTGTGGGGGCGATTGATGATGCCCGAGAATTGTCTATGGACATGGTTTATGCCCAACAAGTCAGAAGAGCTTTAGATTATTTGGTGGGATTTAATCTTTCGCCGTTATTGTGGCGGAAAATCAGACCAGGATTATCTGCTGGCCGGGTTCAAAGCCCCGCTTTGGTTATGATTGTTCAGCGAGAGCTGGAGATAGAAGCGTTTGAAGCCAAAGAATATTGGACGATAGAGGCACAATGTGAAAAAGATCCACAAGCCTTTAAAGCCAAGCTACATACCTATGATGGTGAAAAGCTTAAGCAATTTTCTATCACAGATGGGGATACGACCAACAAGGCGATACAAGTATTGTTGGCCGCGAGTAATGGCATCTTATTGGTTGATAAAGTAGAAAAGAAAAAACGCAAACGCAATCCAACTGCGCCTTTTACCACGTCAACATTACAACAAGAAGCTTCCCGAAAACTTGGGTTTACTGCGAACAGAACCATGCGTACTGCTCAACAGTTGTATGAAGGTATAGATTTGGGTGATGGTAATACTGGTTTGATTACCTACATGAGAACAGACTCGGTGAACTTGGCAATGAGTGCGATTGAGGAAATTAGAGAGCTCATTGCAGATAAATATGGTGCCAAAGCTTTGCCCGATACACTCAGAACCTATAAAACCAAATCAAAAAATGCACAAGAAGCACATGAGGCCATTCGTCCGACATCTGCGGCTATTGAGCCATCGAAAATTAAGGAAATGTTGTCAGCCGATCAGTTCAAATTGTATAACTTGGTTTGGAAACGTACTGTAGCCTGCCAAATGATACATGCCACAATTGATACCGTTGCTTGCGAGTTAAAATGTGGTGACAATCATATTTTTAAAGCAAATGGTTCCGTGATTGTCGATCCTGGGTTCTTAAAAGTATATGAAGAGGGGCAGGATGATGTCAGTACCGAGACCGATAAAATGCTACCCTCCATGGAAAAAGGCGACAAAATAAAAGTATTAGACATCAAAGGCGATCAACATTTTACAGAGCCACCACCGCGCTTTTCAGAAGCGACATTGGTGAAAACATTAGAAGAATATGGCATTGGCCGTCCTTCTACTTATGCCTCTATTATTAGCACATTGCAAAATAGAGAATATGTGAGATTAGACCAAAAACGCTTTCATCCTACTGATGTTGGGCGTGTAGTTAGCCGATTTTTAACCACCTACTTTGGTCAATATGTAGACTATGGATACACGGCAAACTTAGAAGATTCTTTAGATGCGGTTTCCAGAGGTGAGCAAGAGTGGAAGCCACTACTAGAAGAGTTTTGGCAGCCATTTATTAATTTGGTTAAAGAAATTAAGGACAATGTTAAGCGGGAAGATGTTACACAAGAACCTATGGATGAAAAGTGTCCCACCTGTGAGAAGCCCTTATCGATTAGATTGGGTAAACGCGGCAGATTTATTGGATGTACGGCTTATCCAGACTGTGACTATACACGTAGTTTAGAAGGCTCAGAGGATGCAACCGCTACCCCAGAGATTGTGGAAGGTAGAAAATGTTCTAAGTGTGAGTCTGACTTGGTTATTAAAGCCGGGCGTTATGGAAAATTCATTGGTTGTAGTAGCTACCCAAATTGTAACTTCATTGAGCCACTGGAAAAGCCAGAAGATACAGAAGTGTCTTGCCCTAAATGCAATAAGGGCACAATACTAAAACGTAAGTCTAGGCGTGGTAAAGTATTTTATTCTTGCTCAGGCTACCCGGATTGCCAGTATGCCATGTGGTATCCGCCTATCACAGAGGCCTGTCCGACTTGTGATTGGCCTATTACCATGAAAAAAACCACTAAAAAACGTGGAACAGAGCGCGCTTGCCCACAAAAAGAATGTCAATTTTGTGAGCCTTTAGAAGAAACAGAAGAGGAAGATAAAGAGCAAGGTGAAGATCAAGATAAAGAGCAAGATAAAAATTAGCCACAGGTAAAGCTAGTAAAAGCTACAATGCAGAATATTCTCATTCGCATTGTAATCTTATTAGTTGACCTTTTATAAGATTCCTATAAAATTCAGTCTAGGCTATGTTTTAGATTTTGTTTTATATTAATCTACAACACAAGAGCCCCAATTTGGGGCTTTTGTGTTTTTGAATATGCGAGGCGCTTGTGAACCAATCTCACCATCCATTCTTTGTGGCTATCTTAATGGGCTCAGATAGTGACCTGCCTATTATGCAACATACGATCGATACTTTTATCGCAGAAGAAATCCCATTTGAAGTTAAAATTACATCCGCTCATAGAACACCAGAGCAGACCAAAGCCTATGTTGTAGAGGCTGAAAATAGAGGGGTGGGCGTATTTATCTGTGCCGCAGGCTTGGCTGCGCATTTGGCTGGCGCCGTTGCGGCGTATACAATTAAGCCTGTAATCGGCGTGCCGTTAAGTGCGGGAGTATTAGATGGCTGGGACGCGTTATTATCCACCGTGCAAATGCCAGGTGGCATACCGGTTGCCACCGTTGCAGTGGGTAAAGCGGGTGCTAAAAATGCAGCTATATTGGCGATGCAAATACTCGCTTTAGGTGATAAGAATATAGCAGAAAAATTAGTACAAATGAAAATGGCACAAAAACAAGCGGTTATAGAAAAAGATAAAATCATTAGTGAAAAGTATGCACAATATAACCAATGATTTAAGTGTTGCGGCAGGTGTTGAAGCGATTCGTCAGGGGAAGGTTATTGTTTACCCTACCGAGTCTGTGTATGGTTTTGGTTGCGATCCGATGCAACCATTGGCGGTTGAAAAAATAATCGCCTTAAAAAACAGAGCATCTCACAAAGGTTTTATTTTAATTATTAGTAAAATAGCGCAACTAACGCCTTATATTGATTGGGATAAAATTGCAGATAGTGATTGGAGCGTGGTTGAGAAATCTTGGCCAGGCCCTGTGACGTGGATATTACCTGCTAAACAAAGTGTGAATGCGTTGTTATTAGGCTCTAACCAAACGATTGCCATCCGAATGTCCAATCATCCCATCGCCAAAGCCTTGTGTGACACAGTGAATGGCGCCATTGTTTCTACCAGTGTGAATCGTTCAGAACAAGCACCGCTGATGCAACCTGACATTATTCAATCACAATTTTCTGGTGATATTTCTGGCATAGTAACAGGCAGTTTGGGCACACAAAGAAAGCCTTCATGGGTGATTGATTTTGCTTCGCAAACTGTGTTGCGTGCAGGCTCAGATATCAGCATAATAAAAAAACTAGGGATTGCAGTATGAATTGGTCTTTAAAAAAAGAAAACGTCAAAAAGTATTTATTAAAATTACAATCCGAGCTTTGTGCTAGCATTGCATCTGAAGACGCCACCGGGGAATTTATTATTGATGAATGGACTCGGGCAGAAGGGGGCGGTGGTATTTCTCGAGTTTTGGAAAATGGCAGCGTGATTGAAAAGGGTGGGGTTAATTTTTCGCATGTTTTGGGTGCGTCCCTGCCGAGTAGCGCATCTAATGTACGACCAGAATTAGCGGGGGCTGCGTTTGAAGCGATGGGGGTGTCCTCTGTGATTCACCCCATTAACCCTTTTGTGCCGACAGCACATATGAATGTTAGATTGTTTGTTGCCACCCCTAAAACAGGTGAGCCTATTTGGTGGTTTGGGGGTGGTTTTGATTTGACGCCCTATTATGGTTTTGAAGAAGATTGTGTCCAATGGCATCAAAAAACAAAAGCCATTTGTGATGATTTTGGTGTGGATGTCTATCCTAAATATAAAAAATGGGCGGATGATTATTTCTTTATGCCACATAGAGATGAGCATCGTGGTGTGGGGGGGATATTCTTTGATGATCTCAATACCAGCACTTGGGGTTGGGATTTTGAAAAATGCTTTGAATTCATACAAGCTGTGGGGCAGGGCTTTATCGACTCTTATGTACCTATTATTCAAAAGCACAAAGAGACAAGCTTTACAGAGGCGCAAAGAACCTATCAAAGCTACAGGCGTGGTCGGTATGTGGAATTCAACTTAGTTTACGATAGAGGCACATTATTTGGGTTGCAGTCCAACGGCCGAACCGAGTCGATACTCATGTCCTTACCCTCTGAAGTGAAGTGGGCTTATCAATGGCAACCAAAAGAAAATACACCAGAAGCGGAATTAATCAGCAAGTATTTAATACCTAGAGATTGGGCGGCGATGGCTGTTTAATTAAATAGTAAGATGTTTAAGTTTCTCCTTGCTATAATCTTAATACCACGATCCCATCGCGCTAGGATAAATTTTGATCAGAGGGAAATCAGGTAAGACAGGTAAGTTTTTAGGCTATGTGCTGCCAGCAGAAGAACTGCGGGAGCTATTGGAAAGTTTGTTTGTCTTTGGTAAAGAGAACCAAAAAGAATTTTTTTGGCGCATGGGTATTTTGCTGGTTATTTCTACTGTTATTTGCACGGCTGGTTTATTATCTAATTCTGCAGCGGTTGTGATTGGGGCGATGTTAGTGGCGCCGATGATGCGTCCAGTGATGTCGTCCGCGGTAGCAATTACATTGAGCTGGCCTAAGCGGTTCACTGAGTCTTTAATCATGGTTTTTTGTATGGCATTATCCGCCGTTGTCATTGCTATGCTCATGACTTGGTTCTCGCCCAACATGCTAGAGCTACCCCAGCAAGTTTTAGACCGAACAAAGCCAACGCTTTTTGATCTGACCATTGCTTTAGCGGCAGGTTGTGGTGGCGCTTATACCATGACTCGAAAAGAGGCGAGCGCTATTCCAGGGGTCGCTATGGCCGTTGCATTATTACCGCCTCTTGCTTCTTGTGGTGCCTTACTGGTTTATACTGAATATGACTTAGCCTTAAGAGCTTTTGTCTTGTTCTTTGTAAACTATGCGGCAATGGTTTTAGCGGGGGCTTTGACTTTTAGATTCGTGGGGGTAACCGCTAAGGTAGATCCTGCGAAAAAAAATATATTTTTCAAAGGATTTTTAGCCTTATTTACTTCTGTCGTTGTGACTATCTCGGTACCTTTATATTTTTATAGTCATGAAGTATGGTACGACGCTATGTATCGAGCGGAACACTCTGAGATGCTACAAGTATGGCTTAAAAAAAATCAGCTGAAAATTCAAGACGTGGATATTAACAAACAGCGAACTTTAATATATTTGCATCTAACCGGTCCTACCCCCCCGTTAAATATTGAAGAGTTGTACAATGGTATTAAAGAAGTACGGCAACATGAAACGGGGCGAACCGATTTCTTTAAAATTGATATAACCTGGTCGCAAACAGGACATTTTAGCTGGCCCCCTGCCTCGGGGAAAGGTAAAAATGTTCGAGAGTTGAAACAAGATTACTATCCCATGTTAAGAGCATACACATGGCGTTGGACGGGTACTCAATACGCGGATGGTGACTGGCTACGCCCTCCAAGCCAAGAAAAAATGACTCTACTGTTTTTTGGCAATAGTAAGCTAAAAGTTGTGACAAGCTGTCAGAAAGCGCTAGGGGAGTATGCGTTAAGCCAAGAGGAAATTGAAATAAATATTGAAATGGCGATAGCTGCGCGCTGTAAGGATTACAAGGTAGATAGTCGCTTTGTTTTAGATATTAATAATATTACAAATTTAGATATTCAGGATGATCGCTTAGCTTTGAGACTAGATAATGATAGCGGTGTGATGTATTTTGAAGGGATAAAGGTTAAGAGATGATGCTGCTTTCTAGTTGGAGGCAGAGCTAATCAGCAAGTGTTTCCTACATAGGTAGATATGCTATGTAAGCGAATACCAAACACCACGCCCTCTGCCATGCATGGCAAGGTGCCCTTTATCGACAAGCATGCGAAAATGCTCTTTAAGCGTATTACGGCTTGTTCCTGTCAGTTTAATCATATCGCCAATAGTTACGCGACCATGCCCTTTTGCTTGTTCAAGGATTTGAACGGACAATTCTGGTAAGGTTGCAAGAACGATTTTTTCTCGTTCTACTTTGCTAGATAGAATTTTTACTTGTTGTTGTAAAGACTTCAAAAAGAAAAGAATCCATGGTTGCCAATTTGGCGCTTCTGTTCTGATTGTACTTTGTGTCTGTCTTAAGGATAGATAATAGTTTTCTTTGCTTCTTTCTATGATACTTTCTAATGATGAAAATGGTGCATATGTATAGCCTGTACGCAAGAGCAGAAGTGTCGTGAGTACGCGGCTAAGCCTTCCGTTCCCATCCTGAAAAGGATGAATCTCTAAAAAAACAACAGTGAAAATAGCAATCACAAGCAATGGGTGTAAATGTTTATTCTCAAAAGATTTTTGGGTCCATGTCACCAGTTCTTCCATAAGCATGGGTGTTTTAAAAGGGGAGGCTGTTTCAAAAACAATTCCTACCTGTTTCCCTGTTTCGTCAAAAGCGGCGACACTATTTGAATTTGTTTTGTAGTTGCCACGATGTCTTTCATCTTTTTGACTGTAGTTTAACAAGTTATGGTGGAGTTGTTTGATGTGATTTTCTGTAATGGCGATCTCTTTCCAAGACTGAAAAATTGTTTCCATAACATCAGCATAGCCAGCGACTTCCTGCTCGTCTCTTGTTTCAAAGGATTTGATTTCCAAGTTTGTTAGCAGTTTGTCAATGTCTCGGTCAGAAAGTTTGCTCCCCTCAATACGAGTTGACGAGCCAATGCTTTCAATAGTGGCAACACGTCTTAAAGCAGAAAGCCGTTCTGGCGCCAAAGTGCCCAAAGCACGCCATGCTCCTTTGAATTCATCTATGGTTGAAATGAGAAAGAGCATGTCAGTTGTAATGTTTATATTATCTGTTTTAATCATAATAACCAATAGTACACCCAATTACACCCATTTATCAAGCCAATAGTACACCCAATTACACCTAATTTTTAATGTTCTATGTTCTGTTTGTACTGATTCATGTGCTTACTTTGAGGTAGAAAAATGCCCTAGCTAATGATACCGGTGTGATGTATTTTGAAGGTATTCAGAAAAAGTAAAATATCTTGAGTTTTTATGGAGTTATCTAAATAAGATGGCAGTTAAATTAGCTTTATTCGGTGATCCCGTCATGCATAGTTTATCACCTAGAATTCATACAGCATTTGCGAAACAATTTGCTTTGGATATTGAATATCAACGCATACTAACCCCTAATGATGAGCTGGCTAAAACACTGGCTATATTCAAGCGAGCCGAGGGTTTTGGCGGGAATATTACAGTCCCGATTAAAAAAGAGGCATTTGCTTTATGTGATACGCACTCTTCATATGCTTGTCATGCGGGGGCTGTGAATACTTTTTGGTGGGAAAATGATAAATTAAAGGGTGATAATACTGACGGCCGGGGGTTTTTAAATTATATTAAAAAGCACCTGGGCGAGGATATGGCAAATAAAAATATTTTATTATTAGGCGCGGGTGGCGCAGCGAGTGCATTAGCGTCTATGCTATCAGAACAACCGATCCAGTCTTTAAATATTGTGAATCGTAATGTGGCGCGTGCTGAAGCATTAGCGGATATGAGTCAGAGATTTCAAGCGTGTGGTTATGATGAGATAAATAAACAAGGCTTATCTACAAAGTTTGATTGGGTGATTAATGCAACGAGTTGTAGTTTGCAGAACAAAATACCAAAATTAAGCGAAAAATGGGTAGAAAATACAACCGCAATAGATTTGTCCTATGGTGGTGGCGAACCGACAGTCTTTATGACATGGGCTAGAAAAAATAACGCGACAAAAACAGATGATGGCCTAGGGATGTTAGTAGAACAAGCGGCGTTGAGTTTTAAACAGTGGTTTGATAAAGAGCCTGACACATTGCCTGTATTATTGAATCTGCGAGAAAGAGAGTAAAAATGGAAAAATTATTAAAACGTGATGAATTAGATACCCTTAAAAAAGAAAGCCCTGAACAATATAAGCAACAAATTGTTCAAGATTGGGATACACAAAAAGAAGATCTTGAAAAAGTAGAAGCGATTATCGAGTCATACAAACAAAGTGACAGGTCGGATACACTGATGGTGGGGGACAAACCTTTTCCGCGATGGGCTCTAGACGCCTATGAATTTTTTACCGCAAAATATGGGGCACAATATGGCTCTGTTATCTATGAGAAAGTATTATCTAAATCTTGGGGGGAAATCAGCTTGAAATCAGCAGAACCATCGATTTAATTATTAAGATATAAGCGAGAGAATTTTATGAGTCGATTATATAAAATAAAAGCGCATGCAATAAGTTGGTTTTTATTATTGTTTGTTTTTGTGAGCTTGCAAGCTGTCGCATCACAACCCGTACGCTTTATTAAAACAAATCAAAAAGTGGTTGCGTTAACATTTGATGATGGGCCGTCAAAGCCTTACACGGAGCAAATATTAGCCATATTAGCAAAACAGAATGTCAAAGCGACATTTTATGTATTAGGGGTCTCGATTAAGTCCCACCCAGATATCGTTAAAAAAACAATAAAAGCAGGGCATGAGTTGGGCAATCACTCTATGTACCATAAAAAATTAAAACGTAAAAATTCAGATAGTATTGCCAGAGAAATTTTGAAAGTAGATGATTTGATTGAGAAAATGGGTTATACCAAAGAGCCGACTTTTAGATCGCCATTTGGCCAGGTTTCTCCTTCTATACAAAAAGCAGTGGATAAATTAGGCAAGCAAAACATATTGTTTAGCTATTTGCCCAAAGACTGGGAAGGTCCTGCTGCTAAAGTGATACATGATCGAATTATGACACGTGTGCGTCCAGGTTTTATTATTACATTGCACGATGGTGGCAAGCGTCGACAAACCACTGTGCAGGCAACAGAAATGTTGATTAATAGTCTAAAGGCACAAGGGTATCAATTTGTCACGATTTCAGAGTTATTAAGTATGGGCCCCGCGGTACATGTTTATCATTAAGATATGGTAACGACTCCCCTCTACAACAAGCCGTGGGTGAGTCGTTACAAGATACGTTAGATATCCATATACTTATGTTTGAGTTGAATATAGTTCTGCGCGCTGTATTCAAAGAAGGACATTTCGGTTTCTGTCAAAGGGCGCTTCGCAACAGCAGGGCGCCCAGCCCATAAATAGCCACTTTTTAATGTTTTACCCGGTAGTACGAGGCTACCTGCGGCAAGTAGAACATTATTTTCTATCATAGCGCCATCTAAAATAGTTGAGTCCATCCCAATAATGCAATAATCCCCTACAGTACAACCATGTAGTGTCACTTTATGTCCTACCGTCACAAAATCACCGACTTTAGTTGGGTAACCATCAGGATTAAAATCTCCCGCATGGGTGACATGAATGACCGTACCATCTTGAATGCTGGTGCCTTCGCCAATATCAATGTGATGCATGTCGCCTCGGATAGAGACATAAGGCCAAATAGAGCTATCTTTACCAATACTGACTTGCCCTATCACCGTTGCCATTGGATCAATATAAGCGGTAGAGGCAATATCGGGGTGGTGTGTATCAAATGTTCTGATATCCATAATTATTTCCTATCTTAGCGTGACTAATTCTTCGGCGACGGTGGGGTGAATGGCCATGGTTTCATCAAAATCTGCTTTTGTCGCGCCCATGCGAATGGCGACGGAAAAACCCTGTAAAATTTCATCCGCAAAATCACCAATGAGATGACAGCCTATTACTTTATCGGTGGATTTTTGTATGATGAGTTTTATCACACATGGTATTTTATCTTCAGAAAAACTCGATAACATTGGGGTAAAGCGTGCATTATATACTTTAATGTCGTCTGGGCTATGTTGCGCTATGGCTTGTACTTCGCTCAAACCAATGGTGCCGATGGGTGGATGACTATAAATGACCGTAGGAATATTATGATAATCTACTTTAAAATCTTTTTGTTGATTAAATAATCTTTCGGATAGTTTTCGACCCGCTTTTATGGCAACTGGTGTGAGCGGTGCTTTCCCTGTGACATCACCAAGGGCATAAATATTTTTTTGATTGGTATTTTGGTAATCATCAACCCATATACTGTTGTCAGATTTTTGCTCTATTTGGGCTGCTGCGAGATTTAAGCCCTCTGTATTAGGGATACGCCCTATAGCCCAAATAACCGTATCAACGGGTTTGAGTATTTTTTGTTCTGAGCACTGCAAAACCAAGCCATCTTTTGTTTTAGCCAGCGATTCAAAAGTGTGTTCCGCACAAATGTGCATGCCATGATCTTGATAAATGTCGTGTAATGTTTGCGTTATGGTAATGTCAAAAGTTCTGAGTATGTGTTTAGCTCTAAAAACCAAGGAGACGTCAACACCAAACCCTTGTAGCATGCCTGCTAATTCTATAGCAATATAACCGCCTCCGACAATGGCAACTCGCTTGGGTAGGGCTTTGAGTGCAAAAAAGCCGTTAGAGTCTATGCCTAATTCTGCACCTGGGATATCTGGCCATCTGGGCGTGCTACCGGTTGCGATGAGTATATGCTTACCTTGGATTTGTTTAGAGCCAATGGCAACGGTTTTATTATCGACGAATTGAGCTGTGCCAGGCAGAAGGGTTATTTTATTAGAGAATATTTTTTTTTGATACAGGGTATGCAAATTGTCAATATAATCTTGCCTTTTTTGTACTAGGTTAGCCCAATTCAAGTTTGCTTTTTGCTTGGCAAAACAAAAGGCAGAGGCTTGTTCAATCTGTGCTTGCCTTTGGCTGGCCATCCACATGATTTTTTTGGGTACACACCCCACGTTGACACAAGTGCCACCTAGCTCGCCTGATTCTACAATCGCAACAGAGGCGCCGTGTTCTGCTGCGCGGTTTGCTGCGGCAATGCCACCTGAACCCGCGCCGATGACAATTAAATCAAATTTTTTATGCATATTTCTAACTCTGATATTTTGTGTGCAACAATTATTATTTTTTGCTTAGAAAATGATATTCTACCATACAGATTATAGATAAGGAGCTAAAGAGAAATGCATAACCCATTACTGTCAGATTATAATTTACCGCCGTTTAATGATATTCGTGCAGAACATGTTGTACCTGCGATAGAAACCATACTCAAAGATAATTTAGAGGAAATTGACAAAATTGCTAGCAGCCAACCCACATCCTGGGTGGAACTGATTAAGCCATTAGAAGCGCTAGATGATCGCTTGCACCGAGCGTGGTCACCAGTAAGTCATCTAAACTCTGTGATGAGTGAGGAGGCGCTAAGAGACGCTTACAACCAATGTTTGCCCAAAATATCCGATTATGCGACTCAAGTTGGACAACATAAACGCTTATATGATGCTTTTCTAGTTATTTATCAGGGGGATGAATTTAATCGCTTGGATGACTCGCAGAAAAAAGTGATTACCAATGCTATCAGAGATTTTAAATTACAAGGCATTGCGTTGCCTGAAGCACAGCAAATAGAATTCAAAAACATAAAGAAATCATTATCTGAATTGCAAAGTAAATTTCAAGATAATTTGTTAGATGCAACGGAGGCTTGGCATTTAGATATTGCTGAGCGTGATGATTTAAAAGGGGTGCCAGAGGCCAATCTTAAATTATTTGAGAATAAAGCAAAAGAGCAGAATACGAAAGGTTATAGATTGGGGTTAGATTATCCTTGTTTTCATGCCATCGTAACGTATGCGGAAAACAGAGTGCTTAGAGAAACGATATATCAGGCTTTTGTCACACGCGCCTCAAATCATGAACCCTCTAAGCCAGAGTTTGATAATAGCGATATCATGCGTGATATTTTAAAATTAAGACATAAAATGGCGAATATATTAGGTTACGAAAGTTATGCGAATTACTCTTTAGAGAGAAAAATGGCGAATAGTGTAGATGAAGTATTTGGGTTTTTGGGCGATCTATCTAACAAATCCAAGTCTTTTGCCCAAAAAGAAATTCAGGTGTTAAAAGACTTTGCAAAGCAAACAGATAATCTTGATACGTTGCAACCATGGGACATGAGCTTTTACACAGAACGATTGAGACAAAAAACATTTTCTGTTTCTCAAGAGGCGTTGAGACCTTACTTTCCCGCAGATAAAGTGTTATCGGGTATGTTCTCGGTTGTGGAAAAAGTTTTTGGTGTGCAGGCAGAGTGTTTAACAGATGTAGAAACATGGCATAAAGACGTTCAAGTTTTTGCGATTTATGATAAAAATAAAAATTTACGTGGTAAGTTCTTTTTAGACTTATTTGCCAGGGAGAAAAAAAGACAAGGTGCGTGGATGGATGATGCGATTGTGCGTCGTGTACTGCCTGACCAGGTTGTGCAATATCCTGCTGCCTATGTGACGTGTAATTTTCGCCCTGCCGTTGCGGGGCAGCCTGCATTGCTAACCCATGATGAAGTGATTACCTTGTTCCATGAATTCGGGCATGCATTACATCATATGCTAACGAAAATTGATCATTCTGATGTATCTGGCATTAACGGTGTTCCTTGGGATGCGGTTGAATTACCGAGTCAGTTTTTAGAAAATTTTTGTTGGCAAAAAGAAGCCTTGCCCCTTATTTCTTCTCATGTTGATACAAATGAACCATTACCAGAAGCCTTGTTCGATAAGTTACTGCAGACGAAATATTTTATGACGGGTATGCATGTGGTTCGGCAGTTAGAGTTTGCCCTATTTGATTTTCGGATACACCATGAGTTTGATGAAGGTAAGTCAAATCAGATCCAAGAGATATTAGATGATGTGCGCAGTCAAATCTCCGTATCGCCGATTACCTCATATAATCGTTTTCAGCATAGCTTTGCCCATATTTTTTCCGGCGGGTATGCCGCAGGATATTATAGCTATCTTTGGGCGGAAGTTTTGTCTTCTGATGCGTTCGCGCGTTTTAAAGAAGAAGGGTTATTTGAAGCCAAAGTGGGGCAATCCTTTTTAGAAAATATTCTTGAAAAAGGTGGTTCTCAAGAACCTGATGTTTTATTCAAAGCCTTTAGGGGGCGAGCGCCTAAAATAGATTACTTGCTAAAAGACTATGGCTTGCTAGAAAATTAGTCACTCATGCAAAATTAAGAGGGATGGAAGTGTGTATGTGCTGGTGATATATTGTTAGTACATGCACGCAAAGTTATGGCAAAAAGCCTATACTTTTAGTAGTGACATATAAAAAAACAAAGAATAATCAATATACTTACAGTGATTGGAAGTGTGTTGCTAGAAAAACTTCCAGAAAGTAAGTATAATAACTTTATGATGACTGATTTTTATACAATGAAAGTGATTCGTTTTCCAATCTGTGAAACACTAGTTTCGTCTTATTCCACATCTCAATATGTGAGGTTCCCTATGAAAAGAGCAAAACGCAATAACAAAACAGAGCATGCTTACAAGCTAGGTTATAATCAAGGACTGAAAGGGCATGATAAAGAAAATTGTCCCTTTGATTCTCTGGTAGATGAAAAGCAAGAGTGGCTAGGTGGGTGGCGAAAGGGGCACTTAGAGTATGTTCACGGTTATCGAGCGGATGAGCTCTTATAAATATAAAAACCCTGCTTATGCGGGGTTTTTTATGCCTGCCGATAGATGATTTTTCCTAATATTTTACGGGACATGCATTTTTTTGGGGTATAGGTAAATGTTTCCGATGCAATGAGCATATCCAATAATGCCTTGGTGGCTTCTCCTGGGTAGTGTTTGTGTTTTTGCTGTTTCATAGGGGCATAAGCTGCCGTTTTAGATATGGCTGCTATAGCGGGTACAGAGCTTGCCTTAATCGGAATATTATTGGTGTCGTTCATCGAGCCTGCCTTTTTATCTACCTACCATCTGTTGGACTATGGTTTTTCACTTAAAGTTCCTGGGCATTATATGATGAAAAGTACAGTTTGGACTGTCTGAATAGGGTACAATGGCGAATATTTTGACAGCAAAAGATGTATTATTATGATTTATTTTAAAGATTTGGGTATTCAATATGGCGGAAAAATACTATTTGAGGGCGCAGATTTATTGCTAAATCATGGTAATCGTTATGCCATTGTTGGTGCAAATGGCTCGGGGAAGAGTACATTATTACGCCTTATGGCAGGGGAAGAAACCCCTAGCGTTGGAGAGGTTGAAATCCCTAAAGGCAAATCGATTGGCTGGGTCAAGCAAGACCACTTCCAATATGAGGAAAATCGTATCATCGATGTGGTTTTGATGGGCAAAGCGGCTCTGTGGGCTGCTATGTCGGAAAAAGAAGACCTGTTAAATTCAGAGTGGACAGATGCGTCTGGTTATAGATTATCCGATTTGGAAGAAACCATTGCGCATCATGATGGTTATACAGCAGAAAGCTTAGCGCATAAGCTTTTGACAGGATTGGGTATTCCACAAAGCAATCACTTCGAACCGGTTTCCATGTTGTCAGGCGGTTATAAAATGCGTGTGTTATTAGCACAAGCCTTGTTCAATGAGCCTGATATTTTATTATTGGATGAACCCACCAATCACTTGGATATTATGACGATTGGCTGGTTGGAAAAATATTTAATAGAGGACTATCAGGGATTGTTGGCATTTGTGTCGCATGATATACGATTCTTAAATAATACATCGACCCATATTCTAGATGTGGATTATGGCGAAATCAGAGAGTACCCTGGGAACTATGGTCGATTTATCTTAAAGAAAAAAGAAGTGATGGAGCAAAAGTTGAATGCGCAAAAGTATATGGAAGACAAGCGTGCACACTTACAAAGCTTTGTCGATAAGTTTGGCGCAAAAGCCAGTAAAGCAAAACAAGCACAATCTAGAGTCAGAATGATTGAAAAATTGGAAATGCCGGATATACAAAAAAGCTCTAGGGTCAGTCCACGTTTTGCTTTTGAACCCAAAAGACCTTCTGGCAAGCAAGTCTTGATGATTAAGCATTTGTCTAAGTCTTATGGCGATAAGCAAGTGCTAAATGATATGAGTTTTGATATAAAGCGTCAGCAAAAAGTGGCGATTATGGGACATAATGGTATTGGTAAATCTACGCTCTTAAAAATTGCGATGGATCTTGAAACCGCATCATCAGGTGAAACAGAATGGGGGCATGAAACGCATGTTTCCTATTTTGCCCAAGATCATCATGAGCAATTAAACGAGAATATTTCTGTTTATGATTGGCTGTGTAACAATTCGCACATGGCCAGTACGGGCAGTGTTCGTAATGTGTTGGGTCAGGTTTTGTTTACAAAAGATGACGTCGATAAAAGTATTCTGCATTTAAGTGGTGGTGAAGCCGCGCGATTACTGCTGGCAAAGATCATGCTGGAAAAGCCGAATGTTTTGATTTTAGATGAACCAACCAACCATTTGGATGTCGAGGGTATCTATGCTTTGACCAAAGCGTTAAGGGAATTTACAGGGACGGTCATTATTGTCAGTCATGATAGACATTTTGTGGGCAATATTGCAGATCGTATTATTGCACTGACAGAATCTGGCAAAAAAGATTACTTAGGTGGTTATAAAGCGTTTTTAAAATATTATGGTGAAGATTATTTTTGCCAAAGCTTTTTAGCAAAGCAGTAATATAGGGAGGGAAAATATGTCTTTAAACTTAGAGAGTATACAAAAGGCTATATCGGCATTAGAGGCAGCAGTGGCAGTCTCAGAAAATAAAGCGTTCATGGATAATTTGAGGCCTGTTGAGCGCAATGTGATTCATTCGGGGGTGATTCAGCATTTTGAATTTACGTATGAATTATGTTGGAAATTTATTCAACGCTGGATTAGGCTTAATAACAGTCCTGAGGATGCGGAGCCTAGAACGCGCAAGGAGCTATTTAGGCTGGCTGCAAAAGTGGGTTTGATTCAAAACCCTGGACAATGGTTTTTATTTACAGAAGCCAGAAATTTAACCTCTCATACGTACAATGAAGCTAAAGCAGATCAAGTTTATGCCTCTGCTTTGGACTTTTTACCAGAGAGTCAGTTCTTATGTCAGCAGCTCGAGGCTAGAAATGATTGATGTTGAACATAAAGATTTAGAGGCAATAAAACAGATTTTGCAAAATCATGTGCCAGATAGCAAAGTATGGGCATTCGGCTCTAGGGTGAATGGTACGGCGAAAAAGTTTTCTGATTTGGATTTAGTAATCATTGGGACGGATGCGTTAAGCCTAGAAAAAATGGGTATATTAAAAGATGCTTTTTCTGCTTCTGATTTATTGTTTACGGTAGATGTGGTTGATTGGCTCTCCATATCGGAATCTTTCCAAAAGATTATTAAACATCAATATGCGCCTATACAAGAACAAAGTTAAATTACGTTTAGGGGGATGCTAGATAGATTCTCCGATAATTTTTTATATGGGCAAGTCGCATGGCCATATACCACTTCAAAAGTCATTGGGTGCTTGTGTGCTGAGTTTTTTGGGTAGACTTTCACAAGCTGGTCAATTTGTGTTTTAGGGGTGATGTGGCTTCTGCGTTGGGGGTGAATATTTCTAACCCCTGTCATTTTCAAGTCTTTGAGTATGGCCCAAACAGACTCATATTCAAAACAAATTTTTTCCATGTCCACTACGGCATTATGAAATTGTAATTTTTGTAACGCATCCCCCACATCATGCATATCATGGAAGGGATTGATATGTGCGAACTGATCAACGGCTTTATAAGCCTGAGAGAGTTCACATAATGTATCAGGGCCTGGCAGAGTAAAGAGCAGTGTGCCTTCGGGTTTGAGCACGCGCTTAAATTCTGCGAATGTTTCTGTGATGTTGGTCCAGTGAACCACTAGGTTGCAAAAAACCAAGTCAAAACTACTGTTCTTGAATGGCAGGCAGACAATATTACCATTGATCATATGAGGTTTTCGTTGTAACCAATGTGATTTTTTCTGTATGGCTTGTTGTACCATGCTATATGCGAGATCGATACCCACAACATGGCTTTTAGGATATTGTGTTTTCAGTGCTTGGGCAAAATGGCCTGTGCCACAGCCAGCATCTAATATATTATGAAATGGCGTCGTGATTAATTTTAATCGGTCGAGCAAGCGTTGGCCAATAATATTTTGAGTAAATGCATGCGCATCATAATATTGAGCCGCTTTGTTAAAGCTATTTTTTACTTCACAATGAAGCTTAGCATTCATGTACGCATACCTCGGTTGGGATATTAGGGACACTTTGTACTTGATCGAAGTGCATACCCAATTTTTTTAATAAAGTATTGTCTTGCTCAATCGTTTTGTTCTGAAGGGTGAGTAATTTTTCCCCTAAGAAGAATGAATTAGCGCCCGCTAGAAAAGCAAGTGTTTGTGCGGTCTCAGACAAGGCATGTCTACCAGCTGATAATCTAATATAAGATCTTGGCATCATGATACGCGCAATTGCTATCAAGCGCACGTAAATAATGTGATCAATAGGCGATGCTTCATCTTTGGTTAGGGTGCCTGCCGTCGGAATCAGCTGGTTGATTGGAACACTTTGTGGCTGTGGTTGTAAATTAGCCAAATTGACTAGCAGGGTAATCTGATCTTCTAAGGTCTCTCCCATGCCCACAATACCTCCAGAGCAAAGTTTGAGCTTGGCTTGTTGTGCGTTGTGTAAGGTTTTGAGTCGATCTTCATATTTTCGAGTGGTGGTCATTTTCTTAAAATGCTCTGGCGAGGATTCAAGGTTGTGGTTATAGTAGTCTAACCCATGTGCTTTTAGTGTTTTAGCTTGCTCGATGGTGAGCTGTCCTAATGTGACGCAGGTTTCTAAGCCTAGCGCTTTTATGTCTTGAACCATTTGTCCAACCGATTCTAGCTGTCGTTTTGTAGGGGTGCGCCAAGCCGCGCCTAGGCAAATTCTAGAGGCTCCTCGCTGTTTTGCCAGTATGGCCTTATCGAGAACGTCTTTTTTCTTCATTAAGGGGTATAGTTTGATTTTAGTATCGTTGTGTATACTCTGAGAGCACCATTTACAGTCTTCGGGGCACCCACCTTGTTGAATATTGACTAAGGTACTGGCCTGAATTTCATTGGGGTTGAAATGCTTTCTATGCACTGTTTGGGCTTCAAAAATTAAGTCTTGAAATGGACGTTGGTATAGTGCAAGTGCGTCTTTTAATGCCCATGTAGTGTTTTGAGGTGCTTTGTTCATTTGTGTATAGCCTTATTATTTTGATGCAGATAATCATAAGAGTGTTTGAGGGGAGATCAATGGGCGGCAATATAACTGTAAACAACTGGTCAAAATTTATACAAAACATATATTCTAATCTTCAACAGCGAGTACAGAGCAGCTGTTATTTTTGTTATCAAACGGACTTTTGTCAAGCGGGCATATGTCGCACTTGCTTAGATTGGCTGCCATGGATGACGCACTGTTGTCGGTATTGTGGTTTGCCCATTCCGATGCCTTCATCAGGGGTATCTGGCGGAATATGTATTTCTTGTATGTTTGGCGACACGGATATGTTAGATGCTGTCAAAGTGCTTTTTCGTTATGAAGATCCGATTCGGTCTTTGGTATTAAATTTTAAGTACCACCAACGGCTATATATTGGCAGAATGTTAGGTGCTTTAATGGCGGAGAATCTAAGGCCTAGCCAAGAGATAGCAGGTGTCATACCCATTCCCCTGTCCACTAGCCGCTTAAAGCAGAGAGGTTTTAATCAATGCCTGGAAATGGCAAAAATCATATCAAAAAAACAAAAAATCCCCCTCCTCCGTAATGCCATATTAAAACTAAACGATACGAAAAATCAGTCTGAGCTAAACGGTGGCGCTAGAAAAAGGAATATTAAGCCTCACAACTTTAAATGTAACATAGATAATATTCCTCAAAGCGTTATTTTGGTTGATGATGTTATGACAACAGGTGCAACCATGCGAACGGTTGCCCAAAAATTACGGCAGGCTGGGGTGCAATATATTGAAGCGTGGGTAGTTTGTAGAGCTATCCTATAGAGTAGTATGTTAGAAGGAGATAGGATCGTTATATAGAGGCAATATATGTCATCAAATTTACAAACTAAGAGATTATCTAAGATACCACTAAGCGCCAAGTTTGGTTTACATTATGGGCATTTGGGGGTGTTACCTACCTTAGAAGAGCTTGGTCATATCAAGTCTTTTGTCAAAGATTTTGGTTATCAACTCTTGTCGTTAGACATTTGTTCTTTACTGGGCGAGGCGAGCAAGCAACAAAATGCAATATTAGAAATAAAGGTACCGACTTTAGGTTTTACGGATCCAGCATTTGATTATGAAGCGTCCCCTTGGTTTGCGGTGCCTTTGGTCATTAATGGTTTTGTTGCAGCCTCTGCGCATCCGCTTTTGCCTATTGCTGATTTATATGCAACAGACATCGTCAATAATCAATACACTTTGAAATTTGATGCTAAGGGACATGTAGATTATCCTGCCATTATCACAGAACAATCTTCTCCTGTTTTTTCTACATTAAAGAGTATTCAGTATTGTTATACAATGAGTGCGCTGTCTGAAAATAAGCAATTACAGTTATTGGCAGACAATCAGTATCAAAATAAAATTTTATTATTATTACCCAAAAATTACGCGGCGTTTCAGATTGAATGTACGTTACTTTCTGAGCAAAAACAGATTATGACTAAAAAATATGCTATAGCGCCCCCGCAGGCGCAAGATACAATGATGCAGGTTGATGCCCAATGGCGGGGGGATACAAGTCATGGCAGTTTACAGATTAACTACCAGCATCAAGCCAGCTTATTAAAAACCAATGCCTTTGAAGCCGAGTTATCCATATCATTACCTCAAGCAGATCATCTACAGTATTTAGTATATGGCGCTAAAGACTGGTTGAACACACATCAAGATAAAACACCCTGTCTCACGCAATATTATGGTTTGAGTATGAGTACATTGCTCGCTATATTGCATGTGCTGGTGCCATATGATGATTTTTGCCAGAATATTTCAAGTAGTGATTTTTCTCAAAAGTTTGAGTATTGCCAGAAGGTGAATGCTTATTCTCTAGATTCCAATGCGACAGGAGAGCTCTATCAACACTTATTATCTGGTGTGATCAATCAGTCTGTACCTTTGTACGCGTTAAAATCGTATGTCGGGACAGAAAGTCATACTTTTGATGCATTGAAATCTTTAGATATGAGAAAATGGTCTGTGCATGATCAGATTGTATATCAGCAAATATTGGCCAGTATTGAGCAAGTAATGCCCAGTGTGGATATCGTGTGGGATGCTTTTGATAGTTATTTTAGTTTTGGTTTGGGCGAAATATCAGGTAAATTATTATTGGAAACACAAGGCGCCAAATTAGCAAAAAACCCCAAAGTGGCGGTCGCACTGAGGTTGGACAATACACACCCACTTTATCCAGTACCAACAGATGTTGTATCAGAAAAGCATAGACACTTACATCTTGTGGATGTGAATAAAAACAAGCAGTCGGATAGGCCGCAAAGTCCGAAAGGTCCTAAATAAATGAGCACCAAAGAAATTCCCTTAAAAGAGCTGACATATTATTATAGCGTTTTGGGTTTGTCGTTTACCGCAACCAAGGAACAAGTTCGTCGTGCTCGGAATAAACTGATGATGCAATTTCATCCTGATCGACACCCTAAGGGCTGGGTTGTCGATGACTTATCTTTAGAAAATAGAGTGCAGCGGATACAAGAAGCATATCAATTTATCATCGCAAACTATGATGCAATTGTTGTACAATTTGATTTTATGCATGGTGGATTATTATCTTCTAGAACCCCGCATCAGGCAAAAAGCCACTGGGTCTATTCAGAAATAGCCAAAACCAAAGGATAGACATAAAGTGCGTACATATTAAGGATTGTGTGATGAGAAGATTCTATATTATTTCTTTTTTTATAATAATTTTAAATCTTGTGAGTGGGGTTGCATTTGCGAAAACAAAGCAGGAGGTTGTACAAGTGGCGGCCTCTTCTAATATTAAAAGTACTTTGGAGATGATTTGTAAAGACTTTGAGGCCAAAACACCATACAAGTGCAATTTAATTGCGGCGTCAACAGGACATTTGTATGCGCATATTATGCATGGTGCACAATATGATGTTTTATTAACTTCGAACAAACCATACATTCAAAGTTTAATGAATGCGAGGAAAACGGAAGGGCATGGTTTTGTTTTGGCAATTGGGCGCGTGGTTTTATGGAGCGCGGATGAACATATGGGAAGTGTTGAGATACAAAAAATCCTGCAAGATGACAATGTATCATTGGCAATGGCGAATCCAGGTGCCACCCCCTATGGTGTGGCTGCGAAAGAGATACTCCAGGATTATAATCTTTGGCATCGCATGCATGGTAATATTGTTTTTGGCAAAACCTTAAGTAAAACGCATAAAATGATTGTGAATAAAAAAGTCAAAATGGGGTTTGTTGCGATTTCACAATTAAGCCAAGAGGATAGGCGTGCTAAACGATATTGGGAGCCGGAGCCTAATTCCAACCATCCTATTGTTTATGAGGTGATTAGTCTAAAATCGAAGATACCTTCAGAGCCCAAGCAAGCATTTTTAGAATTTTTACAGTCATCAGATTCATGTGAAATTCTAGGCAAAGACGGCTATCAATGCCAGGCTGGGTATGACGTGGGTTAGCGTGAACACGAAATAATTTAGTATTTCGTGCTCGTTCTTTAATATTCAAACACAACCGATAATTTCTTGTGTACGATATTATGCACCTATTCCCTTAGTTTTAAGGCAATTTACTCGGATCAAAATCTGCAACATTGGTTGCAAACGTCCAGTCATAACCTTCGCTATCTTGAAGGCAGCATGTTTTATCACCCCAAAATGCAACGTCAGGCGCATTCACGACTTTTGCGCCTTGCGTTTTAGCATGGATAAAAAATTGTTCTACATCTTCCACATAGATATAGAGTCCAATGGGGCAGGATACTCCAGAGCTTGAGGGGGATTGTTTAACAGAACCCCATGCACCTTCAGGTGCAATCATGATTTGAGCCTCTAATATTTTAAGCTCTGCATGCATGATTTGGTCATTTTGTTTCATTGGCTCGGAGCTCAATGTAAATTGAAACGCTTGTTGGTAGAAAGTTAGAGCCTTATCTATATCTTTGACAATGATATAAGGCATCAGTCCTGGAATATTTTGTGGTTTGTATGGGCGGGTCATATCAATTTCCTTGATAATTTGAGTTGCAGTAATTCTACTACAAAGTACTTTGGCGGAGCAATAAGGGCAAAAAACCAACTAAACTTGAGTTTGGACTCCTATTTCACTACACTTGAGTTCAGGAATAGGAGTCAAAACAGTGTACATACATAGAAATATTGATAACTTAGCGCAGCGATATTTAAATAATTTCCCAGTGCTTTGCCTTCTTGGGCCAAGACAGGCGGGTAAAACCAGCTTCGCTAAAAATTTAAGAAAAAACTGGCATTATTTTGATTTGGAAAAACCTTCTGATTTTGAGTTGATCGCGAGGGCGCCAGAGTTATTTTTTGAGCAGTTTCCCGAAAATGTCATTATTGATGAAGCGCAAGAATACCCCCAGCTATTTAAAATTTTAAGAGGTGTTATTGATGCGGATAGAGGAAAAAAAGGTCGATTTATCTTAACAGGTTCCAGCAGCCCTGAAATTTCTGCATACTTATCTGATAGTCTTGCTGGCCGTGTGGGGCTTATTCAAGTAGGCGCTTTTAAGGCGAATGAATTTTATCAAACACCTCTTAGCCCATTTTATAAAATATTTTCTGAACCGATGACACGAAAGAGCATTGATTTAGCTCCACCAGTCCTAACCAACATTCAAATGCGGCATTGCTGGTTATATGGAGGGTACCCAGAACCTTTATTGGCAAATGATCTTATATTCTACCAAGATTGGATGGACAATTATTATGCAACCTATATAAATAGAGATATTGCCAAACTGTTTCCCAAGCTAAACAAAATGGCTTATGCTCGCTTTATTGGTACGCTATCGTCGTTATCTGGCACCATATTAAATAAGGCGGATTTGGCTAGAGCCATTGAAATTAGTGAAAAATCTATTACAGAATATTTGCAGATTGCTGAGTTGACTTATATTTGGCGCAATATTTCATTTGATGTTTCATCTAAAGTAAAATCTATTGTGAAAAAACCAAAAGGACTGGTGACAGATAGTGGCTTGCAGCATTATTTACAGAAAATACAAAGTATGGAGCAACTATTAATACACCCTAGTTCAGGGCGATCGTTTGAGAGCTTTGTTATAGAGGAACTTATTAAAGGGATAACAGCATTTGGGATAAATAATGTAGATTACCACTATTATCGAACACTCAAAGGTTCTGAGGTTGATCTTGTTGTGACAACACCATTTGGGAAAGTTCCTATAGAAATCAAAATGGCCAAATCTGTTCCTCAAAAACAGCTCATGACACTTAATAATTATATTGAAAGTAATGGATTGCCTTTTGGGCTCCTGATTAATCAATCGGATCGGGTTTTTTGGGTAACAGACAAGATTTTGCAGGTGCCTGTTGGGATATTGTGAACGTGGAAAAGATTTAAGTTCTATTTTAGAAGCAAAGATAAACATCAAACCGATGAGCGCGTGCTTTGTATTGAATATCTGGCTTGCGTATTAACGTTTCGCTGGCCATTGGGCGTTTGACAACAACGCGAGATTGGGCGTGTTCTAATGCCAGCGCGACTAATTGGTGGCTATCAGCATCTGAGCCGACGATGGTTTGTAGGATTTGGCTTTCTTTTTTGGTGAGTGCTGATTTTTTACGTTCGGGAAACATTGGGTCGCAATAAATCACATCAAATTTATCTTCTGTATGGGTTCTTAAAAAATCAAATGCACATTGTGGTCGTAGCGTGATTTTTTGTAAGAGTGGTATTAAATGCTGATCGTGCTCACATCTTTTTAAAGCGTCAGCTAATAAGCGATACATATCTGGATGGCGTTCCAGTAAGACGATTCTTTCAACCATAGTTGCCATCAGCAAGCTGTCTCGTCCCAATCCTGCTGTTGTATCTAATAAGGTCTTATGTCTAGAACCGCCAATGGCTTTGATGAGTAATTCTGAGCGCACACTGTGCGCTTGCAGGCGTGATTTAAATTTAGGGTGGCTAAAATCTATCACAAAAGGCTTGGAGGTTAAGGCTTGTGCATGCACGCTTAACCCTTGCTCTGATGGGCTTAAATGATATTGTCGAGACTTAGGTAATAAACGCATGCGCAAGATTATAGCATTGTATGCCAATAATGCCGACAAAGAATAAAATTGTGATAAAAAGCAACCACTTCTGCCCTATCCAGCCCCGAATGACATCCCGTTCGGGATGATTTATCATGCTCCAAACCATCATGGCAGGCAAAATACCTAATAATATTGCGACAAAAATTCCGGCAAAGCTCAGTGCCATAATAAAGCCTTCGGGAAAGAAGTAGACAAACCCCAAAGGTGGCACAAAAGTAATCAGTGCTAATAAACTTTTGCCTTTTATGTTTTTCTTGATATGAAACCCATCGGCAAGGAAATCGTACAAAGATAAACAAACACCTAAGATCGAGCTAAACAATGCAAAAATAGAGAAATAGTTCATGCTCTGAGTAATCCAAGGGTGGCCTAAGGCATGATCTAATTGTTTGGGTAACTCTGTGGCCGGATTGCCGCTAGTGCTGACAGCCATTAAAGAGTATTCGCCAGTGGCGGGGAGCGTGCCGACAATTAGTACTTGCCATATGGTATAGATGAAAAGCGGGACAACACTGCCTATCAAAATAACAGGGTAAAGTTGATTGGCCTTGCCATGCAAATATTCCGCTAATGTTGGTATGATAATGGCAAATCCAAAAGCCGTAATCACCAAAGGTAATTGCTGAATATCCAGTTTTGTTTGGGCTTGAAACAATAAATCTGTATCGATATGGGCGCCGGTAATGCCCCCCAATAGTATAAAGCTGGTAAAGAGACCAACCATAAGGAAGCGATTGAATAAATCAGTGAAATGTGCGCCCAAGGAGATGACAAACATCAGTCCTAGAGCCGCTAAAAAAGCCGCCTGTTGGGTGCTGATGGCCGTTTTAAAGTAACCAAACAGTTGCATGACCCAAGCACTGGCACCTGATAAATAAGCAGAGGTTAAGGCATAAAATAAAATCAAGTAGGTAATCCAGGTGATCCATTTGCCAGGTTTACCCAAAAAGGTTTCAGCCATAGTCACCATGTTGGTGCCAAAGCCTGTAGAAAGATTAGCCTCTAGTACACATAGTGCACCGATGGTCATAAATAGCCAACAGATAAAATAAAGAGACAATGCGCCGAATAAGCCGAGGTTAGCGGTTGCGACTGGTAACGCGAGAACCGCAGCACCTACCGATGTGCCAATAATAAGTAGCACACCACCCACAGCATTTTTCAAAGACATCGTGACACCCTACAGAAAGTATAAATACGAATTTTCTATAGTACGGCTTTTTGCTGTTGATAAAAAGCAATATAAGCGCCTAAGCCACCTAAAATGCAACAATATATAAAAATAGACAAAATTTCAGTAACCTGTAACCGTTGAATGGCGATAATGCCGTCATATAGATAAGCAAGTTCTATCACGGGTTGTTTGAAAAACCATGTGGCGATGCTAATAATCAGTATTGCAATCAATGCACCCAGTCCACCGTAAAAAACACCTCGGTACAGAAATGGTCGCCTAATAAAGGCAGGGGTTGCACCCAGCAAGTTGAGGACTTCTAATTCTTCTTTATGTTGCGTTAAGGCCATTCTAATGGTGTTGCCAATGATGAAAATCACACCCAGCCCAATGAGTAAGCTTAAGCTATTGACCAGTGATTTTCCGAGTTTAATAAAGGCATGTAATTTTTCCACCCACTCATAGTCTAAGTCAGCCGAGGTAATCTGTGGGTGTTTTTGAATGGCAGTATCAATATACTTTGCTTGGCTGTAGGTTATTTTATTCGTATCTAGTTTTAATACAATCATTGGACTAAGTGGATTATTGGGTAACAATCCCAAAATACTATCGACATTGGCTTGTTGTTTAAATTCTGTTAACGCAGCTTCAGCACTAATATATTTTGTACTTTCAATGGCGGCATATTTATTTTTTAATTGCGCTTCTAAATAAGAGACTTCTACCGACGTAATATCTTTATCCAGATATACTGTTAACGTGCCTCGATATTCAAAATTAGAAGCGAGTGATTGTATATTTTTCAAAAAACTATGTAGGCCAATAGGCAAGCTAAGCGCAATACCAATTGCCAAGAGTGTCATTAAAGTGGCAATGGGCGTTTGGGCAATATTTTTAAAGCCTAACTTGAATGCGATTTTGTGCGCATTGACTTGGCTTTTAAGCCATGTTTTAAAGAATAAAAAATTCAATGTGGGACGAACTTTTTTTGAAGCTTGGCCGATGGTCATTTTTTTGGGTGGGCGTTTGATTGTAGGTTTTTGCTGATTAGCCATGGGCGGGTTCCTTTACGATACTGGGTTGGATGTGGCTTGAGCTGGGCAATAATTTGCCTTGAGCCAAATGTAAGGATCGATAAGATAATTGTTCAATTAAACTTGCATCGTGAGATGCGATAAGGATGGTCACGCCTACTTGATTAAATTGAGCAAATAGTTTGAATATTTCCATTGAAAGCGTTGGGTCTAAGTTCCCTGTAGGCTCATCAGCCAGAACAATTTTGGGTTTATGTACAATGGCACGAGCAATACCCACGCGCTGTTGTTCTCCTTCGGATAATTGCAAAGGTTTATTTAAGCCTTTCTTGAGCAAACCCACTCTGTTAAGGGCGGCACGAACTCTTTTAATCATCGTTTCTTTTTCATAGCCGGCAATAATCAAAGGCATCGCCACATTTTCAAAGACAGAATAATGATTTAATAATTTGGGATTTTGGGAAATAAAACCGATTTGTCGTTTATAGAACGGAATGTCTTTAGGGTGAATTTGATTTAGGTTCTGACCATCTACCAGAATTTGTCCACGTTCAGGTCTTTCTAATAAGCCGAGTAATTTTAATAATGTGCTCTTACCGGCGCCAGAATGTCCTTGTAAAAAAACCATCTCACCCGACATGATTTGTAGTGAGATGTTATTTAATGCCATCTGTCCGTTGGGATAATGTTTTATCACATTCAACAAGGTGATCATGCTGGTTTAACCCTCCGTGGTATTTTTAATTGTGAAAATTTAAGAGGTTTTCATTTTGCTACTTTTTTCAACAACATCCTGAGAAAATAGCGCTTGAACAAATTCTTGCGCTTTAAATGGTCGAAGATCGCTTATTTGTTCCCCTACACCAATATAACGTATAGGTAGCTTTAATTCATTGGCGATAGCAAAAATAATGCCTCCTTTCGCTGTGCCATCTAACTTGGTGATAGTAATGCTGTCTAGTTTAATCATTTTATGGAAAACTCTTGCCTGTTGAAGTCCATTTTGACCTGTTGTGGCATCCAGTACCAGCATAATTTCATGTGGTGCATCAGGTAATAATTTTCGTGTGACCCGAACAATTTTTTTCAACTCTTCCATTAAATTGTCCCGCGTGTGCAATCGACCTGCGGTATCAGCAATTAGCACATTAACTTTCTTCGCTTTAGCGGACTCTAGTGCATCATATATTACAGAAGCGCTATCAGCCCCTGTATGTTGTGCAATAACAGGAATTTGGCTGCGCTCGCCCCAGACTTGCAATTGTTCAACGGCTGCGGCTCTGAAAGTATCCCCTGCGGCTAATAATACAGAATTATTATGCTCTTTAAATTGGGCTGCTATTTTCCCAATGGTGGTGGTCTTGCCTGCGCCGTTGACTCCCACCATGAGCAGCATAAAGGGCGTTTGTTGTGGCTTTAGGCTTAGGGGCTGCTCACAAGGCTTTAAGATATTAAGCAATTGCTGTTGCAATGCTTCGTATACCGCTTGCGGATCGTTTAATTGCTTTCTTGATATTCTCTGGGTGAGCTCGTCAATAATTTGCTGTGTTGTATCGACACCAATGTCAGCAACAAGAAGTATGGTTTCTAACTCCTCCAGTAATTCGTCATCAATGGTCTTTCTGCCCATAAATAAATTGGCAATACCATCGGCGAGGTTATGTCGTGTTTTACTCAGGGATTGTTTTAGACGTTGGAAAATAGATGATTTTTTCTCTGGTTTTTCTTCTGCGAGAGGTTCTTTTTTTATTTGAACTTCAGACTTATCCCCAACTTTACCCCCAATCTCATCCTTAGTTTCTGCGTTTGCGTCGATATTAGTTTTATGACTTTCTTTTTCGGCTTTGAGTTCGTTGTCTGCTTTATCACCTACTATATTGGCAATGTCTGGGGATTGGGTTTCTGAAATTTCAGGCGTCTTTGATGATTCTAAAGCCTGTTCAGGTTCAACATTAGCGTCAGACTTCGCATCGACGGCTGTTTCCGGAGATTCAGGTTTGGGAGATTTGGATTTTTTCTTGAAAAACTTAAACATGGTATAGGCTCAACGACTCTAAAAATATGGGCTGACAGGCTTACCCCCGTACTAGGCGGCAAGAAAATAGTGTATCCTAACATTCAGGCCATTTATGACCAAATGAGAAATCAACCATCATGCGTTTATCTTTGATAGCCTTCTTAATATTATTACCTATTTCTGCGGGTTTTTGTATGCAAAAAAATGTGACCCATAAATTTAAGCTTGATAACGGGCTTAACATTGTTGTTCAAGAGGATCACCGCGCTCCTGTTATTGTGTCCCAAATTTGGTACAAAGTTGGCTCTGTCGACGAGAGTCGAGGGGCAACAGGTCTTTCCCATGCGCTGGAACATATGATGTTTTTAGGCACCAAAGAAGTGCCCAATGGCGATTTTTCCAAAGTCATCGCTGATTTAGGTGGATATGAAAACGCTTTTACCTCAGAAGATCAAACCGTCTATTACGAAGAGATCGGTAAGCAACACCTTGAGACGTGTTTGAAGCTAGAAGCGGATCGCATGCGAAATCTGTTGTTTGACGAAAAAGATATTTTAAGAGAGCTTGAAGTTATAAAGGAAGAACGTCGCTTGCGGGTAGAAGATGATCCGCATGGCTTAACCTGGGAACGATTTGTTGCAACGGCATATATGTCGGGTGGCTATCAAAATCCGGTGATAGGGTGGATGGCAGATATCGAAGCTCTGACAGTTGCTGATTTGAAAAAATGGTACCACAAATGGTATGCACCCAACCAAGCCACATTGGTTGTTGTGGGTGATGTGGATCCAGATGAAGTCCTAAAGTTAAGCCAAAAATATTTCTCGGATATCCCCAGAGGCCCTGATATGCCTAGCAGACCCAAAGAAGAAGTGGTCTCAATGGGACAAAAATCTATACAAGTACATGTTAAAGCACAAGTGCCTTACTTATTAATCGGGTTTGATACGCCGAGCCTGGGTAGCGTGCTAGAAGATTCTCCAGAGAACTCTCCAGAGCATTCTATAGAAGATGTTTATGCATTAATGCTGCTCCAAGCTGTATTAGATGGGGGATACAGCGCGCGTTTTGAGAAAAATCTAATTCGAAGCAAAGCGGTGGCTTCTAGTATTGGGGTCAATTACGATCCGATTCAACGGTATAGAACACAATTTACCATTAGCGCTTTACCCAGTGAGGATGCAAATTTAGAAAAATTGCGCGCTAGCATTCAAGCAGAAATAGAAGACATTCAAAAAAATGGTGTGCCAGCAGAAGAACTAGAGCGTGCCAAAATGAGCTTTACTGCAGACTTTGTTTACGATAAAGATTCCATGCGTCAACAAGCAATGCAATTAGGTGCTTTGAGCCTAATTGGTTTTGATGTGAATGAAGTCGATTCTATTGTAGAACATATCAAGCAAGTGAGCGATACCCAAGTGCAAGGTGTGGCTCAAAAATATTTGGTTAGCCGTGGACGAACGATTGCAGAAATGATTCCTGAAACACAAGAATAGGGGATATCACTTATGAAAAAAGTGGTTACGAGACATGCTGTTATCAATTTTGCTTGGGTAGTCGCTATCTTTTGCACTATTGTCATTGCACACCTGGTGTATACACGTTTTTTATCATCTGAACAAGTAGGATCCCCCATGACCAGCAAAGATTTAAATCTACCATCCTATCAAAAAGTAGAAGGTATTATTAATATACAATCTTGGGTTAATACAGATGGTGTGAATGTATATTTCGTGCAAGCGCCTCAATTGCCGATGGTGGATATTGATATTGTGTTAGATGCAGGTACTGCCCGCAATATGGATACTCGTCCCTTATCCTATTTTGCGAATACTTTATTAGATCAAGGCACAAAATCTTATTCAGCCGACGTGATTGCTGAGAAATTTGAGGCGGTGGGGGCACAGTTTTCTGTTGCAGTTCATCAGGATATTGCGAACATGCATCTTCGTAGTTTAACAGATCCCAAAGCTTTATTGCCTGCGCTAGCGCTTTTTGCGGATGTCATTGCGCATCCTAGCTACGAAGCAGAAACCCTAAATCGTGAAAAACAGAACACCATAACAAGCTTAAAGTATGAGGCACAAAAACCATCCTCTATTATGAAGCGAGCTTTTTATGAAATCTTATATCCTAATGGTCCATATGGGCGTTGGACATTGGGGGATGAGAAATCAGTAGAGTCTGTTACTTCAGAAGAGGTACAGTCATTTCATCAAAAATTTTATGTAAAAGAAAACGTGTCTATCATATTGGTTGGAGACTTAAGTCTGGAACAAGCAAATGATATTTCTTTGGAAGTGATTTCAGGTTTGGCGAATGGCGAAAAGCCACAGCCATTCAATAAAATAAACACAAGTGATTTGATAAAAAAACCTGAGCATAAAACGATTGATTTTGACTCAACGCAAACGCATATGATATTAGGCATGCCCGCTTTAACCAGAGAAGATGCAGATTATTTTCCGTTAGTCGTGGGTAACCATATTTTGGGTGGCAGTTCACAAAATAATAGAATCTTTGATACCGTACGTGGAGAACATGGGTTGGCGTACTCTGCGTATAGCCATTTTTCACCGATGAAGGTTGCTGGACCGTTTATGGTGGTTTGCCAAACCCAAAATAAAAACGCAAGCAAAGCCAAAAAAATGATTGAAGAATTAATCAATGATTTTGTTGAAAAAGGGCCTACTGAGCAAGAATTAATCGATGCGAAAAAGAATATATTAGGAGGCTATGCCTTGCGGTTTGATAGCAATGAAAGTATTTCTGGGCAGTTATCTTATTTGGCATTTTACCAATTACCATTAGATTATTTTAATCAATATCAGGTAGCGGTCGAAAAAGTGAGTTTAGACGATATTCGGGCGGCCTATCAGAGCAAAATTAGTTTAGATAAAATGACGTGGATTATGGTCGGGGCATCGTCATAGCTAAAATTAGAATTATTGGTGGCAAGTGGCGTGGTCGAAAGCTATTCTCGCCCGATGTCAAAGAGCTGAGGCCAACAACAGATAGAGTACGAGAAACAGTATTTAATTGGTTGATGCAAGATGTTGTGGGAGCCTGTTGTTTAGATTTATATGCTGGAACAGGTGCTTTAGGATGGGAAGCTTTGTCGAGAGGTGCACAGTTTGTTACTTTTGTTGAGAAAGATAAGAAGCTCAGCATGCAGCTCAAGCAACACCAGGTTGCATTAGATGTGACGCAGACTTCTAAAGTGTATCATCAAGACAGTACTATTTGGTTGAAAAAAAATATCAATAGCAGACCATTTGATATAATTTTTGTTGACCCACCATTTTCGCATGATATTTATCCTATTTTAGATTCGCTCAATAACAAGCAATACTTACAGGATCAAACTTTATTATATATTGAGCAAGGGCAAGCATTGGATGTGGCAAACTTGCCAGGCAATTGGGATATCATGAAACAAAAAAATACAGGCCAAGTTCATTATTATTTAGTTCAAAACAAGGAGGGCGTGTGGAAATCTTCTTAGTCGGCGGTGCGATTCGAGATGAAATGTTGGGTTTAGAGGTTCATGAGAAAGATTGGGTCGTTGTGGGCGCTAAGCCACAAGAATTAAAAGATTTACATTTTAAACAAGTGGGAAAGTCCTTTCCTGTTTTTTTACACCCAGAAACCAAAGAAGAGTATGCTCTGGCGAGAACGGAGTTAAAAGTAGGGCGAGGTTACCATGGGTTTGAATTTGAGTTTTCACCAGATGTGACACTAGAAGAAGATTTGGCCAGAAGAGATCTGACCATTAATGCCATGGCTAAAAATGAAGCTGGCGATCTGATTGACCCGTACAATGGCATAGAGGATATTCGAGCCCGCATTTTGCGACATGTATCTGATGCTTTTGCAGAAGATCCCGTTCGTGTTTTACGATTGGCTCGTTTTGCTTCTAAATTGGAACACTTGGGATTTCAGTTGGCGGATGAAACAAAAGAAATGGTCTGGAGCATGGTCAAATCAGGCGAGCTAGAACACCTTGTGCCTGAACGGGTATGGAAAGAAACCGAAAAAGCATTAAAAGGAAAAGGTCCTGTAGCGTTTTTGAGGACATTGCGCCAAACCAGGGCACTTTCTGTTATTTATCCCGAAATTGATAAACTATATGGTGTCGCTCAAACAGCGAAAATACATCCAGAAATTGATACGGGCATACATGTAGAACTGGTGTTGTGGCAAGCGGCACGATTATCTGGACTACCAGAGGTGCGTTTTGCGGCATTGATGCATGACTTAGGTAAAGGCTTAACGGCTAAGTCAGATTTACCAAGGCATCCTAATCATGGCATGGCGGGTTTACCAGTACTCAAAGCGCTATGCGACAGACTCAAAGTGCCTAATAAGTATAGAGGGTTAGCAGAGCTAGTGATGCGCACGCATATAGATTGTCATCAAATCGTCGATAAATCGGCGAAAGAGATATTAAGGTTCATAGAAGAATGCGATGCTTTTAGGAAACCAGAGCGCTTTAGACAGATGCTGATGGTATGTGAGGCAGATTCTAGAGGGCGTTTAGGATTTGAGCATGTCGATTATGAGCCTCGTAGTTTATTAGAAGATGCATTTTATGCCGTAGACTTTATTAATGCAAAAGATGTGTTAAAAGATTTAGATATTGATGTGGCGGATATCAAGCAAGCATTATTTGATGCTCGCTTAGCAGAAGTTGAAAAGGTGAAGCAACGACGTGCTCAAAAGCAAAGTGATAATTAAAGATTATAATTTATACGAATAATCTTTTAGTGAAAACCCCAGCAAAGGATGTTCATACGCTTTACCAAAAGCAATGACTTTAAACAGCTCGCCCATTTCATGGGGTTGTAATAGCGTTTGGAGTTCTTGGGAGCTTAGCGTTTGTTGGGTTAGGTCTTGATGACTATTTTGACCCAGTATATTTAAAGCTAATAAGAACGCCGCTTGATTGCTAAAACCTAAAGTATCTAAGCCATAATTTATAGCTTCTTGGTTTAATTGGCTAAAGTTCACATGGGCGGTCACGTCTTGGCCGCCTAAGTTATGGAAATAATCACTATGGGTTTTATGCCGATCATGGCACATTAAGGTTCCTTGGCTGCGCTCCGGCAGATAATATTCATATCGTGTAAAGCCATAATCAATCCATAACATTACGCCACTTGTTAATTTTCGACTTAGTTTATATAGCCATGATTTCGTATTAAGATTTATTTCAGAAATATAACCTTCAGGTAAAGCCATATCGAGTAAATTAATTTCCGTTTGGACTGCCTGAATAAAAGCTTGATCGGTTGTAGGGCTAAAGCGTAGTGTTAGTTTGTTATTTTCGATGCAAACTTGGCCTTTTAATATATCTTGTTCTGAGTCTATTTTGAATAATTCAACGGATAGCGCATCTAAGAATTCATTGCCAATCATGACACCATGAAACAAACTGGGTAGCGCCGCAATATCATTAATCCAAATAAATTTATCTAAATGTTCTGGGCAGGTGTTTTTTATAGTCTCTTTTTGTTTTTGAATAAGAGGATGGCTTATTTCTAAAATATAATAGTGTTGAAAATCTACGTTTGAGGATGCTAAAGAGTTTGCAATATTAGCGGCCATCTGGCCTAAGCCTGCGCCTAGCTCTAGGATACTGCAAGGTGCATTAATATTGAGTTGTATTTCCGCAATCTGTTTGGCAAGTGCCTGAGAAAATCCCACACTGATGCCGGGGGCGGTGATAAAGTCCCCTTCTTTGCCAAGAATGGTTTTACCATTACAATAATACCCCCATTGCGGATGGTATAAGATTAAATCCATAAATTGTGAAAAATCAATACACTTATTTTTTTCACACAGTGCTTTGATTGTGTCAAAAAGGTGGTTAGAGATAGTGGGGGTAGTATGATTATTGTTTTTATTCATTTTTATATTTTAATATCTATTTTTGTCTTTCGATTGTGAGCATAATGGCTTGTGCTCTGGGGTTGGCTTCTGGTTTATTGATGGTTAGTTTTATCCATTTTGTTGGGAAGCGCGAAAATAATGATTGAGAGAGCCTTTCAGCTAAAGTCTCAATAAGATCAAATTGATTGTGATACACAAATTTTTCGACATGCATAATAATTTGGTCATAATCGATGGTTTGACTGAGCGCATCATTTTGGGCAGCCTCGACAACGGGAACGGCGTAAGCTAAGTCAATAATCAGAGTTTGAGGCGTTTCCTTTTCCTTGGGATATACACCAATGATTGCTTTGAGTTGTATGCCTTTTAGCTCGATAATATCCATGGCTATTCCTAACAGCTTAAAATTAGCATATGATTATAATCTTGTGTGACTTAGATAACAATGAAACGAGACGAATGATATATACCTTACAATTACTGATTCTAGCTTTGGGCAGTTACTTTCTCGCCTCTGTTTCTTCTGCGATTGTTATTTGCAAGCTGTATAAGCTTCCCGATCCTAGAACACAAGGTTCAGGCAATCCGGGTACAACGAATGTGTTACGTCTTGGTGGGAAAATACCTGCCGTAATTACCTTATTAGGGGATACTCTAAAAGGATTTCTGCCAGTTTTTATCGCACAAATAGTATTCAAAGATGCTTTGATTAGTAGCTGTATTTATTTGATTGCTTTTTTAGGGCATGTTTTCCCAATCTATTATGGTTTTAAAGGGGGAAAGGGTATTGCCACAGCAATTGGGGGCTTGTTTGCATTATCTTGGCTGCTCGGGCTAGGTTTTGTTCTTGTATGGTTGTTGATAGCGGCTTTATTTAGATATTCGTCTTTAGCCGCACTTGTTGCGATTAGCTGTAGCCCTATTTTAGGCGGCGTAATCATATCAACGCAAGTGATAGGGGCTTTGGTGATTGTCGCGGCCATTGCTGTATACAGACACAAAGGAAATATACAGCGTTTGTTGGCAGGGGCAGAAAGTAAAATTGGCAGAAAAATCAAGATAAGTGAGTCTAAGTAACTGTATCTATCTTGGATAAATCCCATCTGGGACGTACTTGAATAGAAAAATCTGAAATTTCGCCTTGCGCTAATCTTAATGCACCAGCATGCGCTATCATCGCGCCATTATCCGTGCAGTATTTTAATGGTGGAAAGAAAACAGAGAAGTCGTTATCCAATCCAAGTTGATTTAGGTCATGGCGCAGCGTGAGGTTTGCCGCAACACCGCCTGACACGACTAAGCGTTTAAGGCTAGTTTGCGCTATAGCGCGGCTGACTTTTGTCACTAAAATTTCACTAACGGTTTCTTCAAATTGTGCAGCAATATCACAAACAGTTTGCTCATCTAGTGTGTTTTGCTTTGTTTTTTGTTTGATATCTTGAATGAGCTTGGCCACATGCGTTTTGAGTCCACTAAAGCTAAAATTTAAATCTGGCCTTTTTAATAGTGGTCTAGGGAAACAAAAGCGCCTTGGATCACCGTTGGTTGCTTTTTTAGCTAATACAGGACCACCTGGATAGGGCAAACCCATAAGTTTGGCTGTTTTGTCGAAGGCTTCTCCAACAGCATCATCTAAGCTTTCGCCTAATATTTGATATTGTCCTAGTGCTTTGACTGCAATTAATTGTGTATGGCCACCTGAAATCAATAAGGCTAAAAAAGGGAAGGTCGGTGCTGGTTTTGCCAGCATAGCCGCTAGCAAGTGTCCCTCCAAATGATGCACACCAATGGCCGGTTTATTCCAGGCAAGACGTAAGCCTTGAGCGACCGTTGCACCGACCATTAAAGCCCCACTTAAGCCAGGGCCTTGAGTAAAGGCGATACCGTCAATTTGTTCTGGATTAAGTTGGCATTGTGATAGAAGCTCATCAATTAAAGGCAAGATTTTCTGAATGTGATCTCTTGAGGCTAATTCTGGAACGACACCACCATATTTTTCATGCGTTAACTGGCTAAATATCAGATCACCTAGTAAACCTATCTGGGTATCATATATGGCAACGCCAGTATCATCACACGAGCTTTCTATACCAAGTACTTTCATTTCTCTTTTGACCATGTAACCCGAAGGTCTAAATATTAAATTATGGTGAGACAGCATACCAAAAATGTGCCCGAAAATGACCCTGAAGCAAAAGATATCTGGATTTAAGCCATAAAAGTGTCAAAATTTGAGTTTTAAACTTAACCTTTAAACGGGAACAGTGTAAAATTGCCAGCCTGATAGTGGACTAAACTATTAGTTAGGCTCATAGGTTTGTCATCCGTGTTGGGTGAGCGACTTAGTGCAGATTTTGAGAATATAAATAAATTAAACAATGGGGTGTGGGTTCAATGCCTGGAATTAAAGTGCGGGATAATGAAGGATTTGATTCAGCGGTACGCCGCTTCAAGCGTGTTGTTGAGAAATCTGGCATTCTATCTGAAATGCGTCGTAGAGAGTTTCATGAAACACCATCTATGAAACGTAAACGTGCGACAGCTGCTGCTGTTAAGCGCTTCCGTAAGAAAGTCATGCGTGATACAAAAATGTCTAAAGAGCAAATGGTTAGAGGTCGTCGCCTACATGCACAAGCTGATGATTCAAAGGGTGTAGAAAGCACAGATAGTACAGATAGCAAAAATTAAGCTAAGTTGGCACTCTCTAAGACTCTTTAAACAATAGGAATTTATTAGGCGGGATTCATGTCTGAGCAATCTATAAAAAAGCAACTTCAAGATGCTGTCAAAGTTTCCATGCGCGCGCGAGAAAAAGACAGACTTGTCATTTTGCGCATGATATTAGCAGAGTTCAAGCAAGTTGAAATTGATAGGCGTATTGAGCTAGAGCATACAGAAGAGCTAGCAATATTAGACATGATGGAAAAGCAGCGAAAAGATTCCATGATGCAGTTTGAGCAAGCGAATCGTCCTGAGCTCGTTGAAAAAGAGCGATATGAAATAGGCATTATTAAAGAGTTCAAACCGCCAGCAATGACAGAAGCAGAAGTTGCTGCAGAGATTAAGGCGGCGATAGCAGAAGTGGGTGCCTCTTCTATTAAGGATATGGGAAAAATCATGACCATATTAAAGCCCAAGCTACAAGGCCGGGCAGAAATGAGTGTTGTGAGCCAAAAAATAAAAAGCCAGTTGACCTAAGAAGCGGCTTGCCCATATTTTTAAGTGCACAAAACCTTGTTTTTTTAAGTTGGATTTTCTGGCTTAGGTGAACAAGGTGTATGTCAACTGAAATATTAACTGCTGTTTTGCACTCTTGCCATCATAATGGCTGTGGTTTTAAAGTATGTCACCCAATCAACAGAGGCTAATTGGAGAGGATTTTATCCACTCCTTGATTGAGAAAACCGATTTGGTTCACTTGATACAGCAAAGTGTGCCTCTTAAAAAAGCAGGTGCAAATTATGTTGCCTGTTGCCCCTTTCATTCGGAGAAGTCGCCGTCGTTTACGGTTAGTCCAGCAAAGCAGTTTTTTCATTGCTTTGGCTGCGGTGCGAATGGTGATGCGATTAGTTTTATTCGTAAGCACCAAGGGTTAGATTTTATTGAGGCCATTGAACAGTTGGCAGGTGCCTTAGGTGTTGAATTACCTAAGCAAAGCCGAACAAATTATCAAAGCCAGAGTTTTAAGCCATATACCAAGATATTAACTGAAGTTTCTCAGTATTATCAGCAAGCATTAAAGCAGCATCCAGATAAGGCAAAGCCAGTAACTTATCTGAAAAATCGGGGAATAACCGGGATTGTAGCAAAAGAATTTGGTATTGGTTTTGCGCCAGGCAATTGGGATAACCTAGTTTATTTTTGGCGAGATAAACCGGAATTACACCAAGAACTAGAGAAAGTTGGCTTGTTGATTAAACATGCAAAAGGCCATTTTTTTGATCGTTTTAGAAATCGGATTATGTTTCCAATTCGGACGCGTAAAGGCGAAGTGATAGGGTTCGGCGGGCGAGTCATGGATAGCCATGATACGCCTAAGTACATGAACTCACCCGAAAGTATGATATTTAAAAAAGGTCATCATCTCTATGGTGTTTATGAGGCGCTTTCACGACGAACCGAGTGGGACACTGCAATTTGTGTGGAAGGCTATTTGGATGTGATTGGTTTATACCAACATGGGGTTTATGGTGCTTTTGCGACAATGGGAACGGCATTTACAGAATCCCATATTAGGCAGCTATTTAAGTTGTCGAGCAAAATTGTATTTTGTTTTGATGGAGATAAGGCGGGACGCAATGCTGCCTGGAAAGCTCTAGAGACTATTTTTCCAGTCTATCTAGCTCAAAAACAGATAAAGTTTCTTTTTCTACCGGATGGTGAAGATCCAGATTCTTATATTAAATCTCATGGGAAGCAGGAATTTTTGAAGTTGATGAGTCAAAGTTTGTCATTTTCTGAATATTTTTTCTCAGAGTTATGCTTACGGCATCCGCCTAATAATGTTGAGAATAGAGCGCAGTTGATTACAGTGGGGGAGCAATATATTGCAAAATTGCCTGATGTAACCTACAAACAGTTGATGTCTGAGGCTTTGGCGCAATTAACCGCAACCTCACAGCAAATTATTAAGAAGCCATATAGCAAGCAGGCATACTTAAAGGCAAGCTACTCAAAACCGCCATATTCAAAACATGGGCAGTTTAAGAAAAAACACTGGCAGAGTCAGCAGATAAAAGCAGGGCCTCCACCACCGGCTCTTTTGGGGCCAGCCTATATTGCTAGCGCTTTGCTTATTTTGGAGCCGAATTTAGCGGTCAATTTAAAAGCTCGACCTATGTGGGAGCATTATAATATTCCAGGGTTAAGTTTATTGCAGGCAGTGTTAGGTTATTTAGGGGATAATGCCTCGGTAGTGGATTCAGAAAAAGTTTTGGAGACTCTAATTGAGCGGGGATTTGCACGCAATCTTGTTCAGCAATGTCTGAACAAGGCAAAGTTTATCCCGGAAGCGGGGCGAAAAGAAGAGCTAATAGGTGCATTTGATAGAGTGACGGTGATAGGTCAGGAGCAAATAATAGAGAATTTGCTAAAAAGTGCACAAAAGAGGGAACTTAGCCTGGATGAAAAAGACTGTTTAAAAAATTTTTTACAGTCTAGGGAATCTTCTGGTTAAATATCACTCTAACCAATATGAGACAAACAATGAGAACCTTATCTGTGGTTTATTTGACAAACTTAAACTCCTGGTAAAAAGGTTCGAATAACGATAAAATCGGCGGTTACCCCTTGTAACGTCCAATTAAGTTGAAGGTGAATGCTTTTATGAATTATGTCGATAACAACAACGGCAATAGCAGTAACAATAACAATAGCAATAGTAATGAGCCTCAAGCTTCGCAGTTTCAGGAACTTATTGCGGCTGGTAAAGAAAAAGGCTACTTAACATACGCTGAGATCAGTGATTTGCTCCCCTACCATATTGTCGATCCTGAGCAGGTAGAAGATATTATCAATATCATGACGGACATGGGGATTTCCGTATATGAGGTGGCGCCTGATGAAGGCACATTGGCTGTGGCAGAAAATTATTCAGCCAGGGATGCCGCTGAAGCAGTAACTTTTTCTACGGATAACGAATTTGGTCGCACGACCGATCCTGTACGTATGTATATGCGCGAAATGGGAACCGTTGAGCTTTTGACTCGACAGGGTGAGATTGTCATTGCCAAGCGAATAGAAGCGGGTCTAAAACAAATTTTATCTGTTCTTGCGACTTATCCACCTAATGTAAAGTTTGTTTTAGATTGCCATGCACGGATCCTAGAGGGAGAGATGCGTCTGACTGATCTGATTGCTGGATTTATAGAAGATCATTTAAGTGAAGATCAACTAATCACATTAAAAAAGGTTGAAATTAATATAACAAAAGAATCAGATGACTCAGGCGAATCAGGCACAGGCGTTGATGTTAGTGTTGGAGATGGGACAGAGGAAGAGGTTGATACTGGCCCAGATCCAGAGCTTGCTAAGGCCTATATGGCAAAGGTGAAAGAAATTTACCTTAAAGTGATACAGGCTGAAAATGAATTAGGCTTAGGGCATCCAGAACTATTAGCACTTTATAAAGAAATGGGTGAATTTTTAGCGGTCTTTAAGTTTATACCGAAAGTATTTGAAGCATTACTTAGTCGAATGCGTAAACTTTTTGAAAGTCTGCGCAAAGAAGAACGAGCCATTATGAATCTTTGTGTTGTCAGAGCCAAGATGCCGAGGCAGATTTTTGTTTCGACATTTCCAGGACACGAAGTAGATTTAGAATGGGCGGCAAAACACCTGAAAGGGAACGGTAGCAATGATGCTAAAATTGCGGATTGCATCGAGAAAGTAAGGCTGCACCAAGAAAAGCTTATCAATGTTGAAAACACAACCAGTCGTTCGATTAAAGCCATCAGAGACTTGCATCGCAATATGTCTATTGGTGAAGCAAAAGCCAGGCGCGCGAAGAAAGAAATGGTGGAAGCTAACTTACGTTTGGTAATTTCTATTGCTAAGAAATATACAAATCGTGGCTTGCAGTTCCTTGATCTGATTCAAGAAGGCAATATTGGCTTAATGAAAGCCGTAGACAAATTTGAATACAGAAGAGGCTATAAGTTTTCAACTTATGCAACATGGTGGATTCGTCAGGCGATTACGCGTTCTATTGCCGATCAAGCACGTACCATTCGTATTCCAGTTCATATGATTGAAACTATCAATAAACTGAATCGTATTGCCAGACAAATGCTACAAGAAATGGGGCGTGAGCCCACACCTGAAGAATTGGGCAAGCGCATGGGGATGCCTGAAGAGAAAATTCGTAAAGTCCTAAAAATTGCGAAAGAACCTATTTCTATGGAAACCCCCATTGGTGATGATGAAGACTCTCATTTAGGAGACTTCATTGAGGATACGGTTATTTCTAGCCCTTCAGACTCTGCGACAGCATCAGGCTTGGAAGAAGCGACTAAACGCATACTCAGCGGCCTAACCGCAAGAGAAGCGAAAGTCTTACGCATGCGCTTTGGTATCGATATGAATACCGATCACACCTTAGAAGAGGTGGGCAAACAGTTTGATGTGACACGTGAACGTATTCGTCAGATTGAAGCAAAAGCCTTGCGCAAACTTCGTCAGCCAAGTCGATCTGATGACTTGAAATCATTCTTGTTAGAAGATGAAGGCGGAAAACGTTAATCAGAGGTGACTTTTCTCTTGATTCGCGATATCATTTCAATCCTTCTCAGTGGCTATAATTTGTATAGTCACTTGAGGGCCTGTAGCTCAGTTGGTTAGAGCAGGGGACTCATAATCCCTTGGTCGCAGGTTCGAGTCCTGCCAGGCCCACCATTTCGCATTATCTTTTTGCCATCTTGTCGTGTTCCTCATTCAAAAAACGCGTCATGTATTACGCATACATTCCTTCTTTTTTTCATTTCAGAACACACCAATCTGGAAAAAATCCAAGTGCGAAACTCCTTTAAAAACAATTGTTTACATAGTGTTTGTAAAGCAAACGTATTCCCCTCTACCAATTTTGCTGAGGGCTCCCCACGATTTGAGGGATAAATTAGGTTGGTAAACAAAGGGTT
>CAZWHY010000007.1:0-90623 GCA_964633725.1 Uncultured Candidatus Berkiella sp.
AAATGTTCCTTAATTATACAAGGAAGTTTGTCTCAGTCACATTGACACAGAGGGATTCACGCGCGTTAATAAAGCCACATACTTTTTCCATCTGGCATAATAAAGTTATAAGCTCTGGCATCGAATTGGCTTTAATACGAGGATTATATATTTCCGACCCAACTCTATCTACAGGATAAAATAATCTTTTATCAAATAGTTCTGTAGTCTTTTCGTCGGATTTTTGAGCCGTTTCTAAAGTTAACTCTGAAGTTGTTTCTGAAGCTGTATATATACCAAAATACTTTAACATATCATTTGTTCCTTATCTTTGATGATCCTGTCGCATAGTTTCTGAGTATGGTAAACTACTAAACTGTCGTAGGGAAGCTCCCTTACTCTTAAATGAAGTGTTTTAGCTTTTTCAACGTAGGAAGAATAACATAGAGCAACAGGGCTCCTCAAACATGTTATAAAATACACTAAATATAACAAATCCAGTAATCACGGGGCTTTTTCGAGCCGTTTAGTTTCGATTTTTAAAAACTGGTTATAATATGTTACATATGTGATCTTTTATAATAAGTTTTGTTAGAATATGAGCTTAAACAAGTAAGAGAAAATAATTGGCTCAATAGCTAAGAAAATACGGTGTTTGGGTGAGACGGTCATATCGCTCCCGCAAAGCGGGAGGCTTGACGGCTGTGAGCAGCCCATAGGGCTGCTAATTATTAAATTTCAAATGAAATTAAAATACACCGTTCTCACTTGACCCTGTGGAATCCAGCTGTTCTTGGTTTTTTATATACTTAGGAATGGGCATGTAATAACTTAAGCTATTGTATGACATGTGAATTATAACCCTCTCTTTTCAGAAATAATTTTCAGCGTATGCTGCGCATCTTTTAATTCTGGCGAAAGTTTAACCGCTTGTTGTGCTAGCTTGTACGCTTTTTCTACGTCAGTATCTTTGAGCAACCATGCCAAGTTGTTTAACACCAAAGGATGATTTGGTACCATTTGATTGGCTCGCTCAAAAGCCAATAGCGCATTTTTATTATCGCTTTTGACCAGATAATAATTGGCTAAAGCAATTTGTACTAAACTATCTTTGGGATGTGCATTAATCCACGTTTTTAAAGTCTGAATTGCAGCCAACCTATCATCCGCTGCCCACTGATTAGAAGCCAAGTCAACCGCCCACCGAGAAGAGGGTGCGACCTTTAATAATTTTTGATAAAGGCTCGCCGCTCTATCATACTGGCGCTCCTTGGAAAACAATAAGGCTCTCAAACTCAAATAATCTTGGCTTTTTGTTAACTTTGGAAAACCATTTTCAAATTGATTGAGTGTTTGTTGTGCCAAGGCATATTGCGCATTGTGTGTATAAATCTCCGCTAGCGCTAATAAAACCCCGGGGTGACTTTGAGCCCTGTCGTTCAATCTCATTAAAACATTCAAAGCTTGGCCGGATTGTTTTTGCGTGACTTTTAGCTTGGACAACGCCAAACTCGCTTGTATATTATTGGGCTCGACTTGTAATGCTTTGAGCAACCAAGCTTCTGTTGATAGTATGTCTTCTTCAGATAAAGTAAATTGTGCCAGTTTCAAATACCCTCGGATTAATTTAGGATGCTGTGCGACCACAGCCAAAAGATGCTTTTCCGCCCGGGCTTGGTTGCCCGCAGCATACTGCTTATTTGCCAAATTAAAATTCGCAGTGGGATCACCCGCATCAATGCTTAAACTATGTTCGAACTGAGCTTGCGCCGCATCTACTTTTTGCATAGACATTAAAGCCACTGCTTTAAAATTACTGGCCACAATATTTTTTGCGTTTGCGATTAATAATTCATCTGCATAGTTTACTGTTTTTTGAGGCTGCGCTTGTTTTAAATAACCAATCAAACGATAAAACTCAACCACATCTGTTTTGGGGCTAAGCTTCATCGCTTTTTCTAAGGCTTTTTCTGCAATGCCATACTCACCTAATTCTAATTGGCTGATACCATAACGCAACTGTACAGGATATGAATCAGGATTTTTCTCTATAGAACGCTCTAAATAAGCTGCGCCTTTTTCAAACTCACCTTGTTTCACATAGTGTTGACCTAGTAAGTTCAAAGTACTGCTGTCTTGCGGGTCACTTTCCAACAAATACGCAAGACGCTGCTGCGCCGCTTCATTATCGCCCAACTGTAATTCTACCATGGCCAACATTTTCTGCGCCATTCCATGCTCAGGATTATCATTTAAAAAATAAACCAAATGATTGCGCGCTTGCTCAGAATTGCCTTGCAAATAATGACTTGCCCCCAATAAATAATGCGCCAAAGCATGGTCTGAAACTCGGCTCAAGACTTTTTCAAAGCTGCCTTGCGCACTAAGATAATCTTCTTGCTGAAAGGCAATCAAACCTGACACATAATCAACATATAAATTATTGCCCGATGCTTCTTTCACCTTTTTGATATCGGCCCAAGCGGCATTATAATCTTGCTGATAGGTTAAAGCCATCGCCCTATATAATCTAGCATATTGATTCACAATACCTATCGGAGAGCTATTTTCTATTACTTGTGAATAAGACAAAACAGACGCTTTGAGTTCACCTTGCACCCGCTCCATATCACCTTTGAGTAACCAGGCATCCACATCTTTAGGATTAATCTCAAAAGCAGCTTGTAAGTGCTGCTTGGCTTGTTCTGTATTTTCTTTCGCAAATGCCAATCCAGCCAAACCAATATAGGCTCTAGAACATTTGCTATCGAGTACAATGGCTTGTTTGAATTTTGCTAGACTTTTCTCATATTTTTGCTCTGCCAATAATGCTTGTCCGCGTAAAGCATAGACTTCTGCATGCGCTTTGGCATCGATATTTAATAAATTCCCTTCAAATTTTACTTTTTCTAATAATTCGCTATACTTTTTTTGTTTCACTAATGAAACACCTAGTAATACCATTAACTCATTAGGAGCAACGCCTAACTCTAATGCTTTATGAATATGACGCTCTGCTTCTACCGGATCGCCTAATTTAATCAGCACTTTGGCCAATAACTGACGAGCATCTTTATCTTCTGGCTCTGCTTGAATAGCGCGCTTTAACAAAAGTAAACTTTCAGAATAATTTTGAGCATTATAACTTGTAATCGCTAGCTCTAAAGAAGAGGATTCACTGGCCTTTTGGTCACAGCCCGAGACCATAATAAAAGAAGCGAGTACCATTGAGGTTAATGTCAGACGTTTCATTATAAATTCCCTTTATATATTATTTATCCTAAAAGTACTGTGTATCTAAATTACAGCCCACATCCAAATGGATCCCCACATCCCATACTAAAATGATCCATCGCATTTTTTGTTGGTTTTTTAAAAAATCTATTATTTTGAGCCTGAACTTTGATAGCTTCCATCCGTGTAGGAAAATTTTCATGGTATTGCATAAAATTCTGTTGTAGCTGAGATTCTAAGTTGCAGGTTTTTTCAATATCTATTTTTGATAGCATGGCAAAATCTTTTACAGTGCTGTTAACACAGGGCGCACATTCTAAACTATGGTGCCCTAGTATAGAAAAACCCGCTTTGTTAATTAAAACATCTCGCTGTTTTTCTTTCAAATCTATAATAGGATGCCAAACTTGCCTATCACCATGATACTCGCACTGCTCTATATATTCTGTTATAGGCTTTCGGTATAAAGCTTGTCGTTTTGGAATAGCCACCATCCACTCACACTCAGGATCATGCTCATCTATCCACTCTAAAAAAGGCACGCCTTTTAAAAAGCCGGCACACCATTGAAATTTTTGACTGGGAAAATTATTGCGAGATAAGCACAACTGCTCAAAATTTTCTGGGGATTTCAAATAAACAGAAACAAAGCCAACAAACTGACAAAAAGACTCGCCTTGCACAACTCTCTCTGGCCAGCTTATCGCTGACCAACCTGTATCAATATAGCAAACATAGATTTTGCTAAACTGTGCCTGTATATTTTCATGCTCATGTAACCATTGCAAAAGGGCTATGCTATCATCGCCATAATTACAACGTATTACTAAATTCATCTACGATGGCATTCCGCTAAGCCAAAAGCTTAAGCCCACAACAAAAGCGAGGATAATAACCACTGCGGCAATCGCATCCAAGCCATTGTCTGAAATCTTATTCTTGCTCGTGTTTTTAACTTCCATTTATAGTTGCCCTTAAAACTTATAGATTAAATATTATACAAATAATATCATGATATGAAAAATTATTTGGAAATTATATCGATTTTTCAGCTCGTTTAATGCCCGCAGCCACCTCTGGTGGCATATAGTTTTCGTCATGTTTGGCTAAGACTTCTGACGCGATAAAGCATTTCTTATTTTTTAACTGCCCCATGGCCACAATACCCTGCCCTTCACGAAATAAATCAGGCAAGATGCCTTTATATTCTACATCAATATTATTTTGATAGTCTGTTAACTTAAATGAAATTTTCAACTCTTTTGCACGAATCACGCTACCTTCAATCACCATTCCCCCCAACCGAAAGCGCTCAGCCATTTCTACTTGCCCATTTGCAACATCTGTTGGTGTATAAAATAAATTAATATTTTGTGACAAAGCATATAATACCAGCCCAGCAGCACCACCAATGCCTGTCAGCCCAATGAGTGTCACCATAAGGCGTTGTTTTTGCTTAGGTGACATTTTGTGATCCTTTTCTTGTGTTATTTTTGATTTTTTTTAAAGTCTGGTGGCTTTGTATTAGAAAATAAAATATCGATACAGCGCTAATCCCGTACGCTGACCAAATATAGGCTCCGTAACCATTCATCGCTAAAAAATCATTCATACCCGCACCTCTTGTTTTAACCAAGCTTGTTCCGCCGAATTTTGCAAAATTTCAGCTTGAAGGCGACTGCCAATAATCCAAATAGACAGCGCCACCATCCCTAATAACATACCCAAAAGCGGATACAGCATCGAGCTGTCCATTGAGGGCTTTGCAAATTTAGTAATCGTCGCGCCTTGATGTAAAGTGTTCCACCAATAAACTGAATAATGAATAATAGGCAAATCGACTAGCCCGACCACAGCCAAAACAGCCGGTGCAATTTTTGGTTGTTTATTGGATAACAACGCTTTATATAACGCAATATAGCCCAAATACAAAAATAACAAAATCAACTCTGATGTCAGCCTCGCATCCCAAATCCACCAAGTACCCCACATGGGTTTGCCCCAAATCGATCCTGTCACTAAAGCCAAAAAAGCGAATAAAGCACCAATGGGCGCAATACTATAAGCCAACATATCCGCTATTTTAATTCGCCAAACCAAAAATATTAAACTTAATATTCCCATCGTCGAATATAAAAACACAGACAAAATCGCAAACGGCACGTGAATGTAAATAATCCTAAAGCAGTCTCCTTGCTGATAGTCGGGCGGTGATAAATATAAACCGCCCACCATGCCATATGCAACACCCAATAACGCGACTATCATTACAAAAGGCTTAATTGCCTCAACAAATCGATAACAGGTTCTAGGGGACCATAAAGGGGCAAAAATTTTAAATAATCTATTCACAGTGTTTCTTATTTCTTATGCTTAGGAATGGGCATGTAATAACTTACTGTTGATGACTTATGCATCACAGGTTTGTTCCAATGAAAATGCGCTCAAAACCGGTAAAAACATAACCGTTATAATCGTTATTGCGCCTAATAGGGCACATTCAAATGATGGCCATTGATTGGTCTGCAAAACCCGAACCGCGCTTTGTCCTAAAATCAAGACAGGAATACATAAAGGCAATAATAATAGTCCCAATAAAAGCCCCGGCTTAGGCAAGCCAACCGTTAGACTTAAACCAAATAACAATAAAACAATTAATGCAGGCGTGGTAATCAAATATATAAAAGCCAAACCTATAACCATATTAAAACTAAAATACAACCAAACCGCAATAATAGGGAGTGATGCTATCAACCCAAAACCTATGACCATCCAATATGCGACGCCCTTACCCAACAAAAACAACCACAATGGATTAGGACTCATTTTCAATTGGTTTAACCAACCTTCTTCTATGTCTTTACGCAGCATGTTCTCTGATAAAGTGAGCATAGAAAACAATATGGCAACCCATAAGACCACAGCACCGACTTGGCTCAATAACTCTTTTTCGCCACTTAATGTAATACCAAATAAGGATATCGTTAATAAATATAATAATAAGGGCTGTATCCAATCCGCGCGGCTACGACATAAAATTTTAAGCTCAAGCGCGACATAGTGGAAAAATATTTTTAGCATTTAATAAACCGCCAAATTTAATGTCTCAATTGGGATGCCTAAATCCAGCTCACCATGATGCGTTAAAATAACCGTGCCTTTGGACTCGATATGTTCGCTAATCGCTTGCCTGATAAAGTTTGCGCTATTTTTATCCAACCCGACAAAAGGCTCATCGAGTAACCATAACGGTTTTTGCATTAATATCAGTCGTGCTAACGCGGTCTTGCGTTTTTGCCCAAAAGAAAGACTACTGACCAGATCTTGTTGCTTTTTTTGTAAACCAAGAGCACCTAATATTTCATTGGCGTTGGTAGACAGGTTTAAGCCATGTAGTAATAAACTAAATTTTAGATTCTCAATAATGGTGAGATCATTTTTCAGGCCATTTTTATGTCCCAAAAAACTCATACTTTTTTTGAATTCTGATTTATTTTCAAAGATAGTTTGGCCTTGCCAATTTATAGAGCCGCTATCTGGCAATAATAGACCCGATAGAATTTTGAGTAAGGTGCTCTTACCTGAGCCATTTTCACCCTGCACTAACAAACCTTGGCCTTGCTTTAAAGCAAAGTCAATATTATAAAGTATAGGCTTATGTTGATATCCATATGTCAGTTTATCAACATGCAAAACGTGGTTTTTAGTCACAGAACCTCTAATTATCAAAAATCTGGACTGCCATAGACTAACACAATGCTAAGACAATAAGAAGTTAAGTAACTAGGGCTTGGTGAGCTATATTAATTAGTCATAAATCTTAATTATCCTCAAACGTATAGGACAATCAACCTCTGCTTGCTTAAAATAGGGTTTTTAATATACAATCAAGCCTTCAAACGTATGGTATTAAAATAACTTGCTTACTTTTTACCTAGCTCAAGTTAACAAAGGTGGTAATAGATGGCTAAGTTTTATAAAGATCAACAATTTACATTCAGTAAAGATGGAATGGCCTGTACTTACCCAGGAAATCGCGCCCTTAAAAATCGAATGAATATAAAAGCAAGGACTCTTGGCCTAGGTAACATCTTTACTCATAATAAGTATACTGACTTTATTTCTATTTCCACTTATAATTATACAAAGTGGCAAGTTGCCATTAATGATAGGAAAAGCAATCTATATGTCCCCATTCCTTTGAGTAATATACAGCTATTTATACCAACAGAATTGGCCACCAGTCAATTACAATGGCAAGAAGCCGAGACATATTTTAGGGACAACCCCGAAAAACAAAAATTCACAAAACCTAAATCAAGCCAAACAAAAAATTCTTTCATAAAAATAGATGAGGTAATTTATCTTGTTGAAAACAAACGTATACCTGGTCAGTCCCTTTTAGGGGAAGGTTCTTTTGGCAAGGTGAAACGTGTACGCTCTAAAGCAGGAAAAGAATTTGCTTTGAAAATTGTTGGTATACGTGATCAAACAGATCAAAATAACTACCAAAATAGTATCACAATCAATAACACTCTCAAGTTTTTGATTGGTACAGTAAAAAGAAATTTTCTGCCAACCAAATTTTTCAAGGGAAAACAAATAGTCCGTAAGGGATATTTATTATTAAAATTACATCTTGGTATTGGACTTCAAGATCAGGTTAAAATACAACCCCCTTACCATGAACAGAACAAAAATATCATATGCCTTAACATAGCAGAAAAAATCAAATTTTTACATGACAGAAATATCATTCATGGGGATATCAAACCTAGTAACATTATGATAGATGGCTTGGAAGTGAAACTCTTTGATTTTGGTTTGTCGACGATTCTCCAAAGAAACCAACTTAGCGTCAGCAAAAGGTCAGGTTCCTTATTTTATATAGCACCTGAAGTTCAGGAGGAACACTTCATGTCAAAAGCGTCTGATATTTATTCCTTTGCAATCATGTTGCAACGCTTTTTCCCAAAAACGCTAGACAACATAATAAACCACGTCGACTGTCATAACATATTAAGTACTGAGCATTCAGAAAGGCCCAGTATCCATCAAATTATAGAAGCGCTAACACTACCTCAAAACAAAGAAGAACACACAAGATTTTTGACTTTCTTCCAAGCTTTAAAAAATACAAACCTAGAGAATGATGTATTAGCAGCGCCGATTATCATCAACCCAGGTACTATAGCGGTTCCTGCCCGGCATATCCGTTTAGAGCTGGCAGCCGATCAAAACAAAAACAGCGCTTTAAAACAAGCCCTACAAATCTGCGGCATTCAATTTGGCCTGCATAATCATGGGAACGATTTTATTTCCATCCACCCGCAACAAACCATCTTAGGAACAAATACGGCTAAAGCAGTATCTTCCATATATAAACTGTACAAGCCTCAAAATCAAGCTAATGATGCGCAAACGTCTATTCCAGACAATCACAGCATGCCTGGCCCGCTACTGCTAAGCCAGTATAACGAGCTAATTAGAAAGCCTTTCCAAGTGCCTCTTCTACAAACAGCCCCACAGCCAAGCCCTCTTAGAATCCAAAACCGTAGTCTATTTTAAAACCGATAACATGGGTTTGGCTGGCCGGTTCGTGAACGATGATAAATGGGTAATGTGTACGCACATCATTGCTTGACCCAAACCTTTGATTTTTATAATAGGGCGTGAACCGCAGGTGATTTTTGCTATTTAATTTTTTATAAACAATGGGTGCAGAAATCTCAAAATGCAGCTCATTGCCTAGAGTCATTAAATGAGGCGTGGTGGATTCTGCTTCCATATTGCCATTTAGCATGGGCATAAACTTGATATGCAAACCATATTGCCATTGAGAACATGCGATATAATCATACTGGAGACCAAAAGAAGCATATTCAAAAGCATAAGTTTCGGTCTCGCCGGGCAAGTCTCTTCCCCAACCGTGGATACCATAACCTACAAATGGTGTGAGTAAGTGGAATTGATTAAGAAGAAAAGCATAGCCTAACTTCGAATCAAAGTTTAAGAATAAATTATTTGTTTTGTCTTTCCACGCACCAAGGTAGCGACCATCCCAATCTTGTAGGGAGCCATCATATGTGGTTGTGCCGAAATCTAAGTCGATATCAAATTCAAATAAAAAAGCATTAGGCGATTTGTGCTGGTAACCTAAATTAATTCCATATAAAGCACCATATTCATCGCTTTTTTTAGGTGAAACTAATACTTCACTATAATCGCGATAAAACGCCTTCCCGCCGATAAAAATTCTATTGTTATTTGAATAATCAAATGCAGATACATTTAGTGATATAACCAAACAAATGGAAGCGAAAAACAAACGCATATAAGCCCCTTTAAAAATATGTAATCTTGTTAACTACTCTTGCATCGCAATATATCACGCGCAAAATTACATATCAAAATTATCAGCTGGCTGACGTTTGTTTGTCTTCTAGTTTAAAGATGATTCAATAAATTTGGGTGTCCTTAAAATTCACTTAACATTTTCAACTGCTCAAGCTACTTCGGCTGGCGTTTCTTTAACATAAGGTACATGGGTCTAACCGCCGCTAGCACTGCTATAATTAAATAGACATACCACTTTAGCGATAATATTGTCGGCCAAAGCTTAGCAAGGAATAAAGAAAAGCCTAATACAGATAGTTTAATCAAACCAATATCATACCATCGCAGGTATTTTATTCTAGAATCCATCCAACTGAATATTTTCATCGCCTAATCCCTTGTCTGTCAATAATTAATAGTTATATATTTTGCAAATAAAACTGCCTCATTCTGATGAATGCCGTTATAACCACCAATATGCTCAACACGCCCACTAATAAGTTAAACAAATTTGGGAAAATCATCATCAGAATAAAAAAACAAAATGTTTCCGCTCTTTCGATTAAACCTGGGCTGTAGTAAAAACTTTTTTCTGATGTATTTTGAGAAAATATACCCACAACCAAAAAGCTAGTAATACATAAAACAAAACTGCCTAACATAATCAGACAACCCAATCCGTTTGTTGCTGGAGACATCATAAAAATCCCCAAAACAACACAAACTTCAACAAATCTATCCATCATAATGTCTAATACAGAGCCCCAATTGCTTGTATTGTTTGTCATACGGGCCAAGCTACCATCCAAAGTATCACAATACCCTGATGCCAATAACATCATAATTGCTAACAAGATTTGGTGTTGCATCAGTGCTAACAACACACAAAATCCCAATATCCCAGATAATACCGTAATAGAATTGGGTGAGATTCTATTTTTTATTCTGCTGGCAATAGGCTCAACTAAATATGCTTGATATCTAGGTCTTATTAATTGTTCTAACATATACCTTCCTGCTTTACCCCAAATCAAACGAAAAACTCTTAATCTTTCTAAAAAAAAAATATTATATATTAAAACCTAAAAACGAGTTTTGATTGTTAAGAATTCTCATCTAGCGTAAAATCTTAACAAGCAAACTATAGTATGTAATATAACAAACACAGGCAGGCTCGATGATAGATTTCTTTAGCAACTACGGCTTATTTTTAGCCAAAACCTTAACCATCCTAATATCCGTTATAATCGTTCTTGTTACCATGGCCTCTTTAGCCTTGAGAAATAAAATAGGTGGCACAGGCCAACTGATTATAACCGATATTAATGAAGAGGTTGCAGAAGCAAGCCAAACATTTCAATCTTGCATTTTATCTAAATCTGAACACAAAGCTTGGAAAAAATCCGAGAAAAAGAAGCATAAACAAGCAGAAAAAGCCAAAGCGAAAAATAAAAATCAACCCGACACTATCAAGCCTAAATTATTTGTCATTCGCTTTGATGGCGATATCAAAGCATCTGAAACCGAAAAGCTAACAGAATGTGTTAATGCAATTTTAGAATCTGCATCTGAGCAAGATGAAGTTTTACTTGTTTTAGAAAGTGCGGGTGGATTTGTGCATAGCTACGGCTTAGCCGCATCACAGCTCAGCCGAATTCGTGAACATAATCTAAGACTCACCGTGGCTATCGATAAGTGCGCAGCCAGTGGCGGTTACTTAATGGCCTGTGTTGCCACTAAAATTATTGCCGCTCGCTTTGCCATTATTGGTTCTATTGGGGTAATAGGCCAAATGCCTAATTTTAACAAGCTATTAAAGAAAAATAATATAGAATATGAAATGCATACAGCAGGTGATTTCAAACGTACACTCACCATGTTTGGCGAGAATACCGATAAACAAAGACACAAATTTATTGAAGAAATTGAAGTGGTTCACGAATTATTCAAAGACTACATATCCACACACCGCCCTCAAGTCAACCTACAAGAAGTCGCAACCGGTGAGCACTGGCATGCGATTCAAGCTTTTGAGAAAAACCTGGTCGATAAATTACAAACCAGTGATGATTTTATTTTAGCCAGCGTGAAAAACAAACAGGTTTTCGAAATAGACTACCAGGCAAAACAAACCATCAGCGAGAAACTCTGCTCCAAGATAGCCGCTAGCTCAGAAAATGTGCTTTTGAATATGTTTAATCGGTGGGGCTTGTTTAAAACCTAGAAATAAAGTCAAAAGGGGCAGTACTTCCATCGCCCCTTTCAAGATTACAACAAAATACAACAGCTCTTTTTTTTCTCTGCTTCAGTCACATTATTGTGTCCATCTTCAGCGCCCTCATGTGCATTTGACATATGCTCCCCAGCCGCGTCAATTTTCCCATCCTGTTCGTGCAGCAAACCATCCACATCCTCAACAAGTTCTTTAACCTCTTTAACGCCTTTTTCTATGTCCTTAAGATCATCCTTCTCTGTATCAAGAGAGTCTAATGCTCTTTTCGGTGAGCCACTGTCATTTAAAGTAGACATGGCACCCTTTGAAAATAATATTGGCCTGCTAGCTGAACCCGTCATATGCCGTCCCTCTTTATTGGTATTGGATCTACAAACTTGAATATTATTTTGCGGATAAAATTTCCCCCAAACATATTGAACAGATATCCCTGTCGCATATATGCTTAATATCGTAGCCGCACTAGCAGCCATAATCAGACTCTGCGCCAATAAGATATTACCAGCTGCCAAGCTCAAAACTGTTGGACCAATAGGTGATATTAAAAATAAAGGTGAAGAGCCTATCACATAGGCTGTATACCACCTTAGTTTAGACAGTAAGCCTGGCCGATGAGATATAATGTTTTTGCTATGCTCAACATCTCTCATCATTTCTGTACCGGTCGCTTCAAGCCATTGTTCTATTTTATAACCTAAGTATGCCCCTAAGCCAATTAGCAAAAATATTTGAAAAGAGGTTGGCCCTATAGTGCCATAAAAGTCCCCATACAGCTGCATATCATAACTAAAGAATACGCTGTTCATAATGCCATTAAAGAACGAAGAAATTCTTGAGGTCAACAGGTAAGCAAACCCCGTCTCAAAGCCAACGAACCAACTATTTGGCATTAAAAAAGATGAAAATATAGACGATAGAAAGCCTGTTTGCACGACTTGCCCAACAGCGGGCCCCATATTGCCATAGATTCTACCGGGAAACAGTGTGTGGGCTAAAAAGCGTCCCCACAACCCGCCGACAATAATACCCGTATAAGACAATAAACTTTTGATGGGTTGTCTTAGTGCTTGCCCTAAATCTCTAAAAAATGCCGAAAACCCAACGAAAACAGCGGCATATTGAATCAAAGATAAAGCGAGATTAAAAATAAACAATCCGCCTTGGAAATATATAAATGCGGCCAATATAGGCGCTAATACTAAGGTTATATTCAGTCTTCGATAAAAAGTTGTTCGCGAGTGCACGCCCTCAACCACACCTCTACTAAATTGATATAGTTTTTCTAATCGTTGCTGAAATATTTGTGTCCATTGTGAGGTAGGATAACGAAACAAGCCATATAAACCCAAAAAACAAAAGGGCATAGGGATCGTAAATAACATTAAAAATCCTATGCCAGCTCGAATGACGGAGGGCATACGATTCATCGCCATTTCACCCATTAATATCCCAGACTCACGACTGAAATTTCTAAAAAAATGGATGCCCTTAATAAGTCTGTTACCAATCATTCGTATGATGGTCTTAATTTTGAAAATCCCATACACCAATAAGATAGATCCACCCACAACCCAGGCACCCGGCACAAAGCCGAATACACATAAAGTCAAAAATGAACGTAGCATGGATTTTACCGATATTTGGTTTTCAAACCAAGAAAAGCCTGGGATATATCGACATAGATTTCTAATAGAAGTGAACATATTTATAATTATTATTGTATGCTAAGTGAGCAGGCTAATGTTGCTTAGCCCTCTTGTCAATTTATTTCAGATAAACGGTCATACCACTTTATTCTTTGCTTGTAATACTTTAATCATTTGTGCTTCTATTCGTGTTAAGCCACAATCCTGTACTAAATCAGACTCATCGCCCCCTAAATCAATTATTTTTCGAGCTTGATGATAATGTCCTAAGTTAAAATTGTTATCGGGCTTTTGCTCTTTGCGTTTGTTTTTTTCTTTTAAGCTTTTTATATTTGATTCAAGCCCAATGATCCTTTTGCCCATATGTGTAATCGAGCTAGTTGCTTGCTTAAATTTATTATTCGCAACGTCTTGTTCTAAGCAGATCAGATCAAGTCCACTCGTGCACTGCTTTAGTTTTTTTAGAGTATAAGCTGATACGACTACCGCACTTAAAATCGTGCTTGCACTCACTACAACAAATCCCCAAACTAATATTGTCGCGTCCATGTTGTCACCTATTGTTTACTCTGTTTGTACTCGGTTCTTTTTAGACTTTCTTTCAGGTAAAGTCGTATAACGAATGCTACCATCAGGCGTTCTGAATTTTTCTAAAGAGCGCGGTTGATTTTCAATAAACTGCTTACGTTTTTCTGCTTGTGTCAGCGGTCGCGCTTTTTCAATAAATGTACTTTTAACCAATCGTTGTACTCTTTGGCTTTTGGCAATTAACATCACAACACGTCTGTTGATTTCTCTACCCACTAAAGTCTTATTCGATGCGATGGGGAAATTTTCCCCGTAGCCTACAACGACAAATTGATTGGCTGGCAATTTCATGCTGACAAACTGCCTAACAACTGCTGCCGCCCTAGCCGCAGACAACTCCCAATTCGATGGAAACATTTCATTCTCAATGGGTACGGAATCGGTAAAACCCTCAACTTGAATCGGAGAAGATATTTTCTGAAATATATTCACTAAGGGTTTTAAAACTTGAGTTGCTTCTGGTAATAACCTAGCGCTGCCACTCGAAAACAACACCTTGGTATTCAGTGAAATTTCCAACCAATGCTTTGTTTCCTCAATTTGCATCAAACCATCAGAGGCCATTTTTCCTAAATCTTCTCGAATATCAGGCGTCATTTCAAAATAGGTCGGTTTAGTCAGAAAATGCGGTGTCAAAGCCCCCATTCCAGTTTTACCATTTGGCTCTGTCGAGTTAATCGGCTCTTGTATTGCAACGACACTGGCTCTCACCGGATAAGATAATGGCGGTATATCTAAAAAAGCCGAGCTTAAAGAGTCTGCCACAATATTATATTTCCCTTCATTCACACTAGAAGTTGCATATAAAACAACAAAAAAAGCAAACAAAATGGTAATAAAATCCGCATAAGAAATAACCCATCTATCATGCGCCTCTTCATCATGCCAAATCTTTTTTGCCAGTCTTTTACGATTGCGCATAAAATATTATATATCCAAATAGCCGCGAAGTCTGTACTCAATAGCTTGCGGATGCTCTCCATCTGCCAGTGCGCATACGCCTTCAATCATCATTTCATCATATAATGTCTGTTGAAATATAAGGTTTTTAATTTTTTTACCCACGGGTATACAAAAAATATTTGCAAACCCTACACCATAGATGGTTGCCACAAAGGCAACCGCAATACCAGGCCCTAATAGCTCTGGTTCGGTTAAGTTGCCTAACACCTGAATCAAACCTAAAACGGCTCCAATAATACCAATGGTTGGGCTATACCCGCCCATACTCTCAAACATTTTGGCCGCTAAGAGGTTGCTAGTTTCTTTTACTTCAGCATCTTGTAGTAAAATATCTCTGATTTTATCACTGTTGAGACCATCAATAATGAGCTGCAAGCCCTTTTGAGCAATAGGTGACGTATCAGAGCTTTTGACAAATCGTTCCAACGCTAAAACCCCTTCATTCCGAGACAAAATACCCCAATGAACAAAGTTTTTGATTTGATGTAGTGATTTTTTTTCAGGCGGAAATAAAACCCATGGCAAAATAGAGAGCGCTCGTTTAAAAATCAACATAGGTGTTTCAAGCAATACAGCACCAATGGTGCCCCCTAGTACAATGATAGCCGCAGGACCATTGAATAATACGGATAATTGCCCGCCCTCTAGATACTGGCCGCCCACTATGGCTGTTATGGCTATCAAAAATCCAATAATTGTTAGTGAGTCCATTGCAACGATTCCATATTTTTAAATATAAATTTTTATACTATTTTTTTGTATCTACTTCCACTTAGATAAACGCGCTTGCAAACGAACCATCGCCTGACTATGAATTTGACTAATTCTAGATTCACTCACACCCAAGACATCGCCGACTTCTCTTAAGTTTAATTCTTCGTCATAATACAGTGCCAAGACAAGTTTTTCTTTGTAGGGTAAATGTTCAATTTCTTTAGCCAGCTTTTTTTTAAAGTCTTCGCTTTGCATACCTTCATATGGATTAGGGATTGTGCTTTGACCATTTGAAATATAATCATCACTTAAACCTAAATCCTCAAAAGCAAATATTTTAGCATTATTTAAATCTTGTAACACATGATGATATTCTGCCAAACTCATACCCAAATGCTCCGCCACCTCATGACTTTTGGCATCACGACCCGTATCATTTTCAACATGCCTTACCGCCATCGCCAGACGCTTCATGTTTTTATGCACAGAGCGCGGCGCCCAGTTTTCTCTTCTTAATTCATCCAGTATAGATCCGCGAATGCGTATGCCCGCGTAAGTCGTAAACGCAGCCCCCTTGGTGGGGTCAAAGTTTCTAGCGGCCTCTATAAGGCCAATCATACCGGCTTGAATTAAATCATCGACTTGTACTGATGCTGGCAATCTCGCCAGTAAATGGTGTGCTATTTTCTTAACCAACACAGCATGTTCTTGAACTAAATCATCATTTGCAATATATACAGTTTGATAGGCTTTTGCACCACTCATAAATCAACCTCAACAAAAGATGGTGGTTTTATAATATCCTCAACAAACATCTGCATAACATTACCTTCTAATTTATTTTCTTTTCTTGATTTTATTAACTTTAAGGCAATTTCCCTATAATGTTGCGCTGCTTTTGAACTGGGATATAATTCCATTAGTGATTTTTGCTGACAAATCGCTTTTTTGACATAGTCATCATTTGGAACCCATCCTAAAAAGTGTAATGCCACATTTAAATATTTCTCAGCCACATTGGTTAGCTTAGCAAATATTTCCAAGGACTCTGTCAAACTACTAGACATATTAACAATAACTTTCATACGCTTGACTTTATGCTGGTTATTCAATATCTTGATCAAGCCATAAGCATCCATTAATGAGGTTGGCTCATTATTAATCACAATAATAATTTCATTCGCAGCCAACGATAAACGTACCACCATATCCGAAATGCCCGCTGCCGTATCAATAATAAAACTGTCTACATCTTCACTTAAAGCATTAAAACCATCAATCAAGCCAACATATTCCATAGGCTTTAGCTGGGCTAATTTTTGAACCCCACAGGCTCCAGGAATAATGTTCACCCCAAATGGGCCTTTCAAAATAATATCTTTTATATCACACTCACCATCGAGCACATTGCCCAGGTTTTTTTTTGCTTTTAGATTTAACGCAACATTAATATTAGATAAACCAAAATCTGCATCTAATAAAAAAACCCGCTCCCCAACCATTGCTTGATTGATCGCAATGTTAATCGCGGTATTGGTTTTGCCAACCCCACCTTTTCCGCCCGTAATAGCAATAACTTGTTTATGCTGATTGCCTTGGTTTTTCTTCTGATTCAGGCTCATTGGTTGATTTCTCCATTAAATAATTAGCCATTTTTTCGTCAATAGCACTTTGATTTAAATTTTGTTTATTTAAAAATACTAATATATCTCTCATAATGTTCGCACATTGCGCATGAATAAGAGGTTCTGTTAACGCTGGATTGATATTTAAATATGCAACAGGAATATCTCGTTCAACAGCATAGTTAATGACAGATGCATAGTTTTCACATTCATCTATTTTCGTGATCGAAACAGCACTCACCGTCACGTCAGAAATACACGCATCCAGGTTTTTCAAATAATCCCCATCCGTATTAGAAGGCAACACCAAGAAAAGTGCTGAGTCCTCTAAATGTTTTCGCACGAATTCCAAGTAAAAATTATGTTCTAGATTAATCAAATCAACCGCAGGCAAATCAATAAATATTTTTTTCTTATCATCGCAAAAAGCATATGCTTTATCTAACTCTTCTAACGATTCAACATAGTAGCAAGACACATTGAAAATATTCTGGAATGTTTGCGCCTCATGAACGGTTGTGAGCTTGTTTTGATTAACAAATATAATCGCATATTGATGTGCATTGTCTTCTGTTATATGCTGCATCAAATGTTTTGCTAATAAGGTTGTCTTACCAGAGCCCGATGGTCCCATGGTTAAATTAATACGCCGTGATATTCTGTTATTTTCATACAAACTAATTTTTTGCACCAATGCATTTAAAGCCATCACCCATGCATCATCAAAGTTGGATTCAGACGAAATTTCGCTAATTAAATCACCCACGATATTAGCCTCAAAACCAATAGACAATAGCTTTTTATAGATAATAGATTGGTTGATATTTTCTTGTTGATAGTGATCCCAGCACTGTGCTGCAAAGTTGGCTGACATCATCTTTCGGATAGATGTCATCTCTGCTTTTAAATCATGTACTGTATCCTGTTGCAAATCAGGTGATTCCATCGAAGGGGATAAGGGCGAAGACATCACGGTCTCTGAAAATCTTTTCTGGCTGTTTCTATGCGACATACTAGGATAATGATAAGGGCTGACTTCAGGGATCTGCTTAGATTTTTCTCGTTTGAGCTGCAATAAAGCAGTTGCCGTTTGATTGGCATGTTCTTGATATGGTTTGTTATCTTGTTTCACAGCTCGTTCTTGAGGCGCCGCTAGAATATGCACCTGCCCATCGATGGTTTCATTAGATAATATGACCGCCTCTTGTCCAAACTCGTTTTTGACCATTTGGAAAGCCTTCGTGATATCCTCTGCAATAAATTTTTTGACTTGAAACGAAGTGTTTGTCATGCTGAGTTTCCTAATGTTGAAACAACTGTAATTTTCTTATCATCTGGTATTTCATTAAACGCCAATACTGAAAGCTCTTGTACACCCGGTCTAAGTAAGCGGCTCAAAAATGGTCGGATTGCATTATTCACTAATAAAATAATAGGGTTCCCTAAGGCGATTTGATCTTGAGCATAATTCACAATGGATGTTTGAATTTGTTTCAGTAGCATAGGCTCAATCACTTGTTCATTCGTTCCGGTTTGTAAACCTTTTTGCAATATCTGTTCCAAGTTTGGATCCAGCGTAATAACAGGCAGCTCATTCGAGGAACCTACCAGCTGCTGTACAATCAAGCGACCCAACTTAGTTCTGACCGCTTCTGTCAGAATGGCAGGATCTTGACTATGACTAGATTGAGATGACAATGTTTCGACAATAGAGCGTGCGTCTCGCAATGGTATATGCTCTTTTAGCAGATTTTGGAATACTTTGACTAAAATAGATAATTGTAATTTTTCTGGTAATAAATCTTCTATCAATTTAGGATAAGATTCACCCAAGCGCTCCAGAATTTTCTGTGCCTCATCATAACCTAAAATTTCATGAGCATGGTCTTGTATGATTTGTGATAGATGTGTTGCAATAACGGTAGAAGGATCGACAACAGTATAACCTTTCGTTTGTGCTTGCTCTTTTTGACTGGCGTCAATCCAAATAGCCTCTAAGCCAAATGCAGGATCTTTGGTCTCTATACCATCAATTTTACTAAATATTTTACCTGAAGATATCGCAAGCTCTTTATCAAGATGAATATTAAACTCTCCCATCACAACCCCCATCATTGAAATACGATACTGTGATGGCTGTAAATTTAAATCATCTCGTATATGTACCGATGGAATTAAAAAACCCAACTCTTGAGAGAGCTTTCGTCTCACGCCTTTAATGCGTCCCATTAATTCAGCCCCGGAAGATTCTTCCACCAATGGAATTATCTTATACCCCACTTCCAAACTAATGGGATCCTCATTGGAGACATCATCCCAGCTCACTTCTTTTTCTTCTATTGCTTTTGGTTTTTCTGTTTTTTCTTTTACTTTTTCAGAACCATCCTCTTGTTGCCCCGCTATATTATCTCTTTGATGAAAATAATAAGCAGCAGCACACAAGCCCCCCCCAATGGTTAAGAAAATAAAATGTGGCATACCAGGTATAATACCCAGTATAATTAACACTGAACCTGATATGAGCAAAACTTTCTTATGCTTAAACACTTGGTCTATAACCATAGCACCAATATCATGACTGGCGGATACTCTGGTGACCATTATCGCCGCAGCCGTTGACAGCAAGATAGAGGGGATCTGAGCCACTAACCCATCACCAATAGATAACAACAAGTAAACTCTTGCCGCCTCTCCAGCTGTTAAATCATGCTGAAATATCCCTATGGCAAAACCACCAATAACATTGATGACTAAAATTAAGATACCCGCAATAGCATCCCCTCGAACAAATTTGCTTGCGCCATCCATAGAACCATAAAAATCCGCTTCTTGTGCGACCTCTTCACGCCGTTCTTTTGCTTCTTCTTGCGTAATAACGCCAGCATTGAGATCCGCATCAATTGCCATTTGTTTACCGGGCATTGAATCCAACGTAAACCTTGCACTGACTTCTGAGATTCTGCCTCCCCCTTTGGTCACCACAACAAAATTAATAATCACCACAATTAAAAATACGACCATTCCGACAGCATAATTACCACCAATGACAACCTCACCAAATGATTTTATCACCTGCCCCACCGCATCTGTTCCTGTATGTCCCTCTAATAAAACAATACGAGTGGAAGCAATATTCAACGCCAACCGCATTAAAGTCGTTACTAGTAAAATAGTCGGAAACACACTAAAATCTAGCGGCCTAGCAGAGTATGTACCCGCTAATAATACGATAAGCGACAAGGTTATATTAAATGTAAATAATATGTCTAATAGAAAAGGTGGCAGTGGCAATATCATCATACCTAATAACATGATGATAAATAATGGTATGCCCAAACCAATTTGACTAAGATTTTTAAACCCAGTTCCGGGCATTATGTTATCCATATTATCTCACCATATCATTGGGAATATTTATATTCTTTGGCATTTTCGGCTTAGACTCTTTACCTTTCTTGTATCTTTTAAGTTTATATACATAAGCCAGTACTTGTGCACAAGCAATATATAGTTGACTAGGCACTTCGTCATTGATTTCTGTATTATAAAAAATAGCACGTGCTAATAAAGGCATTTGCACAATAGGTACTTGATGATGCTCCGCCACCTGTCTAATTTTAGCCGCAATATTATCTGCCCCTTTGGCCACTAGCTTAGGGGCGCCCATTGTTTTGCCGTCATATTTAATAGCGACTGCAAAGTGTGTTGGGTTAGTTATAATGACATCAGCCTCTGGCACATCATTCATCATACGACGCTTGGACATTTCTCTTTGTAATCTTGAAATTTGTGCTTTAACCTCTGGTTTACCTTCTGTTTCTTTGTGTTCATCTTTTACTTCTTGCTTGGTCATTTTAACTTGTTTCAAATGTTGAGAAATTTGAAATGGCACATCAATGAAAGCAATCAGCATCAATGATGAGGTCAATATAAAAAAACAAAATAGCATCGTATCAGAGAATTCTACGATAGCCTCTTGAACTGTGTAAAAAGACAACCCAATAATAGATGAAAACAGCAGGTTAAATAAACCCAAAGCCACAGATAAAATTAAAACAAACTTCAAGAAAGACTTGACAACTTCCATTAGGCTCTTAACAGAGAATATTTTTTTAATCCCTTTGATAGGGTCTAATCTTTCCAGCTTGAAATTAAAATTATCAACCGCAAACAACCAACCCCCAACCAATATAGGCCCAATAAAACTTGCGATAATATTGACTATAAAAATAGGAATAAGTAAATACAATCCCAAATAAGCTGATTCTGTTAAAATAGAAAACAGTGTATGAATGTCTGCAATATTTTTGGTTTTGGGTGCAAAAGAATTTTTAAAGATCTCCATGCAATTTTCAATCACACCGGAGCCAAACATCACAAAAGATGCGCCAGATAAAATAAGTAATATCGCGGTATTAAAATCTTTAGAGCGGGCAACCTGACCTTTTTCCTTGGTCTCTTTCTCACGCTTGGGCGTCGCCTCTTCGGTCCGTTCCTGGGAATCATCAGACATGTTGACCCTCCCAGTTGGTGAGTTCGCTATGAACCACTTCTATTAAACGGTTGAACTCAGGTACAATCGAGATCGTTGAAAACCATAAAATCATGAGCCCCAATATCATCGTCACCGGAAAACCAATTGAAAAAATATTAAGTTGAGGCGCGGCTTTGGTCATAATACCAATCGACAAATTGACTATCAGTAATGCAGCAATTGCAGGCAATGAAATTTTCATAGCGCCTAAAAATAACCACCCACTTAACTTGACTAATTTGTCTATCGGCAAAGTAGATAAATTAAAATCATATAATGGCAGCACTTCAAAACTTTCCATGACAATTTGTATCGCATATAAATGTCCATTCATTGACAAATATAATAATGTCACGATCATTAAATATAACTGCCCAACGGCTGGCACAGAAACACCATTTTGTGGATCCATCATGGATGCAAAACCTAAACCCATTTGCATTGCACTAATTTGACCCGCAATCACAAATGCCTGAAAAACGATATGTATGGTTAATCCAATAGCGACACCAATAATAATTTGTTGTGTAATGAGCAAAACAAGCTCAAGCATTGACCATAATGGTGTTATCATCGGTGCAGAACCAGATAACGAGGTAAATGCAATCAAACTTACCCCTAAACTGAGTAAAATTCTGATCCGCTTGGGTACCAACTCAGTACCAAATATAGGCATCACCATAAAAAGCGCAGCAATTCTGATGAATGGCAGCAGAAAATGCATAATCAGGTCACTGAGTTCAAATGGCGCATCCATAAATTTAGGTTAGAACCGAAGGAATAGTTTCAAAAACAGTAATCGTAAAATCATGAATATAGCTCCCCAACCATGAGCCCATAAACATCAATGTCATAAATGTTAAAATCAATCTAGGAATAAAGCTCAAAGACTGTTCATTAATTTGTGTGGCGGCTTGTAAAATACTAATGACTAAACCCGTAATCAAGCTTGGCACAACAATAATTGTCACCATGGTAATCAAAACTATCAAAGCTTGCCGAAACAAATCCATTATGGCATCAGGGCCCATTACAAAGCTCCTACTGCAAAACTGGTTGCTAAAGTGCCCATTAATAAATTCCAACCATCCACCAATACAAATAACATTAATTTAAAAGGCAAAGAGATAATCAATGGTGACATCATCATCATACCCATAGACATGAGGACACTGGCAACCACCAAGTCGATAATCAAAAACGGAATAAATATTAAAAACCCAATCTGAAACGCTGTTTTTAACTCAGAAGTGATAAATGCGGGAATCAGAATAGGCAATGGTACCGTCGTAACATCATCTATCCCTGCTGTACTTTTAGATAAACTACTAAAGAGCATCAGATCTGCTTCTCTGGTTTGCTGATACATGAATTTTTTCACAGGTTGAATGGCCTTAGTCAAAGCCTCTGATTGTGATATCGAGTTGGATAAATAAGGCTGAAGTGACTTTTCATTAACTTCTGAAATAATCGGTGCCATAATAAACAATGATAAAAACAAAGCCAAGCCTATCATTATCTGATTACTAGGTGTTTGTGGCATACCCAAGGCTTGACGCAATATCGCTAATACAATAATAATTCGGGTAAAAGATGTCATCATCAGTATGACCGCTGGCAACATAGACAACATGGTCATAATGGCTAGTATTTGTATACTAACCGAATAGGTCTGCTCTCCAGAAGCGCCCTCTGTCACTTTAAGCAAATCAAAACTCAAGTCATTTGAAAAACCCACAGACGGCATCAAGAAAAATAGAAAAAACCCTATCACAGACAAGCTTAATTTATAATTTTTACGCATTGATGCTAACCTTTAAATCCTGTAAGTCTGTTACATTCATTTCTGTCTTTTGATCAAAAACACAAAGTGTATTGATTTGCTGATCAGAAACCCCTAATAGAATTTTTTTATCCAACACCTTAATTAACACCAGCTTATTTTTTTTCCCCAAACTCGTCCCACCAATTAGCTCCACGCCTTGACCTGAATTGGGCACCAGTATTTTAAATTTTTTACTAAAAAACCCCAGCAAGACAATCGCAGCTATCGTGATAAGTAGCATGACACCCATATTCACTACTGTTCCTAGCTCAAACATTATTCTGCCCCTCAGACAATTTAACTTACTTTACTTAATCTCTCGTCTGTATTAATCACATCTGTTAGACGCAATCCAAACTTGTCATTCACAACAACGACTTCAGCATGCGCAATCAAAGTGCCATTGACTAGAACATCTAATGGCTCCCCCGCCAAACGATCTAGCTCAATAACCGAGCCTTGATTCAGGCTTAATAAATTTCGAATGCTAATCTGAGTTTGCCCGACTTCAAGAGACAGTACGACAGGAATATCCATAATGACATCTAAATCAGGATTTTCTAATGTTCCGCCACTTGACTCATTCTCTAGATTTTCAAATTTAGCCTCTTGTGGTGTATCCGTGCTTTGATCGGCTGATGCGGATTGTGTATCATCGCTCATAATATTCTCTTATACCTTTCTTTAGGTTCTCAATTGATTTTTGACTGAATTTTCACGGCATAATGTCCTTCATGCGTTCCAAACTTTGTAACATAAACAGGTATGTTACCAATTTTAATATTTGATAGTTCTGGAATATCTATTGTTATAATATCGCCCTTTTTTAAATTTTTCACATCGCCTAGTTTGATTTTTTTCGTGGCCAAAATACAATTGACATCAACGGATGCTTCTAGTATCTCTTTTTGTAATGAGTCGACCCATTCTTTGTTTTCTGCCCCATTGACTTTTTTGGGATTAAATTCAAGTTTTTCCATAACGGGATCCAGTAAAGATAATGGCATCGCGAATTGTATTTCTCCACCACCACCATCCAACCCAATCCGTATTTTTTTCACGACCAAATACTCGAAAGGAAATAATTTTGTTAGCATCGCGGGATCGATTTCTTGAGAAACAAGCTCAAAGTCTACCGGATAACTGTCTTCCCATGCGTTTTTTGAATCAGAAAATATCATTGATAATATGTTGTTTATAATTCTATATTCTGTGGGCGTAAAATCCTTCTCTTCTATATTCGTATTAATTTTACCTTCGCCACCAAAAAATTTATCCACTAAAGCATAAATCAACTGTGGATCAAGACAAATATAAGCATAGCCCTTTAACGGATTCATACTGATGACATTAATATTTGTAGAGACTCGAATACTAGATTGAAAATCTCTAGCTTTTATAACCTCAACGGTGGTGGTTTCTATTTCAACATTTTTTTTGAAATATGAATATAAACTAATTTTGAAGGTTCTTATAAATTTATCATAAATCACTTCCAGCTTATTAAATTTATTCTTAACAACCCCAGAATTTTCCGTAAAATCGTAGTGCCCCGACACACCGGTACCGTTGCGCTCCCGCTCATCCGTAGATTGAGAAGAAGCATCGTCTGCGTTATTCCCTAGTAAATCTTCTATTTCATTTTGATTTAAAACATCATTCATAGTGATTTATTGTGTGATAAAACTTGTAAATAAAACTTGTTCTACCCCATCCTCTCCGGTATGTTTTGTTAAAAGTGTTTTTATTAATTTTAGTGATTTCATACGTAGGTTTTCTTTGCTATCGGGCTTGAGCAAATCATTATATTCTTGCTGACTAAATAACTGAACCAGATCATTTTTAATCAAAGGGGCATACTGTTCAACACTCTCAATGACTTTTGAATCATAAGACATCACTTGAACTTGCACCTGTAGAAATTTTGTTCGACCTTTTGCCGGAATATTGACAATAAATGTTGGATTAAATTGATAAAATAAAGGTGGTCCATTATCAACTTGCTCAGAAGCCTCGTCTTCCTCCTCTTCCGCCTCTTCCGATGTGTCTTTCTCTTCTGACTCAAAATTCTCACTGGATTTAGTCTTATTATCTACAGCAGCCACTTGTGTTGTATCTCTATTTATCGTTAAGAAAATCGTAGAAACCATAGCCGTCACAGATAATAAAACCAGGCATAATGCCATAATAACGATTAACTTCATCTTTGAGTTATTGTTTGCTGAGGGGGAGGTTTGATCGGTCTCTTCAGCAGATTTATTTTTATCTTTATCTGCTTTGTCTTTTTTATCATCAGCCATTGAGGATGCTCCTTGCGTTGTTACAAGGATAAATGCAAGGAACGTACCAAATTAATTTTTATAATTTTCAACATGTTGGAAAATCGCCGTCAATATTTTGACTGCCAGTTTTCAAAAATCAGCACATGGCAACTACTTTATCGCTGCCATGATGGATAAAGCCCATTTGTATTATGCAAATAAGTCCAAACGGGAGCTGGACGTATATTGCAACTGATGAACCTCAACCTCCTCTTTTTCAGCATCGTCAAATCGAGCTGTATACTTCGTATCAGATTCATCTTCTTCTTGTTGATGTGCATCTTGATGATAAACATTCACATCCCCCAAATCGATACCCTGTTGCTCTAGGGTGTCTCTTAAATCTTGCATTTGAGATTCAATCACATCTTTTGTCGCTGATACTTGAGTATGGAATGTAATATTGGTACTGCCATTATTGTTACTGATTTTTATTTCCATTGCACCCAGCTCAGGTGGCTCTAACATAATCCGCATAGATTGATCGTGCTTGCTCATCATCATATGCACTTTATCTGGAATACCATTAACGGTGCTTCGAGTATCAGATTCTTGTATTTTATTATAACTATTACTTACAATATCTAGATTATTAGTGGCATTCTTGTTTCCAGTGGTACTGACTAGCTCAAGTCCACTGCCAGATATATTTGTAGTGTTGTGCTCAGAAGTTGCTATTTTTGCCCCTGCATTCATTAACTCAAAAGCATTTTTGAGCTGAGCATTGGTTTGTACAGTGTCTTTTTCTAAATTAATTGAGCCGAGTTCTAATTTGTTCAGGCTTTTACTGTCCAGCGATTCCTCTAAAGAAAATTCGCTTGTTTTTGATTTTTGCAATGCCTCTAACTCAAGAGTCTGAAGCGTGCTATCTCCTCCCGTCTCTTTACGAATAACAACTCGCTCTAAATCATTACTCAGCACAATATTATCCAGCTTCACATTCGCCTGATTATTAGGATTTGTTTTTTCTAACTGCTGATTATATTGACTTTGTGCATATTGATTTTGTGCATATTGACTAAGCCCCATCGTCTCATCCATACCGGCCAATGGCAGCCTGGATATTTCTGATACGCTCTGTGTAACTGGTGCTATTTTGTCAGTTACTTCATCTACACTTACCTCTAACCCAGCACTTACCTCTAACCCAGCACTTACCTCTAACCCAGAACTTATCTCTAACCTCGCATCCACATCAATTTTCACATCATAAAAAACATTTCCAATATCTGAGTTAACCAGAAAATCAGCTTGTTCTATATCAGGGGTGACATTCACTTCAGCGCCTGCCTCTTGATTTAGAGGATCCGCAGATGATGTGACTTGATTGGATTTTTGCTCAGCTGTGTTTGATGGCCTAGATGATTGGTTTTCAGCTGAAGACGGGTTGTTTTCATTTTTAGAAGTATGATTAGGCAATTTATTGCCTTTATTGCCATCCGCTTTACCCTGTGTTTCATTAACGTCTTTAGCGACAGACTTATAGCTTTGGTGCTTATCATCAGCGTGATGGCTTTTGCTCTCACTATAGTCCACTGATTTATTTGATGTTTTTCCAATAGGCGCTGTTTGGCTAATTATTGTATTATTATTGAATGTGTTGTCCATAAAATCCATTTTATTTTTTTAGTTAAGCAGTAGAAAATAGAGTACAAAAGACATGCCAATCCACCATTCCATTTGCCTGATAACAATTACAATATTGTAAATAATTCATCCAGTTTTGTAATGCTTAATATTTTTTTAATGTCAGAGGAGCAGTTTTTTATTTGTATTTTTGCTGTATCCCCTCCCGCATAATCTCTCAATGCCAACAACATACCCAATGCGGAACTGTCTATATAGCTAGATTTTTCCAAGTCAACAATAAACATTTCAGGTTTATTTTGAACATTTTCATAAGCATTACGAAAAGATTGTAGAACACTAAAATCAAACCGCCCTTCCACATGAATTGTCAGCCCACTACTATTATCCATTTGAGATTGAATTGTCATTGTAAACCTCGTAACTTACTATATGAATATTATCGACAATATGTAATCTTTCTTTAACTTTAGAAACCGTATAAAATACACCTACTCTTTATACTGTTTAAATTGTCTATATAATTCTTCAACTTGTTTGGACTCCTGTTTTAATTTATAGGCACGCTCAATGGACTCCTGCTTAACAATTATTTTATCTAAACTGGATGTTTTTTGTAAAAAATTATTGTGCAACCTTTGCAAACCAGATAGTTCTTGCTCTAATCTCTCCACACTTTTCTCTTGGGTTACAGTGAGTTTTTCTAAATTATGACAAAAACGAGAATGTTCCTTGAGTGCTAGACCATTTAGATTATCAATATTTATTAAATAATCATTATGGAACTTTTGTAAGGTTGCAATATGGTTTTTTTCATTTTTAATTGTGTATACTAGTTGTTTGCATCTGTTTCTGATCTCTTTTTCTTGTATTGCCCATAGCTTTGATATTTTATATAGTTTGTGCGGCATAACATTACCCCATTACTTGGTAAAGTTGAGCCACATCTTTAGAGAAATCACTTTGCTCATTGACACTTTGTGTTAAAAATTGCTTCATCTTCGGTATTTTAGATAAAATCGCATCAAACTCGGGGTCGAGCCCTTTCTGATATGTGCCCATAGCCATAAAATCTTTTTGCTCATTATATCGCTGCAAAGCTGTCTTAAATGCTCTAGCTGCGTCCGCATGTTTTTGATCAATAACAAATCCCATGACACGGCTAATGGATTGCTCTATATCAATCGCCGGAAAATGTCCTTGCTCTGCTAAATATCTGGACAAAACAAAATGACCGTCTAAAATACTCCTAGCACAGTCAATAATGGGATCTTGAATATCATCGGACTCTGCTAATACTGTATAAATCCCTGTAATCGAACCACCATTTTCTTCTGCGTTACCCACACGTTCAATCAACTTAGGTATTTTTGTAAAAACGGAGGGTGGATACCCCTTAGTCGTTGGCGGCTCACCCAATGCCAAACCCAGTTCGCGGATTGCTTGAGCATAGCGCGTTAATGAGTCCAAGAGTAATAATACTTTTTTATTTTGATCTCTAAAATGCTCCGCAATAGAGCTAGCATACTCTGCCGCTTGAATACGGTTTAAAGGAGACGCATCCGCCGTCGCAACAACCATAACCATTTTTTGCATACTGCCGTTGAGGTTGTCATCAATAAATTCTCTTACCTCTCTACTACGTTCTCCAATCAAGCCAATAACAATGACATCCACATCTGCATGCTTGGCTATCATGCCTAATAACACACTCTTACCAACGCCACTGCCTGCCATTAGCCCGACTCTTTGCCCCTGCCCCACGGTGAGCAAACCATTGATGGCTTTGACGCCAATATCTAATGGCTGCAAAATACGAGCTTTACTTAATGGAGAAATAGCTCTTGTATATTCATTTAAATATTGAACTGACTGAATAGGCTCTAACGAATCAATGTGGTTGCCATAAGCATCCACAACCCTACCTAATAAACCCATCCCATATGGTTTGGTCGCAAACTCATTGAGTTGTACAATTTTGCAATTGGGCGATAAACCAGCTAATTCTTGATAAGACATTAAATATGTAATATCGCCTTTAAAACCTACCACTTCTGCATAGGATTTACTGGAATCATCACTTTGCACAAGACACAAGGTGCCTATTCTTGCGGTCAAACCTTTGGCTTCTATTAAATAGTTAGACGCTTTAAATATCCTGCCATATTGCGTGAATATTTTGTCACGAGAAACATTAACATTGAACTTGCCAGCTAAATTAGTTTCCATCATATCTTACCCTACTATTTCTTAATATAGGCAGAAATGGAATCTGCAATCGAGAAACAAACCACTTGCTCAGTATTTTCGATACTAAAACTATAATCTTCTAAATCATGATCTATTTGCATTTTTTGCCTAATATCCGGAAACTCAATATCCCCCAAGACTTCTGCCGTCTTCGTATTGACTTTAATAACAAATTTTTGCTGCTGGCTTTTGAAAGACTCCAGAGCATCTTGCACAAGATTTCGCAATTGATATTTTTCACTCAGCGCATCAGATAATATACCTTCACATATTTGAGTGACAACGTTTACCATTTCGTTGTCTAATACCCGATCACATTTTTTTTGATAACTGGAAAACGCTGTGATTAATTCCATAAAAGCTTTCTTTTGATTGAGCATTGCTTGCAAGCCCAATTCCTTCCCTTTTGCATAACCTCTTTCCTTATGCTCTTTCGTGATCGTATCAATAATATCTTTTTGTGTATTGGTTAATGTTACTTTAGGGTAGTTTTGGCTAATGTTTTTTTTAACGGATAAGGCATGCTCTGGTAGCATCCATTTCTTGGTGGCTTCAGTATGATATTTTTTGGGCATTATAGCATTTCCTCACCTTTACCACCTAAACTAATTTCGCCCGCATCCGCTAATTTCTTAGCTATCATCAATATTTGCTTTTGCGCCTCTTCGACCTCACTGAGTTTAACCGGCCCTTTGGCTTCTAAATCATCTTGTAATAATGCCGCAGCCCGCTTTGACATGTTTTTATATATTTTGTCTGTAATTTCTGATGATGCGCCCTTTAACGATAATACCAGAGAATCTGTGTCTAACTCTCTTAGGAGCGTTTGTATATCCCGGTCATTAATATTAAGGATATTTTCAAATACAAACATTAATTCTTGAATGCTTGTAGCCAAATCCTCATCCTGACTTTTAATCCCTTCAAATATTTCTGCTTCCACTTTATTATCTACATTATTTAATATCTCAGCAGCGCACTTAATACCACCCATTTCTTTTGGCTTTTTAATATTCACTTTCGATAATTCTTCCACTAGCATTTTATCAAGTTCTGATATGGCTTCTGGTTGAATAGTCTCTTGAGAAGATATACGCATCACCAAGTCTAACTGTTGTTTTTCTTCAAAATACATTAAGACTTCTGCCGCTTGATCTGCGTCTAAATAACTCAAAATAATGGATTGTATTTGAGGGTGTTCTTTTTTAACAAATTCAGAAATGGTATACGCATCCATCCATTTTAAATTTTCAAGCCCCTTATTATTCGCTTGCATTAATGCATCATCTAATATAGCATCTGCTTTTTCGTCACCAATCGTATTCGCCAACACCTCTCGCACTTGAATAGCATTATCTATACCGAGTGCAGATTGATTGGAAACTTTATCTAAAAACTCATCGACGATATTTTTAATTTCAGCATTATCCACATCTTCAATACTGGCCATAATGGTACCTAATTTCTGCACTTGTTTAGGCACTAAATACTTCATCACTTTGGATGCCTCGGAGGGACTGAGCATCATCAGCAATATAGCGGCTTTCTCTATTGGTGTTTTACTTTCTGCTTCAACCATTCTCTGCCTCTACCCATTTTTTAATAACTTGCGCCGCTACTTTAGGATCTTCATTCACAATATCTTTTACCTGAATCAAAGGGTTTACGCCAGTTGCATGAGAGCCAGCCCCACCTGGTTGCTGGCCCTCAGAATCCGCTAGTTTCAACATATCTCGTTTATCATAAGCTACCTTTGTTAGGTTTTTGATAATAGGCTTTAACACAATGAATATCAAAGCCAAAAATGCTAGGCCAGCTAGTATGTTTTTGACCAATGGCATAAACCATGATTTTTCTAAAATAGACTCTTCTTCTAAGTCTGCTATGGGCGCTTCTTGGGCAAATGTTGAGCGAATGATCGTAACCGTATCATTACGTTCTTTACTATAGCCAACGGCATCATTGACAAGTTTTTTGATATCATCCAACTCTTCATCTGTCACCGCAACATGGCTGGGTTTGCCTTTTTTGTCATATATTATTTTATCTCCAAGCACAACGGCGACTGACAATCTGATTAACTTTCCAGGCAAGTAAGTATTATGTGTTATTTTTCTATCAATCTCATAGTTTTTGGTTGCTTGCTTTTTACGATTACCAGAAGTGTTTCCCGCCTTTATTTCAATCGCACGCTCTCCATCCCCAGCCACCTCAGGCGCACTGCCTGTCACCGGCGGTTCATTAGACAGTGCCCCTGGAATACCACCAATGATTTCTCCGCCCATCTTGATGATTTCTAGTATTTTCTCACTTCTCACAACGGTACTTTTGGGGTTAAAATCTTCCAATGTTTCTTCTCTGGCCGTAAAGTCGACTAATGCGGTTACTCTGGCTTTTACACGTCCCACCCCAACAATAGGTTCTAGTAAATCACTAATTCGATTGGCATACATATCTTCTATTTTTCTGGTAAAGTCTAAGTTTTTAGAGGCATAAGCCAGTTGATCATGTCCTGTTGATGACAGCAAGTTACCATTTTGATCGACGATAGTGACATCTTGAGTGGATAACCCCTGTATACTAGAAGCAACCAAATGTGCAATCGCAGAAACTTGCTGGGTCGAAAGATTGTAGCCACCATATAGATTAAGAAATACAGAGGCACTTGGATTCTTCTTCTTGCGAATAAACTCACTCTGCTTGGGAAGTGCCAGGTGCACTCTAGCAGATTTAATATTTTGAATGGATGTGATAGTGCGTTCTAGCTCACCTTGCAAGCCTCTAACATATCTCGTCCGTTCAACGAATTGACTAGTGCCTAAGCCACTTTTTTTATCCAGTAGCTCTAGCCCTACCCCTATATTGCCTGCCACACCACTTTGTGCTAATTTAATACGTGCTTCAAATATTTTAGAAGACTCCACTAAAACCAAACCTGTTTGTGTATCTAATTTATACGACAAACCATTTTTTTGTAATGCATCTATAATTTCACCTGCGCTTTGTGTATCCACTTTATTAAAAATTGGTACAAAGCTTGGTGTTTGAGACCAAAATACAATATACACACCAACAGAAATACTGAGCGACAATCCTACCAATAGGAACAATTGCTTAATCAGCGGTAATCCAAAAAAACCATATGCTGCTTGTGTTAATGCTGCATTATCAGCCACTCTTTTCTCCTAAATCAAACTGGCATGTTCATTATTTCTTGATATGCATTGACAACCTGATTTCTCACTTGACTCATTGCCTGAAATGACAAATTAGCTTTTTGCAAAGAAATCATGACTTCTGTAATATTGACAGAGCTATCATGTGCCTCAAAACGTTTCACCAGATTTCCAGCATTTTGTTGCAAATCATTAACAGAATTAATAGCTGAGTTAAATATCTCTGAAAAATTACTATTTTGGCTTTGAGATAAATTATTTATATTATATTCAATCGGTATATACTTGGCTTCACTGGCCAAAGCTTTCATTGTATGTAATAACTGACTTGCATCAATTTGGTTCATTTTTAACGCCTTAGTTTAAAATGTTAATGCCCAATTCTTTCATTTTTGCTAACTTATAGCGTAACGTTCTGGGGCTTACGCTAAGCTTTTCTGCCGCAACTTTTCGATTACCGTCAGACTCTGCTAATACTTCCAATATCATATAATATTCAGCATGCTCCACTCTATCTTGTAATTTTCCAGAAGGTTGGTGCACGGGCTTCTCCACCATCATGTCAAACACAATATGTTCTGCTTGAATATCACCATGAGAGCAAAGAATAGAGGCTCTATGAATGATATTTTCCAGTTCTCTAACATTGCCCGGCCAATCATATCCCAATAATTTTTGTTTGGCTTCTTCACTTATCTTATATTGTGCGCCAGGCGCATGCTTTTTTAATAAGTGCAGAGATAATTCCACAATATCTTTTTTCCGCTCTCTTAACTTGGGTAGCTGTATGGGAAAAACATTCAACCTAAAATATAAATCTTCTCGAAACCGACCACTCGCAATCGCTTCTAGCATGTTAATATTCGTTGTTGCAATTATGCGCACATTTAAAGAAATTGTTTTTTTGCTCCCCAAACGTTCTACTTCTTTTTCTTGTAACACACGTAATATTTTTGCTTGTAGTGCTATAGGCATTTCGCTAATTTCATCTAGCAATAGCGTGCCACCATTTGCTTGTTCAAACTTACCCTCATTTGATTTAACCGCGCCTGTAAAAGCACCCTTTTCATAACCAAATAGCATGGCTTCAAGCATATTGTCAGGGATTGCTGCACAATTAACTGAAATAAAAGGTTTGTTTTTCCTATTTGAGTTCATATGTATGTAGCGAGACAGTACTTCTTTGCCAGTACCACTGTCGCCACTCAATAAAACAGTCGCGTCACTATTGGCGACTTTATCTGCCAGATTAAATATCTTTTTCATTTTAATGTCTGAATGAATTATTTCAGCATTAGCTGTTTTCTGCTCTTGCAGAGCCTCACTAAACTTACTCATTAATTTATCTATTTCGAAAGGTTTGCTAATATAATCTGCCGCACCTTGCTGAATGGCATATACCGCATCTTGAATGGAGCCAAAGGCTGTCATAATAATAATTTTTGCATTTGGCAAATATTTTTTAATCTTACTCACCAAAGACAAGCCATCTATATACGGCAACTGCACATCCGACAAAATGATTTGATATTCATTGTGTTTGATTTTTTCTAATGCAATCGCGCCATCTGAGGCTGTATCTACTGCATAACCATAACTTGATAAACTATCACACAATGCTTCTAATAAACTTTGATCATCTTCAACAATTAAAATATTATTCATCATTATTCCCAAGAACAGGTACGCAAATTGTAAATGTGGTATACTCTGCATTGCTTGAGAATGTCAATTCTCCTTGATGCGCTTCTATGATAGATTTAGCAATAGGCACACCTAACCCTGAACCTTTCTTCTTGGTTGTAAAAAAAGCCCGATCAATTTTATTAAAATCAAATTGATTGATGCCAGCGCCATAGTCAATAATATTGATATATACCTTACCCTCTAAACGTAATGTATTAATATCAACGGTTCCCTTGTAATAGCTTGCTTCTACTGCATTATCTATAATATTATTAATAGCACTGGTGAGCGCTTCTTTATGACCTAATATAATAATGGCATTTTCACTGTCTGCCATATTAAAATTAAAGGTAACATTCGGGGACACATCATTATAATTAGCAATAATATGGCTAATCATTTTATCTAAGACAACAGGCTCAACTTTAATATCTTTACTTTTGAAAATAGTTAACTCATTCTCTATGAGATATTTGATAACATTTAACTGCTCTATTGATTTTATAATAGGTTTTAATACATTTTGTTTATGAGACACTTTTGTTTTTAGAGCAGACAAATATACTAGCGCTGTAGATAATGGCGTTTTGAGTTGATGAGCTAAGGTGGCAGACAGTTTATTAATGGATTGCAAGTTACTCAATGTATTGTCATTGTCTGCTTCTTCTTTAACGTTTGAAATATCGGTTAATAATAAGATCTGACCATTTAACACATCTGAAGCTTGCGTTGTTATCATCACTTTAATGCCATTTTTCAGAACGACATAATGACCTTGGTGTGATATGTTTTTCACTTCAGTTCGCAGCACTTCCAACCAGCTTCTACCTTTTAACTGAGTACCAATCAAGGTGGCTGCGAATGCATTATTATATTGAATGACCCCATTTGTATTCAAAACGATAGTGCCCACAGGCAAATCAGCTAAAAATTGTTGATACACATCACTGATATTATTTTTATCTGCTTTTTTCAACATATTTATTCAAATCAACTTAACGAAGTAATATAGTTTCTAATATGCAATTCTGGTACCATTTTGTTTGTTTTTTTAATTTTCAAATAGTTACAGAAAATTAGCCCATTCACTGCCAAAGATTTGGCAACGTTAACTGGCTTTTACCAATTGGTATTTTTTGATTTTTTCCACTAAAGTGGTTCTGCGTATAGAGAGCAATTGTGCGGCATGAGAGACAACACCATTTGTTTTTTGTAATGCATCTGTAATATAAGATTTTTCAATATCTATCATCACTTGCTTGAGATCCATGCATTCCCTAAAACCAGATGCTTTCGGAGACACCATCACAACTTGATTAAACGCATCCTGTAACCTATTATTTTGCGTTACTTCTGTTTGATTGGATTCAGTGCTTAAATGGGTCGCCGTATTTGTTTGATATTTTTTGGGAAGATGTATTGGCTCGATCGTTTGATTCGCATATAAAACAAATAACCTTTCAATCAAATTAGATAATTCTCTAATATTGCCTTTCCACTGATGTTCACACAACATATTGATAGTATGGTCAGATAAGACTATATAACTATCTAATTCAGCTGAAAATCTTGAAATTAAATCCTGCGTAATAGTCGGTAAATCTTGTATTCTTTCACGTAAGCTGGGCATTTCAATCGGAAAAACGTTCAGACGATAAAATAAATCTTCTCTAAATTGATTATCCTCAATTTGTTGTTCCAAATTTTGATGGGTTGCTGCAATAATGCGTACATTAGTACGTATAGACTTGCTGCCTCCCACTCGTTCAAAAACTTTCTCTTGAATAACGCGCAATAACTTAACTTGCATATTCATTGGCATATCACCAATTTCATCTAAAAATATTGTGCCGCCCTCTGCAAGCTCAAACCGCCCTTTTCTAGTACTAATTGCCCCTGTGAAAGCACCTTTTTCATGACCAAATAATTCACTCTCTAATAAATCGTGGGGGATAGCACCACAATTCACTGGAATGAATGGCATATTTTTTCGACTGGATAAATTATGAAGACACCTGGATACAATTTCTTTACCAGTACCCGATTCCCCGGTAATAAAAACACTCACTTCTGTTTTTGCGACTTTCTGAATTATTTGCTTAATATTCACAATTTGCGGACTTATGCCACTCAGCTGCTGAAGTGTCTCTCTATTCATTATCTAATCCCTGTATATTTATCTGTACAGCATTATTTTTATATTTTTTGGTATAGATAACTAATAGTCAAGATTTTGGTAGGCTGTCAAATAATTGCCGGCAAGAATGAGAGTTATTTTAAAATAACACTGTAATCTACTGTGTTTAGATTAAAAACTGCTGTGATTATTATATAAGGCTCGAGCTTTATGAGATTTTTTAATATCCTGTAATTGAGATTTCATGGACGCCTTACTGTCCAGTGCAAATTGCAAAACCAGCTGAACATCTTGCTGCAATGCTTCAATACCCTCTTTGGAAGAAGATAATATCTTACTGACTTTCTGTATATCTAAACTGCTGGTTTCAAATAGTTCTATGATAATTTTTTTAGCCTCTTCTTGTGGTTTTGTTTTAATCACCTCTACGAGGGCGCTCATCGTACGGGTAAATTCATCCACTGTCATTTCGTGTTTTCCCAATGTTATTTGTTTTTTTGTTCTTCTGCATAGCCTTGGATACCATCCCAACCTTCTTTTACGGTGGACAACAAGCCATGTACTTCATCTAACATGTCTACGTCATTTTTCAAATTGGCTTCTACTAAGCGAGCCATTAAATACTCATATAAATTATTTAGATTTTCAGATATCTCTCCACCCTTTTCCATATCCAGACTGGCTTTTAACCCATCTATCAAGGTAATAGCCAAACTGATAAACCGCCCTTTTTCCTCGATTTGGTTTTGCAACATTGTGATTTTAGCAATGTTAATAGATTCTAATGCGTTGCTCATTAAAATAGCAATCACTTTATACGGATCTTTTTCTTGCCGATCGGCTTGTTTGTTGACATTTTGATAGGCTTTAATAGCCTGTTGGTTATGGCTCACTGCACGCTCCTATTTTTTATATGATAATGGTTCTACTAAACTGCTTAATTGTTGAGTTAAAAAGTCACTGGTTGAACGTAATTTTGCAACAATAATGTCCATAGCAATAAATTGTGTTAACAAACGCAGCTCCATGCTTTGCAAATTCCTTTCTAATTGCTCTCTTTGCTCTGTCAGCAGTGAAATCGAAGAGTTTAATCCTGTTGTTTTACTATTGATAATCCCACTTGATCCAATATAGCGAGATATCAATTCGTCCAATTTAAGCGCAATGCCTTCATCTTTTTTGGCGAATAATAAACCAACGGCATCAAAATCCTGATCCAAGGCTTCATTTAACTCTGTATTATTTAATTGCAACTTCCCGGTAAATCTATCTGTCGTAATACCAATTTCCGCCAAAGTGCGAATACCACCTGGTACGGTACTAACAGATGCCCCTAAAACTCGGCGTATTTGCAAGTCTAAATTTCTTAATACGGAATCACCCACCAAAACACCTGAATTTTCCGTGTTATCTGCATCAACACTATTTAACGATGAAATGGTATCCACAATCGCGTTATAGTTTTCAACAAATTCTTGTATGCTTGTACGTACAGTGCCTTTATCTAAACTAACGGTCAATGTCTTAGCGTCCCCCACATTGGTTTTTAACAAATCAAACGTAACACCATCAATCGCGTCTTCTATTGTATTGGAAGAACTTGTCACTGTTGCACCATCAATTGTTAGAATCGCATCTACGGCGGTTTGTGTTATTGTTGTGTAAGCAGAATCCAATTGTGACAATCCCGCATTGTCTGAATCATTGCCGTCATTGTCATCAACAATAGAGATAGTAAAAACATTATCTGTGCCCGGGGAGGATGCAGCAAACATTAATCGTGTTCCCGTATCAGTATTAATAATAGTGGCTGTAATACCTGTAACGCCCGATACTTCATTCACTTTATCTTTGATTCCAGACAAAGTTTGATCATCAGAGGTAATGTTAAATGAGTGTTCAACTGTCCCGGTTGTAAATTTTAAGGTTCCCGTACCGACAATCGTACCTGAATTCGCAAAATCTGCTGATGATACTTTATGGGTCGTTGCTAACTGGGAGATTTCTATGGAATATGTGCCTTGACTCGCGGCACTATCTGCGATGGCTGCTAATACAGTTTCATCTTCGCTCGTAACCAACCTTTGTTGGAAATTACTAACTTCTTTTAGACTGCTGATTTTAGTCTGCAATTCAGCTAAAGCGCTATTTAATGTGCCGAAGCTTGTTATTTTAGCTAAGGTTAGGGATTCAGTCGCATCAAATTTTGCCGTTTTTGCCCGACCTTCGCTGGCGAGCAAATCATCCACTAAGCCACGGATATCAATTCCAGAACCAGAACCAGCACTTGAAATTGACATAAATAACGACTCCCATATTATTTTTCATTTTGAATATATTTATTGCAAAGAGTATGCCAGTTAAGGATCATTAAAAAGACCTATTAGTCTGTACCCATCGACATAATATTGCTATTTTTTAGGCAATGGTTCTCCACTGCGCTGACGTTTAGCTTCCGCTGTATGCTATAATAGTGATTATTTTTTAGATAAAAAAAAGGGGGATAAATCCCCCTCCTCTTATCACTTGACTACTGAAGTAGACCCAACACATTTTGAGGTATACTATTTGCCTGAGACAAAATAGAAACACCTGCTTGCTGTAAGATCTGCGCTTTAGTCATATTGGCTGTTTCTGCCGCGAAATCCGCATCCAAGATACGAGACCGAGCAGATTCTAGATTCTCAACATTACTAGCAATATTTGAAATAGTACTAGAGAATCTGTTTTGAACAGAACCCAGTTGTGCTCGGATGGAACTGATTTGATCCAGCGCCCCATCAATCACACTAATGGCATCATTCGCACCTGATTGCGTGCTAATGTTCAACTGTCCAACATCAGACAATGTTGATGAGTTAGCAGAACCCGCACCACCAGAGAATAATGAAGTACTGCCTGTGGCAGAACCTGAAATATCAGATGACACATTGAATGTGCTTGCTGAGTTAAATGTTACTTCACCACCCACTACAGTCGTATCAAAGTTTGTTCTAGCACCACCATCATACAAGTTCACAGCTTGACCACCTGAGTTAGTCGCTGCATTACCCGTTACAGTCATTGATTGCTCTAATGCAGCTGTTTGAGTACTACCTGTACCTGAAACTGCTGTCACACCAGGCGCTGCATAATCAACCGCAGCACTATGCGTAAAGTTTTCTATAACAATATCTTTACCTGTACTATGGCTCAAAATAATCTCAGAATTATTAGAGCCTACAGCTGCCGTAATACCTGTTGTACCAGCAATATCGTTCACTGCTTGAACGAGTGATGATAAATCACTTGTTGTGACCGTTGATGTTATTGATGAAGCAGTAGCATTATCACCATATAAGCTAAAACCAACAGTACCATCTGCACTTAATCCAGATAAAGTCACAGTCGTAGAAGCGGATGCTGTCACACCTGTTGTACCCGATAATGCATTGACTGCTGTTGCAATACTGTCTGCAGCATCATCAGCACTCACGGCAGCTGTTCCAGAGCCGGTTGAACCTACAATCGTAATGTTTTGCGCAGCAACATTGCTGGTTAGATCATTAGCTGTATTCGTTGTGTTATTAACACCATCGTTAATAGAACCTTGAGCTACAGCTGTGGTTGTTGCTGTTGTTGCAGCTGTAATGGAATCCACATCAGAAGATATGCTCATACCTTGATCCAGCATTATATCAACACGTCCACCAAAGGTTGTGGCTTGTGATATCACTAATGTTGTCGCTGCGGCACCATCTAAACCAACCATGTCAAAAACACCTGCAGTCGCACCCGTTGAAAAGCTCAAATCACGACCATCTAATGCGGTAACCGTTACAGCAGAGCCATCACTCGTCGCAAAAATACCAGCCGCTTGCAATGTTGCATTGGCATTAATCGCTGTCGCCATCGTATCCACTGTGGCCGAAGCACCAGCCGCAATCACTTGCCCTTCTAAACTAATACTGGTTGCCGCAACGATACCAGCAAAATTATCAACAACGACTTGGTTGAACCCTCTGGCTTCAACACCTGTTTCAGCTGACAATGCAACCGCTACTGCGCTCGCTTCATCATCAGCAGATATAGCGACTGTAGACGTGGTTGCCACACCAGCAGATGTTGTGCTGTTAACTGTAAAGTTAGAGGCACTAAAACCATTAGCCGCTGAGTTTGCTTGAGCCACACCAACTTCAGCGCCTAAATCTGCACCACCTGTTGCGCCTTGTACACCAATATATAGTTCTTTATTTGTTGCCCCTTCAGGACTTTCTGTATTATTAGTTGTGACTTGATTTGTACCCAAAGCAGTCGCTCTTGTATCACTAATAGAAACAGAAATCGTTTGATTGGCTTCAGCCCCTACATGGAATAAAGCATTTTGCAAATCACCATTTAGAATTTTAAGTCCATTAAAAGTTGTGGTGTTAGCAACACGAGACATTTCTTGTTTTAACTGATTGACCTCATCTTGCAGCGCGGCTCTATCTGTTGCAGAGTTTGTTCCATTTGCTGACTGAATAGACAGTTCACGCATACGCTGTAAAAGATTTGTCGACTCTTGCATCGCACCCTCAGCAACCTGCGCTAACGAAATCGCATCATTTGCATTTCTAGAGGCTTGAGTTAAACCTTTAATTTGAGAGGTAAATCGAGTACTAATCGCCAAACCCGCCGCATCATCTTTCGCACTATTAATACGAAGACCGGAAGACAGTCTTTGTAGTGATGAGGTAAGCATTTCTGCCGATTTGTTTAAGTTATTTTGTGCGTTTAAGGACGCTACATTGGTATTAATGACCTGTGCCATCATAAACTCCTAAAAATTAAAGCTTTACGCTTCGTAGTATTCTTAGCGGATATACACCTATAAATAGATATATTTACCGCTCCCAGCCATGATATCGACAGAGCAGAAGTTAACTTTAGGATATTTTTAATTTATTTTGATATAATTTTTTGGGTGAACGCTGCCGTCTATTTTAAACAGCCAAACAAGCAGATTTATTTAACCAACAGACTGGATAAAAATATTTTCAAACAATGAATATTGTAAAGGTACTAGGGAATAGGCATGTAATAGCTTACTGGTTTAGCGCTCAGTACGTTATTACATACCCATTCCTAAAGAAAATTAAACAAGCTCAATCCCTGTATTCTTGTAAAACTTTGTTGCGCTGCTTGTAAAGTTAGTGTTAGCTGTGACAAATTAGAAATGGCTTCAGCATAATCTAAATCTTCAATACGGCTCAATGTAGACTGTGCAATAAATTTTATGTTTGCATTATTATTTTCTAAAGAATCAATCACATTAAGACGTGCACCAATTTTTGCCCTTGTATTATCAAGCTGCAATTCTGCTTGTTCGATATTCAACAAGGCAACATCAATCACATACCCCAATTGTTCTGGTGTATTAGAATTTAAACGTATACCATCAATTAAATTTTGTGTTGTGGTAAATATATCTTGGCTTGCAGGCTGATCAAATCCCACAGAAAATGTATCCCCACCACTGGGAACCCCTGTAATAACCGCTCGCACACCATCAAACTCAATAGCTTGCCCTGGCACAAAGGTAACATTATCAAATCCTGCAATGGATTGCGTAGGATTTGAATCCAAAACAATATTAAATGTTGTGCCTCCTGGATTGAAGATAATAGAATAACTTTCTGTACTGTTGCTGACATTGCTTTTCACTTCTGTTGTCATTTGCCCTGTACCAGAATTGGTCGTAACATTTTGTATGCCACGGGTCAATCCAATATCACTCGGCATACTCCCTTGAATCTCAATAGCCGAATGATCTCTTAAAACAATGGTTGACCGCTTAACCTGATCTTCAGCGCCACCGGTCAATGTGAAGTTCGCAAAATCGGCGGTTTCTCCCCCCGCTGTTTCTAATTGAATATTTCGTCCATCTGCCGCCGACAAAACAATGGATGTGCCAGCACCACCAGGCTGGGTGGCAACAACACCCGTTTGATCGGAGACAAGATTTATTTCAGACATCAAAGAAGATTCTGTACCAACAGCATCTACAATGGCAATACCATTAATGGTCAGCGCCCCAGCACCTAATGGTTGTGCCGTATAAATACCCATATCCAAACTATTAGGTTGCACAATCGCATCGACGCCATGCTCTGACTTTTGAGCATTGATGGCATTGGCAATCGCAATCGCACTTTTTTGGCTGTCTGTTGTTGATAATAGATCTATTTCTGCAGGCTTAATAAGAATATTATTAATAATAAGCTCATTCTTATCTAAGCTGGCCAATGCGCCCGAGTTAACCAATCCAGGCTCTGATGAGGTGACGGTTGCGATTTCATTATGATTCACTGTGTTAATGGTTGATGAGGGCAAACTAAAGAATACATCTTTCGCTGTGTCATTTATGTCTAAAAATGTAGAATCATTTAGTTGAATTTTTCTTTGTCCTTCATCCCCTTGATAAATATATGCACCTGTTAAAGATTGAGATACAGGTGCGGTATTAGATTTAAATCCAGAGAATGTATATTCTCCCAGACCATTTTTTGAATTAGCCAACGATGTCAACTCTGAGAGGATAACTTCTAATTCATTGGCAATAGAACTCCTTTCCATACTAGATATAGAACCATTATTTGCCGAAATAGCCAGTTCTTTAATTCTGTGATATTGCGTGACCACGCTGTTTAATGTCGACTCTTCAAAGCTTAAATTAGATTCCGCAATCGCACCATTTTGTGAATATTGATCAAGTCTAAATATTTCCTGCCTTATTTGCAATACGCGAATCGCGCCATTTGGATCTTCAGACGGTTTGGTGATTCTTTTGCCCAAAGAAATCTTTTCTTGCAAATCATTTAGATTGTTTTGTTGTTCCAGCATAGAACGAATGCTTTTGGTGTAAAACTCAGCACTAGATAACCTCATTTTACCTCCCCAAGGTCGACAATAAAGTATTAAAATTATCGCGAGCCACAACAAATATCTGAGCGATTGCTTGATACGCTTGCTCAAACTTTAATAAATTTGCGGCTTCTTCTTCCATATTTACGCCCGAGACACTATTGCGACGTGTTTCAATTGCTTGTAAAAAACTCGTACTGGTTTTTAAATTTACTTGTGCCTGATTAGATTGCGTGGCAACTCGACTCACAATTTGTGCAAAAGAATCTTGCAAAGAGGCATTACCACTGTTAACTAATTTGTCCAATTGAAGACCAACCAAGTTGAGACTATTTCTGTTATCGCTATCAGCATCATGATTGTATCCAATTGAGAAGCTATCTCCTTGCTTGGGCTCTCCATCTAACGTGATTCTATAACCCGGATCATAAAGATAAGTTGCATTGGGGCCTGGCGGTGTATTATCAATCACAGACGCTAAAGGAAAAACATCTTGCGCTCCCGCATTGGGGTCAAAAGCTTGATCCGGTCCTAATTGAATACCCGGTACACCACCAGAAACATCAAATACTCTATAAGTGGTATCATTGACAAACTCAATTCTAATAGGAGGAGAGAGTTGACCTTTTTCTTCAAACGCATTACCTAACTTATTAGCGGTGCTCGCAGGCGAACCCGACACATCGACAATGCCTCGCACAGTAATGCTACCTGTGCCTTTATTATTAAGCGATGAATCTGTGCTAACCGGAAAAGCCAGTGCCAGCTTATTCGGATCATTTATTTTTGTAATAAATTGCTCAGATCCCATTTTGGTTGGCTGTATTTTAAAAACATCGCTGGCTTGCATACTGCCAGAAACCAGAGAAATCGAAAATCCATCCACACTGAAATTTGGCGAACTGCCGATTGCCACTAAGCTTTGGTCGGCAACACGATTCAATCTATAATTTGAACCATCGAAGGTTAATAAATAATCATCCGTACTTAATGCAGAGCTAGCATCGGGAATGATTTCTGCCACAAACCCAACCAAACTAGGATTATTTCCTGCAATATTAATAGAGGTTGTTGACTGTAATGATACGGTAGCTCTTTGAATCTTATCTAATGCAACCGCACTATTTGTATCAAATTGCGTAAAGGTTGCTGCAGGCGTATTGGTATTACTAACCAATTGAATATTGCGTCCATCTGCTGCAACCAATATAATATTATTGCTAGCATCCAAGTTTGCTTTTACACCCGTTTGTGGCAACAACGCATTGATATCTTGAATCAGTGTTGCATCATCCGCACCAGTGGTCACAATATTTATGCCATTAATAACAAACTCTCCAGCGGCAAAAGCACCCGCCGTAAATTGCCCTAAAGACAGGGCATTGGGTTCTGCTGTGGCAAAAACATTATGTTGGGCTGTTCCTGAATTAATCGCACTGGCAATCGCGATGGCACTCCCCAAACCACCTGATGAGGATACGGTGTCATCACTAGCGGTTGTTGGCCTAATCGCAATATTATTAAGACGTACCAGTCCTGTCCCTAAATTATTGAGTGATGATGTATTGATTAAATTCGAAGCCGTTGAGAACCCTTGGTAAGGTGCATCTTCAAAACTTTTTATCCCATCAATAGACACATTAAATATAGCATCTCCGATGTTAGAGCTACCTGTAATACTACGGGAACGCATGGCGTCTAAACTATTCACATCTGAGAAAAAATCGCGCCCCAAGTCTCCATTAAGATCTATCCCTAACGTATGTTGTTCGTTAAAAGATGAGGCCAATGTGATGGCCAAACGGCCTAGGCTGTTTTGCATTTCAGCTAATGACCCATCTCTCACCTTAAGTAAAGAACCAATTTCACCATCCTTTATATTGGTCGTAATATTTTGCCTGGCTCCCCTTGTTGTCAAATATACATCAACGTGCGTACTTGTTTCACTGGTCGCTATATTCAACTGACTAACGGTTGCACCTGTTACTAACGATAAACCATTACCAATTAATATATTTACACTACCATCTTCTTGCTCATTTGTTAAAACCTCAGCATACTGAGATAACTCTAAAATATGTTGATCTCTTTGATCTAATAAATCATTAGCGTCCCCTCCACCCAAGGTGGCCAATTTTATATTCAAATCTGAAATGCTTTCTGCTAAGGCATTCACATCATTAACCAAAAACCCTAACTGTTGATCAATTGAATTAATACGACTCTCAACTTGATCATTTAACCCTTGAAATCTATTTTCTAGTAATTGTGATTGAGAAATAAATAATTGTCTTGCCGGAATAGAGCTTGGGTTATTATTCAATTCTTGCATAGATAGAAAGAATTTGTTCAAACCATCTGCAATACCGGTTGTCGGATCGGCTAGCAGAATATCTAGATCACTAAACAACTGGGAAGATGTTTCAAGCCCTTTATTCTGACTTGTCTGAACACGCAAACTTTCAATTACAAATTGGTTGATGCTTCTGCTAGTTTGAACGACGCTAACACCGGTACCAATAAATTGATCGCCACTCTTGTTCGCCGGTCTGGTTGCAAAAACATCCTGTTGTCGACTAAAACCTGGTGTATTGGCATTACTGATATTATGTGAGGTTGTGTCTAACGCTTTTTGTATGGATAACAAACCCGATGTCGCAATACCTAATAAATTACTCATAATCCCAACCTATTTTATTTTTGCGAACCTTTCATTTGACTCATAATGACTTCTTTGAGACCAATGGTTTTCATATTAGAAAGAGAAAGCGATAATTGATTATCATACATATCTTGATACATATCATCGCCATTACTAGAAAATAAATCAGACTTAAAGCTTTGTTGTGCCTCTCGCATACTTTTTAGCATCATTTTCAAAAAAACAGATTCTAATTGTGATGCCACAACTTCAAGCTGTTGCTGGCTATCTCCCTTCCCACTACTAACAGCCCCTTTAAATTCCTGTAAAGAATGCATATCATAGTAATTAAAAGTATTCGTGTTATTTATCATGTTATATTATCTCTATATCTGCATTAAGGGCACCCGCCTCTTTTAATGCTTCTAGTATAGCCATTAAATCACTAGGTGCGGCACCAACCTCATTCACGGCATTCACAATGCTCTCTAACGATATGCCTGGTTTTAACAAAAACATTCTGCTCTTGTCTTGACTAACACTCACTTCAGATTTGGCTGTTGTGGTCGTCACACCTTGACTCAATGCGTTGGGTTGAGAAACCGACACATCTTCTGTGATAGTGACAGTTAAGTTACCATGAGAGACCGCCGCTGGTTTGACCCTGACACTTTTACCTATCACGATTGTGCCAGTTCTAGAGTTGACGATAATTTTAGCCGCCATCATACTATCCTCAACCAACAAATTTTCAATCGCCGATACGAAAATCACACGACTGTCTACATCTTTTGGCACCTGAACTTTAATCGAAGTGGCATCCAACGGAGTAGCCGTCCCAACACCAATATGTTCATTAATCGCCTCCGCAACATTTCTAGCGGCTGTGAAATCTGAATTATGTAGATTAAAAATAATATGATTTGTCAAAAAAAACGAACTGGGAATACCTCGCTCCACAATGGCGCCATTTGGTATCCTACCCACAACCGGAACATTCACTGTGATTTTTGACCCATCGGCTCCTTCAGCAGATAAGCCTCCCACAATCAAGCTGCCCTGTGCCACCGCATAAATATTACCATCCGCTGCTTTTAACGGCGCCAACAATAATGTGCCGCCGCGCAAACTCTTGGCATTACCAAGCGAAGACACGGTGACATCTATTTTTTGCCCAGGTTTTGAGAATGCGGGCAGATCTGCATGCAAAGCAACTGCCGCAACATTCTTAATATTAGGATTAATATTAGCAGGAATGGTAATGCCTAATTTATTCAACATGCTTTTAAACGACTGTTTGGTAAACGCCTCGGTATCACCGGTGCCAGTTAAACCCACAACCAATCCATACCCCACTAATTGATTGCTTCTCACCCCTTGAATAGAAGTTATGTCTTTCACTCTAGATGCATACAGATTGCTAAATAATAATGTCATCAATAAACCCATACATATTTTCTTCAACATTTTTTTGGTTTCCATTAAAAAGGCCACAATGAACTGGTGATAACTTTCATTAACCAGCCTGGCTTGGTTGCATTGGTTAATGTACCACGACCACTATATGATATTCTGGCATCTGCGATTCTATGTGATTCTATTGTATTATCCGGCTGAATATCTTCTGAGCGGATAATACCAGAAACCCGCACAAACTCATCGCCGTGATTAATGTTTATCCATTTCTCACCACGTACATATAAATTACCATTGGGATAAACTTGACTGACCATAACCGTAATTTTGCCAGTTAATTTATTTTTCTGCTCTGAATCTGAGCTGCCCTCAAACTCACGCGTCCCATTTATCTTGGTCTCTAAATTTAAATTATCTGTCGTCAACAAAGGAATAGGCAACCATTTTGGCAAACCAAAATCTGCCATCGTACTCAATATGGTCGGGTCAAGAATATTCGCTGTTGATTTTTTATCGAAATTTGTTTCAGCCTCTTTTGAAGCATCCATTTGCTCTGTAAATATAACGGTAATCAAATCACCAATTTTGTGTGCTTTAATATCTTCATATAAAGATAAACCACGGCCAGGATGATAAACAGAGCCCATATCAGGCGTCAATTCAGGCTGAATATCGGGCATAACAGGTGCATAACTGGGATCATTAGGGCTATCAAAATGATTACACCCCACCAACGTCAGCACAGACAAAATCCCCAAAACCGCTTTTATTACATTAATATTAAAGCACATGCTAATTTCCTATAAAGTCTGTGACAAATAACGTAACATACCATCTACTGTTTCTACAGATTTTGCATTCATTTCATAGGCACGTTGTGTTTCAATTAATTTTACCAATTCCTCTACCACATTAACGTTTGACCCTTCTAATGCCCCTTGTAATAATGAACCCACCCCATTTTGAGCAGGATTCCCAGTTGTCGCCGAACCACTGGCGGAAGTCTCTAAATATTGATTTTCACCTATTGCTTGTAACCCAGCAGGATTAATAAAATCTGCTAATTGTATAGTACCCACTTGCGTTGCTGCGGCTGAGCCTTGGGTCATAACAGACACCACACCATCGCTGCCAATCGTAATACTTAATGTATCACTAGGTAGTGTAATATTCGGTTCCATTAAATAACCATTTGCCGTAACCAGCTGTCCTGTACTGTTTGTTTGAAAAGAACCATCGCGCGTATAAGCCGTTGTACCATCTGGTCTAGCTACCTGAAAAAAACCTTTGCCATTAATCGCCATATCCAATTGGTTTTCTGTATTGATAATACTGCCTTGAGAATGAATTTTTTGTGTTGCGACTGTTCTCACGCCTGTACCCAGCATTAAACCAGAAGGTAACTCCGTACTTTCGGTTGATTGCCCCCCGGGTTGTCTAACATTTTGATACAATAAATCCTCAAAAACGGCCCGCCCTTTTTTAAAGCCAGTGGTACTCACATTGGCCAAATTATTTGATATAACTTTAATATCTGTGTTTTGGGCTTCTAAACCTGTTACACTAATCCACAATGCTGGATGCATAATTCACTCCTTCCTTATGATACACTTAATAGGGATGCAGCCGCTTCATCTAACGTTTCTGCTTGTTTTATCATTTTAAGTTGAATTTCATATTGTCTCGCTAATGAAATCATATTGGTAATCGCTTCTACAGCATTCACATTACTAGCTTCCAAAAATCCGTTCGCAATACTCACATCCAGATCGCCTTCTAAAGAACTGTTGTCTTTTGTATAAAATAAGCCATCAGGTCCTTTCTCTAAATTTTGAATGTCTGCATTTACCAATTTAAGTCTGTCTAAAAATACAATCGTATCCGGTGTTGAGCCTAAAGGTACAATACTAATAGACCCATCAGAACCAATTTCAACCTTTTGGGCCGGTGGAATGCTAATTTCACCACCATCCCCCAACACAGCTAATCCCTTGCTGTTTGTCAATATCCCTTCTTCATTTACCTGCAAAGCCCCATCTCTAGAGTAGGCTTCTTGACCTTGTTTATTTTCAACCGCAAAAAAACCTTGTCCCTTAATGGCCACATCAAAATCACGCCCAGTTGCCATCAGGGCACCTGGGGTAAAATCTGTCGCAGGTCTTTCTGTCAAAGCATAAACCCGCGTTGGCATAGATTCACCAAATACAGGCATACTTCTAAACTGTGCCAAATCTGCTTTAAAAGCCGGTGTTCCAACATTTGCAAGATTATTCGCATTTATGCTTTGAGCCAAGAAGGTATTCTCAGCCCCACTCATTGTCACAAACAACATTTTATCCATTTAGACTATATTCCTATCTTAAGTTGATAATGGCTTGTGTCACAGCTTCTGCGGTCTGAATCGTCTGTGCATTCGCTTGGAAGTTACGTTGAGAGGTGATCAAAGCCACTAATTGCTCTGTCAGCTGCACATTCGAGCCTTCTAACGAGCCAGATTGTATCAATCCTAAAGATGCCGTCCCTGGCTCTCCCACTAATGCAACACCAGAAGAAAAAGATTCTCCCCAAGCGGTGTCACCTTGTGGATTTAACCCTTGCGTATTACCAAAATTGGCCAATACCACTTGGCCTAATATTGTAGACTGACCATTGGTATAACTGGCAACAATATTACCTTCTGAGCTAATTTCTATTCCTGATAATCTTCCTGTCGTAAAACCATCCTGTGTCAATCCTTGGACGGCGTAGTCAGACCCAAACTGCGTTGATTGACTTAAATCAATCGTTAAAGCTTGCGGTATCCCGCCAACACTAGATGGCGGGATCCAATCTGTTATATTAATAATATCTGATGACGTTTGAATGATACCCGCTTGAGGACCGGCCAATAGTCCCGCATTTCCTGGGGTAGAACCACCAATATTAACACTATTGTTATTAGTGGCTGCCAATGTGTAACTACCTCGAATGGCTTGATCTAAAACAGCACCACCATCTAAATCAAAACTTGCAAAGGTTGCACCTGCTGTCGCCCCATCAGATTGCACCTGTATATTCCGACCATCTGCTGCCGTTAATGTAATCGCCGTACCCACGCCACCAGGCTGAGTGGCTAAAACGCCTGTACTGGTTGACTGTGTATTGATCAAACTCAATAAATCTGCATCTGATGCCACGGCCCCTGTAATGCCTATACCATTGATTGCAAAATCGCCCGCAGCCAAAGCCCCTAATGTCGGCGCACCCAAATTTAAAGTCGTATTGGTTACGGTGGCTGTAACGCCATGAAGTGCTGACTTTGCATTAATCGCTGCCGCAAGTGAAATCGCACTACCGGAACTATCCGTTGTGGATATAATATCCGAATCAGCCGTAACAGATGCATCAATCGCAATACCATTAATACTTAAATCATTTAAACCAAAAGTGGTTAAACTACCAGAATTGGTCAGAACAGGTGCCATACTCGCAACAGGGCCTGGGCCATGATATTGTGGCGGCACGGTTGAATTGTTCACCACATAATTACCGGTTTGGTCAAATACAACTGTAAAAGGGGAAGGCTCTACCCCTGCCGGATAAGCCACAGGCGGTATTCCAGCCGGAGGCGTTGGTGCAGCAGGCGTCACATCTGTGCCATCCACACCGACAAATACATTCCATGTGTTTTGTGAAGGCGCTTTTACAAAATAAGTGGTTTGAATATAGGAATTACCCAGACTATCAAATATCGTTGTAGAGGCTGAAGCGTTAAACGAATTAGGATCGGGTGGGTTACTCGGGGTAAACGCTCTCGCAAAAGGTATAGAAGGTGGTGGTACTGCTGAGTCTAAATTTACAGTCACCCCAATACCTGTGGTAAATTTTGGTGAAGAATTTGCACTGGCTATCTGCAGGTCACCTTGTGTGCCTGTAATGTTACCCGAGCTATCTGCTAAAAACCCTTGTAAACGTCTCTCTGCTGAATTGGTAATGAAACCATCCTTATCCACACCGAAAGCACCCGCCCTAGTATAAGATAAATCACCATTCTGACTGGTGATAAAAAAACCTTTTCCACTAATCGCCAAATCCAAATTATTATCAGTAAAAGAGATCTGTCCCTGAGAAAACTGCTGCTTTACAGCCGTTAACGAAACACCTGCTCCAATAGAGGTGCCTGATGTAGAGCTTGCATATATATCTGCAAACTCAGCTCGAGATTGTTTAAATCCTGTTGTACTCGCATTAGCAATATTATTACCAATGACTCTTAATTCACTTGATGCGGCCTGCAAGCCACTTAAGGCAGTATTAAACGGCATTTTTATTTCCCTTCTTAACTAATAGACTTTATATCATTTAGTGATACTTGACCAAACCCGTTGACATTGACAACAATGGGCTCCCCATTTTTATTAATACTGACGCTATCAACACTGGTCGCAACATAAGTATCAAGTTGTACTTCTTGACCGGCAATATTACCTCTTGCCGCCAATTCATAAGCACCTGGTGAAACAGCCTCTCCATTTTGGTCTAAGCCATCCCAAGTAAAGCCAACATCCCCCGATGCTTGCTCATCAAATTCAAAGCTACGAACGACTTCTCCTTGTCCATTGACAATATCTAATGTAATATTGCTAACAGTAGCAGATGCTTCAATACTACCTCTCACTGCTTGACCATTCGTTAAATTTGCTGAATTGGTCTTTACTTCTACTTGCTTACCCACCAAAGAGGTCGCTTGTAAAGTCTGGGAGGAGTTCAAAGAATTCACCATCTCATTCAAAGAGCTCTCCATATTTTTAATACCTTCTACAGTACTAAATTGTGCAAGCTGTGCTAAAAACTCAGAGCTATCTTGAGGTTCTAATGGGTTTTGATTTTTTAACTGTGCCACAAATAATTCTAAAAAATCGGTGCTATCGTCAGATTTTTCTTTTTTATCTGTTGCCGGTGCATTTAAACCAATATCAGAAAAACTCACGCTTGGAATCGCATTGGTACTCATTTGTAATATTACCTACCTAAATTAATGGTTTCTTGCATCATTTGCTTTGCCGTATTAAGCAATTGAACATTGGTTTGGTATGAACGAGAAGCAGAAATCATATTGGCCATTTCTTGAATCATGTTGACATTAGGCATAAAAATATATCCATCTTCGTTTGCTTTAGGATGATTTGGCGCATATTTTCGCTCTAAAGGCCTGTCGCTTTCAACAATAGCCGTGACCCTAACGCCTGCGGTGTGATGGTCAGAGTCATCAAATACATTTTGATCTAATGCATTACCCATAACGGTTTCAAAAATGGGCTGCCTGGATCTATAGGTTTCATTAACACTACTGGATACGCTACTCGCATTGGCCATATTACTTGCAATCGTATTTAATCTGATGGTTTGCGCACTCATGCCCATTCCGGCGACATCAAATATCTGAAACATACCCATGACTATTCTCCTCTAATGGCAGATGCCAAACCTTTTATTTTACCATCCAAAAATCTAAGTGATGCTAGATAGCGAATGGTGTTCTCAGAAAATTTAGCATTTTCAACCTGTGTATCAACTGTGTTGCCATCTAATGAGGGCTGAGTCGGCGTTCTATATAGAAGGGAGAAATCATCTAATTCATCGCTGGTGCCAATGTGGCCAGAATGCGTTGTGCGTAATTGAGCATTTGAACTCAATAATTTGTCTTCCAATACCTGTTTGAAGTCAATATCCTTGGCTTTGTATCCTGGGGTATCGGCATTGGCTAAATTACTGGCTAAAATCTCTGTCCTTTTAGCTCTTAAATCCAGCATATTTTCATGTATGCCAAACATTTGTTGTAATTGTAGTTTCATCGAAATCTCCTTTTCCTGAAATCATAAGTGCAAGCAGTGTGCCAAATAAAATATTAAGTAAAATCAATACGTTAGTTATGCTCGGACATTGGGCGGCAAAACTTTAATTTTTTTTTAGGCAATCATTTGCCTGTTTCTTGGCTTGGCATACTTTATGCTGCTTAATAGGTTAGGTGATATTTTCGTCAATCCATTGACATGAGAAATAAAAAGCACAAACTGACAAGCTAAGGTAATAAAAAATGTCTTTAAAATACTATCTGATTGCCCCCATATTCTGCTTAGTGGCTATAAAATCACATGCCAATACCAGTGTGAGCATTGATGAGATACGTCAAAGCATTGAGTTATTTACGGAAGAACGTATTAATGCAGTGTTAACAAACTATGACGAATTTCAGATCAATCTTTCTTATTTGGATCATCGCCTAAAAATAAAGCCTTGCGATCAACCTATACAAGTTTCAAAACGATACGGACATGTGAATCAAGGTCGCATCACTGTGGAAGTATCCTGCCAAAGTCCTGTTAATTGGCGAATTCGTATCCCCGTTACAATACAAATATTTAAAGATATTTTTGTAACAAGCGATCTACTCAAACGAGGTGAGACTATACAATCTCGAGACATTATGCTGTCTAGACAAGACATTACCCATTCATCAAGAGGGTATTTTGAAAACTCAGAAAATTTAATTGGTAAAGTTGTCTACCGAACCATGCGTCAAGGCACTATAATTAAGCCAAGCATGGTCAAAGAGGCTATTTTAGTCAAAAGGGGAAACACCGTTAATATCATCAGCTCAGGTCATGGCATCTTAGTTAAATCCAGAGGTATTGCGCTGAGAGATGGTATCAAAGGCGAGCTTATTCCAATAAAAAACAAAAAATCTAAGCGTACAATAGAAGCGGTTGTGACATCCGTTGGTACGGTAAATGTGAATTTATGACAGTTGGTTTAAAATTTAGGATGAATCAGAGTTTAGTATTAAAAGGTATTTTAGAGCATGAAGGAGCTTAACAAATGAACATCGACCCCACCAATAACTCTATGCAGCATATAAACAGTGGCGATAAAAAATCTTTGACACCAGATGCCTCTGACACGCACAGTGCAAAAAATCATGCCCCATCTCAACAGGCATCCAATACAGATGATCAGATTCAATTAAGCTCAGAGTCTAAAAAACTACAGCAAATTAATCAATCCCTTAAAACAGCAGATGGTATTGATCATGAAAAAGTGGCCGACGTGAAAAATAGACTAGCCGAAATAAAGCTTGGTATTCAACAAAGTGGCTCAGAACTTGAATCAGCCACACTAAGAATTGCAGATAAAATCATAGAAATGGATGAATTGTTCTCCGGTAAGTAGATGCCCCAAAATAGATGATAGAATAGGAACTCAATATGCCAGACTCCCAAGAAAGCACCTTAAAATCCATATTGAAAAACATACAATCTAAACTGCAAGTTTTACGAGTACAGCTGGACGCTGAAAAAAAAATATTAGAACAACATGCCTTAGATGATATTGAGCCTCTGCTGAAAGAAAAACAAAACGCTTTTCTCCAATTAAATGCGGACATTGTATTACTTCAAGATTTTTTCCATGATAACAACGTAGCATTTACAGCAAAAAACATTAATCCATATATACAGGCCGCCTCTACTGATTTACAAAAACAATGGGAATTGTTTATGACAACCTTAAAAGATTGTCAGGAAAAAAACCTTATTAATGGCTTACTGGTCATGGGGATGAAAAATTATAATGATAAACTGTTGGGACTTTTAACCCAGCAAACGCCCCAAACCTACCACCCTTCTCAAATCAAAAGAGAAACAGTATCAACACGGGAGCATAAAGCTTAACATGTGGCAATGGATTAAAAACAAACTCCCCATAAATCAAATAGCGAAAGAAACAATAAAAGAAGAAGTTGTTTCTCCTTCGCATCAGATTTATATTGAAAAAATACTACAAAATTTAATCGATAGCCGATCTATATTGAGCATAGACTTTCCACAAACCGATCTAACCGGCGCTAGTATACTTCTTGAAATCAATCGAAAGAATGATTATATTATTATCGATGAAATCACCCCAGTCGAAGGCCACAACAAAGCATTGCAGGGCGCGCCTCTTACGATTACAGCAAGAGAACATGGCATTTCGCTTTCATTCCACTCACGCGTATTTAAACATGTAGATGAAAAAGGCGTCAGCTTTTACTACCTACCCTATCCTAGTGAAGTACAATATCAACAACGCCGTAAAGCCTATAGAGTGCCGATTCAATCAGAAAAAGCTTTGCGCGCCGATATATTTTTGCCCAACCAGCCTAGATTAACAACAAAGGTATCAGATATTTCAGTCACGGGTCTAAGACTGTATGTAAAATATAATATTATGGATATTTTAGATAGCATTCGTTATATAGATCAATGTTTGTTGATATCACCATTTGCCAAACCCACTACATTCTCACTTGAAATCCGAGAGGCTTTTTATGATATGTCGATCAAAAGCACGGTATTATGTTGCGAGTTTATGAATATCAGCGCAGACAAACAACTATTTCTCATTGAACTAGTTGGGAAGTTGCAACATAACCAAGTAATGGATAGATTTAAGCAGAGGTAAGTTAGTATGGTAGCTTTCTATTTTTTGCTATATGTAAACCCGCATGTTAGGATGGATGCATCTAATTACATAGGATAAATGAGAGACATGAAGGAACAAACCTTAGAATTTAAAGACTTTAAATCTTACCAACCTTATAGCATTCCAATGCTAAAACTCTTGTTCACGCTTACCTTAGCATCCCTTGCTGCCGCTGCCATCTACGAATTCATACTCTAATTTTCAAATAAAATCGCGCAAATGGCTCAAAACATACCGGAAGTTGGATTGATTACCCAAAAAAATTGGTGCCTCGGAGAAGATTCGAACTTCTGACCTGCCCCTTAGGAGGGGGCCGCGCTATCCAGCTGTGCCACCGAGGCAATAACATCTAAACTTAGGCTAGGCCGCCATTTTAATACATATCCCTCTTCTTGCCAATCCATTTATCGCGCTAGTATTTCTGCAGAATCAAAACTGTGTGCGGCAGGTAGATTTAACCCTCGCTAGGTTTGGCAAGCTAAACCATCCTCAGACAAAATTGGGCGTGGAACTAATTCGCTCTGCTCTCAACATCCCACGAGTATTTTTAAGCTACTGGCTATTTTAATTTCTCTTATGGTACCCTTGCCTGGTAATTTGAATTATCGCTGTAAATGAGTACAAGCATGGCACTGCATCACTATTCCGACTTAAAACAACCTTGCCCCCCAACTGGCATCAAACGACAAATTATCAAATTGGTTGACAAAACGTTGGCTGCTATTCTCAGTCGGCATAGCAGTGATGGGCTACATTATTTTATAGGTGACAAGATTTTACTAAGACAGCCAACCTGTTTGAGAACAAAAAACGGAACTTGATTTCTTCAAACTTACCCCCATTCTATATAGCATATACAAAATAGATATTTTATTCACACGCTTGTGTGGATAATATGTGTATATCATCACAAATAAAATCAGAACTCGTTTTTTCCACAGAATGTGTGCATAATACTGTGGACAAGCCGTTTAACAGCTTGGATATTGTTATTTTTACCTGTAAAATCCAGGAACGTTTGTTTTGTTCAATTTTTGAACAATATGGGGTTTGAATGAAACTATTGCTGCTAACATCAATACCACTACTTGTGGTACTTATCTTTGGATCAAAACTCAAAAAGGAAACTCGCTTTGTTTTTCAGCTGCTGAGCATCCCATTTGTGTTGTTAGTTGCCTTCTATTCTTTTCTCATGGCTATCTTTGTTGCTGCTGGATATGTGGTTTATTGGAAATTTCTCAAACCTAAAACTCTAAACAATAAAAAAGACGATGACTACCCACAAATACGTTGGCAGTAAGCCAGCCGCAGACCCTTATTTTAGCTAGTATTTCCCGGAATAAGTACGCTTCCTCGCCCCTGGCGGCCTACCTTCATGGTAATTCTGCGCCCCATCACTGCTCGAAGTACTCCTTTCCTGCAAACTAGTAAACATTGGAATACTCATGGAAGAAGGTATTGGAATATTCGAAGAAGGTTTTGGAATATGCATGGGAGCCGTTACAGAGAATCTACCTTTGTCGCCCTTAACGTTTTCAATTTCCCCAACTTCTTTACTTTTTTCCGCTACATGTCCCTCAGTCGTTGTTTCACCATCTTGTTCATTATTTTGCTCACCATCTTGTTCATTATCTTGCTCACCATCTTGTTCACCATTAAAATCCATATGAAATTGCAACATAAACACCTCTTATCAGTTAGCCTTAAAATACAAGTTATTAAATTTACTATTTTATAGAGTCTTAAAATATTTACCACTTTTTTTCATTCTGATTATATTGGCAAATAACTCACACAAACTTCTCCACATTTTCTGTGCATAAGCATGTGTACAAGCCGCTAACAGCCTGGGATATTATTATTTTATCTAGTTATAACAACATGTTTTAATCTGTTCACTTATTGAACAGTGTGAAATCAAAACGAGCCTGAACTAAATGTGCTTTTTTTTAGAATTAGGGCTGAAGTCGGCTTCCCCATCCTTAGCTTCCCACATAGCTCTAAAGCAAGATTCTGCTTCCTTGGATTTAGGCGCAGGCGCAGAATCAGCAGGCTTAGAGCTACTGAAATGATCAAAAGCAGTAACAATAGCTTCGGAATGCCTTAGCCCATCCATAATCCCATTCAACTCCTCAGCTCTTTCGGGCGTACTATTTGGCGTACTATTTGGCGCTGCCGGAACAGATTTTTCTTCACTAGGCCCATTTTGCATAATCAATTCTCTACTAAATTACAGTTTATATTCAAAACTAAACTAAAAGCAAAACCTCATTCAACCAACTTTTTAATTTATGATTACGCGTAGTTCTCCACAATTGTTGTGTATAAACATGTGTACAAGCTGCTAGTATATGCTTAACAAATCAAATAACACTGAACTTATCAGTGCATTTATCTTTCCCAACAGGTGATCATTTTTTGACCATTCATCGGCTCAATCCATAGGTTTGTAAGCTGAATTTTGAATTTTAGATTAATAATAGGTAAAATAATAAGCTTGAAAAATTACTAGGATAAACCGTTTTATGCATACAGCCATTTTGTTTCAAGGTTTTTTTGTCGGAGCTGGCCTAATCATGGCAATTGGGGCACAAAATGCCTTTGTGTTAAAACAAGGACTCAAGGGCAACCGTCTGCTATTAACGGCTCTGACCTGCTGTATCTGTGATGGTATCTTGATTGTTCTAGGCGTTATGGGTATTGGTTTATTAATGAATGACCATGCCAACTGGCTTATTACTTTACGCTGGTTAGGCGCGGCTTTCTTAAGTGTTTATGGCGTACTCTCATTTATTAAAGCTATTAGGCCAGAAACATTAGCAGCTGAATTAAACCAAAGTCAAAATACCAGCAAAACAACAACGCTTATCACATTACTAGCCTTGACCTTACTTAACCCACACACTTATATAGATACTTTTGTTTTGCTAGGTAGTATTGGCGCACAGCATTGTGGCCTAGACAAATACTTATTTATTATCGGTACTTTAAGTGCGTCTATAGTCTGGTTTTTTGGCCTAACCTATGGGGCGGCACGATTGACACCACTATTTCAAAAACCCAGAGCTTGGCAGATTTTAAATGGTGGCATAGGGGTTATGATGCTGGCAATTGCCTATAAGTTAGTATTTTAAAATTATAATAAAGTCTGGTAACGGCTAATTTTCTCTTGTGTTTGTAAAATAACATTTTCTATTTCTTTTTGGATAAACTCTCTGACCGGTGACATACGGCTGGTCATCACAAAGCGCAAGGTCCAATCTTTTAAATTACCTTGGTATGAATGAAAAGCTGATGCATATTCTAGTAATAAACGCGCATAGGCTAAATCTAGCTGGGTTGCCTGCCCAACTCTATTACCCACCAACATTGGAAATGCTTCTCGAATTTGCGGCACTTTACCTGACTTGCCTCGGCCAAAGGTTAAAGCAAATTGCACTTTGTCGATAACATTGGTTTTGGCTATGGTGGTTACCGCCTGACAATAATATTGAAGCTTCGTTTCTTCCATGGGGGATTTTGCATAAGGCTTTAACGCTCTAACCTCTTCTAAATATCGTCGCATCAGCTCTTTGACAGAGTAACGATTATGCATAAATGTGGTATCAGCCATGGATATCTCGCTAACTTATTTATTTTAATGATTTATTGAGTGTATTATACCATATTGCACATACTCTACTAAGCTTGCTATCTTAAGAGTACGAGCCACTAAAAATACCATTTATCATGAATACAAAGAAAGAGCTGATTTCAGAACTAAAATCGCAAGGGATCCATCAGTCCCAGGTACTACAAGCCATAGCACAAACACCCAGAGAAGCCTTTGTACCTAAGCTTTATCAAAAAAAAGCACTTGATAATACCGCTCTACCGATTGATTGTCATCAGACAATCTCACAACCTTATATCGTAGCGCTAATGACACAGCAATTATTTTTATGCCCTCGCCCCAAACGCATCCTAGAAATAGGCACCGGTTCAGGCTATCAAGCCGCCATTCTGGCTAAGCTCTTTCATAAAATATATACGGTAGAACGAATTCCCGCTTTATCTATAGCGGCACAAAAAATTCTAAACCAATTGAATATACTCAATATAAAATATCGATTAGGGGATGGCCACCAAGGCTGGCCTGAATTTGCCCCTTATGATGGCATACTGGTAACAGCCTGCACAGAAGAAGTACCCAAGGCACTTATAAAGCAATTAAGCCCAGATGGTGGCGTCATGGTGATTCCAGTTACAGAAAGTAATGATGTGCAAAAATTATTATTAGTGCAAAAAAATGGCGAGACAATATCCCACAAAATTATTGAGTGGGTGGCTTTTGTGCCGCTTGTTCCTTCAAATCCCTCGTCTTAGGAATGGGCATGTAATAACTTACGGGTTTAGCGCTCAGTAAGTTGGCATATTTAGATGGAACGATTGAGGTAAAATGCGAGCATAGCAGGGCTATGTGAGTGTTTTTCCGATTGAGGTTCATTTAAAGATGGCTTGCTTAATGAGATGATAAAACGGTAAGTTATTACATGCCCATTCCTTAAGTAATCCCTGCCTATTTTTCTACCCACTAGTCTCCATAGAAATACCTTATGTCATAATTCTCTTAAAAATCAAACGGCTCTGTATTATAATATTGAGTATCTCATAGCTCTTGATTTGGGGGAATTACATAGAAACCATTCAAGATAGTAATAAATATGATGGGGGCAAGCCACATAACAGCACCTTCGTATTAGTTACAATATCTGTGTTTTAATTTGGTATTTATTATGGCCATTACAAGGGTTTTATATTTATGTTAGACTTTTTTTTCAGGGTTTTTAAAACACCTACAAAAATAACATCTGTAGAAACCGTAACACTTGAAGCACGATATGAAGTTTTTCATAGTGTTCTCCGAAGAATAGAGCATATAAAAACATTTGGTCAAGAACCCCAAACTATAGAAACATTGCGGGTTCCAAAATGCTTATTAGAAAATGACAATGCGAGCATATTCACTGTTCTTAATTCTTTGCGTTCCAATCCATACTCCATTTTTCCAAAGAAAGTTGATCATTGGACATCAATAGAAAATTTGAAAAACATATTGACCATGCAGTCCTTTTTGGCAAATAAATTACTCACAAGATATAATATACCGTTTGAGAAGAATGTTTTAGATTTTGAAGATTTAAAAAACCTAGATGGTAATGTTATTTGTTTTTCTCCTGGTAGGTTTCTTGATACTAATGCTGTGTTCAGTTTCGGAACTAACAACCTAAGACATGATAGAATATTAATCCGACTAAATTCGAATTCTTTCCAAAAAGTAGGAAAGTATAATGTTTTTTTTAAAATCGTAGATTTATGTGGCCCTGGTTTTTTTAAAAATATTCACATTTCATCTGACTTTACAATAGAATTATTTCGCCGATCTACTGGATGCCAGTTCGCCGTCGGCGTAAAGTTTCATTTCAATCATTTCTGTGAAGAAGTTTACTTCGATAAAAAAGAATGCATTTTTTATGGGGAAATCGAAGATATTAATTCTTTTTGCTTATTGTTACTTTTTAATTCGTTAGAAAAATGTAAAAACAAAACGTTAGTAGACGCAATTTATAATTACTTCCAAAAATTAACATACGAAGAAATGGCCAGTATCATTATTGGATTTTCAAAAGGAATAACGAAAGTCTCAGAGTTTAATGTCAGAGGGTTCTTAAAAATACAACCGAATATGATACATAGCATACATTTTGCAAATAAAGGGTACACTTATCACTTTCCTGAAAATGGGGATACTAGTGAAATTGATAATTTTTTGTTTAGAGAATACTCCTTGCCAATACGTATCTGCAATTATTTAACATATAACTTATTAAGAAATATACTATGGTCAAATTCATATACCGATGAAAAGGTCACTTCAGATGAGTCTGCTATTTCCAACCATGAAAATGTTAGTGTGCTACACGGCGAGAAATTTTGGCAATCAGATACTTCTGGTGATATGTGTTATAGATTTAATCCAACATATCTTTGTATCCAAACGTCATTAGAATTAAGCCCAGCCAGCACGCAACCGTTGCCGCCGTCTGAAAAATCCACAACACAACTAGATCTGTTAGAGCAAAATAGAAATGCCCGTATTGTTATTACATCCAGGCCAGCATAAAATCATTTCTCTTAACTATTAAACTGTTTTTTATTAATGTCGTGCCGGCAATTAGAGCAACTTATGAGCTTTGCGAATTAGTTGCTCTTATTAGCCGGTATCTAGGATAAAATCTTGATGAGTGTGTATATCTACATTCTTGCAAACCAAAAAATGGTAAAAAGAATCAAACGGTGGCGCAGAGAATGGAAGCTAGCGCTGATTGAAAAACTTAATCCTGAGTGGCAAGATTTGTATGAGCAGCTCACATCCTAATCCTGGATCACGGCTCATAACTGCCACTATCCGGGCAAGCCCTGTAAGTGGCACTAATGTCCGAGACGACGGAAAAGAGATTGGTGTACTTTTAAAAATAGCACCTAAAATAATGCGACACATTATGCAGGCGCCCAAAGGGTTTTTTCTAGATTATTTATCTTATCCAGGTATTTATTTACATCTTTTCGATTTAAAGTCTGGTCAACATACAAGCCTTGCTTATATACTTCATATTGAAGCGACTGATTATTGTGAAAGATCCTTATCTCGCCAGATATGTCTTCACACACTGTCACTTTGGCCGGGCGCTATAATGTTGAAAATATTACTATTGTGCCTAATCTGCATGTTTTTAGAAATAACACGCTGGGTTTGGATTGATAATAATTTTTCACTGGAATTTCACGGTCATTGTTTACCTTCCTCGTGCTCAGTTTAGCAATTTTACTGAGTTGTCCGGAAGTGTGGGGGAAGGTCACCACAAATTTTTCTTCATCTGGCCTTTCTGCAACATTGGGAGAGCACAACAATAATTCACCGGAATTTTACCATTCATCCTGCCAAACTGCTCAGTAATCTAAAACTTAACCCATCTAATGTTTTTCCTGATTAAAGTTAATCGTGAAACATGCGATTCTAGACTAACTATTTTGAAAAACTTATATATTGAGACTACACGATGAAAGAATCAGGGCCAAAGGCAACAACAAACCTAATAAAAGATCAAAACATAGGGCGTGAGCAGAAATATTGTTATCGTGTAGATAAGCATTATAAAATTTGGTTTAGCAAGGACAAAAACACATTTTTAGGCTCAGAAAATACACTAAGATTAATTCGTCTTCGTAATAAACATCCTGATATGATCATATCCCTCGTTTACAGCGCAGGCATACTCACTGAGAAAGCGCAATTAGAGCTAATTCATTTCTGTAAAAGAATCAATATTCAACCTGTAGACTTTGATACTCAGATACAAGATTCTATCGAAGATGAGCTTGATAGTACTCTATATGATATTGCTTCCCTGGAGATTAAAAAATGTGTGCATGAAGTGGGTGGCAATATGGCTGCTGCCTCTGATTGCGTACGTTTAATTTCACCAATTATTGAGCAATTAGGAATTTATTCTGACTTTGACATAGAATTGGACCTTACTTATTTACCAAGCCTATCCGAAGTATTGTACGAAAACGGACCCTACCTTCTACAGTATTGCGAGAAACAATTTAGTTTCAATAATGAAACACTCGCCTTTTCTATTGATGCGCTCAACTACGAAAGAATGAGTAATGCAGGTGCTCAGAAATTACGCTTCATACAAAATGAAGTTATTGAAAGTTATGCCAATCCGATATCAGCCGTTTTAAATACTCTAGTTTTAGAATTACTAATGTCCTCAGAGCAACTAGACGAAACTCGCACCCTCAACGAAGGGACTCGTAATTATCTCACAACACATGCAATAGATGGTATATTTTCAATTAGATTAGCAGTTGAAAATTTAACTATGTTAGATATGATCAAATTAATACCACCTCAAATCAAACAAATAATTTTTGAAGCGTCTGATGCCGATAGTTGGAGCGACACACAGTTAATTGACAAATACAAAGCAGGTGTTAGCAAACAGTTGAATAGTTCTAATGAGCGCGAGATAAATGAGCACTGTGAACTTATTTCAGATTTAGAGAGACATAGTTTTTATTTGAAAACAGTTACCCACATAAGTGGTCCACAAGCATTACTAAGAGCTGTCATTAAAGAGTATAGCTACACAGATGAAGATGGAAACACTTGTATGCCAAAGCTTATAACAGATCAGTATGTAACGCTAGGGCTTCGTTCTCCCCAATTTATTTCAGCTGGACAAAATGTGGCACCATTACTAGGCAAGTCTTCAATTCAAAACTCATCTCTCCAGGCAGGATTTCATTCTGAAAATTCTGTAGCCAGTTTTTCAAAGAAACTTAAAGAAAATTCTGGTAATGATAGCGACCAAGTGCAAGTGATAAGCGATCTCATTGGCACATGTGGAGATCAGTCTTGGACTGTCAAAGGTAGGCAAAAGCAGAAAAAAAGAGACTCTATTATTTTAGAAGCTGTATTAACGTTGCAAAAGTATATCCGTAGTTATAATGCTCGTAAAGAATTGGGAGTGACCAATCCCAGCCACAAAGAAGAAGATAATTCATTGATCATCCATTCCCAGCAGGAATTAGAAGGTGAATCAAACGTGGGATTTAAGCGCTTAAGGGAGAGTTCAGACTCACTATTTGAGGAACAACCACCAGAGAAAAAACGAAAACGTAGCTCTCTGGCCCCCTAATATCTGTGTACTAAATTATTGCTCATTTTTTCTCCTTGAGAGGCCATAGGAACGTAATCTATTTATTATTATCGGTTAGGCATTAATACGGAAGTTTATAAGGTTATAGGTTAAATGAGCAGGTTTTAAGGGCAAGTAAATTATGGCGAACCTACATTAAATACGCAGGCAAGTTTTTAACAAAAAAACAAACCAAGTTCCCTAATACGTTTTAGATCTGCTGTCACAAGAAATTCCATTTACTACGTTGTGGCGCGCTATTCTACTAAAAAATATGCCTTAGCAAGGAATCTGCTTCATATATAGAATTTCAATTGCTCACTGGAACTTCACCAATGGGCTACCATTATGCTCATCCCGGTATCTTTCATATTCTTCCCGTGCCTGATCCTCAGACAATTTTTGGTTTATTTCAGCCATTACTTCGTCTGCGTCTTGATTTGGGCTGGCACTATATCGCAGTAAAGGATTAACCTTCAAAGCATCGGTAAATTCCTTTTCCTTTTCCTCTTGCTCTTCTTCCTCTTCATCTCTAAGTATTCCTTGAAATCGATTCAACATTTCTCTAAATTCCAGATTGCCTTCAGCTTCTTTTTTGGCTCGTTCTTCCTCGAGTTTAGCTAGTTCAAGCTTAGCCGCCTCAAACTCAGCAACTCGTTTGTGCTCTTGAATCTCAGCTAGCAATGCCTCTAATAGTTGCTTAGGGTTCCGGTGAGGAGCCACTCGCCCTGCACTAAAAACCATATGTAAATACACTGGCTTGTCTCGCCCATTATCATATTGAGGAGATACAGAAAAATTACCTCTCTTTCTATCTTCTCGAAAATACAAAACCAAATAATCCTGCCAAGCTTGATAATACGCCTCATATTGTACTAGTTTACTTTCAAGTTCAGGCAACAAAGCTGTGCCTGCATAAAAGGGGTGCCAGTGCCTTAAAAACGTATTTCTGACTTGTGCGAAAATACTTGCTGTTGTTGTAGGCTCGTCTATATATTTCTCCACACGCAAACCCACTAGTCCCAATAGAGCCACCTTACGTCATATTTTCCTTTAAAATCAAATAGTTCTATATTATAATCGTAAGTATGTCACAGCTATTGTATGGGGAAAGTACATGAAAATAATTCAAATTGAAGATACGAATAAATATGGTGAAGCCAAGCTGCATACCGGCCTTGCTGACTCAGTTCCATTATTGGACGAAAACCCTATAGTCATCACAAAAAAGCTAGAGAATTTATCTTCTCGCTTATCAAATCTTAGCTTTGGTCATCAAATCAAAAAACAAGCAGCCTAAACTCTACTGCTTGTTTCACAAAATTTATAAAATTAAATTTTATTCAAAAACTCAATCACATTTAGGTTTTTATCTTGTGAAAAGGCTTGCTTGAATGCAATAGTTAAATTGTGATTGTCTTTTTTCCAAGGGTGGAATTTAGGCGAAAAATAACTCAAGTATGCCCAAAATTGCTTTCTGACAAATCCTGGCTTACCCCATAGCACCCATAATGTTTTGAACCAAAAAGAGGGCTTACATAATAAACCATCCTTTTTAGCCAAGTGACAATAATTGGCCATCAAAAATATATTAAGCACCAATGTCATCCGTAACATGCCTTTAATCCGTTTCCAATATCCTATGCCTAACGACTGATATAAATCAAAAACCACAGCTTTATGATCAATTTCTTCTATGGCATGCCAACGCCATAACGCTGCCACCTTGGGCTCTGCATTTTCTAGCCATTGCTTATCGGTTAACAACAAATCTGAAATAATTGCCGTCACATGCTCTGCCGCCAAAGTAAAAGACAAGTGTATCTCGGAAGATAGTTTGCTGCTCAAAGCGACAAATCTTTTAACATTTTTTTTCTCTACCTGCCGCGGGTCATAGCCTTGCTTTTTTAATATACATTGCATGCGTATAAACTCACTACCATGAGCAGACTCTTGTCCAATAAAACCCTTAACTTGTTGTTTGAGTACATCATCCGTGATTTGATTTTGGTAAGGCAATACACTGGTAATCGCCAACCGTTCAAAAGCAGGTGCCAGCATAGCCACCGCATTGAACATATGCGTTTTTACGGGGCAATTTTGATTCCAATATTTAGGTAAATCATAATGGATCCCAAAACGTATGCGCCTGGTATCAATGCTATGTTGATGAGTTGCTTTTTTCATAAAACACTTCCCTGTGATATTGCCACAATCTTAATGCTCTCTGGTCGCCAAAAATTCTATCTCAGGCCATCGCTCTGTTGCCATTGTCAAATTAACATAACTACTGGCAAGATAAGTAAGATAATTTGCGCTGTCTAGCGCTAATTGAGCCGCATGCTTTTCTTTGAATTTTTTCAGCATTTCAGGATCTTTTATTTTCACCCACCGTACCGCCGCCATATTGACCGTATCATATACACATTCAACTCGATACTCTGATAGTAAACGATGTGCCACCACATCAAATTGCAAAATACCAACAGCGCCTAATATAATCTGATTGGTTTCTAAGGGCTTAAATACTTGAGTCGCGCCCTCTTCAGACAGCTGGGTGAGGCCTTTTTGCAATGCTTTCATTTTCAAGGGATCTTTAGGTCGAACCGCTCTAAAAATTTCCGGGGCAAAGTTAGGCACCCCTAAAAATTTTAAATCTTCGCCTTCGCTAAAAGAATCCCCAATTTGAATCGTGCCATAGTTATGCAAACCAATGATATCACCCGGCCAAGCCTCTTCTACATGCGCTCGCGCACCGGCCATAAAAGTCAGGGCGTTAGAAATTTGTACTTTTTTCTTTTGGCGCTCGCTATATATTTTCATGCCTTTTTTATATTGACCTGAGCAAACCCGTAAAAAAGCGATTCTGTCACGATGCTGTTGATCCATATTGGCCTGAATTTTAAAGACAAAACCAGAAAATTTAGGCTCCATAGATTCAACTATGCGAGTCTGTGTTTCTCTGGGTTGTGGGCATGGTGCTTTTTCAACCAACGCATTCAAAATAGCATCGACGCCAAAATTATTCAAAGCAGAACCAAAATAAACCGGTGTTAATTCACCTTTTAAGAAAGCCTCTTGGTCAAATTCATCCCCAGCGGCTTGAATCAACTCTAATTGCTCAATAAAAGCATCGTAATGTATACCACACCGCTCTTTGAATTTTGGATCATCTAATGATTCTACTTTTTCAGCGGTTTTTAACTTATCGCCTTTACCAGGCTGAAATGTCAAAATCTCTTTAGTGGTTAAATCGTAGACGCCTTGAAACCCTTGCCCCATACCAATAGGCCAAGTCATCGGCGCACAACGCATATTTAAAACACGCTCAATCTCATCAATTAATTCTATTGGATCTAAACTCTCACGATCGAATTTATTAATAAAAGTAATAATAGGTGTATCACGCAAGCGACACACTTCCATTAATTTAATCGTTCTAGACTCTACACCTTTTACACCGTCAATAACCATTAATGCAGAATCTACCGCCGTAAGTGTTCTATACGTATCTTCAGAGAAATCTTCATGCCCCGGTGTATCCAGCAAGTTAATCACATGATCACGATAAGGGAACTGCATCACAGATGTTGTGATCGAAATACCACGTTGTTGCTCTAGCTCCATCCAATCAGATGTTGCATGACGACTCGCTTTACGCCCCTTCACGGTACCGGCTAACTGTATCGCACCACCATAAAGCAACAGCTTTTCGGTCAGTGTCGTTTTACCCGCATCCGGATGGGAAATAATGGCGAATGTTCTTCTTTTTTGTATTTCATCTGCATTTGATGACATTCTTTCAAAACCTCGTTGTGTACATGCCAACTGCTATTTTGGTCTATATATAGACCATATGAGGCTTAAATGGACTATATATAGACCAAAATAGCAGGCAATAAAATAAGATTATCCAAATAACTAAGTACGTATGTATGTTGCTAATTTAGCCCAACTAAAACTCAGAAGATTAACACATAATTATACCAAATCACACATTGCATTCTTTCTACTTTAGTTAGAGAATACAAGCCTTGGATCAAACTAAAAATATGTGAAGAATACCCCAAATATTCGTATTTCTATCTCAAAATTACGGAGCATTGAATGTCTCAACACGAGAAAGGTGCAACAGAGAAATCTGAGCGCAATCTAAAGCCCATACAATTATTCATTTGCCTGGCTATTGGTCTGATATTCTGGTTCTCCCCTGCACCAAGTGGATTGGAGCTAGCTGGGTGGCATGTGTTAGGTTTATTTGTGACGACTATATTAGCTCTAGTTCTCAAACCTCTACCCATGGGCGCTGTTGCGCTCATCGCATTAGAAGTGGCCATATTAACCAACCTCATTACAGTCCAACAGGGATTCTCTGCATTTAGCAGTACGGTTGTTTGGTTGGTGGTTTTTGCCTTATTTATTGCAAAAGGCTTTAGTGTGACTGGACTGAGCAATCGTATCGCTTATTTTTTTACTGCTATATTTGGCAAAAAAACATTAGGCTTGAGTTATGGCCTTATGTTAACCGATTTAATGTTAGCCCCAGCAATACCCAGTGTCACCGGACGTTCTGCGGGTATTATTTTTCCCATTGTACGCAGTATCGCCAACTCATATAAGAGCTTCCCCAATTGTAATTCCTCAAAAAAAATCGGTGGCTTTTTAACCGTAACAGCATTTCAAGTCACAACTATTACATCCGCTATGTTTATGACGGCCATGGCAGCCAACCCTTTGATTGCTAAATTCACAGCGGATCAAAACTTAACGTTAACCTGGGGAAAATGGGCTTTAGCGGCTATTGTGCCTGGTATTATCAGCTTAGCCGTTATTCCTTGGTTTATTTATAAAATTTACCCGCCCTCGATTAAAGAAACGCCTAATGCGACGACGCTAGCCAAACAACACTTAAAAGATATGGGTAAAATCAGTAAAAACGAATGGATTATGACATTCACCGTTGGCGTATTACTCACATTGTGGATGCTCAACGAATACATTAATCCCGCAGTAGCTGGCATGGTGGGTTTGACTGTTTTATTGGTCACAGGGGTTCTAGATTGGAAATCTTTGGTTAAGATTGACACAGCATGGGAAATATTTTTTTGGTTCTGCATTATCATCATGCTGGCAGGTCAATTAACCGATCAAGGTGTCTTGACATGGTTTACAGCTAATATTGAAGGATATTTTTCTGGATTTCATTGGACCAAAGCTTTCCCTATTCTATGCCTACTTTACTTTTATATGCACTATTTCTTTGCTAGCTCTACCGCGCATGTCAGTGCCATGTACCCCGCTTTTCTTGGACTGGCCATTGTATTGGGTACACCGCCATTATTGGCTGTATTTATCTTGATATTTTTCAGTAACTTATTTGGTGGCTTGACCCACTATAGCCTGGCTCCTGCCCCCCTACTCTATGGTGCAGGATATGTCAGCATGAAAGACTGGTGGCGCATTGGCTTTCTGGTGAGTGTGATTAATATCGCCATTTGGTGCGGAATTGGCATTCCTTGGTGGAAATTTTTGGGATATTGGTAAAGATCGCTTGATTATTGAGGATAAGCCCCATAATATGCACCATATAAATTATTTTTAACATTTGAAATATTTGAGAGACTGATTATATGGCCACTTTGACAATCGAAATCCCTGATGAGCTACTTGAAGAATTAGAAGAAGTGACAGAACAGCTTAAGATCTCTACAAGTGAAACCGTCATGTTGGCTCTTTCATTTATTATGCAACAAGATACACTCGACAATGCAATAGAAGGCATCGCCAGAGTAGATGACAAAAATGACGCAGAAGTGATTTCTTTCCCTGAAATCAAAGAAGAGCTCGATCTAGACATCAGCTTCCACGGCGCCGCAATGGAAGAACTAGACGAACTGGAAGAAGAAGAGCAAATCGAGCTAATTGGCCATCTTATTGAGCGCATTTCACAAGATGATGAAGACCTTGATGAAGACGTTGACTTGGTACTTCGTGAAGATGAAGATGCCAGCATCATATTATCTTGTTTTGATTTTGGTGATATTGTTTATAAATTAAGCGAAGATGTTACGATTTATCATATTGCTATGCACGAACCTGCTATAGACGAAGAATTTGATGAGCTATTAGAAGATCTAGGCGATTTAGAAAATCTAGAGCTTGTTGAAGAAGAGTCTAAATAAAAATACCCGTCCTCTGAAAAACGCCCAATCTGGGCGTTTTTTTTAACTTTTCTTAATATTTTTAAATTTTCAATGGCTTTAATATTTGCCAAACCTGTCTTTTAAACGCCGTATTTTTTGATATTTCTTGTGGGCTTGGAAAAAATGTTATGTTATTCAGCTTCTGAATAGATGGGTTTTGAATTAAGCCTAATTTCATCGCACTATCAAAACCAAACCAAAATACCCGCCCTGTATGCCCCTCTAATAGCTTAGAGTCATTATCAATCACTTGTAAATTGACATCAATATCAGCCCAACCAAGCGCTTTAATAATGTTATTTAACAAAATATCATCTTGCCCAGAATATTTTGGACTCGTTTCATAATAAACCTGATATTTAAAATCATTAACAATAGCTTGTTGACTAAATGTTTGCCAGACTGTGATTTTCATCTGACTTAAGCAATATCTTTGTAATGGACTGAGCTTTGGCACTGTTTCCAACAATAGAAACCTTCTCTAAAAGTAAAAAATAATACCTATTTTAACTAAATCCACATTATTTTTCAGCGTTATTATGCAAATATTCCCAATCGAGCACTTTCTGGTGCCAATTGTGTAGCCACATCAATAGCGGCATCCAATGTCGCTTCATGCGAATCATTTTCGTGCGTTCCAGGGAACCATAAGCCACTATTTTTATCTTCCTCTGCCTTAACTGCTTTATAGGCCTCATAGTATTTTAGATCCATATACACATGCTCATAATCATGAATAGAAGCACCTTCTGGTATGGGATCCCCCATATCATGAATTGCCCGAATGTCATCTGTGACCCATGTCTTTAACACTGCGGGCAAATCATCAGCTGTCTTCCATGATTTGTGCATGGCTATTGCTGCGTTTGTGCCATCATAACGAATATTAATGACTTGTGTATGTCCATCCGGCAAAAATCTTAAGTTTTCACCTTCCGCTTTGGCCAAAGCAATTTTGGTTGGGAAAGTATGCACATCTTTTAAAGCATTGCTTAATGTTTCAGAGCCTTTAGAATTTTCTAATAATTTACCCGCTATTTTTGGATTCACCGCAAAAACCACGTGATCAAATAAGTCAGAGTTGCCATCCTCTAGAGTCACTCTGTATTGAGCCCCATCTCTTACCACGGATTGTACTTTTGTATTAGTATGAATATCAGTGTTACTTAATTTTTCTGCTAGTGCCTCTATATAGCTCTGCAAACCATTAGTGGCTTCTAACCATTGACCTTTGGCTCTTTCACCATCGACTAAATATTTGAGTCCTTGAAATGCTGAAATATTCTTAGCTTGCTCAACACTCACCCCCCATTGTGCAGCCAAAAACGGGTAAAGAAATTTATCTTTAAAGCTACGTAGTAGATAAAGATCTTCGATAAAATCTTCAATGGTCATACTATAATTTTTATTTTGAACAATGGATTTACCTTTGTGTATGACCCACTTTAGTTGAATTAATTTTAAGAGATTATTAGGCTTAAAAGAATTCCATTCTATTGTATTATCATGAATAGGCGGCATCACCAAATGCTTGTTTTTATTTAAGTGATAAAAATTAACGGTTAAGGTAAAAGCAGTAGTCGCAATAAGCAGATACTCTAATAACTTCACCAAGTTTGGGTAAGAGACTTTGTTAAAATACTCCGCGCCCGCATCCATTACAGCGGTTGTACCTGCCACATTCACTAACTCTGTTTTAACATGCCCGCCTACATTGGCTCCGGCCTCATAGAGTGTAACGTTATGTGCTTCTTCTATCAAAAATGATGTGTTCATGCCTGCAGCACCGCCACCAATTACGGCAACTTTGCCTGCATACGCTGGATTTATATATAGCATCAAAACAAGCAGAAAGCTGGTCAACTTTAACATATATTCCCTTATATGTAGAAGTTAGTAGAACCTTATTTTATGCGCAGAAAATATTAAAAGTAAATACCGTGTTTTTTTGAAGATGGTAAATTTACAGCCACTCTTCTAGTACACAGATATAGTAGATTTTTTCTTATTATCATTAGCCTCTGCTGAAATCATATTTTTTGTTATGAAAAATCGCTCAAGATTAGCAGCAGAAAGATCTATTAGCCCTGGTTTTCGGCTTGACCCTTCACCAACCCCAAATATGCCCTCTGGTTTAGTCGCACTCACCAAAAGATTGAAAAATTTATTATCCATTTTCAATAATACATCAATCACATCCTGAGAAGCTTGTTTAATCCATATTACCAAAGGTTTCTCATCCGTTAATTTGCCATATTTTTTTGATTTTGCTTTATCACTAGCAAATGGACAAACAGCTTCATCAACTGGCTCAACTGGGGAACTAAAAATAAGAGGTACTTTTTGTTCTGTGCTATCTACCCTTAAAGCGTCATTAGAACTACCAGACTCTGAAGCTTGAATAATTGATTTATTATATTGGTAACTACCACTGACATCACCTATTGCTATTCTTTGATTAATGCCTTCTGCATCTTTTTCTAAATAGACTTCCCAGTGTGCACTTCGGGTAAAGTTTAATAACAGCGTATAAGATTCTTTAAGGCTCAAACCTGCAATACTTTCTTCAGGTTCAGATGCCAAGTGAAAAGTACCCAGCCTATCACCTAATGTTCTATATTGCCCAGCGACTCCAAGCGACTCTGTAAAAACATTAAATTCTAGGTTCCCAGCAAACATTTTATCTTCTATAATATGATCTAGCCATAAATCAAACCCGCTTTTCCCACCTTCTGTGCCATTTTCAAACCAATCAATCAGCTCTGAAGCTCTTGCGAGTGCTGATTTATGCTTATTTGTTAAAATAGCATTGTTTATTTTATTTTTGATTGCGACAATACCCGTTAAGGCATCTGGGTAGACAAAATGTCTAGACTCAGTAAAATCATCAAAGGTATCTACTGTTCTATGCAAAGCTACTCTAAATTTATTTTTAATATCAATTTGAATACTTTCAGTATCATGGATTTTGTTCACGGTAAAATTACGAGCGGCTGCGCCCATTAATTTTTGATAGGTCTCCCAGTTTACCTTCTCGCTGTCATCCATACAAAAACCCAAAATAGTTTGGAATATTTCGTCAATCGCTTTAGGTGTTATATTATCTGTTAATTTTGCTTTGATTTCTAAATTTGGATATGTTTTATCTAACTCTAAAAATAACCCCGCTACTTGATTTGTAGTTTTAGCATCTCGTTTTAAATCTCCATTTAGCCAATCAACCGCCAACCTAAACATTAGCGAGTAATATAAACAATTACCATCAGCTATTGCATTAAACCTAATCATTTTGCACCTATTGTTTTAATAAATTTAACTAAATCATAAGGGCACGCTAGGATTTTTACAACAAACTTGACCCTTTTTAAGACCAAAAGGGGCAACACACTGACCAATGGTTTTTGGGTAAATGTTTATTTAGTGTTTTATTGAAATTTTCGGTAGATATGAACCAGGGCTTTACCCCAGCTAGCTGAGTGTAAAGCGGAATAAATTAATATGAAATTGGGCGATTTTATTTCTCTCACGACTGAAATTACATAGCACCCTGTATTTAATAACTCAAATTTTTCACAACATTCAAGCCAAGTCGATTCTTGAAATACTGCGCCATTGATATAAATCAAGTCGGCATCAAAAAAATCAATTTCTAAGAAACTATTTTGTATGATTTGTAAATTTTCAGGTAAGCCAGACTCTAGTATAGGCTCAACCAAAGCAGGTACTTTTTCAACCCCAACAGCCTGCATGTTTTCAAAATACAACGCCGCTGCTAGCATCAGCTTGGCATCGCCACAGCCCAAATCATATGTTTTATTGAGCTTGCTCTTATTTTTAGATACTAAGACTAATAAATACAAAAAAGAATAAACAGACAATTCGCCATAAATTAAATCAGGGTTTTCAGGTTCTTGCTCTGCCCTATATTGTTTAGAAAGAGAATAAGTAGGTGTTTTGCTATATGTTTTTTTCAAAGTACTTAAAACACGCAATAGCTTAAAAATATTTACTAGATATATTTCAAAATGAGTTTTTATTTTGCTTATACTGGTTATCATTATTAATATTTTAAAGCGATAAATGGAAGCGAAGATGAAGTAGAATGATTGCTATTATTGCTTGGCTTCTGAGCCTTTATTTTTTTTCCCTTTGGGTTGATGCTTAAGCGATCAAAGCTCATAGTAAGTCTTGGAATAGTAAGCCTTGGAGCAGATTTAGTTTTATCCTCCAAAGGAATATCAAAAATTTCATTCAATCCATTTGGGCTACAATAATCCGCTTTCGCCAACAATCTACATAAACTCTTTAATGAAAATTTTGTATCTTCATCTTTCACAATTTTAAAGAAACCTTGGAAAATCATAAAGCCATAGGCTTGGCATAAACTATTATCTATTACATTCTTATCCAGTCTAGATGATTGCAATAACCCTGGCCATTTTTTAAAATGCGCTGCAAATTTGTCTCTGATTTCTGCTCTTAATAAATTAGTGACTGGATCAATAAACCAATCTTGTATTAGAATAGCAAGCTCAAATGTCCAACGTTTTTCATTATGCTCACTCAACGCGCGTGTTAAAAAACATAAATGATTTTTAATTTTATAGGGTAAATAACTATTCCCCCCTTGCTCAGAGGCCAATTGATCAAAAAATCTTTTTATTTCAGATACTCCTGGATTCCTCATCGTTGGAATAGTCAAATTTGATGCATGATAATCACAGTAGAGTAATAACAACGCCCAACAAATCTCATCATCCTCTGTATAAAATTTGGGAGGAACAATTCTTTCGGCAAGACTGTTGCTTGAAGAAGAGCTACTACTATTTGATGGAGAGGATAGCATATTGAAATCTTTAATAAAGTTAATCTTAGGAATGGGCATGTAATAACTTACCGCGTTATCATCTCATTACGCAAGCCATCTTTAAATGAATCTCAATCGAAAAAACACTCACATAGCTCTGCTATGCTCGCACTTTGCCTCAATCGTTTCATCTAAATATGCCAGCTTACTGAGCGCTAAACGAGTCAATTATTACATGCCCATTCCTTAAAGACTAGTTTTAGCACTTACTCGCTATATATTCAATAATAAAACCAGTAAAAAATCTATCTTACGCCTACACATGTTGGAATACACAGATGATTTGAGATAAATATCGTGATACTGTATTAGTCAGGCAGTTGGATATTAGTGCGAATATATTTGCATATACACACTACATAATATCCTCAAACATGTGATGGTGAGATTAATAAAAATGACAAATAATTCAGTGACAAATATGCTTAAAGAGCAAATACTGCAAATACCCTTGTCTCAAGGCGTCAGTGCCATTATCTCTGTATTAGAGACTTATCCATTCACAATGGAAAATAAAGATGGTTATCCATTTAAACCAGATGATGTAATTCATCTGTTGGAAAATAATATAAATTCTGCTGGAAATTTAAAAACGGATGTCTCAAATCACGCTATGATTGATAATACCTATGGTCTCAACCAACAGCTAAGTGCTTTGGCAAAAGCTCAAGGCTTGCAAGTACAACCTGTCGTTAAGCAAACAGAAAAAGCACAGGCATTAACAGAAGGCATGCTTTTTTCAAAACGAAAATGGCGTGAAAATACAGTTGATACAGAGGCTTCCAAAGAGCCTACTCTCCAAAAACCTAAGCACGCAAAACTAATCAAATAAAAAACAACAATCTACAGGGATAGCACAAAGGCCATCCCCTATGTATTGATTATTAATGGCTAAGCAAAAAACTCCCCGTCAACCCCTGCACGCCAAATGTTAACAGAACGGTGTGGGTGAACATGGAACAAACCACTGCCATATCTGTCAGGATGAATATGCTGATAAGAACCTTTAATCGAGATTAATTTTGTAATATTCCAACGCAACCCTACAGAAATAGAAGTCTGGTCGCCTGCTGCCGGTCCATCAATGCCTTCGGCAACTTGCTGTACCACTTTATCTAATGTATTACCTAAACCTGCTGGTGCAACCGCGCCTGTTGCCATATTCGCAGCCCCCGAAAAGCGACGGGTATCATTATCCATAATACGTTGACGCGCAAATGTCACATAAGGTGTTAATTCACGATAGTGGCATCCCAACATCACATACCAAGCATTGATATCAGGAATAATCGCGCTACTAGATTTGCGCCTTAAAAATTCTGCCCCGCTTATAATACGCTTCCAATCAAAGGTATAACCTATAGAACTGTATTTCATCCGGGCATTATCAACGGTCAGATAATTTTGTTGATCTAACCCTACAAAACCAGCAGGTACTAATGTATTATTGATAAAATTATTGGTCATAACGACTTGCGCGTTCGGTGCCCAAGTCAATCGCCCAACGTGGTAACTACCATAGACTTTGAAAATATCATCACCAAAACTAGCCATAATTGAGGCCATTTGTCTTAGCTTGTATTTTAATTCTACATTCGTAATGGGCGTTTCCGTTTCTTCTGTTAGGGCACCATAGGCGCCCGAGACTCTAAGCACTCTATCTGCAAACTCAATTTTTGCGCCAGCCGATATCGCATCTTGATAATGAAACGGTATCACATGGTATACGCTTTCTGGCAATGTTATCCACGGGTAAGCATGTGTCTCATTCACTTTTGCTGAGTAAATCAAATAATCCATTGGCATACGCCCTACGCGCCAATACCAGTTTTCTGCCGCATGATATTCGAAATAAGCTCTAGTAGCCTTCACATCCCAATCTCTTTTGCCTGCGGCCACAATACGACCTGAGATAGAGAAACTATCATCCATCATTTTATCAACATGAAGACCCAGCACAGAATCGTTGTCTAAGCTAACTTGTTTACCAATGCGCTCAACATACAATGGTTCAAGATTGGTATTGAGAAACTTAACATTAGAAGCAGCCCCCGCAGCGGTTGCAAACCCTGACCATTGCCAGTCTGCATGAACTACTGTTTGTGTAAAACTTAGCGCGGTAAATAAACTGCTAACAACCCACTTCTTCATGCTCTTTCCTTATTATTTTTTTTATCCATGTTTACTTTAAATTTTACAGTTGTATGCTTTTTATACCACTCATATATGGCAACAAAGCATGTGGGATCCGTATTTCCCCATTAGCCTCTTGGTAATTCTCAATAACGGCCAATAACGTTCGCCCAACGGCTAAGCCTGATCCATTGAGTAAATGGACATATTCAGGTTTGCTATTGGTATCTGGCCTATATCTCGCTTGTAAGCGTCTGGCTTGAAAGCTGCCGGTACTAGAACAAGATGATATCTCTCTATAGCAATTTTGTGAGGGCAACCACACGTCTAAATCGTAAGTCTTAGTCGCACAAAACCCTACATCCCCAGAACATAGACTCATCACTCTATAAGGCAGCTCTAAACGCTGCAATATGACTTCTGCATGCCCGGTTAATTCTTCTAGTGCATCTAAAGAGTTTTCTGGACGCACCACTTGTATCATTTCTACTTTTTCGAATTGATGTTGACGAATCATGCCTTTGGTGTCTCTGCCATGTGAGCCTGCTTCACTTCTAAAACATGGACTATGACAAACCATTTTCAAGGGTAATTGATCATGATTCAAAATGGTATCATGGACTAAATTGGTGACGGGCACTTCCGCTGTTGGTATCAAAGAAAGCTTGCGATCGCCTTCTAAATGAAACAAATCTTCCTCGAATTTAGGCAGTTGCCCCGAACCCCACAACGCTTGTTGCTCCACCAATAATGGCACATTCACTTCTAGATAATCATGCTCTGTCGTATGAATATCTAACATGAACTGCGCTAAAGCACGATGCAATCTAGCAATTTGGCCTCGCATCACAACAAAACGTGAGCCAGACATTTTAGCAGCAATATCAAAATCAATGAGACCACTTTTTTCTGTCAAGTCGACATGGTCTTTAGGGGGAAAATCAAATACTTTGGGTTCGCCCCACTTTCTGACTTCTACATTATCGTCTTCTGTCGCCCCGACTGGCACAGACTCGTCTAACAAATTCGGTAATGTGGATTGTAATACATGCTGCTGAGCCAAAATATCATCTAACTCTTTTTTGTCAGCATCTAATTTTATTTTAATATCATTCACTTGTGCCAAAATGTCCGCGACATCTTCGCCTTTGGCTTTTCTTTGTCCGATAGATTTGGATAAAGCATTGCGCTGATTTTGTAATTCTTGGGTTGTACCCTGTATGCCACGACGTCGCGCTTCCAATGTTGATAACGCTTCAAAGTCAAATGTCATGCCTCTTTTGTCAATCATTTGCTTAACGAGATCTAACGCTTGACGCAATACTTTCGGATCAATCATGTCTTACCTTCTTTCTCTCTTTTAATCTATTTTATCTGTTATTTTTTTTGTTTGTATTTTTGATTTTTTTAAATTTTTTAGTTTTTCTGCTATTTTTATTTCAAGCCCGTTATTCGTGGGATAATAATATTGCCGCTCACCTAAAGCATCAGGAAAATAGGTTTGGCCTTGTGAAAAATTATTCTCTTCATCCGGATCGTAACGATACCCTTTGCCATATGCCATGGATTGCATCATCTTAGTCGGCGCATTGCGTAAATGCATCGGCACAGCATGTGAGGGCTGTTTTTTGATATCAGACATCACTTGCTTATAGGCTTTGTAAACCGCATTGCTTTTAGGCGCCACCGCCAGATAGCTCGCTGCTTGCACTAAAGCCAAAACGCCTTCTGGAGTGCCTAATATTTTATATGCTTCTAAAGCATCTATTGCTAAGCTAAGCGCTCTGGGATCGGCATTGCCAATATCCTCACTCGCCATACGGATTAAACGCCGGCCAATGTATATGGGATCGCACCCACCATCAATCATTCTAGCCAACCAATAAATAGCACCATCTGGTGATGAACCACGTACAGATTTATGTAATGCCGAAATCTGCTCATAAAACACATCGCCGCCTTTATCAAAGCGACGATGATCTTGCTTGATTACCTGCTCTATTTGCTCTAACGTAATCGTATTGTTTTTTTGATATTTGGCTTTGTTGGCAACAATTTCTAAAACATTTAATAATCGTCTAGCATCCCCATCCGAGACTTGCACAAGTCGAGACTGAACCTCTTCAGATAGTATAAGATTATAGGAAGCTAAGCCCTCGGGCTTTGACAAAGCCAGGGTTAATAATTTTTTCAGGTCTTTATCTTGTAATGATTCTAATACATAAATACGCGCTCTAGAAAGCAATGCATTATTGACTGAGAACGATGGATTCTCTGTTGTTGCGCCAATTAATATCACAGTGCCATTTTCAACATGAGGCAACAGCGCATCTTGTTGCGCTTTATTAAAACGATGAATTTCATCAATAAACAAAATAGGCGGTTTAAATAAATTTTGACTGGCTTGTTTGCTTATCTGCTGAATCGCCTCTTTGACTTCTTTGATACCTGTTAATACAGCTGAAAATGTTAAAATGTCTCGGCTTGTTTCATGCGCTATCATTTTCGCCAAGGTGGTTTTACCCACGCCTGGTGGCCCCCATAAAATCATAGTGTGCAATGCATCTGAGTCAATCACCACTCGCAGGGGCTTATCAGAACCAATCAAATGAGATTGGCCTACATAATCTGCAAAATGCTTAGGTCTTAATCTATCCGCTAAGGGTTGAGACATTTAACTTCCAGGCTTTATCACGTCTACATCGGCCGGTGGTACAAAATCAAACATTTTCTGATTGATAGCAACATTGACATCAATATGGGTAAACTGTGTTAAAACATGCTGCCCCAATTGATCTTCCATGCTAACTTCTACTAGTTCATTATTTTTAAATATTAATTCAATTTGTTTGAACATTTCTTCGTTTTTCTTTGGCTTCAATATAAAGCAGTCTTGCATGGTTGATTCACAGGCACCTGTTGTTTTTTCAGAGACTTTAAAATCATCCATTATTTGATCGGCGGAACCAATCAAAATAGCAGCAGGACTGCTGGCCAATGCAGATTTGAGTTCTTGCTGAGTCACTTGCTCTAATTCAACATCATAAGTCCATAGGTTTTTGCCATCTGCAATCACAATAATCGGATCCGGTGGATTCGTTTTCCATAAAAAACGCCCAGGTCTTAATACACTGAGTTCCCCTTCCATTTTAGACACCACGTTGCCATCCGGATCATCTATAGATTGCACAAAGCGACATTGATAACTGGTTATTTGGTTAATATATTTGAGTAAGTGGGTTTCGGCATTATTGGTTGTTTCGTTTTTAGCGAAAGCATTACAGGATATAGCCAACAAACCAACTAATATTAGTTTACATATTTTCATCTTTTCTAAACTCTGATTTTTTATTTTTTAAAGTTTTACGTTACCGGAGGTGGTGGTGCCAACACTTCACGTGAGCCATTTGACTGCATTTGACTCACAACACCATCATTTTCCATTTGTTCTAATAACCTTGCTGCGCGATTATAGCCGATTTTTAGCTTTCGTTGGACTAGCGATATAGAGGCACGTCGCGTTTCTGTCACAATACCGACCGCTTGATCGTATAATTCATCATAGTCTTCCTCTTCGCTGCCAAAGTTAGTTACTCCTCCCTTTGACTGCCCTAAAGTTTCAATATAATTAGGTTTTGCCGTACGACGCAGCTCATCGGTGATCTTGTTCACCTCATCGTCACTCACAAATGCGCCATGTATACGCTGCGAAATCCCCGCACCCGGTGGCAAGAATAACATATCGCCATGGCCTAACAATTGTTCCGCACCAGATTGATCTAATATCGTTCTAGAATCAATTCTAGAGGATACCTGAAAGCCTATACGAGTAGGGATATTCGCTTTAATCAATCCGGTAATCACATCAACCGATGGCCTTTGGGTGGCTAAAATTAAGTGTATACCTGCTGCACGGGCTTTTTGCGCCAAACGTGCAATCAACTCTTCCACTTTTTTGCCGACTACCATCATCATATCAGCAAACTCATCAATCAAAACCACAATATAGGGCAGAGTCTCTAATGCTTCTGGTTTTTCACTTTTTCTAGGGTGCCATAATGGATCCAGAATGGGATTTTTGTCTGCAATCGCTTGTTTTACTTTTGTATTGTAACCCGCAATATTTCTCACCCCCAATTGTGCCATCAATTGATAACGCAACTCCATTTCAGCCACACACCAGCGCAATGCATTCGCAGAGTCTTTTACATCTGTTATCACCGGCGTTAGTAAATGCGGAATATTGTCATATACCGCTAATTCCAGCATTTTGGGATCGATTAATAATAAGCGCACCTCTTTGGGCGTTGCTTTATATAAAATACTCAACAACATGGCATTCAAGCCAACGGATTTACCAGACCCTGTGGTACCAGCAACTAATAAATGTGGCATTCTCGCTAAATCAGCAATAACAGGTCGGCCAGAAATATCCTTACCCAAAGCTAAAGTCAAAGGCGATTCAGCCTCTTGATAACTAGGGTGATCTAAAATCTCTTTTAAACGCACGGTTTCTCTTTCGATATTGGGGATTTCGAGCCCGACTAATGATTTACCCGGAATCACTTCCACCACGCGCACACTGACTATAGAGAGCGATCTAGCCAAATCTTTTGCGAGCCCGGTTATTTTGCTCACCTTAATACCGGCGGCCAAATCCAATTCAAATCGCGTAATCACGGGGCCTGGCAATACGTTGACCACTTTAACATTGACCCCAAATTCTTTCAGTCGTGTTTCAACCAAATGGGATAACTGCTTTAATTGTGCACTGGTAAATCCGGTGTCGTGCACCGCTTGTGGCGTTTCCAGCAAAGACAAGGAGGGAAAAACATATGCATTATTTTCATCTGAGCTTTTATTTTGTTTGGGACTCACTTTTTTCGCCACTTCTTTGCGTTTTTTCTTAAAAATATCCGATGCTTTTCGGTTAGGTTTTTTGATACTCGCAAAACTCGGCAAATCTGAATCATCTGTCCCCCAGGCATCTTCCTTGTCGTTTAATGGCTTTAAGATATCCAGCATGGAAGATTTTTTCTGCTCAGCGGCTTTGTCTGCTTGCAAAATCGAGGCTTGGCTTGATTCTTGACTTGATTTGCCTTTGGGTTGCTCAGATCCAAGTTTTGCGGATTGTCTTGTCTTGATATATTGGAGCACTCTCGCATAACCTTTTTCATACCATTGCTGCGCCTCAGATTTAAATTTAATCACACCCAACATCGTCCATTTACCCATGATATCGGCCATTTGTAACCACGATAAGCCAGTAAACAACGTAATGCCTGTTAGCAATAAGGCACTCAATAGTACGGATGCACCTGTTGTATTTAAATAACCGACCATGCCTTGTCCCAAAATAGCGCCTAAAACACCACCTGGACTCATTGGAAGAGATTGCCATACCGTTTTCATATGCATGCTCATCAGTCCACAACTGGAAAAGAGCGTCATAAGCAGTCCTGTTATGCGCATGATCCACATCGCAGGGTTGGCTGCTTTATTCTCGTCCTGCTCTGTGCCTTTATAGATAAAGCTCGCAATTAAAAAAATAGCGACTGGAAACCCATAAGCCACGTATCCAAATAAAGAAAATAAAACATCAGAAAAAAAAGCGCCTGTTTTTCCCGCTTTGTTTAGAACTTCAGCTTGCATACCAAAGTATGACCAACCTGGATCGTTGCTATGATAGGTAGCCAATGAAATAAGAATATAAATAGCAATAGAACTCAGTAGAATAAATCCTGCTTCTCTTAGTCTAAGATTCACGTGATCTCGCCAGGTCAATTGTGTGCTGTTTGTTGCTTGCTTCATACGCGAAGTGATCCCATCCCATTGCTTTATAAATATATTACCATGCAGACTGGGTATTTGCTCTGCTTGGCACTATCTATTACCATAGATTCAATATATGACATATAGGTAATGAAAATGACTAACCCAAAACACTGCACACTTTTAATTTTAGGCTCAGGACCTGCTGGCTACACCGCCGCCGTTTATGCGGCTCGCGCGAATTTGTCCCCCACACTTATCACAGGCCTGGAAAAAGGTGGTCAGCTTACCACAACAACTGATGTTGATAACTGGCCTGGTGATGTGGAAGGCTTACAAGGTCCCGCCCTAATGGAACGCATGGAGCAACATGCAAAACGTTTTGATACCGAAATTATTTTTGACCATATTCAAAAAGTTGACTTAAACCAAAAACCTTTTTATTTAGAAGGCGATTCCAAACAAAGCTATACAGCCGATAGTTTGATTATTACAACCGGTGCGTCTGCCCAATATTTGGGGCTGGATTCAGAAAAAGCATTCATGGGTAAAGGCGTATCGGCTTGTGCCACGTGTGATGGCTTTTTCTACCGCAATAAAGAAGTCGCTGTTGTAGGGGGCGGTAATACAGCCGTAGAAGAGGCTTTATATTTGTCTAACATCGCATCAAAAGTCACGCTCATACACCGTAGAGACGCCCTACGCGCCGAAAAAATGCTACAAGACAGGTTATTTGAAAAAGAAAAAAATGGCAACATCGAAATTCTTTGGAACCATCATTTAGATGAGGTCTTGGGGGATAATATGGGTGTGACAGGTCTTAGAGTCAAACATGCTCAAACCAACGAAACCTCTGAGATAAATCTCATGGGTGTATTTATTGCAATTGGCCACAAACCGAATACCGATTTATTTATCAATCAACTCAATATGAAAGACGGTTATATTCAAGTACAAGGTGGGTTAGAAGGCAATGCAACCGGCACGAGTATCCCAGGTGTATTCGCTGCAGGCGATGTTGCCGATCATGTCTATAGACAAGCGGTTACCTCAGCCGGAACAGGCTGTATGGCGGCATTAGATGCCGAAAAATATTTAGATAGCATTGGAAAAAATGGATAAAATACTTCCTGTTTTACCGGCTGACACGCTAGTATTTCCGGATACTAGCTCTGCGCTCATAGAACCGAATGGCTTGTTAGCTATGGGCGGTGATTTATCTGCCGCTAGACTCATCGAAGCGTATAAACAGGGAATTTTTCCTTGGTATAATCAAGATTCCCCTATTTTATGGTGGTCTCCTAATCCACGAGCTGTTTTATATATCGATAAAATCACCATTAGCAAAAGCCTGCAAAAATTGCTCAATAAACAAAATTTTGCGTACAAATGCGATGCTAATTTTTCAGCCGTTATAGAGGCTTGTCGCGAGCGCAATAAACCCAATAATATAGATACTTGGATCACACCTGAATTAAAACAAGCCTATATTCATTTACATGAATTAGGCTATGCCCACTCAATAGAGATATATCAAGATAATATATTAGTGGGTGGCTTATATGGTGTTTGTATAGGACGCTGTTTTTTTGGTGAATCCATGTTCCATAAAGTAAGTGATATGTCTAAAGTTGCATTGGTTGTTTTAGCCAAACAACTATGCCGCTGGGGCTTTGAATTTATAGACTGCCAAGTTTGGTCACCTCATTTAGGCTCAATGGGCACAGAAGAGGTGCCAAGAGATCAATTCATAAATATGTTATCTACCAAAGTAAATTTTGACGCTAAATCTCAACCTCAGCTCTGGCAATTAGATCCCGACCTGCTAAAATCCCAAAACAATTAAATACTTTATATATCAAAAACATACAACTTGTTATTCCTATTTTAGCAACTAATCTTAGCGTGGATGTCTTGTTAATATTTTACAAACTGGAAGTGATCTATATAATGGCATCTTAAATCAATGTCGGAGGCCTGAAGGCATAATGTCAAAAGAAGATAATATCGAAATGGATGGTACGGTTATCGATACCCTGCCTAATACCACTTTTAAAGTTGAACTAGATAATAACCACGTTGTAACAGCCCATATTTCTGGCAGAATGCGTAAAAACTATATTCGTATTCTAACTGGCGATCGTGTCACTGTTCAGCTCACCCCTTACGATTTGAGCAAAGGCAGGATTATATTCAGGAACCGTGATAGTAGAAAACCAACTAAAGATGCCGAGTCTCAAAGTAGCACCACATAGTTTTTAGAATGATTTTCAGATCAGCTGAAGAAACGGATTAAACCGTTTCTTCTACTGAAAAATGAAGTGCATCATTCTCAACAGTGATCTGAACTCGACCACCAGCCCTAAGCTTACCGAATAATAATTCATCTGCTAATGGTTTTTTGAGCTGTTCTTTGATTAATCTAGCCATCGGGCGAGCCCCCATTGCTCTGTCATAGCCATGTTCCGCCAGCCAATCTTTGGCATCCTGATCAATCTCAATTTCAACTTGCTTCTCAATGAGTCTTTCTTCTAATTCTACAATAAATTTATCAACGACTTTATGGATAACATCTTTGCTCAATGACTCAAATTGGATAATCCCATCTAGACGATTTCGAAACTCAGGTGTAAACATACGTTTAATCGCCGTCATACCATCGCTTGAATGGTCTTGCTCTTTAAAGCCTATAGATGCACGACTCATAATTTCTGCACCCGCATTGGTTGTCATAATCAAAGTCACATGCCGAAAATCTGCTTTGCGGCCATTCGTATCGGTTAGGGAACCATGATCCATGACTTGCAATAATAAATTAAATACATCTGGATGCGCTTTTTCAATTTCATCCAATAATACTACCGAATGTGGGAATTTTGTCACAGCTTCTGTCAGCAAACCACCCGTATCATATCCAACATACCCTGGAGGCGCACCAATTAAACGTGACACTGTATGGCTTTCCATATATTCAGACATGTCAAAACGAATTAACTCAACCCCTAAAGACTCGGCTAGTTGCTTCGTGACCTCGGTTTTACCCACGCCAGTCGGTCCTGCAAATAAGAAGCTACCTAATGGCTTATCAGGATCACTTAAGCCAGACCTGGACATTTTAACAGAGTCCGTTAATACTTCGATGGCTCTGTCTTGACCAAATACTTTGGATTTTAAAGTTTTACCTAACCCTTCTAAAAGGCTTTTATCAGATGAAGAGATTGTTTTTGATGGAATACGTGCTATTTTTGCGACGATTTGCTCAATCTCTTTCACCCCAATCACTTTTTTACGTTTGCCTTCTGGCTGCAAACGCTGAAAGGCACCAGCCTCATCGACAATATCAATCGCTTTGTCTGGTAAAAATCTATCTTGTATATAACGTGCTGATAATTCTGCCGCCGCTTTTAAAGCAGGCGATGTATAACGAATATGATGGTGTGACTCAAAATGAGATTTTATACCTTTTAGGATTTTGAATGTCTCGCCTACGGTGGGTTCAGAAATATCAATTTTCTGAAAACGCCTAGCAAGCGCGTGATCTTTTTCGAAGATACCTCGATATTCTTGAAAAGTGGTGGAGCCAATACACCTTAAGTCACCTGTTGACAACATAGGTTTAATTAAGTTAGAGGCATCCATTACACCACCAGAAGCGGCACCTGCACCAATGATCGTGTGGATCTCATCAATAAATAGCACGGCCCCCGAATCTTTTTTCAAATGATGTAGCAATGCTTTTAAGCGTTTTTCAAAATCGCCTCGATATTTTGTGCCCGCTAAAAGCGAACCCAAGTCTAACGAATACACCGTACAGTCTTTCAAAGCATCTGGCACATTATTATCCACTATCGCTTTGGCTAAGCCTTCAGCAATCGCTGTCTTACCAACACCAGCTTCTCCCACATAAAGTGGATTACTTTTCCTACGTCTACATAAGATTTGAACGGTACGTTCTATTTCAGCTTCACGCCCAATAAGGGGATCTATTTTGCCTAAACGCGCTAATTGATTTAAATTAACCGTATAACTTTCTAACGGACTTTTCTGCGGAAGCTCAGTTTGAGTTTCATGTTCTATAGGCTGCTGTTCTAAACTGGGTTCATCCATACCCCTTGATTCCTCTACTTTAGAGATGCCATGAGAAATATAGTTGACAACATCCAACCGTGTAATGTTTTCCTGCTTTAGGAAATATACTGCCTGACTTTCCTGCTCACTAAAGATGGCAGCTAACACATTCGCGCCAGTTACTTCTTCCTTCCCTGCTGATTGAACATGAAAAACGGCTCTTTGTAAAACCCTCTGAAAACCCAGTGTTGGTTGAGTTTCACGATGGCCATCGCCATTTGGAATCAAAGGTGTGGTCTCATCAACAAATGTTTGTAGATCTCGACGTAAGCGATCAACATTTGTTCCGCAGGATCGTAAAACGAGTGACGCAGCAGAATTATCCACTAGAGCAAGCAGCAAATGCTCCACAGTCATAAATTCATGACGCTTATCTCGCGCATCTTTAAATGCGAGATTTAATGTCATTTCGAGCTCTTTGCTAAGCATAGCAATCGCCTCCCAGCTTGCATATTTTAATTAGTATTTAGTGCTTCCATTTTGCAAAGTAACGGACATTCATATTGCTCTGCAAAACTTAAAACTTGTGCTACTTTTGTTTCTGCTATGTCACGAGTATATACACCACAAATTGCCCTACCCCTATGATGCACATCTAACATGACACTGACCGCCTGGTTATATTCCATGAAAAAAAACTTTTGTAATACTTCAATAACAAAATCCATGGGTGTATAGTCATCGTTAAGCAATAAAACCTGGTACTTAGAAGGCCGCTTCAGCTTCGATTGAGCCTTATCTTCTACCGCTATGGGCGATGCCCCTCGTTCTAATTCATTGCTCATACACAAATACTAGCCAACTATTGGCTACCTCGCCTGTGGAATTAATAATTTCTCATAATTAATTTTCTCATATTTCTCTTTATTTTGACAGCCAACTAATAAATTAAGCTTTTATGAGGCTTGACTAAGTATGCGTTTATGTACAACATTTACTCATCAGTGATACATCGTGAAAACGTTTATCAACTGACTTAAGATTTAACAATAATGAAAAGGATTTTGTGATATGGCGACAGGCACAGTAAAGTGGTTTAACAGTGCAAAAGGATATGGCTTTATTTCTGCCGACGATAGCGGACAAGACGTTTTTGCGCACTTTTCATCTATAGTCATGGATGGCTATAAAAGTCTCAAAGCAGGGCAAGCTGTGACGTTTGAAACCAATGAAGGACCTAAAGGTCTGCATGCAGCTGAAATCAGAGCAACCAACATGCTCGATGATGATGACGAAACAGAAGTTCAACAGCAAGAACACGCTGTAGAAGCTTAAAATTCAGCTTCCAAATGTAAAGTAAACCAGCTAAAAAATTTAGACTAGGTAAATACCTTCGCTCATGCGAGGGTGTTTGTGTGGTTTTTTTATTTACATAGATTGGGGTAGCTTAGATCTAACCTCATCCGCCCTATCGGGCACCTTCTCCTGACATCAGGAGAAGGAAAGTGCTACGTTGATATTTCAGTAGGCAAACCAATTCATCCCATATTCTGAATAATCGCATCACCGAAATCAGAGCAATTGACTCTATTTGCATTGTCCATTAATTTAGCTGAATTATATGCCGTTGTTTTGCTATATATTGCACAGCAATCAAAAACAAGGCAAGATGGCTTGCTTCTGATTTTACAGTGCACGCAGGATGTTTAATGTCAAAAAACCAAGCACTAGATGCCCCCAGACTTGACACAATGTGTCCTGAGCTTCTTAAAAATGTCACCTTCTACCTGCCAAATTTCGAGAATATCGTCAAGCTAGAACAGACATGCAACAACCTCTTGTCGAGTGTCCGGCGCATTTACCCCATTACCTATGAAGAACTGCAATCTATGGTGACAAAAGATTTAATCAGAGCTTGTAAAGAAAAAGAATATGCTGCTAGGCTATTAATTGAATCCGGGCTTGCTGAAAGATTGAATATGCAACAGCTTCTGGACATAATCTCCAAACACCCAGCCATTGCAGAAACCATATACAACAATCAAGATATACAGAAAAAATTAAATCATGAGGAACTCATTACTTTGGCCAGTCTACCATTTATAGCTAGATTGGCTCCAAGCAATCCTGTGGCATTAGCAAAGCTTAATAGCGAGGATTTAGGCTTAATGGGCAAAGTAAATTTAACAATCGCTAATACAATACTCAATACCCCTGACCTTGTTGCAAAGCTTTATGGCTATCAGTTAAGCTTAATGGGCAAAGCGCATTTAACAATCGCTCATAAAATACTCAATGCCTCTGCGCTTGTTGCAAAGCTTGATGGTGAGCATTTAGGCTTAATGGGCGCTGCCCATTTAGCAATTGCTAATGCAATACTTAATGCCTCTGCGCTTGTTGCAAAGCTTAATGCTAAGCATTTAGGCTTAATGGGCGCTGCCCATTTAACAATTGCTAATACAATACTCAATACCCCTAAGCTTGTTGCAAAGCTTAATGGCGCTCATTTAAGCTTAATGGGTGCTGCCCATTTAACAATCGCTAATACAATA
>CAZWHY010000008.1:0-87369 GCA_964633725.1 Uncultured Candidatus Berkiella sp.
GCTCCCTCTCTACTTGCTCTCTCTGCGCTTGTTCTCTCTGTTCTTGCTCTTTCTGTGCTTGCACTCTCTGCGCTTGCTCCCTCTCTACTTGCTCTCTCTGCGCTTGTTCTCTCTGTTCTTGCTCTTTCTGCGCTTGCACTCTCTGCGCTTGTTCTCTCTGTTCTTGCTCTCTTTGTGCTTGTTCTCTCTCAGTTTGTTCTCTTTGTACTTGCTCTCTTGCTTCAAGTTCGGGTTGTATATTTTCAAATGCAGTATCGATTTGTTTGCTATCAATTGTGCGAATTGCTCGAAGTAAATATTGTTTTTCCGATTCAGTCAATAGCGGCTGAGCAGATGATAGATTGCCTATGGCTAATAGAACTTTGTTTAAAGCGTTGCCATTTTTAAAATTATGTTCTGTTAGTTCAGATACCGGCTCAATAATATCTTGTCTTTGCGCTATCTCTATAATTTCATTTAATTGACTTTGTTGTAGCATATCAATGATTTCACGTACGGTTTCTTCTAGCTCTGCTATATGTAGCGCATTGTTGATGCTACGTTTGAGGGTTTGGTGTGCGTTTTGGTATACTTGTAGGTCATCAAGAATTTGTTGATATTGGCTAGAGTCCGTTGTTGCAAGATATTTTAAGGTTGAAAAGTCTGGCTGTTCTATAATGTCATTTATAGGGTTGGTTGAGAGTGACTGTCCAATGGCCGTGGTAATGTTAATGCTGGCTTGTTGTAGGCTTTCGCGCTCTTCAATCGCTTTCAAGATGTTATCTAATGCGTTAGACATTTCGGATAGTTCTAAAGTGGCAAATGCTTTTAAGAGTAGTATTTGCTCGGCAGGCTCTAATTTATGTTGAATAAAGGTTACGTTTCGACCAAGTTCTTGTAGCTCAGATAAATTTTTATATTTGTCAGGGTTGCCATCGATGGTATAAGCACAGGCATCGACCAGCTGGGTAGAAATTAATTTGCTAATAATATTATCAAAATTGACCCTGTCCATTTCTGGTGTTGCTATACGGCTTAAGCCGTTGTCTATAGTCGATGCAGGGATGCTGACTTTTGGCTCCGCTGGTTGGCCAACAATTGCTGTCCAAAATCTTGACCATAATGAAGGATCTGCTTTTGCTTGTTGTATTTCTTTTTTCGCCAGAATTTCATTGGCATGCTCTAGCGCTTTATCGACTAGCGCTATAAATTCGGCTTGCTCTTCCTGGGTAATTGTGTAGTTTTTTGGCATGTTAAAATCCTTGTTTATTTTTATTATTCTCAATCATCCATAATTCGTAAACTCTCGAAAATGCTAGAGAATACGAATTTTGTCGCGATTATACGCCCACAACTGTCTTGGCTTCAACATGGTTTGAGTGAATTTTTTATTTGGGGGGCTGTGGGAGTTGAATATTTTAGTTATATGATTTATGATTCGGTTCTGCTTTCATTAGCAGAAGTTTGTTAATTAACTCTCCTTGCGCTTTCCGTGCTGACATATTTCTCAGTATCAGAGCGCTAATAATCCATGAGGAGCATTTTAGATGCGTCATTATGAAGTTGTTTTATTGGTTCACCCAGATCAAAGTGAACAAGTACCTGCAATGGTAGAGCGTTATCGCACTACGATTGAAGAAGGCAAAGGTGCGGTTCATCGTTTTGAAGACTGGGGCAGAAGACAGTTAGCCTATCCCATCAAAAAAATTCACAAAGCACATTATATTATGATGAATGTAGAGTGCAGCGTAGAGCTATTAAATGAATTAAAGCATGCTTTTCGTTATAACGATGCGGTGTTACGTAGCTTATTTATTAAGCGTGACGAAGCCATATCAGAAGTGTCTGCGATGTTAAATCCAGAAGACGAAAAAGAAAACAGAAGAGAAGAAACAGCATAAGGGGTTAATACTATGGCAAGACCACCATCTAATAGTCGCTTCGGTAATAAAAGAAAATATTGTCCATTTTCTTCTAATAAAATACCTGCGAAATTTATTGATTATAAAAACTTTCGTTTTTTACGTAAATATATTACGGAAACCGGAAAAATTGTACCAAGTCGTATCACTGGTGTGAAAGGGCAATACCAACGTGATTTGACAATAGAAATTAAATACGCTCGTTTTCTTGCATTGATTCCTTATTGCGATAGGCATTAATCACAAAGCGAGAGATTTGCTTGGGTGAGTAAAAATTAATTTTGTACTCAGGTAATGTAAATTACGACTCAAGCGTACTAATTTGATAAGGGGTTTGTAATGGAAGTAATTCTACTTGAAAATGTTCGTAACCTTGGCAAATTTGGCAAAAAAGTCAATGTGGCTAACGGTTATGGCCGCAACTTTTTGATCCCAAAAGGTAAAGCGGTTCCAGCAACTAAAAATAATGTTGCTAAATTTGAGGCGCGTCGCGCAGAGCTAGAAAAGAATGCAGAAACAAAATTCAAACAAGCACAAGAAAAAGCGGCTGAAGTGAATAGTGTGCATTTGACGATTGAGATGCGTTCTGCCGAAGGCAAATTATACGGTTCTATCGGTACCGCTGAGCTTGTAAAAGCGTTTGCAGCTAAAAACGTAGAATTGGGTCGTCAAGACATAAAATTGCCTAATGGCGTTATTCGCGAATTGGGTGACTATACTGTTGATGTGCAGCTACATGCTGAAGTACTTGCTCATGCCAAAGTCAGTGTTATTCCTGAAGAAAAATAAGTTCTCAACTTATTCAAAGCATTTCATATCATTCTTCCCTACTGAGATTGTATAATTTGAGTAGGGAAAGTCTTCTTTTCTAATTTTCTAAAGCTTAAAATACCCACTTGCCAAATTTAAGAGGCTTTGCCGTGTTAAAAGAAAATCAACTTACTCATAATTCACATAACACAAACAACCAAAGTAGCGAATACAGTAAAATAAAATTGCCCCCCCATTCTATTGAGGCAGAGCAAGCTGTGTTGGGTGGGTTAATGTTGGATGACAAAGCATGGGATAGGGTTGCCGATCAGTTATTGGCAGAGCAGTTTTATCGTAAAGATCATCAATTGATTTTTGAAGCAATGGTAAAATTAAAATCAGATTCACAGCCTTTAGATGTGATTACGGTTTCTGAGATTTTACAAGGAAATGAAACCTTAGAAGTGGCGGGCGGTTTAAGCTATTTGGGGGAACTGGCTAAAAACACCCCAACTGCTGCTAACATTGTGGCATACGCGGATATTGTTGCTGAGCGCAGTATACTCAGAGAGTTAATTGAAGTTGGCAGCGATATTACGGACAGCGCTTTTAATACCCTAGGCCGCTCTAGTCTTGAAATATTAGACGACGCAGAGAAAAAAGTTTTTGAAATAGCCGAAAGAAGATCTAAAGGGCAAGGACCTGAGCCATTAAGCAATATTATGGCAACGGCGCTTGATAACATAGAAATTCGCTCTCAAAACAAAGGTGTTATTATTGGGGTGCCGACCGGGTTTGCTGATCTAGATAAAATGACCAGTGGTTTGCAAGCGGGTGAATTAGTCATTGTGGCGGGACGGCCATCTATGGGTAAAACCGTTTTGGGAATGAATATTGCTGAGCATGCCGCATTAAAGGGCGGAAAAGCAGTTCTAGTCTTTAGTATGGAAATGCCCAACGAAGCCATTGCCTTAAGATTACTGTCCTCATTAGGTCGATTAGATCAAAACAAGCTCAGAACCGGCAATTTAAATGAACAAGATTGGACTAGAGTCTCATCTGCTGTTAGCTTATTAAGTAAAGCCAAAATATTTATTGATGATAGTGCTGCATTATCGCCTATGGAGCTTAGAGCTCGTGCGCGTAGAGTCGCAAAAGAGCATCCAGATTTAGGATTAATCGTTATTGATTATTTGCAGCTTATGCGAGGCAGCCAGCAAGGGGAAAACCGTACAGCAGAGATTTCAGAGATTTCTCGTTCTCTAAAAGCATTGGCCAAAGAATTAAAAGTGCCTGTAATCGCTTTGTCTCAGCTGAACCGCTCGTTAGAGCAACGTCCCAACAAACGTCCCATTATGTCAGATTTAAGAGAATCGGGCGCGATTGAGCAAGATGCTGATTTGATTATTTTTATTTATAGAGACGAAGTTTACAATGAAGACAGCCCTGATAAAGGCACAGCAGAAATAATCATTGGCAAACACCGAAACGGTCCTATTGGAACTGTACGTTTAACGTTCTTAGGACAATTTACCAAGTTTGAAAGTCACATGGCAGAAGCCATGATGCCTGATATGGGACAAGGCTACGATGCGTAGAGCTTATGCTGAGGTTTCTCAACAAGCTTTAAGGCATAATTATCAAGTCGTCAAATCATTGGCTCCAAAGAGCAAAGTATTAGCCATGATTAAAGCGAATGCATATGGCCATGGATTGCTCGATGTGGCTCATGCCTTCAAAGAGGCAGATGCATTTGGTGTGGCCTGTATGGATGAGGCTCTGACGTTAAGACAATCAGGCGTGACCAATCCCATTGTCTTAATGGAAGGATTTTCGCATACAGATGAATTAGATTTTCTGCAAGATTGCCAGTTAACCACCGTCATTCATAATTTTGCTCAAATAGAAGCTCTGCGTATAGCTTCTAGTTATCATCCCATACCAGTGTGGATTAAAGTCAATACAGGCATGAATCGACTAGGATTTCATCCGGACGATTTTTTAAATGCCTATCAACAAATCAAAAATATCCCTGCAGTTAAACTACAAGGCGTTATGACGCACTTTCCAAAAGCAGATGATACCGCTTGTGATATGACACAAAATCAGATTAATCAATTTAATACTATGTTAGCAGAACTGTCCGGTGAAGCTGGTATTACAAAATTAGAAAAATCTTTGGCCAACTCTGCGGGTATTATCGCTTGGCCTGATAGCCATCAAGACTGGGTAAGGCCTGGCTTGATGTTATATGGGGCATCTCCCATTTTAAATAAAACCAGCAAGTCTCTTGGTTTGCTGCCTGCGATGCAATTATTCGCCGAAGTGATTGCGATACAATCTGTAGAGCCTGGCCAAACCGTAGGATATGGTGGCAGCTGGCAAGCAGCAAAGCAAACTAAAGTAGCGGTTGTTTCTATTGGCTACGGGGATGGTTATCCTTGGCATGCACAAACGGGCACACCCGTGCTAATCAACGAGCAAGTTTGTACTACGATAGGGCGACCCTCTATGGATATGCTAACCGTGGATGTTTCACATTTAGATGATATAGCGATTGGTGATAGGGTTAAACTATGGGGGCAGAATCTTCCTATAGAAGATATCGCCCAAAGCAGCAAAACAATCTCTTATGAACTGTTTTGCCGCTTAACTGAGCGTGTAACTCGGCGGTTGGTTTAGATTCTAATGGTTACTATTGAGCCTTCTGCTTCACCACCAAGCTTATCTCGTCATCATTTTGTGCATTAGAGTCAGCGATTATAGCATCATCTAACTGATAGCCACCTGATAGCAATAATATGGCTTCTTCTTCTGGTAAAGCAAACTCGTCTTCAAGCTCATTCCAGTTTTCTTCAGACTCGCCTGTATGCTCTAAAAGGCTATTCTTAAGTTTTGTATAAAGATAGTTCAACTCAGGACTACGATAAGCTATAACCGCGAGTAGTGATACAGTCGCTACGAGTGGCAAGATATGCTCATCGTCCAAAACAACTTCAACAGCCGTGCCAAAAAAGTTTGATGCTAGTTTAGGCAAGAAAAGAAAAGGGTTAATTGTCGTAATAAAGCTATTAGTAGAGCTTGTCAGAAAGCTAATGGTGTTTGCACCAGAGCTAACGAAAGTAGGTGTGATGCTGGCAAAAAAGTTTATTAGAAAATCAGGTGTTACTGAACGTGCCAAAAACGTTGCAAGAGGCGTTATCATCATTAGCATATTATGCTGCATGAAAAAGGCAGAGGCTTTTGTACCTATGATTTTTCTAGTCAACTTGAAAATATGAGGTATAGGATTTGTAAATGCTACTACTGCGTTCATATCTTTGAGTAGATTACCCAGTTGTACTGGTAATTTTTTTGCAAAAGAATTTAACTGTGGTGTTATAAGCCGAGAGTGTAACAGGAAAAAGTTCATTCTAGATACAGGGGGGTTGGCTATTAAACTTTCAGGTTTATATCCAGCATAATAAGCACCATAGCGTGCTGCAGCTGTAGCCACAGCCGCTTTTGCGGTTGTTGTGACAATATTCACACTAGAGGGAACAGCAAGGTGCTTATTGACGCTCACCTCTGTTTCTAATAATCCTCGCACTTGTTCTTTTAGCTTCCAAGCTTGGCCAATGTGATTTTTTGTTAAGAAGTCAGCGTTTACTTTATCTTGGGTTAAAATTTTTCTAATACTTATTTCCAGCTGGGTTTTATCTAGCTGAGGTCGATATACAATATTAAGTATAATTTTTTGTAGCGTTTTGCTAGGAATATTCCTAAAAGCAGCATTAAATTGTTTGATGGGAGTTGAGTCTAGCTCATTTGTTTGTTCATCGATTTCTGAGTTATCTTCAAGCTTTGCATGCTCTTCGGCAATTTGTGTGAAATTTGTTTTTAGCTTAAATAAAGAACGATTTAGTGTTTGGGTTAGTTCTGGGTCGTAGCGTTTAAAAATATTCCAAGGAAAGGTCTCATTAAAAATACGCTCAGCATTTTTCTCTAACCATTTTTTAAAAGATGCTTTGTTCGTTGGGGCGTGTTTTAGAACGGCTTGCGTTAGGGCGGTTAAATAGTCGGTATCACAAGTTTCATTTGCGGCAACAGCTCGGAGTTGGATGATGGTAGTAGAAATAAGGTCTTTATATTTGTCGAGTGTTTGGGCGGCCTGTTCTTGATGATTATGTTCACTATCTTGTGCGATTTTTGTTAATGCCTCAAAACATTGTTCCGTAACAGCATCTATGTTTTCTACAGACTCTGTTGATAACCAATGTTTCATATCAGTACTCATAGATTTGATTATGGTTTGATGGCGTACTCTAGTATTGTTGTTAAGCCAATAGAGTAAAGATTTTTTTGTTAGTTTTGGTGTAATGTTTCGTGAACTTTTAGCAGATGAGTTATAATCTAAATTATATTCGTTATTCAAATATGTATTATTATCTCTCTCTTCTTCAATATTTATATTGTTATTATTGCTTAAGCTCTGGGGGCGATTATTTGGTGATTTATTTGGGCACATTTTACACAACTACTTTTGTTTAAAGTTAAATAAGAGCATCAATGGTAGTGTATAGAAATGGCTGTGTCTGTCAGGCTTTTGATTACATCGGATAAAGGGTGTGTAAGGCAGTACCAAAGGCATACTTTAGGGTATGGGGGGTGAAAATTTATCATGTTCTTGGTCTTTATTGAAGACCTCAAAAAACGTGGGTTACCAATCAATGGTGTAATGTATGAAAAAGATAGTTTTTCGCTTTGCTCAATGATGAATGTTTTTGTCGCGTAGAGATTAATGGCTCTGCCTTTGTAAAAGGTAGAGGCGCACGGCAGTGCGCAGAGAAGGATTTTATGTTGATTATTGAACCTTCTGCTTCACCACCAAGCTTATCTCATCATCATTTTGTGCATCAGAAATTATAGCATCGTCTAACTGATGTCCACCTGACAGCAATAACATAGCTTCTTCTTCTGGTAAAGCAAACTCGTCTTCAAACGCATTCCAGTTTTCTTCAGATTCACCTGTATGCTCTAAAAGGCTATTCTTAAGTTTTGTATAAAGATAGTTCAACTCAGGACTACGATAAGCTATAACCGCGAGTAGTGATACAGTCGCTACGAGCGGCAAGATATGCTCATCATCCAAAACAACCTCAGCAGCAGAGCCAAAAAAGTTTGATGCTAGCTTAGGCAAGAAAAGGAAAGGGTTAATTGTTGTAATAAGGTTATTAATAGAACTAATACTAGAGCTTAAAAAAGAAGGCATAATTCGTGCAAATAGGTTGATTAAGGTACTAGGTGTCAGCATATTTGCCAGATTATGATACATGAAAAAGCTAGACGCTTGTGTACCTATAACTTTTCTAGTTAATTTAAAAATATGGGGCATAGGATTTGAAAGCACGACCATTTTGTTCAGCCCTTTGATTAGTTCACCAAGCTGGGCTGGTAACTTATTAGCCATAGCGTTTGAGACTGGTTCTAACAACAATGAATGCAACAGAAAAAAAGCTGGTCGAGACATGGCTGGCTCAGCCAACAAGCTCTCAGGCTTATATCCAGCATAATAAGCACCGTAGCGTGCAGCAGAGGCAACAACAGCCGCTTTTGCGGTTGTTGTGACAATATTCACACTAGAGGCAACAGCAAGGTGCTTATTGACGCTCACCTCTGTGTCTAATAACTCCCGCACTTGCTCTTTTAGCTTCCAAGCTTGGCCAATGTGATTTTTTGTTAAGAAGTCAGCGTTTACTTTATCTTGGGTTAAAATTTTTCTAATACTTATTTCCAGCTGGGTTTTATCTAGCTGAGGTCGATATACAATATTAAGTATAATTTTTTGTAGCGTTTTGCTAGGAATATTCCTAAAAGCAGCATTAAATTGTTTGATGGGGGTTGAGTCTAGCGCATTTGTTTGTACGTCAATTTCTGAGCTATCTTTAGGCTTTGTATGCTCTTCAGCAATTTGTGTGAAATTTGTTTTCAGCTTAAATAAAGAACGATTTAGTTTTTGGGTTAGTTCTGGGTCGTAGCGTTTAAAAACATCCCAAGGAAATGTCTCATTAAAAATACGCTCAGCATTTTTCTCTAACCATTTTTTAAAAGACTTTTTATTAGTGGGAGCGTGTTTTAGAACGGCTTGCGTTAGGGCGGTTAAATAGTCGACATCACAAGTTTCGTTTTCTGATGCATCAGTTCTGAGTTGCATGACAGCAGTAGAAACAAGTTCTTTATAGTTTGTAAGTATTTTGGCAGCATGTTCACTATCTTGTGCAATTGTTGTTAAGTCAGCAAAACATGCCTCAGTGATTGTATTTACTTCTTCCACAGCTCCTACTGATAACCAGATTTTCATATTGCGACTGATAGTGTTAATGATGTCTTGATGACGTACCCTAGTATTGTTGTTGAGCCAATGGGTTAAAGTTTCTTTTGTTAATGTCGGCATGATATTTCCTGTGAAAAAGTAAATTTAAACGTGCACGTTGAAGTTAATCGAATAGCATCTAGTATAATGATTACTGAAGAATTAGCTGCAATTGGCCGACAAGAGGAGGGCATGACTAGACTTTTGGTTCGTGGTTTTTACCTGTATGTTTGTATGGTATGTACGAGCAGATAAACGGCTAAGTCCAATTTTGAACAAAAACAGCTGAAGAAAGCGGTAAGTTATACGCACTTGCTTTAACGGAGGATATACACTTTTATCATGGTGCTCAGGTTTTTTAAAAAAACAGCTAACACGCCGGTTGATTGGATCCTGTTTTTAATTAAGGATCTCTTTAGCCAGCACTATGATGGCGATACATTGAGCCAAATGCTAATGTGCCAAGATTCTGCCCAGTTACGCACCACGTACTTTCAAGAATTGCTGATGAACTTTAAGGCGCCTTCTTCGCCTTTTGGGGAGCATGGCACGGCATTCATAGCGCAACCTGCTGAGTACTTTGATGAGTGGTCAGCACCCTTTTCAGCGTATAAAGTCACAGAGATTGCCCAAACACTTTTATCGCTAGATGAAGATCTTAAAAAAGATGAGAATTGGGATAAATTGAAAATTCTATTTGACGATAATCGAAGAACCATACGCAATAGAGAGAAGGAAATTGAATCAACGGATATTATTATGCAGCAATTGTGCATGGGGTATCGGCATTATGTGATTCATCATGCGTTTTTTCATGCTAAATCAGACGTGGAGTTAGAGCAAACCTACGTGCTCAACGACTTACACTTTAAAGAAATAGTGGATTTAATTAATAAAAATATAGTACCAAACAGTCCTGATAAAACATACCACGCTGTGACAGAGCATTGTAATTCCGTGTTATGTGAAGCCGTGAGCAGACTTTTAGATTTCTCGCAAAAAAAAGCAAAAAAAGGTTTATATCTACTGCACGTCAGCTATCATCTGAAAAATCAAATCCATATATTAAAGAATACCCCAGAGTATGAGTTTTTATCTTCTTCTGCTCAAGATATAGCACTAAATCCCTTGTATGAATATTTGAAAGCACTCAATATGGTAATGAGTCGTATTAATACGCTATTATTGACATTGTGTGAAAAAGCAACGCTGGGGGTTACTGTTGGCTCTTTTATAATTGATGAGATTAGTACACTTATCAAAGAGGCAGATTTTGATAAGTTTTTCTCAGTGGGGGCATTATCCATTATCCACTATATCAACAGTCCAGAAATGATAAAATGGGTGCATGATACAGTTATTAGCGTGCGCGTGAGTAAAGTTGAACACTTACTAACCAGTTCGGATAATTTACAGCCATTAAAATCTGAAATTAGAAAAGCAACCCATTTTAGGGTTCGGCGGAATATCATTGAACAAATATTTTGGGTTGTTATCAACCAGAATGAAATTCACACCCACAAAACATGGTTTTCTAAATGGCATCAGGGTGAGATTTCTGGCATGCAGGAAAACATTTTATTATTATTACAAGAAGAATATTTACATGCTCTAATGTGCCAAATTGAACTGATGCCGGTTGGGCAAGAGGTATTGTTTTTAGAAAAATTTGTCATGCACCCTATTTTTCAGCCATTGCCTAGTGTAAAACGATTTTCTGCCAGCAATCATCAGGCTCGAGATAGTTTGGCGTTGAGTATTCGCGAAGTGAAAACGCACAGTGAAAAACAAAATATACTTAAAGAAGATCCCAGCCTGGGGCATATGGATTGTCCTATAGAACAAGATATTATTGGCGATGTCAGTAAGCGACTAGCCGATTTGATTATGCATACGAATAAAACCTCTAGACAATTTATGTATGTGGTCGAAATATTAGAATCCACCTACCAAATATTAATGGCGCCTGACTTTGAGGTTGCCACATCTATTGAAGAATATGCAATGGGTAATGATTTTAAAAAAGTATATGATGGCATTCATCATGAGAAAGATATACTGCTGCGTTTGGAGCGTATTTTAGAATTATTTGATTATATTCAAGACAATCAGCACTGGGATATTAAAAATAAGCTTTTTAGGCTGTCTAATTATCAGTCGAGCTTGCGGCATCCACAGTTTCACGCAATAGCAGCACTACAAAATCTGTATATTGAGTGTTTGGGGGAGATATTACAACTAGCATCATATGACAATGACCATGAGATCAATAAAATATATGAGTATGTCGTGATTCCATCGTTAGAGTCTGCTTTATTTAATAATGATTTGGTGCCCCGTCTTTGTGAGAAAGCAAAGCACCAAATTGAGGCTATGTGCCAAAAGTTGATTGACAACTAGCGTTTTCTAGATTTTCTAGGCTTGTGAATAAAAAGTACAGGACTCAAAAACAGTATCAAGCCAATGATAATAACCCATTGATATAATTGCCCATCACCAATATCTATTTTATCAATTGGAGGAATAAAGCCAATGATAATGACAAGCAAGCAAGTGATGATACCCAATGAGCAGGTGAGCCACATACCCCAATTCCCGCCTGGTATTTTAAAGGGGCGAGGTGTGGTCGTTTGACTGTACCGTAGACGAATCGCTGTTGCAAATAAGATAATATACATTAACATAGACAACTGCGCGGCCATTTGAGAAAGTGCAAAATAAGTACCTTCTACGCTCGGTAATAATAAATAAAACAACGTGAGTATAGAGCAAATCAGAGCTTGTAATATGAGCATATTGATAGGCACGCCAAATTGATTGGTTTGAGATAGCTTTGATGGTAGTAAGCCATCATCTGCTGCCGCAAACAACCCCTTCGTTGGGCCAATAATCCAGGTGGCAACTGCCGCAATTCCGCCCACTAATATGGCGCCCGCAACCATGGTGCCAACCCAAGGTATGTTAAAGCTTTTTGAAAGTAATGTGAACGATTGAATTAGTCCCGTTAAATTATCTAAGCTTTTTTCCGGAACCACCATAGCAATCGCTAAAGAAGAAAATATCAAGCTAAAAATAATAATCACAACAGAGATAAGCAGTGCGAGCGGGTAATCACGCTTGGGGTTTTTGACTTCTAAAGCGTGCACAGAAGACATTTCTAACCCCAGTAAGCTATAAACAATCTGAGAGAAAAAGACTAATTCTGTGAGGCTTTTGATATTAGGATTAAGTGCCTTTAAGCTGATTTCTATTTCTGGGTTATTGCCTTTGTACCACCACATACCCGCCAAAATAATAAGAAGAAACATGGGGAACATAGTGCCAAATACAGTGCCAATGCTGCTGACGATACTGGAAAACCGCATGCCAAAGCAGTTTAATAAAGTACATATCCAGAATGTGGATAGTACCGTAATGGTCATAAACGTAGCATTTTGAATGAGGGCAGGTTGATACAAATAAGCGATAGTACTGGCAATCAGGGTCAGTATCGTAGGATACCAAATAATATTATATATCCATTGTAGATAGACAACACAAAATCCCCATTTTTCGCCAAAGGCTAATTTTGTCCAGCTATACATGCCCCCCTTTTGTGGCCACGTGGTTGCCAGTTCTGCGGTGATCAACGCCGTGGGGATTAAAAAGCCGATAGCACCTAATATATAGAGCGTCACTAAAGCAAAACCATAATTGGCGGCCATCGGGAGAGTACGAATAGAGTCTACTGCAATGATATTGATCATCACCAAAGATAAGAGGCTGAGCACTTTCTTTGGCATATAGCTGTTCGTGTTTTTTTTGATTGTGTTCATTTGTTATCACCAAAATATAAATTAAATAAAATCTAGGGTTGAGTAGGTGTTTTATTTTGTATGGTGATGTGGATGTAGTTGTTGTAAAAGTTTTTTATAACCTGAACCATAGTTCATACTACGATTAACACGTGAAATGGTTGTGGTACTGGCACCTATTTGGCTGCAGATCACTCGGGAAGTTAAACCCTTGTGCAAAAGCTTAGCAACTTGCCATCTTTGGCTCATGACGGCTAGCTCTTGCGGGGTACACAAGTCAGTTAAGAAGCATGAAAAGTCTTCCGTGCCTTCTAAAGAAGCGATCGCAGAGATAAGCTCTTTTTGTTCTACTTCTGCTTTTTCTGTTTGGAGCATAGTTATACTTCTTGGTTTATTGTATTACCGTGATAAATCATCCTATCCTAGGCAGTTTGATTAAGCAAATTTTCTCAGGGATTTTCTCAGGACATTCATTTTAAATGATTGATAGAAATATGTTTTTCAGAAATAATCATTGAGACAAAGAGACAAACTAATTAAAGAGCGATTAGGGATTTAGATAATTAACATAAGAGAAGCCACAGAGCAGGATATCAACAGCATCTTAATGCTGCGTTATAATGCCACCGAAAACAAACTGCGTAATGCGATAACATATGAAATGATTTTAGAGAGCTTACAAAAATCTTGTAAAGCTTGGGTGGCAGATGATGAGGGGATTGTTGTAGGATTTTCTTTGGCGAATAAGAAACTCAAATCCCTTTGGGGGCTGTTTATATTGCCTTCTTATCAGAGTCAAGGTTTCGGGGAGCGGCTATTGCAAGAAGCCGTAAGTTGGTTGGCCAGAGAATCAAAAGATTACAAAATATTCAAATCTAAAAAAATATGGTTAGATACGGAAGTCGGGGGCCGCTCTGAAGTTTTTTATCAGCATATGGGGTGGCGCAGAGGAAAACTGCGGCCTAACAATGAGGTTCGATATTGGTATTACCTCAAAGATAGATAACTTTTGCTCTTATTCGCTTTGGTATACAATGATACTAATATCTAATTCCATGAGATTTCAGAATGAATAAAGACTATTGTAAACTCAACTTGCTTTGCCGATGTGTGCCGTTATGCTTGTTATTACTGTTTCCGGCCAGTTTATTTGCTGGAGATGGCTCTATCGCTCAGATTTCTGGTGACCTCATGGGTCCCACAGCTATTATTACCAAAATGGTGTTAGTGGCTTGCTATATGGTTGGGGTCGGTTTAATCATATTTTCATTAGCACAATATAAACAGCATAAACAAAACGCCAAGCTCGTGCCACTTGGTACGCCTATCATATTATTTATTTTAGGGGCTGGTACGTTGTTGATCCCCTATTTCTCTATCGCTTCAGGCGACTCTGCTAGTGCCTCTGAGCAGGAAAAAAGAGATGGAAAAACAGCGCCCAAATCAGGGGCTTTGCCACCGATTGCTGAGCCGGTGAAAAGAAGGTTGCCCGGCCCTGGTCGTTATACGCCAAGTGATGTGGAGCAGGATGATGACTACGATCCGGATGATGGGGATGATTATGATGTGCCAAGCAGTGGGCACTGGACAGATAGTTATGATTAGTTCTTATACACAGAGTAATAGTTTGATTTGGCTATAAGGCTAACCTGTAAAGAATGTTGACAAAATATAACGCAATAAAAAATATAATGCTTTAGATAAATGATTTATATATATTTTTAATTGCGTGATATTGTAACAAATCAAAATATAATTCCCCTTTCAAACTGAAAATATCTCTACGCAAGATATTTTATTCACACATTTATCCACAAGTTTAAAAAATTTAGAGAATGTATGGCTTGATTTCTGAAATCTTCGCATTGATTTGGCGTATTTCACGTTCTGTGATTGATGATAATTTTCTGGCCATTTGTAATTGTCTTAGTGCGCTTCTATGTTCGCCATAAAGTTTTAAAGCTTGAGCTTGAGCCAGATGCGCTTTTACAGGCTTGTGACTTTTGGTATAGGCGGAAGATAGCAGCATATATAGCTCGGGCTGGTGTGGGTAAAAATGCATATGTTTTTTGATAACCCGAATCGCACGAGCGTTTTGATTTTGACTGATCAACAATTCAGCTAAAGTGACGGTGATGGCGTTGTGTTTAGGGTTAGATTGTAAGCTAGTACGCAACAATGCTAGGGCGCCCTGAAAGTCTTTTTGCTTTGTTTTTACTTGCGCTTTAGCGAGCAAGAATAAAGGTTCATTAGCTGAATGCCTTAGCAGTTCCTCAATAATGATATCGGCTTTTTCTGGTTGTCCTTCTTGCAACAAAGAAAGCGCTAATCCATATAAGGTGCCTATTTTGTTTCTATGAGTCCCTTTGGCTAGTGCTTGTTGGAAATAACGGGTAGACTCTTGTGGGGTCGTGGCAGAGGCAAGATAAATTCTGGCTCTCACTAAATGAAAAAGTTGGCTATCCGGAATTTGTTTATAGGGAAATTGCTCTGCTCTTGATTTCGAAACGATTAATCGTTCTGATGATAATGGGTGGGTTAATAAATATTCTGGCATCCAGCGGCCGTAAAACCTGGCATCTTGTTGCATACGATGAAAAAAGCTAGGCATGCCCATCGGGTCGTATCCTGCTTTGGCCAAGGCTTGTATGCCAATAGAGTCCGCTTCTCGCTCATGTTCTCGCGTAAAATTTATCATGGCTTGTTGGCTGCCAGCTAATGTCGCGGCCAGTGCGCCGGTTCCGGCTTCTGGGTTTTGGGTGGCAAGTATCACAGATGCAATGAGTCCGGCAATGGTGGACAGCTTAATGCGCCCCATATGCTCATACATGCGGGCGATGTGCCTTTGTTTAACGTGTGCGACCTCATGAGCAATAACGCCTGCCAGTTCGCTTTCTGTTTCGGCAGCTAATATTAAGCCAGAATTAATACCAATGAATCCGCCTGGTAGGGCAAAAGCATTGATTCTGGGATCTAAAACGGTAAAAAAGCGAAAGTTATTTTGAGCGTGTGAAAATGTCGCGATGACTCTATAGCCTATAGAGGCTAAATATTCGTTGGTAATATTGTCACGGTAGAGGTGTAAACTTCTTTCTATCTCACCTAAAATTGAGCGACCTAACTCCATCTCCTCTATGGGGGATAAAGTAGGAGAGCTTGCGCTACCGAGATCGGGTAAATTACTATTAGCGAAACAAGCTGTCTGGCTAAAAAAAAGAACCATAATCAGAGGCAGCATGAAAAAATTATGCTTTCTCTGCAAAACATTATAGTGATATCGTTGCATCATAGTGTTATAAATGCGAGCAACATATCGTGCTGTTAGTTCTTTGACTAATGTATACATATTATAATCATTTTAACCCAAAATTGGGCTATGTGCTTACTAATCTAGTTAATCTATCTAATTCTTAGGAGATCAATGTGATAGACGTTCTCAAGCAGTGGTTTGGTCGCTATTTTTCCGACCCAGAGGCCGTGTTACTAGTGGCTATGCTCCTGGGGGGGGTATTATTGATAGCCTTGATGGGGGAGATTTTAGCGCCTGTTTTAGCCAGTATTGTTATAGCCTATTTACTGCAATGGCTGATTAATGTGCTTATTTCTTGGCGGGTGCCTCGCTTGGCTTCGGTTATTATTGTTTATCTTACTTTTATGGGGCTGTTTTTTTATGCCATGCTGGTTTTGTGGCCTATTATTTGGGCGCAGCTTATAAAACTGGTAGACGAACTTCCAAATATGATATTGCTCACAAAACAATATATGTATCTACTGCCAGAAAAATTCCCTGAGTTTGTCTCCAAAGAAACCATAGATGCCGCTGTTGCTAGCACCTCAATTGAGGTTAAGCGTTCTGCCAGTCGTATGGTGACCGCGTCTATTGCCACGATTCCTAGTTTGATTGCATTAATTGTGTACTTAATTTTGGTACCTATTATGGTCTTTTTCTTTCTGAAAGATCATAAGCAAATAATTAGTTACACAACCAATTTCTTGCCTGATAAGCGCAACGTACTCCATACTGTTTGGGTTGAGCTGGATGAGCAAATTGGTAATTATGTTCGGGGTAAGGTTGCAGAAGTTTTAATTGTTGGCGTGGTAAGTTATGTAACATTTACTTTTCTAGGCTTGCAGTACGCGACATTATTGGCGGTTATAGTTGGGTTCTCAGTATTGGTGCCGTATGTTGGCGCAGCGGTTGTTACGATTCCTGTTATGCTTGTTGCATTTTTTCAGTGGGGGTTGGATGCACAATTTGTATATGTGCTGATTGCTTATGGTGTGATTCAGGGATTAGATGGCAATATTTTGGTGCCTATACTCTTTAGTGAGGCTGTTAATTTGCATCCATTAGCCATAATTATCGCCATATTGGTATTTGGTGGGTTTTGGGGATTCTGGGGAATATTTTTTGCGATTCCTTTGGGGACTTTAGTAAAGGCCGTGATTTTGGCTTGGCCTAAAAGAGGGCATGCGGTAGTGTGATGTGGTAGGGGACGGCCTTCGTGCCGTCCCTGCAGGCGGTCGGCTACAAAGCCTTTACAGCATAATCCGCTAATCGTGAGCGCTCGCCACGTGTTAACGTCATATGAGCACTATGTTTCCAGCCTTTAAATGACTGAACGGCATAAGTCAGACCAGAGGTTGTTTCTGTTAAATAGGGTGTGTCAATTTGATTAACATTTCCCAAACAGACTATTTTTGTACCAGGGCCTGCACGAGTGATGAGTGTTTGTATTTGTTTAGAGGTCAAGTTTTGGGCTTCATCAATGATGATAAACTTATTTAAGAATGTTCTGCCACGCATAAAATTTAAAGAGCGAATTTTTATGCATTTTTTTAACATTTCTTCCATATCGTTATCACTTTTATGATGATTGTGGCCAGAACTTAATTCTTCACTTAGAACTTCTAAGTTGTCTAACAATGCCCCCATCCACGGCGTCATTTTTTCCTCTTCTGTACCAGGTAAAAAACCAATATCCTCACCAACGGGTACAGTGACACGAGTCATAATGATTTCACGATAGCGTTTGGTTTCCAGCGTTTGCTCTATTGCTGCGGCTAGTGTTAATAATGTCTTCCCTGTACCGGCGCTACCCACCAAAGAGACAAAATCAATATCAGGATCCATTAAGAAATTTAAAGCAAAATTTTGCTCTCGGTTTCTCGCACGAATACCACATAGTTTATTTTTATTTTTCCTATAATCTTTGATGTACTCTATATTAGCCGTTTCTTCTTCAATGTCTCGGACAATGGCTTCAAAGTCAGAACCGTCATCTGTGTAGAGGCAGGTATTGTTCACCCACTCTTTAGTTTGAGGGCCTGTGATTTGATAAAAGGTTCGACCATCTTGTTGCCACGAAGACATATGATTGCCATGAGTGTCCCAAAAGGTATCGTCCAAGCAGAAGCTACCTTGGTGCATATAGCTCATATCATCTAAGATCTGGTCATTGTGGTAGTCTTCTGCATGAACACCGACCACAGCGGCTTTGATTCTAAGGTTAATATCTTTAGAGACTAAGGCAACCAAGATATTAGGATTTTTTGCTTGTAAAGCTAGAGCTATTCCTAAAATAGTGTTATCAGGCTTATTACCTGGCAATGATGAAGGTAGGAGATGCGGCAGTTCTTCGCTTTGGAATAATAACTTGCCACAGGTCGCTAGATTTTCTGTGTTGAGTTGTTCGGGTGGATGTAATGGGATGCCTTGTAAGATTTGTTGTGCCGATGATTTGTTGACTAAGGCATCAATGTATCGGTTGGCTTGCCGAACATTGCGAGCGCTATCAGATAAGCCTTTTTTGCCTTGATCCAGCTCTTCTAATACCACCATGGGTAAATAGATATCATGTTCTTTAAAACGAAATATGGCACTAGGGTCATGTATAAGTATATTGGTGTCTAAGACGAATAATTTCTGTTTCTCAGTATGCATACTATCCATGTAATGTGTCCTTATTGTTAGAAACACTTACTGCCTCTTAATAATAGTACTATTTTAAGGGTTCCATGACTATATCGAGATTGTATTCTTCACAGTACAGTAAAAAGCCCTCTCTAAAGTTTGTTAAGTTGGCTTTCACTGGAACATAAGTATGAAAACTAATGCTTGTCATAGGGGTGCCAGTTTTCTGAGCTAAAAAATGTTCTACATGTAGTTCATCAATGTTCATTGATTTTTTATGGAAGTATTGGGTTAGCGCAAATAAAATACCGGGTTTATCAGGCGATATAGCTTGTATGTAATAAGGCATTTTGCTTGCTTTTATATTTGTTGGTTGGATGCGCTTTATTTGTAAGCTAATATCATTTTTTTGAGCCAATCGTGGTAATGTGTTTTCTAACTTTGCAATCGCATGCCAAGAGCCAGTTGCTTCTAATAATAAGCCAAAAGTGTCTCCCATGGCGGATAGCTTACTTGTTACAATCGAACAATCGCATTGCTTAGCTGCTTTGGCAAATATATGAATAGTACTTGGCCTATCTTCGCCTAAAGCAGAAATTAAAATGGAATGTGTTGTCTCTGACTTGGTCATATAACATAGTCCTTGGCACAATTAAGCATATACACCATTTATACTGCCCCTATAGACGTAATAGTATGGTTTGCTGTTTGGTCTGAATTTTTCAGTGGATTTGGCATTCTAGCATGGTTGGTTTTGTTTTTAAGTGTGACTACGCGATCATTCAATAGAGCTCTGGTTGCGCCCATGTCCACTGCATGGTAGCTTGAGCCAAAGTTTAAAAGGAGAATCTTATGTTCACAGGCTCAGCGGTTGCTTTAGTGACACCCATGCATGCCGATACATCGATTGATTTCGATGCGCTCATTGATTTAGCGCAATGGCAAGTAGAGCGTGGTACTCAAGCATTTATTATCAATGGGACAACCGCAGAAACGCCGACATTATCTTGGGATGAGCAGTGCCAGATTGTTGAAGCGGTTGTGGCTAAAATCAACCACCGTATTCCCGTTATTGTTGGAACAGGTAGCAATTCAACAAACCAAGTGATTGAGCGTAATAAAATCGTGCAGTCTATGGGGGCTGATGGGCTGTTGATTGTTTCTCCATATTACAACAGACCGACCCAAGCAGGTTTGGTGGCACATTTTGAAGCAATAGCAGAACATACAGAGTTGCCAATTATATTATATAATCAGCCTGGTAGAACAGGTGTAGATTTACAGGTTAATACTGCCATACAATTATCAAAACAAAAAAACATTGTTGGCATCAAAGATGTGAGTGGGGATTTGTCTAGGATTCAACAATATAAAGAACATTGTCCATCGGACTTTAAACTATATTGTGGAGATGATCTATCGAATGTGCCTTTCTTATTACAAGGCGGCGATGGCGTTATATCGGTGACAGCCAATATTGTACCGGCCATTATCAGGCAAATATGTGATTATGCATTAGCAAAAGATGCAGACAGAGCACAAACACTAGATAAAACCATACAATCACTGAATAATTTATTAGCCATTGAATCTAATCCTATCCCGGTAAAATGGGCATTGCACCTGATGGGTAAAATATCAACGGGTATACGTTTACCATTAATAGAATTAACGAAAGCGCATAGAGCGCCTTTAAAGCAAGCACTCGAAGTTGTTGGAGAATAAGTGTGATAAAAATAAGAAGAACAAAAATAGCAAAAAGAAGCATCATGGCGATAGCGTGTTTATTTATGCTAACGGGGTGTGAGTTTCTGCATGAGCAGCGGACTGTTTATATTCGCGATCGAGGGGAAGATTATTTAACCAGTGAGTTAGTACCACCATTGGATGTCCCGTCCCCCCTGACATACAAACATTCCACTGTTTTTCCTTTGCCAGATGTTGTGCCACAAACAGGTAGTTTAGATTCTATATCGATACAGCCTCCAGGATTTGGTGACGATTTGTAAACGGATTATAAGATATTTTAAGAGCCGAGGTATATTATGGTTGATAAGCTAATAGAGAAATATAAAGGGAAAGCCAAGACTTTATACACAACAAGCGATCCAGATAGGTTATATTGTGAATTTAGAAATGACACGTCTGCTTTTAATGGCATAAAAGTAGAAAGCTTAGACAGAAAAGGCTTAGTGAATAATTACTTTAATGCGCATATTATGCAGTACTTAGAGAATAAAGGCATTGCAACTCACTTTGTTGAGCGTGTAGCCGATAATGCTTCGATAGTGAAAACATTAGAGATGTTCCCATTGGAATGTGTGGTACGTAATATAGCCGCCGGTAGTATTTGTAAGCGGTTGGGTTTAGAGAAGGGACAAAAATTAACGCCCCCTATTTTTGAGTTTTTCTATAAAGACGATGCGTTGGGCGATCCGTTGATTAATGAATCTCATATAGAGACATTTGGTTGGGCTAAAAAATCAGATGTAGAAACCATGCGAGCATTAACGTTAGAAATCAATCAAGTGTTATCTCAATTGTTTTTAGAGCATGGTATGACTTTGGTGGATTATAAGCTTGAGTTCGGTGTGTCTGATGGACGCATCGTTTTAGGAGATGAATTTACACCGGATGGTTGTCGTATTTGGGACTCTGAAACATTAGAAGTGCTAGATAAAGATCGCTTCAGACAAGATTTGGGTAATGTTGTAGAGTCTTATGAGGCTGTTGCTAAACGGTTAGGGGTTGACTTGCCATAAAGTGTTTATACACTGGTTTTCTTCCATTATACCAATATGGAGAAATGCGAAATTGCCGTTTCTCCATTTTTCTGCTATATTTGTGGTTAACTAACATATTATATGGAAGGGCATAGCCATGAAAACATACACAACAGACCAGTCGGGTAGAATATGCCTAGGCAAAGAATTTGCTGGAAAGACATATGCTATGCGAGCAAATGATCGCGGTAGCATTGAGTTGATGCCTGTTAAAATTGTTCCTGAGAATGATGCGTGGTTATATCAGAACAAAGATGCCCATGGTGCCGTTATGGAAGGCTTGGAGCAGGCAAAGCAAGGCAAGGCAAAACCTTTATCTTTTAATTTAGATGATGATGTTGCGTGGCTAAAAGAAGATTAGCGTAGCAAAGCAAGGATGTTCGCTTTGAATTTTGAATTAAAATATACTGACCGAGCAAGCTCTACTTTAATAAACTTAAGAGCGCAAGCACAAACACAAACCAGCAAAAACTCTAAGCAAAAAGGGCTTTATAAACAAATTCATAAAACCCTCAAGCTACTCAGTAACAACCCTCGTCACCCAGGGTTACAGACGCATGAGTTTACATCTCTTGAGCATCCATATAATCAAAGAGGCAAGGTATTTGAGGCGTATGCTCAAAATAACACACCGGGTGCTTACCGAGTTTTTTGGTGTTATGGTCCACAGGGAAAAGAAATTACGATTATAGCGATAACACCACATCCTTAAGCTTTAAACTTTCTCTAACCCTTCCTTCAAATCATTAATCAAGTCATCCGCATCTTCAATACCCACAGACAAACGAACTAACCCATCTGTGATGCCCAATGCTTGGCGTTGCGCTGGCGGTATGGTCGCATGTGTCATAATAGCAGGATGCTCAATAAGAGACTCTACACCACCTAAAGACTCAGCGAGAGTGAATAGTTTTAGATGCCCCAAGAAGCTTTTGACTTGAGTTAAGCTTAATTTAAACTCTGCGCTGATCATGCCGCCAAAATTTTTCATTTGTTTTTCAGCGATATGGTATTGAGGATGCTCAGACAGCCCTGGGTAAATGACTTTTTCGACTTTAGGATGTGTACTCAAGAACTCAACCACTTTTTGTGCGTTATGGCAATGTGCGTCCATTCGGATAGCTAATGTTTTAATGGAACGCATCAATAAGTAGCAATCCATCGCAGAGGGCACTGCGCCTAAGGCATTTTGCATATAGGCGAGCTTCTCATTAAGCTCGGGTTTATTCACAATGAGTGCGCCACCCACAACATCCGAATGCCCACCAAGATATTTGGTCGTAGAATGGCAAACGCCATCTGCGCCTAGTGCAAGAGGCGTTTGTAAATACGGTGTGGCAAAAGTGTTATCAACAAACAAATTGGCTTCTGGTGTGATTTTATTTTTAATTTCAGCGATTTGTTCTATATCTATTATTTTGAGCATAGGATTAGAGGGGGTTTCTATCCAAATAAGCTCGGTTTTAGGTGTAAGCGCTTGTTTGAATTTTTCCACATCAGTACAATCCACCTGAACAAATGAGATGCCCTTTTGTTGGTAAACTTGAGCAAACAGCCTGAGTGTACCACCATACACATCATCACTGACGACAACATGTGCACCAGGGGATAAGCTTTGTAATACAATGGCCAGTGCTGCGCAACCTGAAGAAAAGCATAATCCGTATTGTCCACCCTCTAACACCGCTAAGCTTTTTTCCACAAACTGGCGATTTGGGTTGCTAGAGCGGCTGTACTCAAATTCACCTATAGGCTCTCCAGGGGCAGATTGCTTGTAAGTTGTGCTTAAATATATTGGCGGCATAACAGAACCTGTCACGGTGTCGGGCTGATAGCCAGCGTGAATCACATTGGTTTTAAAATTATAAGGTTTATTACTTGTCATTGAGTTTACCCATCATATAATCAATCATATCAATTTGAGAAATAACCCCTAATAATTTGTCATTGTCCGTCACAATGGCTACTTGTTCTTTGTCAAAGATATGGTTCAGCGTAGATAATGGCGTATTGGGGGTTACTAAGCCCCCCATCGGTTGTGCCACCTCTTGGGCGGTAGAGTCATAGCGAATATTGCCCGCTTGCAATTTTTGAAAAATATCGACTTCATGCAACATGGCAATAGGGCGATGTGCCTGATCCACAACAGGGAGTTGGGATATGCCGTGTAATTTTAATTTTTGGATGACAGTATCTACAGTTTCATTTGCCTGAACCGTAATGACAGGATGATTATGTTTCGCCAATAAATCTTTGACGGTACCTAGAGCATAATGGGGGGTTAAAAAGCCATGATCTTTGAGCCAAGCATCGTTTAAAAATTTAGAAATATAACGGTTACCAGAATCGGTTAATACGGTTACGACGGTGTGATTAGGCCCTAATTCTTTTGCAACTTGTAAAGCACCGTGTACAATCGCGCCTGATGAGCCCCCACAAAACAACCCTTCTTCCCGTACGAGTCTTCTGGCGGTTAAGAATGCTTCTCGATCGTTAGTTTGAATCATTTTGTCGATGACCGAAAAATCTAAAGCGCGGCATAGTATGTCTTCACCAATGCCTTCTACTTTATACATTTTAGGCTCGACTAATTTTTTAGTATAAAAGTAATCGTAATGCACAGAACCTAAGGGGTCGACCCCTACAATTTGTATGTCTTGGGTCTTTTCTTTGATAAAGCGGCCAACACCTGATATTGTGCCGCCTGTTCCGGTGCCCGCGACAAAGGCATCAAATTCCCCGTTGGTTTGTTGCCAAATTTCTTTTGCCGTATTGTGATAATGCGCATCAATATTATCAGGTGAATGGTATTGGTCAACATAAAAAGCATTGGGTAGTTCTTTGGCAATGCGTTTGGCAGTATTGACATAATGTTCAGGAGAATCACCCGGCACATCTGTTGGTGTCACGACGACTTCTGCACCAAAGGACTTAATCATGTTGATTTTTTCAAGGCTCATTTTATCGGGCATGGTAAAAATACATCGATAGCCTTTATAGGCTGCGACCATAGCCAGAGCAAGGCCAGTATTGCCGGATGTATTTTCAACAATGACACCCCCGGGTTTAAGCTCACCGCGTTCTTCGGCTTGTTCAATAATATAACGTGCAATTCTATCTTTGATTGAACCACTGGGATTCATGAATTCGCATTTGACTAAAATAGTCGCAGAATTAGGTTCTGTGATTCGATTGAGTTTTACTAATGGCGTATCACCAATGCATTCTAAAATACTGTCTTTATATTCCATGTGCTTTTCCCTGCCTGCTGTAAGCTGATTACAAGATAGAATTCAAACTATGGTGTCTGAAAATCTAGTTATTTTGTATGGCTTAATCTACCTGATTTTTAGCAGGGGAGCACTATGAGTTGTTTGTATATCTATATGTGGGATATTTTTAAAAATTTAGGTTTTTAAATGTTGGTTTTTCATCATCTCGTTTTTCTGTATCAGTTGTAAAACTAGGAAAAGGAATTGGCTCGGGCTTTCTTGTAGGTTGAGCCTGATAGGGAGAGCCAGGTGCTTGTCTATGCCTACCACTAAATAATAGAGGAGATAGGAGCGATGTCACAATAGCATCATCAGAGCCTGTCACTAGTGGTTTTTTAGGTGTTAACAAGTCAAACCTTTGGGTTGCTTGTGTGCTTGCTGTATGTTTGTCTTGTTTGAAGACATCAATCAATAAATTCTTAACAATTTCTTGTTCTGACTTACAGATTCGGTTGAGTGAGCGAGCATCAAAGCTAAAGCTGACAGAGTGGTTGAAATCAGAGCCCGCACCGTCTTTTACAGTGTAGGTGAGTCTGTCTAATAGTTTGATTTTTTCATAGCCTGCGCAGTATTGTGGTTCAACGCTAATATACAAAGTATCTGGTGCATCAGACATTTTTAAAAGCACTTCTATAACCGGCTCAACGAGAGTCATTTCGGCATTACAAAATTTTGTACCCAGTCCTAAGTTTGTGACTTTTTGGCCGTCATTGCCAATTAAGCTATGTGGAATATAGTGGCACCAGTGCATGACCCATGGTTTGGCTATGTTCATACCAACCAGTTCTGCAGCTTGTGGTAAATCTAGTCCTGCTTGAGTGGCGGCAACATTAGGGCTAACGCCCATCACGCTTTTTTGGGATGGATAGCGAACATCAAGTTTTGATTCTATATCTGCTTGTTTTTGCGCTTCAACGGCTTGCAGTTTTGCTAGGGTCACCGGCACATCGATTAAGGCATCTAAAGATGCTTGATTAATACTGAGTGAGTCTAACGTATCTGCGGGGACACTAGGGACAAATAGCTTGTTGTTCCCTATTTTTTCCTCGGGCAAGTAGATAGCAACAGTAGTGCCATTGATTATTATCTCTCTGGACTTAGGATAGGCTGATTTGCCCACAGGTGAATAAAGGGTAGAGGGGTTGGACTGGTTAGGCGTAGAGGACTCGCAGTTTGAGGGGCTAAGCAATGCTGTTGCTAAGTTTTTCCTAGATTGTGCTTTTTTTCTGACTGGGGTTATTTGGCCAGAAACAATGGCTTGGGGAACGGGCGATGAGCCGGCGCCCATTAAATCTAAAATATTCTGCGAGCCTTTTTGCCTGCTTTGGTGAACAAAAGGCTCATAAGTTGGATCCTCTAGGAGGTTTTTTGCATTTTCTTTCTTTTCAACAGCTGAAAGAAATATATTATACTCTTCTTCCTCTTCGGAGAACCTCTCGTCTTGGTTCTCGTGTATCGACGTTTCTTTTGCTTCCCGATGTAGTATCTTTCTTTTTTTACTTTGTGGCGCACGTTTATGAGCTTTGGCTTGTCTTTTTTCTAGTTGTATATTTAGCCGATCTTCTTCTTTTTGAGACACGTAGAATGCAGGATGTTGGGATAGTTGTGATTTTTTTGTTGAGGTAGAGTTTAAATTTAGACTCGAGTTTGGAATACCAGGTTTCATATGTGCAACTACAACTATAATGGATAATACTGTTTGAATTATAACTTATAGTATATAGGGGCAGCAATAAAATATAGCAAAAACCAGATAAAATATAGAAAAACACACCACAAATGGCATGGTTCTATACAAAAGTATAAAAAATCATCGCGTAGCGAATATATTTTCCTCTCCTAATTTTAGGAGAGGACGGTTTGGTATGCCAAACCTGGTGAGGTTAATTTATATTCTGATTTGCTTGAGTTCATTTTTTAATACATCGACATCGCTTAAATCATCACTATCTGAGCTATCTGCGTTATTTTGAGACTCTGATATTCCAAAAACATCCAAATCATCGTAGGATGTTATCTTGCCCAGATGTGTCGCTGCGACACAATAAGGCTTATGTCCCTCCAGCAGGGCTTGGCTGACGAGTACGGTTTGTGGAATATCCGTTACATGAGAATAAATAGGGTATTTGACCCATGCATCCAGTTCTTGGCGAATGGTGACTTTGCGTTTGCCTTGAGATACCTTGGCTTTGATAAATCCTCGATCTATTACGTCACCACCTGGTAGTGTATCTAAAATACATTTTAAGCGTGTTTTTTTATTTTGGCCGTGCTTGGTATGATGCACAATAAATTTTTCAGTTACATTCATTTTGCTGTTGAGCCAAAATGGCCCGGCAACTAAATTATCACGTGTTTGTGGATTGCGAGATAAGGGACACAGTCTATGGCCTAGCGCATGTGTCCATTCATTCCGTCCTGTAAAAATAGCATATTCCATTAAGGTTTTCATAGAGGGCGAAAGTATATCTTGATAATCTTGATAAAAACTTAGCATAATTTGTTGGGCAGATTTTCTGCCCATGACTCTTTTTTGTGTGGGGCGGCGCTTATGGGTCTCACGGTATTGAATAGACACCTTGTCTACTGTTACTTTGCCACCTTTGTGTTGGGCTGGCATTTCATCAAGCGTATCAATCAATTGTTGTTCTGAAGTCGTGACCGATGACTTTAAAAAGGGCGCTGCTTTATGTTGGCCTAAATGTTTTTTCCGGCCAGAGCCATCATGTAGAGGGGAAAAAAGTAGCAAATCATATTCACTTTTATTTTTGTCTTTGTCTTTGTCTTTGTCTTTGTCTTTGAATTTTACTTGGATAGAGCGTCTGGCTATCATTTGAGTGCCATCTTCTGCTTCTCCGAGCGCCATTTTTTGACCTTGGTATTCAAATAAGCGAATATTATTAATTTGGGTATATTGTACGCCATAAGCATTTGTCACGGGCGGATTGAATTGTTGTGCGATAGGGTTTTCAGCTTGCGTGTTGATTAGTGCGTGCCCCATTAGAGGTTGATGGGGCATAAAGCGATGATAAGGATCGGCAAATAAATTTAAATATTGCTTGGCATTGAGTTCACTGTCAGTGGGATAAAGAGGAGATAGATTGCAAGCCCCGTCTGATACAACCACAGGCTTTTCATCTGGGTGATCAAAGTAATACTCTTCTTCATACTGCTGTTCTAAATCATGTTCAACATCATCGAATAATGATATTTCATCATCAAGGTTGATTTGAAATTTTCGTCCCATGCTTTTGTTCCTTCCTCGTCCGTGAGTTAGGATACATATTTGTTAGGTGATTTTTATTGTGTTTTAGCTTGTGTTCTGTATAAATTTGTCATCTTGACTATCACCTTGATTAAATATGATCAGTTTTTGAATCGCAAAGTTCGCAATAAATAAGCCGGCTAATGCGATTATTTTACTAGCGTATACATTCGTACCAAAATAAACAAGGCTTTGAATGAGCGCATATGAAAAGACGAGATTGACTACACATAAAAGAGCATATTTCAGGGCTTCAAGCCGAATTTTATCTGAAGATTTAAAGACTAGGCCTTTATTAAAGAAAAAATTGCAAGTGCCTGAAAAAATACGAGCCACTATTTCACTCAGTAGTATATTACCGCACAAAAAGAAGCCTAGTGAAAAAGCCAAAAAATCTAGTAAGCCACTTATCATGGCAAAAAATAAGAATCGCAGAAAAACAAAGTAAATTTTCAAAGAATCTAAAACGGGATTAAAGTGAGAGCCTTTATTATGATTATTATAAATGGTTTTAATATTCATTTCCTTTATGGGTAAATTTTGCTTGCTGGCTTTGATTAACATATCCAACTCAAATTCATAGCCATTAGAGGCTGTTTTGAGTAAGGTTTTTAAGAAATCTCTGGGGATAGCTCTTAGACCTGTTTGGGTATCCTGTAGTGATTGGCCAATGAGTGCTTTGAATACATATTTCGTTAAGTTATTACCAAATCGACTACGCCAGGGGACTTCGCCACAGAATTTTCTAGAGCCCAGAAATAAACTATCGGGTTTGAGCATAAACGCGCGCGCTAATGCCAAGATATCTTTAGGGGTATGTTGGCCATCTGCATCGGCGGTAATCACACCCGTATGATTTTCAGAAAAAGTGGTTAAAAAATAATTAAAAGCAGTTTTTAACGCTTGGCCCTTGCCCAGGTTCACCGCATGTTGCATTAGCGTGACTTGTGGATACGTTGAAACTTGTTCAAATACAGCATTACATCGACAATCAGAACCATCATTGACAATAATGATTTTTATCTCTGTTGTTTCGTTGAGCTGATGAATTAAATTGATCAGCTCTTGATCCGGTTGATAAGCTGGAATAATAATTACTGGGTACATAATGCTTCGCTTGTTTTATGGCTTGAGGCGGATATTTGATTCAACGTAGCTGAAAAATCAAACTGATTGGTCTTGATGAGCGGGAATTTTTCAGGATTTAAATAATGGAATACATACTTATTAAATTCATGATTAAACATATGGTCGACAAATGTAATATCATGGCTAAAGACTGTACCCATGGGAATATGCCGACCTGTACGAGTCACAATGCGATCAAAATAATCAAAAAATCTAAAGTGATTATGATTGCACTCAAACCGAGTGGGCGACTCTAGCGTATCGGTAAAGCTTAATTGATAGAATAATTTTAGCTCATCCTCCGTGTTATATTCCACATGAAATAGAGGCTTATTATTGATACGTATGGTTTTTAATTGTTCAAAAGCAAATTGACAATCTGTGGCGGTTTTAAAAAAGGCATGCCCATCATGCGTCATCAATTGTTCAATTTTTGTCGGTTTGAGCTGCATTGCCTCTAAGAACTGTAATGGATCCTTTTGTCTATACAGTACCCATGGTCTTTCATGGTTCGTATTCATCTGTGACAGGCCGTTATGTACCACCAACGCATCATCTGGGAAATGACTTTTTAGTAAATCCAGAATTTTATCTATCATTTTAAGGCCGAACAGTATTTCAGGTGTGACACCTTCTGGGCCATTTTTCCAATGGTGGTGTTGAATATGTGCGATAGAATTTAAAAATATAAAATTGCATTTTGGATTGTATTTTTTTTTCATCTGAATAAATAATAAAGTCGATACATAATCAAAATAGCTTATAAAAACATAATGCTTAGGGCCACGTTTTATCAAGCTGCCTAATAATTTGATTATTTGAGCGGATATTTTGAGCCCCACGCCAGAGCTAAATATATAAGACAGCAGTTTAAAGCTTTTGCCTAATATTTTTGTGATTTTTAAATTTCTGTAATTTCTAGACAAATAACGTGGAAGATTTAATAAATTATTTAACTTTTCTGGGTAGGCGGCTTCGCTAAAGGTCCAAGGATCGGGTAGAAAAAATTTGACGTGTTCTTGGTCTCGTCTGACACCATTCATGACGCCCCAAACACCAGTGCTAATATTGTGCTGGCTTAATGTTTCCCAGGCTTGGGTATAATGTAAATCTGGTACATCGCCTAAGTGTTTGATTTTATGTTGGCTGCTAGGCACACCGGCGTGAATAGAAACCCATTGTACCCATGGTTCTAAATATCCGCTGTTATAGCGATCGTTGGTTTTGTAATTGGTTGAGTTGGCTTTCTCTAATAGAGACTGTATATGGGGTAAATTATGTTGCTGGGTCGCGGTTTTAAGCAAGTCAGTATTAAACTCATTCAGCTCTAAAATGATGACATTTTTAGGTTGCGCTGTAGGGGCTTGCTTAGGTTCTTTGGTTGTTTGACTTTGCATTGTAAATACCACATTAGTTAGAAAGCATTATTTTTATTATTAATTACTATGATACTACCGTGCAATTGTAAAAGCATTCCAATATCATGTCTGCATAGTTTGTATTTAGGATTTTAGTAACAAAGATAAGGCAAGCATGATTACATATGAACTGACTATCAAGCACTTTGATTATAGTATTTTTTCTAAAGAGCACTTATCGACAGCATTTTATCTGGCCTTGCTCGTTTCTTGTGTGAGTTTATATTTTATAAAAGATCAATTTGCCAGAATCTCTATTTTTCTCATTACCTTAGGCCTAGGCGTATACATTAAGCGAATTGATTGGATTGCTTTGCCTTATATTTTGGGATTAGCCAGTCTTATTTATTATGGTTTGAATGCAAATCACCGTTTGTTTAGGGGCTTCATGTTTCTGGGCTCTATTATTGCGGGCTTGTATTTGTGTTTGTATGCTAAATTTGGCTTATACCCCATGCCGGGTTTGCAGAATTGGCAGGTGGTTAAGAATTTTACATTTAGCCATCAAGCTTTTCCATTTTCTATGACTTTGGGTTTGGAAAAATTTCTTGTTGGATTTTTCTTTATTTGGTTTAGCTGTCAATCTTTGACGAATCAAGGTTCCTGGCGGTCAATATTCCAAAGCAGCCTTGTGGCTTGGATTTTAGCCGTGATTGTTTTAGTGCCGTTAGCGTATGTATTGCACATTGCCAAAATAGATATAAAGCCGACCAACTTTTTCTTACTATGGGCTTTGCATAATTTATTTTTTGTTTGTATTGCCGAAGAAGCTATTTTTAGAGGCATGATTCAACCATTTATAAGCTTAAAACTACAAAATATAGGGGCAGGTAAATACTTTGCAATTGTTATTACCGCAGGACTATTTGGTTTGTTCCATTTTAAATCTGGTTGGAGCATGGTGATATTAAGCACTGTGGCGGGCTTATTTTATGGTTGGGCTTATATGCGCACCAAACGACTAGAGGCGAGTATACTCGTGCACTTTGGTGTGAATGCGGTGCACTTTTTGTGCTTTAGCTACCCAGCTTTAAAACTCCAGGCATAATGAATACACCCTTTTGCTCTGTTAGGTGAACCGTGTTATCTTTTCAGCCAAATTTCTAAGATGGATTTACAATAAAATGATTCCAGAACTAGGGTATTTTTCCCTTATACTTTCATTATGTTGCGCGATGAGTTGTTGTGTACTACCACTTGTCTTACAAAAAAGCACGCCTGAAACGGTGCACATGTTGTCAATACGATTGATTCGTTTGCATGTTATTTTTATGTTGCTAAGCTTTGTGGCGCTGCTATGGTCATTTTATATCCATGATTTTAGTGTGAGCTATGTGCAACAAAATGCACATCAGAACTTACCTTGGTATTATCGTCTAACCGCTTTGTGGGGTGGGCATGAAGGCTCGATGTTATTATGGACAACGTTGCTAGCGGTCTGGACAGGGATGGCGGCAAAATACCCACAGCGTTTGGAGGTAAAAGCACATACCGCTATCTTGGCCATTTTGGCCGCATTGTCTTGTGGTCTCATACTTTTTTTATTGTGCACATCTAATCCCTTTGCTCGAATTTTGCCGTTTGTGCCGACCGATGGTAGTGACTTGAATCCTTTGCTTCAAGATCCCGGCTTAATATTTCATCCGCCTCTATTGTATATGGGGTATGTTGGGTTAGCGGTGCCCTTTGCGGCTCAGATGTGCGCTTTATTTTATCCTGAGCAACATAAAGTATTAGCACAGTGGACTAGGCGCTGGACGTTGGTCGCATGGAGCTTCTTAACAATAGGTATCGTTCTAGGGAGCTATTGGGCTTACTATGAATTGGGTTGGGGCGGCTATTGGTTCTGGGATCCAGTTGAAAATGCTTCTTTTATGCCATGGTTAGTCACTGCGGCATTAGTACATTCTCTTGTGATTACTGAAAAAAGAGATTCTTTTCAAGCATGGACGATTTTATTAGCCATTTATGCTTTTTCTTTGAGCTTAATAGGGACTTTTTTGGTTCGAAGTGGGGTTTTGACATCTGTACATGCCTTCTCCGTGAGTCCTGAACGTGGGTTGTTTATTTTAGTTTTCTTAAGTGTTGTGATTGGTTGTGCTTTATTTGTATTTTGTTTAAGAGTCAATAAAGTCAAAGCGTATAGTCAAGCGATACGATTTTCTGTTGTGAGCAAAGAGTCTGTGCTATTGCTGAATAATGTTGTTTTGGTGGTTGTGGCGAGCACGGTCTTGTTGGGGACGATTTACCCATTGATCATCGATGCGATTTTTGCGGAAAAAATATCCGTAGGGCCACCGTATTTCAATATGGTTTTTATCCCCATGATGTTACCGCTTTTATTGATTATGGCGGTGGCACCTAGCTTAAAATATTACCAAGATAAGTTTGGGAGCCTTTGGCAGTCATATAAATTATTATTCCTGCTTGCAATGGGCACAGGATTCAGCGCTCTGTTTTATACCCAATCTTTCTGGTTTGCTTGTGGGATGTTGGTTGGCGTGTGGGTTATATTCAGTACCGTTTTTCTCGCGATTAAAAAATATCGCACTCAAGCTCAGAGCTTGAAGCAGCCTAGAGTCTGGGGCATGCTATTCGCCCATTTAGGCGTTGGGGTTTTGGTTTTAGGTTTGTGTTTGAGTCATCAGTTCAGTATTGAAAAAGACGTTGATATTGCACTAGAAGAAACATTGACGGTTGGGGGATATACTTTTGAATTTCAGAAGATAGAACCCATCAAAGGTCCTAACTATGAAGGCGTGAGAGCCACCTTTTTGGTGTCTAAAGGACAAAAATATTTGAGTCAAATGCTGCCTGAAAGGCGCTACTATATTCCGCGCGAACTACCGATGACCGAGACAGCAATCGATACGAACTTGATGCGAGATTTATACATTGCCCTGTCAGAGCCTACCAGTGCACAATCTTGGGCGGTTAGGATTTATGTGAAGCCTTTTATTATTTGGATTTGGCTAGGGGGCGTTTTAGTCGCGCTAGGTGCGCTACTATCTGCAGTGCCCAAAATCGTATACACAAGAACCAATGAGACTGTTATCCAAAACAAATCGATAAAAGGGGAGCAAGCCCATGGTACAGCTTGAAAATCCGGCTAAAACAGAGGTGGGTGTGAAGAAGCCAATTGGCTCAAAGTTTAATTTTAGTTGGGTGTTATTTATTGGCTTTATTTTACTAGTGGGATTTTTTGCCAAGGGTTTGACTTTAAATCCTAATTTTTTACCATCCCAAATGATTGAAAAGCCGTTTCCAGAATTTCAGCTTCGTACCATTGAAAGCACAGAAGAGCTGTCTACCTTAAAACATAAGCAAGATATATTAGGTGAGCCTGCTCTGGTGCATGTATGGGCAACATGGTGTCAAATTTGTTTACAAGAGCATGATGACTTGATGTTGATAAAACAAAAATGGCAGCCACATATATATGGCGTGAGCTATAAAGACGAGCCAACCAAGGTGGCAAAATGGCTGAACGCAAAGGGTAAGCCTTATGATTTTACCTTAGATGATCGTACCGGTAGTTTGGGCGTTGATTTAGGGGTGTATGGTACACCTGAAACCTATGTTATCGATGGACAAGGTGTTATTTTGGCACGCCATGTTGGCCCTATTAGTTTAGCGTTTTTTGAGCAGGAATTTTTGCCGTTATTAGAGGTCAATAAGGCGAAGCCTCCTGCGGATGCTATAAGAGGGACATCATGAACAGGAAATTCAAATCTATTGGTTTTGTTTTGACTCTGATTTTCGCTATTTTACCCGTATCTCCTATCTGGGCTGTTGAATCGTTGTTTGTTTTTCAAAATTCTGAGCAGCAAGTGGTATTTGATCAATTATCAAAAACATTACGCTGCGTCACATGTCCTAATCAAAGTTTAGCCGATTCGCATGCGCCCGTTGCAGAATCCATGCGCGAAGAAATTTATAATATGGTTCTAGAAGGGCAGAGTTCTGACCAAATTAGAGCATATTTTATTGCGCGCTATAGTGATTATGTCGTGTATCAACCGCCTTTGAATAATAAAACCTGGGTTTTGTGGTTTGGACCGTTTATTTTGCTTTGTGTGGGTGGTGGATTGTTAGCATTTCAACTTTTTAAGAGTAGAAAACAAAATGGCGTTGTTTGAGTATTACTTAATGTGGGGCGCTATGGGCGCCTTGAGTTTATATATGGCGATTACATTATTACTTTGTCGGGTTAATACGACGAATCGTATCAAAAAATTTGTGACCTATCCTATTATAATATTTATTTTTGGTTTGGCTATAGGGGTATATTTTAAAACGGGCGCTTATAATGATGTGCGTGATAAATTAGCGTTAGAACAAATCGATAAATCCATATCGTATTTGCATAAGCAAGAAAATTTAACCAAAGAAATCGTTGTGTCAGAGTTGGAAAAACTACAGCAGAATGTGCCTAAATCAGAGCGCACATGGGCTAAACTGGGAGACATGTACCAATCTTTGAGTTTGTTTGAGAAAGCAGAAAAAGCATTCAAACAAGCGAGGACGTACAATCAACAAGAGCCATATTACCCAGTGCAAGAAGCTTATTGTCAGGTGATGTTAAACAACGGCCAAATTTCAGCAGAGGTTGTGCAAGGCTTGAGCCAACTGCAAACTCAGCATCCGAATCACAAAGGCGTATTGAATTTATTAGCTTTGCATGCTTATCAACATCAAGATTATCAACTAGCGGCTCAAAATTGGACGCAAATTTTAAAAGCCTCGACAGATATCACCGCAGGTGAGAGACAAACGATCACCAAAGCCTTACAAGATGCCAATAGCCATTTGGGTAAGCTTAGTCTTAGTCAAGATTCAGATATATTTGCCTTGCAAGTGAAGGTGGATATAGCGCAATCTTTAAAAAACAAATTATCAGATGGGGATATTGTGTATGTATTTGCCAAACATGTACAAGGTCCGCCGATGCCCATAGCGGTTGTGAGGCAGCCGTTACAGAGCTTTCCGATACAAATTACATTGTCAGACAAAGATAATATGATGGCAACCAACCCATTGAGCCAAGCAGAATCCGTGTTGATTGGGGCTCGTGTTTCAAAGAGTGGTCAGGCTATACCACAAGTGGGAGATTTGGAAGGATTTTCAGAGGTGGTTGTGTTAAAGCAAGCACCTGAATTAGTGACAGTGGAGATTAGTCGGGAGAGGGGCTAGCTTGATCATTGCCTGTAGTGGACAGCCTCTGTGCCGTCCCTATAAATTAGGCATTATTTTCATTACAAGTTTAGAGACAAATTGACATTATTTTGAGGTTGTTCATGTTAGAAATAAAAGGCATTTTTAAAAAATACAGTGTTTGGGTTTGTCTACTGTTATTGCTTGTTATGTTTAATACGGCTCATGCGCTTTCACATGTGGCATCTGTATATAAGCTAGATAGCATATCAGAGGCTTATGATTTTCTAGGCGACAATACTTTAGGAATCATCGATTTAGATCGTACCTTTATAGAAAACAGATCTAATGTCAATCAACAAGCTGGATTGTTAGAAAAACATGCCAAGTTGGTTGCCCTTTACGAATTTGAAATTCTTGGTAGGCATTATGTTGGTCTACCTGGGGTTTTTTCTCCAGTGATATTTTCAGGAGATGCTTATCTTCAAAGCAAAATACCTTTGCAAGAAAATATCACTTTTTTAGAAATTGGACCAGCGACTGGTTATTATGCGACTCATGTGGCACTTAATGGTGCAAAGCAGGTTGTCGCTTTAGATATAAGTGAAATCTCAGTTGAGAATACAAAGCAAAATGCTAAATTACATAATGTTGAGCATGTGGTTGATGCCAGAGTTTCAGATGTATTTAGTGCTTTAAAGCAAAATGAAAAATTTGATACTATATTTTGGGATATCCCACAAAGTCATACCGACAAAGAAGAACTTTCTATTTTAGAAAAAAGTGTATTTGATCCGAACCACCAGTTACTCCAAAAATTCTTGTCACAAGCTAAGAATTATTTAAATACTAATGGCAAAGTATATCTTATTTATTCTAAAACACATGGGAATGAGGCTTTTTTTATCACTTGCACAGAGTTTTATAAATGGAATATATCTGAATTAGCTAATATAGGAGAAGAAGGCGAATTTTTAGCTTCTTTATATGAGTTAACGCCTAAAATAGTATCATAATGAATAAATCTAATTGTAAACAGGATGATATTTCTGAGCATATTGAGAAGGTTTTAGATATGCATCGAGAGCAGGTTGCTAGAGATAAAATATCTATTAATAAAATCGTTAATGTAAAGTATGAATTTAATAAACATCAAGAAAGGTTTTTTGATCAACAAGCGCCCTGGTATATATCATCTGAAGCAGCACCCAATGAAATCAAGTTAAAGTTAGAAGGTATGTTTAAAGTACTGGGAAAGTATTGCGGTTCCTTCTTAAATGAAAAAATTAATGTATTAGATGTGGGCTGCGGGTCTGGTGTGTTGATACCCTTTATCAATAAAACTTTTGTCAATTCAAATATTCATGGGATTGATTTATCACAAGTCCAGTTAAATAATTTGAAGGAACGACATCCAGACGTTGAGACACATCTTGGAGATATATCAGAGTTTAGTAGTGAAGACGATTTTCACTTGATTATCTGTAATGCATGTTTTGGGAATTTTTTTTCGCAACAAGACGGCATGAACAGAATGACAGAGATTTTAGCAGAAAATGGCTTTATTGTAATTAGTCACCCACTAGGTGCAAGTTTTGTTGCAAAGTTACATTCTCAAGACGCTAAAACTGTAGCTCACCACCTACCAGTTAGAGAAGATGAGATAGATCAGCTTTGTTCTTCTAATGGTTTAACTGTTAGAGAATTTATTAATGAAGAACTATTTTATTTGCTTATATTACAAAAAAATCGCAAGTAAGTCTTTTTCTCGGAGTAGGAGATTTAGAAGGTTTTTCAGAAGTCGTAGTATTAAAGCAAGCACCTTGACTGGTGAAAGTCGAGATTAGTCAGGAGCGATAGGATTTTTTAATTCCCGGTATATTTATGCTGAAAATTTGGGAACAATATCAAGTTTGTTAAAGCATGAACTCTGCTACCGGCATTTTAGGAGAATAGTAATGGCTTTGGTCGGTGTTGGTAAAAAGAAAGAAGCTCAAGAGAGTTCAACAGAAGAAAAGAAAGTTAAGCATTTTCGACTAGAATTTGGGAAGTTAAATACTTCGGATAAAGCGCCTATTTCCAGAAAACTCAGTGGGTTTTCCAGACTCAGTACTTATAGCAGACAAGACTCACCGCATTCGCCGCACTCACCATACTTTAAAACACCTAGCTTATCTAGCTCAAGCCCATCTAGTTCATCGCTCGCCAATTCATCATCAGGATGCCAAATTAGTTTTGTAGCTCCAGATTTTGCGGAGATAGATGAGACAATAAATGAATATGATTTTCAGCCATCATTAGATTCGGATATTTGGGATTTTCAAAAGTGTAAAGAATACTTGAGCAAAATAAATAGCAATGAAACTATAACGAATGAATCAATATTTAAGCAAGCATTATTATCGGTTGAAAGACTTATGGCGGTTGGTTCTGGCTTTGAATTGTCAGGTATTCAGATCACCATATATTCACTATTAAAAAAGACAAAAGTCGACGCTTCATTATTAGGTTTTATCGAAAACACATTGTCACTAAAATCAAAAAATTTTATATTTGAGATCTTGATGTGTTTTTATGGCGAGAAATATATAGAGGTTTCTTTAGAGGAGAGAGAAAGAAATCGAGCTATAGAGGAACATGGTCGTCAAATTGATAGTGTTTTTTGCAAACATCCTGCTTTGAGGAAAAAAGGAAAAGGTAAAGAAATCAAGGAAGAAGGTAAAGAAATCAAGGAAGATAGGACGCTTAAGAATAGGCTAATGGATATTTGTAATATGTCGAGTGAATCTGAGATATTGTCTAAAAAAGCTTGTCCCAAAAAACTTCAGCATGCAATTTTTGCTTTATTTGTTCAGTATAAGCCGATAGACATATTGCGGCAGTTGGCTGAAATGTATGATGATCTTTCTACTTTAGGTATTGTTCGTTCAAATTATGTTGTCAAGTTTATACTGCATCTGGATAGTCGCGATCGATTGTTTTATTTTGATGATTTTAAAAACATACTAGGAAGGGTCGTCGATGAAAATAAATCTTATTTAGGGGCGCTGGAAGGCGAAAAATTAAATGTTGCTTTGTATGGGATCCTTAAAGAAAAAAACATACGGTATAGCAATGTGGTTCTCCATAATGTAAATCTTATTAGGCAGTGGGTGCAATCACCAGTGTTTTTAAACTCCTGCAGGGCGCAGTTTCCAGAGCAGGTAACAACTGTAATTGAACATTTTATTGATGTAATTGCTTCACCAGGTACAGAAGCAAAAACAAGACGCAACATGCTTAAGGAACTTGCCAAAGAATTCCAAGAGGCATCTTTATATTATTATCATCAGATCCATCCATTAGATTTTTTTGATCCTGAGATTAAGAAAGATCAATTTTCGTTTTATTTTCGTGAGGGTGAAACATTTAATAGAATAAAAGATTATGTGGTTAATAAAATACTATCTGAAAAATCTCATCAAGAAAGAGCATATACGATTGCCGCATTTGTGGATCTTGCGAAGTTATTGAGTGATACAGGAGAACTACGTTCATCCATGGCTATTAACACAGCATTTTCTGATGTGTCAATTGATCGAATAAAATTAGCATTTAAGTTGTTGTCAGAGGAAACCAAATCAACTTTGGGAAAGCTTAACAAATTATTTAGCCATAAGAGTAATTTTAAAGCGTTGCGTAATGCATCAGATAAAGCTTCTATGCCTTTAACTTTTTTGCTGAAAAAAGATATAGTGATATTTGAGGGGGCTAATCCCGAGGAGGCTGGTGATGTTGTTTTAAAATTTTATAATAGTCAGAAAAAACTTTTCCATCAAGATTTTCCTTTTCCTGATTTACCTCTTTCATTACTTTTGAGTCTTGATAATACTCCACGTGATGAGGACTATTTCTATCTGAAATCGGAAAGCATATATCCCCACGCAATTACCATTGATGGTATTAATGATATTGAAGGCGTAAATAAAGTTTTAGAAGATGGGATAGAAATCTTAGAATGGACAGCCGATCTTTTTGTGAAAAAGGGAGAAATTTTAGCATTACAGAGCCTGATTTCAAAGGGAGAATCCTTGCGCGTTCCAGATGAAGAAATAATAAGTTGGCATAAAGATATAGACCGTTTGAGCGACGATCTGAAAGTGCTGGAAAGCGCTATAAAGGAATTTGAGAAAAGTCATGAAAAAAATACTATAGAAAAAAATATTTTTTTCATAATCAGAATCAAGCATGAAAAAATAATATACGAGAACCCTGAGAGCTTATCGAAGCTAAAAGAAATTACATTTTCTTATTCGGAGGAAGCAAAAGTAAAAAAGAGCAATATTTGCTTGTTAAAAGATCAAGTGAAGGCATTAGAATCAAAAAAAGAGGAGTTTTTGCTCGGGCTCAAGAAAAAAAATGGTAAAAAGAAGGAGAATGAGGATTTTTTGAATTACTTAAATCCACAAATCATTGATGCAAAATCTCAACTAAAGAAGACAAAGTCACAGCTCTCTAGTTTGCAAAGGGCTTTGGAAGTTTCAAATACCTGTTACAAGCTTTGTTCTCGTGCCATTCGGGCAATGAATTATATAAAACAAAACCAATCAGCAGAAACTAAAGTGATAACAGCGGCAAGAGAGGGGGGGCAGAATTCACGGTTGTCTAAAAATTTATCTAATAAATGTCTGAAATTACCCTCACTAAGTTCACTTCCACTAGAGTCACAACCACTAGAGCTTAGAAAAACAAGAATATCACGTACAACTACAATGATTCCAAAATATGAAGATACTAGCCCAGCTATGAGCCCCATGGTGCCTCTTTTTCTTATGACTGTGGAAAAAAGTGGACGTGGTTCTGATGAACGGAGCTCAGAAAAAAGCACTATAACAAGAACAAAGCCAAAATAAATTGATTTTAATGATGAAGCGTTAAAATTAATTTCAAACAGGGGCGTATTTTTCGAAAGAGAAGAAAGTGGGATAGCGTGTGCCACCCCATAATATCAGGTTAGCAATTTAGACTTCTTTAAACTGTAGTTCAGTAATAAGCATTCCAGCAGGGTGAACCAGCTCTGAAGCACGTTGTACTGTCATGGTGATGACAATATCGTGGTCTTTTTTGCCTTCCATATTTTCAATAGAAATTTTTAGTGGCACTTTAATCATCCAAGCATAGAGGCCATTCTTAGAGCCTTCTTTTAAGACCTTCGCTGAACCATTAGGCGATACGTATAATAAAGATTTATTTTGGACAATATTTTCTACCCACTTGGTTTTTTTAAGGAAGTTGGTATATTCTTGGAATGATTCTTTTGTGCAAAATTTTCTATTTTGTGTGATTTCTCGATGATATTGAATAAAATTCATATTGAACATGGACTCGAGCCTAGACATAGACTCTTGTATCGCGCCATTAGTCGATAGGTGTGGTAAATCTAAAGGTAATTTGCGAATGCGTTTGGGGACGCGTTCTTCTAGTAGTTTGACCTGCTGTTCTAAGCCTTCTATACGTTCAACCATTTTAGCGGTATCGTGAGATTTTTCGGCTAATGCAGATGCGCAAAAAAGTGCAAAAGAAAGTGTGAGAATTGTTTTTAAAAATGAGTTTAGCATTTATACACCTAATTTGTAGTCTTCAAAAATAATATCGTCGATCAACATTTGGTCAGCAGAGTATTCAACGGAACAGCGAGCCACTTTAACTTTCACATTTTTTTTGAGCGTTTGGAGTAATTTACCATTCGTATGACTTTGGATATATAGTGGCATTTCAATTTCCCAAGTATAAATATCCCTTTTTTTGTTAGGGATATTGGGGTGCTCTACTTTTTCAATTTTTGTATCAACAACTACAGGAGGCGCCAAAAGGAGAGCGCTATTGGTGAGCTTTCGTGCTTTTGTATTATGGGTAATATCATTGTCGGATAAAAATTTTTGCAACTGTTTATACGCTTTGGGGCTATAAAACTCGGAGGCTTCAGACAGTACATGACGAAAACTTAAGTAGTCAAAGTTGAGCGCTTCGGTTACCCCCATTGTTGTATATTCTAATATATCATCAAATGAGGCATGTGCCTCAGAAAGCGGTATAATTTGGAGCAATACAATATTCTTATCCAAATGATTTAGTGCGTAGTTTAGTTTTGAAACAGACGACTCTAAGTTGTCTAACCTATAATCTAGCGTTTTAATATCACTGGGGACGGGGCTAAATTCGAAATCAATTGCTGGGGGGGCTGCATGAGCGGCGTGTCCTCCCAATAAGAATGAGCACAAAAGAGCAGTAAAAAATTTATTGATATTCATAAGTAGGCTACTAATTATATAAACTCTTACTATTATCAGACGTACCGAAGAGTCGGTCAACTGATTTTGTAAGGCAAGGCGTTGAATTCTTCTGTTTTTGCTAAAATTAGTTGTTAACTAGCCAACTATTTTGTTGATCTATTAGTGAAAAATGATACAGTAGAGTATATAAATATATAGGGATCTCTTTACAGAGAGGTGGTGTCTTCAATGCTCCCGTATAAGTTTGTTGACTTAACTCATATTATTCACCCTGATATTCCAACTTGGGATCAGATTTGTGGGTTTAGTATTACTCGAGATCAGGATTATGACAAAGGGTCTCTTGTGCATGCTATCTCTTGCCAAGCAGGTATTGGGACTCATATAGATGCGCCTATGCATTTTGTGCCGGGTGCAAAAAGTGTGGCTGATATCCCCATTGAAGATTTAGTTCTGCCATTGGTCATTGTGGATGTCTCATCCAAAGCAGATGCTTCTTATCAAATCTGTGAAACAGATATTCGTGCATTCGAGCAAGCGAATGGTGAAATAGATGAAGGCTCATTTGTGATTGGTTTTACCGGTTGGGATCAATATTGGGGAACAGCAAGCCAATATCGTAATCTAAATGAGCAGGGTGACCTAGAAATCCCAGGATTTTCTATTGACGCAGCGGAATATTTATTATCGAAGAATATTGCCGGTATTGGGATTGATACCTTATCGCCAGATGGTGGGAATTTAGATTTTCCGGTACACCATTTGTTTTTAGGGGCGAATAAATTTATCGTTGAAAATTTAGCCAATGTGGGGCAAGTGCCGGTAAAAGGTGCACATATCATGATTTTGCCAATGAAAATGCAGGATGTGAGTGAAGCCCCCGCCAGAGTCATTGCTTTAGTATAAACAAAAATAAGATCCGGAGTTTTTTGTGAGTGATAATTTAGTATTAGCCCCCTGGATGTGCCCATCATTGCCAACATATTGGCCAGACCATCCACATTATGTATTTTCGGGAGAACCTAAAGTAGAATGCCAAGAATCTAGTTCTCCATTGATATTTAGTGGGTCTAAGATTCCAGTTAAGAAAATGACAACACAATTGGGAGGGCACGTTAGTAGCCTGTTTGGGCTTATGAAGCAAAGGGTGAAGCAAAAAGAGAAACCTCTTACGCAATCTGGTGAGCTAGAATTAAGTCGTGAAGAAAAACCCCCAGAAACCACACCATTAATTCAGCACTCAAAAACCCTTATCGTACAAGCAACCCAATATTTGGTGGAAGCCCAAAAGGAAGGGCAGTTACCACATCAAATTGCAGTAGAAGAATTTAACGCGGCCGCGACAGAAATTGTGCGGTTTGTAGAACTGATTGCAGCACAGGTAAGCAGACGTGCTAAAATTTCGGGGATTGAAATATTGGACTTTAGTCAAGATACTTTATTTAGTAGAGGCGCTAATAACGGCAGCAAACCTATAGATACCAATTCCTTTATTGAACCAGGACAACGTAAGGATATTTTTCGTTTAGCGCAAGGTGCTTTGGTTTATATCAACAAACATCTTTTATTTAGCGGTTTGCAAGATGAAAAATTATACAGTCAATGCGTTACCAAGTTGACAGCGATGGTGATGCGAGGCGTGGAAAATGAAGCATCCGTCGTTGGCGCTAAGAAAAAAGGTTTGAGCTTTTAATCTGGCTTTGAACTTTGGTCTGGGTCTTGGGTTAATGTATCTATATCGCTACTGGATTCTCGGGGGATTATTTTGATGGTTTTAATCCGATTGTCTTGTACTTGTATCACTTCTATCACTACATGATTGATTAGGCAGCAAGTGCCTGTGCTTGGAATGGTCTGTAAATATTCAACGATTAAGCCGCTTAATGTTTTAGGCCCCTCCAATGAGAAATTTAGGCTTAGACTTTTATTGATGTCTCTTAATGTGGCACTACCATCTATAAAAATTGAACCATCTTCTTGTGGATGTATATCCTGATGGGTTGCAGATGCCATATCCGTGGTAAATTCACCAACGATTTCTTCAAAAATATCCTCCAGCGTAATCAAGCCTTCTAGGTCGCCATATTCATTGACGATTAGAGCCAGGCGTTTTTTGTGGGTTTTAAAATTGACAAGCTGATTGGCGAGGGAGCTGCCTTCTGGCACAAAATAAGGCTCCATAAGGATGTCTTTGAGTTTGTCCTTACTGCTTTTCTCATTGGCAAGCAAGTGCAAAGCATGCTTTACGTGCAAGACGCCAACAATATCATTTAAGTCTTCTTCATACACAGGCAAAAAAGTATGCTGGGTACTGGCAAGCTGGCCTTTGATGGCTTCCCAATTATTGGTTAAATCAATGCCAATAATTTCATTGCGTGGGATCATGATGTCTTCTATACGAACTTTTTCTAGATCTAATATACCGAGCAGCATGGAGCGGTGAGAGGCATGCACGCGTTCAGATGTTTCATGCACAATCGTTCTAAGCTCTTCTTTACTCAGGGATACATGATTAAACTTCTCAACGTGGATTCCGAATAGTCTTAATAAGCCATTAGAGACGATATTGACAAGCCAGACTAAAGGGTAGAGTACAACCAATAGAAACTTTAAAATACCAGAAGCTGGGAAGGCGATTTTTTCGGGATACAAGGCAGCTAAGGTTTTGGGAGAGACTTCTGCAAAAATTAAGATAACCACCGTCAGCAGGATGCTCGCGATAAGTACACCCATATCCCCCCAAATCCGAATAGCAATGATAGAGGCAATAGCAGATGCCATTATATTCACAAAATTATTACCCAATAAAATGACACCCAATAGTCTATCGGGGCGCTCCAGCATCTTTTGTACTCGTTTTGCTGCACGAGATTCTTTGCTCAAGTGTTTCAATCTAAAGCGGTTGATAGACATCATGCTGGTCTCACTGCCAGAGAAAAAGGCAGATAGAATTAATAAGACCAGCATAATAGAGAGAAGCAAAGGGATAGAGGCGTTTGTCATAGGAAAAATTTAGATCCAAAATATGAAATAAAAATTAAGGCAAAGCCAGAGGTTGTGCCTAAAACGGCTGTTTGTGCTCGCCAGCCTAAGATATAACGGCCTAGAAGTAGCCCAACCAAAACAAACCATGCCACAAAAGACAAAATAATTTCTGGTTGATGACCCAGCTCAGGATGTTGTGATTGGAACAATAGACCACTGACTAAAGCAAGAGATAAGCAAAGCACACCCAGCCAAACAAAGCGAAATAATAAAGATTCCATTGTTTGTAAAGGGGGTAATAGTTTTAGTAACCTAGATTGCATTGGATATTTTAGCTTGTAATGCTGAAAGCCGAATAATAAAGACTGCATGCAGGCCAAGCACAATGTGCTTGTCGCAAATAATGAAATAAGAATATGGCCAACCATACCTGGGTAATCTTTGGTTTCTACAATATCATGGTGTGCATAAAAAGCGCTTAAGAGTAGAACCACAATGGTAATGGGGTAGGCAAATAGCGCAAGGTTCTCGATTTTGCTTAAGTTTGAAAATAATAAAATGCTGATATTTAATAGCCAGAACATCATTGAGAGCAAAATAAAGCCATCTAAATTTTGCCCGCCAGGGGTTTCAATGAGACGATAAAGTAAATAGCCGTGGCTGAGTACACTCAGCAAGCTTGTTAACTTGAACGCGTAACGCAGACTCGTTCGAAATTTTAACAACTGGACTGCTTGACAGCTCAGCGATATAATATATGCAATGCAGCTAACAAATGTGAGAAAAACCATAAAATCTTAACTAATTTGTGTAATAACACTAGGATCATCGCATAGCTCTGGCATTGATGAAATAGCCTTTGGTATCATGCTCCAAAAAAACATGGGGAAGAGTAGAGAATGTTTGAAAATTTAACCGATCGTTTAAGCAAGGTTTTCAAAAATGCCATCGGTCGTGGCAAGCTGACTGACGAAAACATGAAAGATACGCTCAGAGAAGTGAAAAAAGCGTTGCTTGAAGCGGATGTGGCTTTGGATGTGGTGAAATCTTTTATCAAAGAGCTAAGAGAAAGCGCCAAAGGCATGGAAGTTAAGAAAAATATTTCCCCCGCCCAAGCTTTAGTTAAGCTAGTCAACGATCAACTTGTTGCTGTAATGGGAGAAAAGTGTGAAAGCTTAAACTTAAAATCCCAAGCTCCTATCGTTGTTTTGATGGCAGGGCTACAAGGCTCAGGTAAAACCACGAGCACTGCAAAGTTAGCATTATGGTTAAAAGAGCGGCAACAAAAATCTGCACTCGTTGCGAGTTGTGATATTTATCGCCCTGCGGCTATCAAACAATTAGAAAGGTTAGCCGAAGAGGTGGATGCTAGTTTTTACCAAGCAGCTGAAAACACAGCGCCTGTTGATATTGCACGTCAAGCGGTCGCGGAAGCAAAAAAACAAAATAAAGATGTGGTGATTATTGATACCGCGGGTCGTTTGTCTATCGATAAAGATATGATGAATGAAATTAAAGCGATACAGCAGGCTATTAACCCCACAGAGACATTATTTGTCGTAGATGGTATGACAGGGCAAGATGCAGCAAAAACCGCCCAGATCTTTAATGATGTTTTGAGTCTCACCGGTGTGGTTGTCACTAAGATGGATGGTGATGCGCGTGGGGGCGCTGTGCTGTCTATTCGCTATTTGACCCAAAAACCGATTAAATTTGTGGGAATGGGAGAGAAAATAGAGTGCTTAGAGCCTTTTTATCCTGAGCGAACCGCGTCCCGTATTCTGGGCATGGGAGATGTACTTTCTTTAGTTGAAGAACTAGAACGTACTATCGATAAAAAAGAAGCCGAGCGTTTAAGCAAGAAATTGCAAAAAGGCGCTGGCTTTAATCTAGAAGACTTTCGTTCACAAATTTTACAAATGCAGAAAATGGGTGGCATGGCTGGGCTAATGGATAAAATGCCGGGTATGGGACAGATGCCAGAAGAAGTAAAATCCAAAGCGAATGATAAATCGATGGATCATATGCTAGCTGTGATTAACTCTATGACTAAACTAGAGCGTAGAAAACCTATTTTGATCAAAGGATCACGTAAACGCCGTATTGCTTTAGGCGCCGGCACCACGATTCAAGAAGTTTCTCGAGTCTTAAAGCAATTTAATCAAATGCAGAAAATGATGAAAAAAATGGGCACCAAAGGTGGGATGGCCAAAATGATGCGAGGTATGAAAAATATGCCAGGCATGGATGGCATGATGCCACCAGATGGTAAGTTTTAGCATCTTCAAAACATGAAGTATGCCCGATAAGCGGAGCGAATCATTTTCCTCTCCCAATGTTGGGAGAGGACGAGCGAAGCTCTGGTGAGGGTTACATTGAGCCTACCGTGACTGTTTTTTTGTGGTCGGAAGGGGGAAGCTTAGGATTTTTTAATAGGATGATAAAATAGGATATTTATGAGCGCCAACTCAAGGAAGACTTTGCAAGAAATGTTTTTTAGCTTTGAGGGCAGAATAGGCCGAGCGGATGCGTGGTTTGGTGTTCTAATTGGATTTGCGATTCATTCGGTTTTAATTTCTTTAATAGTTTTTGCTGGCTTCTACGTTCTTATGGTTGACGAGTCAGGGCAAGCTGCACATAGCCTCGGGGGAATGATAATACTGGTTTTTGCCTTGGTGGGGTTGCTTTGCATTCCTATTTTTGTAAAACGACTCCATGATTTAAATCATTCGGGTTTCTATGTTGTTTTAATTGCGGTTCCATATCTTAATATTTTATTTATAATTTACATGCTTTTTTTTAAAGGGTATGCACAGGAGAATATTTATGGGCCTCCTCCTGTTTGAATAACAAAGCATATTACTTAGGTATGAAACTTATTTTGGCCCATGGAGTGAAGGTAGGGTGTCGCCAGATCTTAGTTTCCAAATATGTATGCGATTATTTTAAAGACTTGGCTAATTTAGAGCTCGGAAAAAATTGCTTTTGAAATCTATTCAATAGAGCTGTCAGGCTGTCTTTGCGAGTCATAACCAAAGCATTACCCATCAATACCATTGCGATGCCTATATAATCCTCAATAGTCCAGACAAATGACTCAAAAATGGCCGATATGATTAGGGCGACAATGGGGAAAAATAAAGTCGTATAAACAGCTTTCTCAGCACCTAAACGTTGGATCAAAGACAAATAAGCCACAAACCCAATGACAGTGCCTGGAATGGCTAAATATAATAACCCTAAGTTATACGACATAGAAAAATCATAGGTAAAGGAAATATCTTTAACCAGACAAATCAATACTAAAAAGCATGAGCCATATAACATCCCATAGAAAGTACTGGCTAAAAGCGGTATTTTAAGTGCGCCACAGCGGCTAGAGACTTGATTTGCAAGAGAAAAAGAGTATGTTCCGACAAGAGCTAATAATAATCCCCAGCAGGCATGATTATCCAAATCAAATTTTCTCAACTCAGGTAAAAAGACACAACATAGTCCACCCAGCCCTAAAAGTGAGCCAAAAAGCATTCTAGGGGTAATCTTCTTTTTGAAGAAAATAGCACTGTTGAACATGATCATCACAACGCTAGAGGAAAAAATAATCGACAATAAACCCGAGGGTAAATAAGGCGCGGCATGGTAAATGAATACAAAATTGGTCGAGAAAAGCAGCATGCCGAGCAATATCATGCTGATATGTTGTTTTAAGGTATATTTTAGTGGAATCTTCTTTATCCGAAGGGCAAAAAATATTATGATTGCAGCGATGGCAAAACGGTACAGTATAGAGACTTCCGCGGCCACAGGCCCAACTTGGTGTTTTATGGCTATCCAAGTCGTGCCCCAGAGCAATACAATCGATAAATATAGAAGTGCGTTCATTCTTTAAGGTTTGCTCTGTATTTTAAATAATTTAATAGAGTTTCATCATAAGCTAAGTCAAACAGACTAAGCAAGGTAAATCAATAATATTACTGCATAAAATGAAGCTTTCTCGAATTATTTGAGGAATATAGCTTGTTCCCGGTTTTCAAACTGTTAAGTTTAGCGTAACATTAGTCCCCTTTAGTTTGCGGAGTGCCGCACAAAAACAATTTGTTAGCTAACATATTAAAGATAAATTTAGAGGTGTTATTATGGTTGTTATTCGCTTAGCTCGTAAAGGCGCGAAGAAGCGTCCTTTTTACAATATCGTTGTGCAAGACAAACGTTCAAAACGTGATGGTCGATTCATTGAAAGAGTTGGCTATTTCAACCCTGTTGCTCAAGGCAAAGAAGTTGAACTACACATAGTTTTAGCAAGAGTCAATTACTGGCTTGAAAATGGTGCTCAGGTTTCTGTGCGTGTAGCAACATTGCTGAAGCAACATAACAAAGCATTAGCAGCTGCAGCTGCTGCTGCCTAAGTTTTGATTTAGGTATGGGTTTGATGAGTAGTACAGTGGTCGATGAGAAAATGGTTGTGGTTGGACGTTTAGGACGTCCATACGGTGTGGCTGGTTGGCAACACATACAATCTTTTATGCAACAAAAAGACAGTCTTACGCAGTTTACGGATTGGTTTATTGAGTCAGAGTCCGAAGGTTGGGTGCGCCACAAAGTGTCGCATATCAAGCCGCATGATAAGGATTTTGTCGCAAAGCTCAGTGGCATGAAAGATAAAGAGCACGCGGCTTTATTTAGTAATCTCAAAATAGCGATACCACGTAGCCAACTGTCTAACATATCAGATGGTGAGTTTTACTGGTCTGATTTGGAAGGCTTGTCTGTTAAGACAAAAGAAGGCGTTGATTTAGGTAAAGTTGCGTTTTTATATGACAATGCGGACACGGATGTGTTGGTTGTTAGAGCCAAAGAGAAAGAACGACACATACCTTTTGTTTGGCAAGACACTGTTTTAGATGTGGACTTTACAGAGGGTCTCATCACGCTAGATTGGGACTTTGATATCACTTGATGAAGTGTCGTGTCATCACTTTATTTCCAGAAATGTTTTCTGGTTTTTTAGAATGTGGCATTGTTTCTAGAGCATACAAAAATGGATTACTAGACTGTCAGTTTTATAATCCGCGAATGTTTAGCGATAGTAAGCGTCATGATGTCGACGATCGGCCTTATGGTGGTGGTCCAGGCATGCTCATGCAGGTTGGTCCATTACGGCGTGCTATATCGGCAGCAAGAGCAAGTGTATCTGATGCTGCAAAAGTGATTTATGTTGCGCCAGAAGGCAAAAAATTAAATACCGAGAAAGCCAGGCAATTAGCGTCTGAGCCAGGTGTTATTTTTGTGTCGGGGCGCTATGAAGGTATTGATCAAAGAGTGATTGATCAAGATATAGATGAAATAATCTCCATTGGAGACTATGTCTTAACCGGAGGGGAGCTGCCCATCATGGTTATGATTGATGCGTTAGTACGTTGGTTGCCCGGCGCATTAGGGGATGAGGCCTCAAAACTGGAAGACTCTTTTACAGTTGAAAATAAAGGTCTACTAGATTGTCCACACTATAGTCGGCCAGCGATCATTGATGGTCAGGCTGTGCCGGATGTTTTATTGGGTGGTAATCACGCTGCGATTGAAAGATGGCGGCAAAAACAAAGATTGGGTAAGACTTGGCAATTGCGGCCCGATTTATTGAAACAATCCTCTTTATCTAAAGAGGATTTAAAATTGCTAAATGAATTTAAATTAGAATGCGAACCAAAAGCTTGGGAGTGAATAAAATGAGCGTCATCATTGAAGCTTTAGAAAAAGAACAATTACGCGAAATGCCTTCTTTTTCACAAGGCGATACAGTTGTTGTTTGGGTGAAAGTGATTGAAGGCACCCGAGAAAGATTACAGGCATTTGAAGGCGTTGTAATTGCTATCAAAAGCCGTAGTGTTAACTCTGCATTTACTGTGCGTAAAATATCTCATGGTGAAGGCGTAGAAAGAACCTTCCAAACACATAGTAAGTTGATTGACCGCGTTGAAATTAAGCGCCGTGGTAAAGTTCGTCAAGCTAAGCTTTATTATTTGCGTGACCTTAGTGGACGTGCCGCGAGAATCAAAGAGGATTTATCTCGTGCAAAATCTGACAGAGAGGCAGCTAAAGCAGCGAAAGCAGCTGAAGCCAAATAAAGTAACAGCACCATATATGATATCAACGCCAATAGGTTTATTGGCGTTGGTTACGCAAGATCAGAAGTTGCATAGCTTGCAGTTTTGTAAAAATACTGCTTGTGTACCCACGCAAGAATATGTTAATTCTGAAAATCATCTCGAAAAAGAAATGAACCATAAGGTAGAAAGTGCTTTAAATAAGTATTTTCTCCAACAAATACCCATCCCTAAATTTCCCTTTGAGCTTCATGGCACACCTTTTCAGAAGAAAGTCTGGCAGGCTTTGTGTAGAATACCCATTGGGGAGATGCGAACGTATGGTGAGCTTGCCAAATTACTAAATACCTCAGCACAAGCGGTTGGCAATGCTTGTCGGGAAAATCCTATTCCTATTATTATCCCCTGTCACCGGGTCGTGAGTCGAACTGGCTTGGGCGGTTATTGTGGGAAAATTGCAGGATCTAAAATAAGAATAAAAACATGGCTTCTTCAGAATGAAGGTGCGATTTAAAGTTTAGCGACAACCTTAGAGTAAGGACACTTTATGAAAATATTGAAGCTTCAGGAATGGTTTGGAATCTCAGGGATAATATTAATGTGCTGTTTACTTATGCCGGTTACGGGGTATTCAGAAACCAATGAGAAAATTCAACAAATTGCGACCCAATTAAAACAACATTTTCCGGAAGTGCGTGCCCAAGATATTCAGCCCTCAAAAATCAAAGGTATTTTTCAAGTCACCCGTGGTCCATCTGTTGTATATGTGACAGAAGATGCGCGTTATATTTTTTCAGGCGATATTATTGATGTAAAGAATAAATTTGAAAATATCACTGAGCGATCTCGCCGGCAAGCACGTGTGAGTGCTATTAAAGATATTGCAGCACAAAATGCTATTATATTTGCACCTAAAAAAATTAAAAGCACGATTACTGTTTTCACGGATGTGGATTGTGGATATTGTCGTAAACTGCATGGCCAAGTTAAAGAGCTTAATGACAAAGGTATTGCCGTACAATATTTAGCGTTTCCACGCTCTGGCCCAGATACAGACAGTTATAAAAAAGCCATTAATATTTGGTGCTCAGACAATAAAAATCAAGCGCTGACAACTGCTAAAAATGGCAAATCTATTAAAACCCAAATCTGTGATACCCATCATGTCAATGAGCAATTCCAATTAGGGATTTTGATGGGGGTTAATGGTACCCCAACGATTATTTTAGAAAATGGCACGGTGATACCAGGTTATTTAACACCTAATAAACTAGAGAAAGCCATTTTGCAAGAGATGACGCAATCACGATAAATCACCAATACTTTATGTAAACCCATATCAAAAAGGCCACACTATGTGGCTTTTTTTGTTTCATAAGGTGCATAGCTAATTCGTAGAATTTGTTAAAAAGCATAATAATTGGTAGTGTATTTTTGTAAACATTGAAAATGTGAAAATTAGTATTACGATAAAGGATGTTAGGGTTCATTCCTAAATATATATGGAGTTTTATTATGAAAATACTACATGCAAATGAAATATCACAAATATCTGCTGCTAGCTCAGGCTTTTTCACAGATAGTGATGGATTAACCTATTTTTTAACTTTTCCAAATCAGTCGCAAGCCTGTGTGAATGCATATTTAGCAGATTCACAATTTAGGGTAGATAATAATGGGGTTACAGATTTAGGACTGAATTCTAATGCTGTAGAAATATGTGGTAGCTTTACGGTTGTATCAGAAATGCTGTTTTTAGAGATCATTCAAATTAAATAATGATGAGCTTAGGATCGAGCACAAAGAGAATATGCCAGCATATTTTTATTTTGTTCGATCCTGATTTGTAGAATTTACATATTTGAATAGTTGGGGCCACCCGTTCCTTCTGGGACTGCCCAGGTAATGTTTTGTTTGGGATCTTTTATATCACAGGTTTTACAATGTATGCAGTTTTGAGCATTGATTTGTAATTTTATTTCTTTGTTATCTCCCTCAATGTATTCATAAACGCCAGCCGGGCAATAACGATTTTCTAATTGTGCATATATTTTATAATTTACTTGAATTGGGATTTTAGGATCTTGTATTTTTAGATGACAAGGCTGATCTTCTTCATGGAAAACATTGCTCTTAGAGACCGATGTGAGTCGATCAAAACTGATCTTACCGTCGGGCTTAGGGTAAAAGATAGGCTTATGTTGGATAGCCGCTTGGGTGCTTTCATGGTCTAAATGATTAGGCAATGTCCAAGGCGCTTTACCCCTAAGGATATAATGATCTAATGCGCTATAAGCTAGCCCTAGCCATAATCCCCATTTAAAACTGGGTCTAATATTTCGGACTTGATGCAGCTCAGGTTTAATCCAGCTTTGGTTAATTTTAGTCGTATAGTTTTTTAGTGTATCTGGTAGTTGAATATCTTGACTGAGTACTTCAAATACACTCTCCGCGGCCAACATACCTGATTTCATCGCAGTATGTGTACCTTTTATTTTGGCCACATTTAGAAATCCCGCAGCACAGCCTAATAATAGCCCACCCGGAAAATGTAATTGTGGTAAAGATTGCCAGCCACCTTCATTCAAAGCTCTTGCGCCATAACGAATAACACGACCGCCTTCTAGCATTTTAGAAATTTTAGGGTGATGTTTGAAACGTTGAAATTCTTCATAAGGGCTTAAGTAAGGATTTTTGTAATCTAATCCTACCACCAAACCAATGCTAATAAAGTTATTATCTAAGTGATAAATAAAACTACCGCCATAGGTTTTATTGTCTAAAGGCCAACCGACTGTGTGTACCACTTTGCCTTGTTGGTGATGCTTCGGGTCAATTTCCCATAGTTCCTTAATACCCAAACCGTAAGTTTGTGGTTGTGAGGATTCATTTAAATTAAATTTCTTGATAACTTGCTGGCTCAATTGGCCTCTGCATCCTTCGGCAAATAAAGTGTACTTTGCATAGATGTTTACACCTGGCTGGAATGATGGTTTGGGTTGGTTGTTCTTGTCTAAGCCCATATCACCTGTTTGTACGCCAATAACCCGCTGCTGTTTGTCATATAAAAGATGGCTGGCAGAAAAGCCTGGAAATATTTCAACGCCCATCTCTTCGGCTTGTGTGGCTAGCCAAGCACAAAATTGACCAAGGCTAATAATGTAATTCCCTGCGTTATTCATTGTGGGAGGCATTGGTAATTTGATTGTGTTTTTTTCTGTTAGAAAATAAAATTCATCTTTTGTGACGGCCGTTTGTATAGGGGATTTTTTATCTTGCCAATCTGGAATAAGCTCATTTAAAGCTCTAGGTTCTAATACGGCTCCCGATAGAATGTGGGCTCCCACTTCAGAGCCTTTTTCTAAAATACAAACGCTAGGTTCTTGGTTATTTTTCCTACATAATTTTGCATACTGTATTGCTGCGGATAGTCCTGCAGGGCCAGCACCGACGATCACAAGATCATAATTCATTGATTCTCGGTCTACAGTATCTTGGTTCATGTTGCATTCCTATGTTTATTTTGCATTCTGACTCTATTAGGAACGAGCATGATAAAATTGAAAATCATTTCATGTCCGTTTCTTAAGCGCGTCCATATTCTGGATAAAGCGTAGTCATGGTATCATGTTGTGTTGTTCGATTTCTAACGAGGGAAATATGAAAGTATTAGTGCCAGTTAAGCGTGTTGTTGACCCATATGCCACGATACATGTTAAAAAAGATAGAAGTGGTGTGGAGACACAAAATGTCAAAATGACGATGAATCCATTTGATGAGATTGCTGTGGAAGAAGCGATTCGTTGGAAAGAAAAACAAAAAGCCTCTGAAATCATAGTCGTCTCGATTGGGGATATGAGTGTGCAAGAGACATTGCGTCATGCTTTAGCTTTGGGCGCAGATCAAGCAATACACATTAATACAAATAATAGTCTTGAGGCAGCCGAACCATTAAATATTGCAAAACTATTAAAATGGGTTGTAGAACAAGAGCATCCAGATATTGTTATTATGGGCAAGCAAGCGATTGATAACGACTGCAATCAAGTAGGACAAATGTTGTCGGCTTTATTAAATTGGCCTCAAGCTACTTTTGCTTCTGACATTACATTTCAAGATGACAACATAATTCATGTAACGCGTGAGGTCGATGGCGGTTTAGAAACTTTGGCAGTGACAATGCCAGCGGTGTTAACGACGGATTTAAGATTAAACGAACCGAGATATCCTGCCTTGCCTAATATCATGAAGGCAAAACGTAAGCCCTTAAAATCTATTGGCATAGAAGAAACTGGATTAGAGCTAAAGTCACATCAAATTGTGTTAAAAGTAGATCCACCCAAAGCGCGTGCTGCCGGTATACTCGTAAAAAATGTATCAGAGCTGATAGATTGTCTACATAATAAAGAGAAGGTGATTTAGTCATGGATAAAGTATTAGTAATTGCTGAACACCATCGGGGAAAATTAGCGTCTGAATTTCTGTCAACCGTAGGGGCTGCACAAAAAATAAGCGACCATATTGACGTTATTTTACTTTCTGAGAATTCGGAAAGATTAGCACAATCTTGCGCATCCGTTTTAGGGGTCTGTAAAGTTTGGACTGCGTCACATGATTGTTTGGCACATAAAATTGCAGAAAACATGCAACCTTTTGTTTTAGCTCTGGCCAAAGATTATACACATGTATTGGCGTCTAACTCGACATTCGGTAAAAATTTAATGCCCCGTATTGCGGCTTGTTTAGATGTTGGGCAAATTTCAGATGTGACTGGGGTTGTAAGCTCTGACACATTTATTCATCCTATTTATGCGAGTAATGCGTTTGAGACTGTACAATCAAAAGATGAATGTAAAGTTATGACTATTAGATCCACAGCATTTGATGCGGTAGGTACCCAATCTAATATGGCGGCAATAGAGGCATTGAGTCTCAACATGGCGCCTAGTACTGTGGTTCAGTTTGTATCAGAAGATACGCCTGAATTGACGCGTCCAGAATTACCCTCTGCCAAAATTGTGATATCGGGTGGTAGAGGCTTAGGCAGTGAAGAAAATTTTAAATTAATAGAAGATATTGCAGATAAGTTGAATGCGGCCATTGGTGCTTCTCGTGCAGCGGTGGATGCTGGGTTTGTACCGAATGATTATCAAGTGGGGCAAACGGGAAAAGTTGTTGCGCCTGACTTATATATCGCTGTAGGGATATCAGGGGCGATTCAGCATTTGGCTGGCATGAAAGATAGCAAAGTGATTGTGGCGATTAATAAGGATCCAGAAGCCCCTATTTTCCAAATTGCGGATTATGGATTGGTTGGGGATTTGTTTGAGATTTTGCCTGAGATATCAAAGGCTTTAGAGTGTCTATCCAGATAGGTTAGAAAGTGTTGACATTTTTGTTATAAAGGTTGAGGATGTCAAACTTCTTTAAAAGTTTTTCGAAGGGATAAATATGAAGGTACGATTGTTATCAGTTATTGCTCTTAGTTCAGTCATTATGCTTGGAGGTTGCGCATCCACTAAAACCATGTTGGAGCATAGAAATCTTGCGGTTGAATCGAAAATGTCATCAACTGTTTTTTTGGATCCTGTTCCAGTAGAGAAGAAGGTAATATTGGTTCAGGTTCGTAATACATCAGATCAAAGTGAATTTAATCCAACGGATATGATAAAGGCAAAGCTTATCCAAGCGGGTTACACTATTACTGATAACCCTGATGATGCGTATTATATGTTGCAGGCGAATATTTTAAAAGTGGGTAAGGTTGATAAGCTAGAGATTGATAATCTTCTTGGCGCTGGGTATGGTGGATCCGTTGATGGGGTATTATTAGGGGCGGCTCTAGGTGCATACAGTGGCTCTGGCCGTTCGATTCTTTCAGGTGGTCTAGTGGGGGCTGCATTAGGTACTGTTGCGGATGCATTGGTAAAAGATGTGACTTATAGTGTTGTTACGGATATTCAGCTAAGTGAAAGAGCAAAATCTGGTGTTATTTTAACTGAGCATAATAGCGCAACACTTGCCCAAGGCTTAAATAGCCAACGGGAAATTAGCTCAAATGAAACAACCGACTGGAGAAGGCACCAGACTCGGATTATTAGTAGTGCTAATAAAGTAAACTTGAAACTTGATGATGCAAAGCCAGAACTGTTAGCTGGAATATCAAGATCAATCACAGGTATTTTTGGTTAATTTCATTATCATTAATATTACCCATTTTATGTGAAACGGCGTGTTAAAAAAAGTTGGCAAGATAAAACTCGCCAACTTTTTTTAACTCTTATTAATAAGACACCCATGTTAAGTTTTAATAAGACACCCATGTTAAGTTGACCAGCAAATATTTATAGGCGTATCTTTATTTAAATTTAAAAAATAAGAATTTAGTTATGCCGTCAGCTCGTTCATTACAAATAGATCTTGAAGCAACGCCTTATTATCACGTTATGGCGCGGTGTGTACGCCGTAGCTACTTATGTGGTGTGGATGAGTTAACTAATCGAGATTTTTCACATAGAAAAGAATGGATAATATCTAGACTTAAATTTTTAGCTCAAATATTTTCTATTAAAATATGTGCGTACGCGATCATGGATAATCATTATCATGTGGTTTTATTTGTGGATGATGATGCGACTGAAAAATTTTCTGATAGCGACATAATTGCTCGATGGGCATCTTTATTTCCTAATGATGCAAAAAAATGTTCCCATATCCCTGCAAAAATTCCACTTTGGCGCGAACGACTTTCCAGTATTAGCTGGTTTATGCGCTGTTTAAATGAGCCTATTGCACGAGCATCTAACGATGAAGATGATTGCACTGGGCGATTTTGGGAGGGACGCTTCAAATCTCAAGCTTTGTTAGATGATGGCGCTTTATTAAGTGCTATGGCCTATGTTGACTTAAATCCCATTCGGGCTGGGATTACACAAACACCTGAACAGTCAGATCACACCTCTATTTTTGAGCGAATTCAGATGATGGGTAAAAATTTAAAAAGCAAGAAAAAAGCAGGTGACATAAAACAACCTAAAGATCTACTGCCATTTTTAAGTTCTTGTCTGGATGGGGAAAATAGAGAGCCTGCAATTGATTTCAGTTTGTTTGATTATCTAGAGCTTGTAGATTATACAGGACGAGTTATTCGTGATGATAAAATTGGTGCTATCCCTGAATACCTGCCTTCTATTCTAGAGCGGTTAAATTTTGATGAAAAAGGTTGGATTAATATTATAAAAAACTTTCAAAGCAAGTTTTATTCAGCTGTTGGTTGTGATGTTCATTTAATCAATTTTAGCAAAAATAGAAAACGTACTATGCAAGGGTTGAGTGCTGCCAGAACCGTATATTTAACTTAAATTTTTCTCCCGTTACTTTTCATGTCTCATGCTTATTACTTTCCAAGGGGTAGTAGGTATCTTTTTGTTTGAAAACCGGATTTTTTATCAATTCCTACAGAATATAATATTTTGATTAAATACTCATAAAATAAAAATTCATTTTTTATAAAAAATGGATTTTACGCCTTGAAAAATGGGAAATTGATATGGGTGTCTTATTTGTTTTTCTTATTTGTTTTGCGGAGGGACGCATGTGAAATCAACAAGGGAAGTTGGTAATATAAAGCTAAAAAGAAAGAATATAGGCGCAGGGAAGGAGCGAATTGAGATAAGGTTTCTGTCTTGAAGGTTTAATCTAAATCACCACCGTTCGGCTTTCTCTTTTTTATCAAAATACTCTGCCAATCTGAGTTTTGTGCTATCTGTCGTGCCTTCGGGCAGGTTCGTTAGCGCAAACCATTTTGCGTGTTTGATTTCTGGTGAAGGTTTTGGATTTTTCTCTATTTCGAAGTCTGTCACGATATAGAGTAAAGGATAATCGCTCACACCTAAAATATTATGTACATATACCTGAAAAAATGAGATGTTTTTGGCGATTACCCCTGCTTCTTCTTGTAGCTCCCTTTTCGCCGCTTGAGCCGTAGGTTCCATGTGATGGAGGCCGCCACCGGGGAAATGCCATCCATCCATATAAGTATGCTCTACTAACAAAATTTCCTGTTCTGAATTAACCACCAGGATCCTAACGCCTACGGTTGAGGCGCCCAGTAACCTTTGTAATCCGCGATGCGTTCTAATGAGAACTTTAAATATGAGTTTTGTCCATTCCATCGTTTAAAAGCATCCTCGTCATGTTGGTGCAATCGGTATGGCATTTTCAAAAGCAACCAGCGTTTGGCAATGTGCAGCAATTTGATTAATTCTCGTATAATGGCTTAAATTAAAATTAAAGCGATTGGCATTGTACAACTGAGGAATTAAACAGATATCAGCCATGGTCACGCTATCACCCATACAGTAATCTTTGCTAGCTTGTTTATTGAGTATAGCTTCAATTGCATCAAAGCCAGATTTTAACCAATGATGATACCAAGCTATTTTATCTTCTTCAGAAGTCTCTAGTGTTTTTACTAAATATTGCAATACACGTAAATTGTTCAGGGGATGCATTTCGCAAGCAATAATTTGGGCAATTTGCCTGGTTTTGGTTCGTAAAGAGAAATTTTGGGGTAATATGGGCAAAGTGGGGTAAGCTTCTTCTAAATACTCTAATATAGCAATAGACTGAGATAGTTGAATATTATGCTCAGAATCGATTAATGTTGGAACCAAGCCTTGTGGGTTAAGTGTTTTATAGTTGGTTTGATGTTGCTCCCCCCCATCTTTGATTAAATTAACATTTATTTTTTCATAATCAAGTTTTTTTATGTTAAGCGCAATACGAATACGATAACTAGCCGTTGAACGGAAATAATCATAAAGTTTTATCATGTTGATATCCTGTTTGGAGAAATGGATATTCCCTCTTCAGCGGAAGAAGAGGGAGAGAGCTGAAATGGAGATATATTTAGTGGTTAATTTTCATATTTCACAACAGTTTGGTCAATGGCACCAAAGATATTTTGTTGCTTTTCATTTAGCATTTCAATACGAATGGTATCACCAAACTTCATGAATTCGGTGGTTGGCTTGCCATGTTCAATGGTTTCTAGCATACGTTTTTCAGCGATACAAGAGGAACCTTTAGATCGATCTAAATTAGACACTGTGCCTGAGCCAATGATTGTGCCGCTGCTCAACGGGCGCGTTTTGGCTGCATGTGCAATTAACGTGGGGAAATCAAAGGTCATATCGATACCCGCATTCGGTTCGCCAAATCGCTTATTATTTAGAGTGCTCATCAGTGGTAAATGTAATTTTTGTCCATCCCAAGCTTGTCCTAATGCATTCGGCGTGACGGCTACAGGGGTAAAAGCACTGGAGGGCTTGCTGTGAAAGAAGCCAAAGCCTTTTCCGATTTCATTGGGAATTAGGTTCCGTAAAGAAACGTCGTTTACCAACATAAACAAAGCAATATATTGACCTGCATCTTCTGGAGATACGCCCATTGGGACATCACTTGTGATGATGGTGATTTCTGCTTCAAAATCAATACCCCAAGCTTCATCAGCTAGATAAATATTGTCTCTTGGGCCAATAAAAGAGTCTGAGCCACCTTGATACATTAATGGGTCGGTCCAGAATTGTTCTGGCATTTTTGCGCCTCTGGCTTTTCGGACAAGCTCTACGTGATTGACATAGGCGCTACCATCAGCCCACTGATAAGCTCTGGGGAGGGGGGCGTGAACCGCCTTTGTATCAAAAGCAAAAGCTTGAGAAATATCGTTCGCATTCAGTGCGGTATAAATCTCTTGTAAATGTGCAGAGCTATTAGCCCAGTTATCAAGCGCAGCTTGCATTGTGGGGGCAATATCTGGCACTCGGGCAGCGGATTGTAAATCTTCAGAAACAACGAGTAATTCACCATCTCGGGTGCCGTTTTTAAGTGTTGCTAACTTCATAATGTAATACCTTAACTATCATGTCATCTAAAAATTTAGACTTCTTCTTTATTTTTAATATCTTTTCCCAGAACACCGCGGCGTACTTGGTCACGCTCAATAGACTCAAAGAGAGCGGTAAAGTTCCCTTCGCCAAAACCATCGTTACCTTTTCTTTGGATAATCTCAAAAAATATGGGGCCTATGACGTTTTGAGTGAAAATTTGCAACAGCAATCCTTCTTTACTTTCAATCGAGCCATCTATTAATATTTTGTTGTTACGCATTCTTTCGAGATCTTCATTGTGACCGGGAATGCGTTTATCGACGACTTCATAATAAGTATCCGGAACGGTTAAGAATTCTAAATTGCTAGATTTTAAGCTTTCGACCGTGGTATAAATATCATCGGTTGTCAGGGCAATGTGTTGTATGCCTTCGCCTTTGTATTCTTTTAAATATTCCTCTATTTGAGAAACATCATCTTTAGATTGATTCAGTGGGATTTTGATTTTGCCGCAAGGGCTAGATAAGGCGCGACTGGTTAAGCCTGTCATTTCGCCTTCAATGTCAAAAAAACGAATTTCAAAGAAGCCAAATACTTTGCAATAAAAATCAGTCCAGCGATCCATTTCGCCTTTGTAAACATTGTGGGTTAGGTGATCAATCAGATTGAGACCGTGGCCTTTGGGGGTTTTGTCTATATTGGGCAGGAAATTAAAATCATTTTCATATAGGTTATTATTAGTAGTATATTGGTCAACCAGATAGAGCAAGCTGCCGCCAATGCCTTCAATGGCTAATTGATTTAAGTCATTTTCGGCGCGGGGTTTTGCACCTAATTGTATGGCTCTTTCATAGGCCATTTTGGCATCTTTGACTCTGAAAGCCATACTGCAAGCGCATGGACCATGGCGCCTGGAGAAGTCTTCTGCATGAGAGCCTTTAACTTTATTTAACAAAAAATTAACACCATTTTGCCTATATAAAATAATATCTTTAGTTTTATGTTGTGCTATCGGTGTCATGCCGAGTTGTTTGAATAAGTCATCTAAGTCGGCTGAATTGGAACCGGAAAATTCTACAAATTCAAAACCATCCAATTGCATTGGGTTGTCTGGGTTTTGAACCGTGTGGCTTTTTAGTTGTGTTTTCATTGGGTAACTCCATTTTAATAAGTTGACTTATTGATCCCTAATTTACCAAATACCCTAGAGTAAAGAATGCGGTTTGCCAAGTGAAAACGTTATTGCATCGCAGGATATTTAAATTATGCAGTACGGTAACTTGCAATGCCGTGTGTTGGCAAGTACTCTAATTTATCGTATGACTCAGCAGTATCAAGTAGGTTAATTAAATGAAATGGCAAGCCTTAAATAGAGTTTTTGGAGGGGCATTATTAGTCGCAGGAACGTGTATAGGCGCTGGTATGCTGGGAGTACCCATTGCAACGGCTGCCGCGGGATTTTATCCCTCTGTTGTGGCGTTTGTTTTTTGTTGGGCAATGATGACACTCAGTGCTTTTTTAATGCTAGAAATTTCATTATGCTACCCAGAAGGTAGTAATCTGATTAGTATGGCCAAAGCCACATTAGGGCGTTCTGGTCAATGGATTGCATGGTTTTGTTATCTGCTTTTCTTATATTCTTTGATGGCGGCTTATACTTCTGGTGGTGCCGGTATTATTGCGAAAATATTCAATAAATTGGGCATTCATGAGTCATTTAGCTTGTACGCTTTTATTGGGTTTTTTGCGGCGGTGGTTTATTTGGGCACAAAGTGGGTGGATGGTATCAATCGCATTATGATGGTTGGTTTAATTATTGCTTACGTAGCCCTGGTTTCCCTTGCTGCACCAGAGGTTAAAGTTGAGAAATTAAATGAGGGTAGCGCACAATTTTTGTTTATGGCTGCGCCTTTGTTGGTGACAGCTTTTGGCTTCCACCTATTGATACCGAGTCTAAAAAATTATATGCATTCTCATGTCAAAGAATTACGTCTGGCTATTTTTTTCGGTGGTCTATTGCCACTGGTTGTTTACTTATTGTGGGAATACATTGTCCTTGGCCTTGTGCCGGTTTATGGCTCCGCAGGGCTGCTGGCGATTGATCAATCCCCACAGCCAGTTGTGGCATTGACGCAGGCGCTTAGTGATACGCTCAACAATCAATGGGTCACCTTATTTGCCAGAACATTTGGATTTTGTGCAATATTGACTTCATTTGTTGGGGTGGCATTAGGGTTGTTTGATTTTTTATCAGATGGCTTTCAGATCAAAAAATCCCCTGTGGGTAAGAGCATGCTTACAGTGCTGACATTTTTACCACCCGCATTATTTTCATTATTTTATCCAGCTGGTTTTTTATTGGCTTTAAGGTATGCTGGAATATTCGCGGCAATCCTTTTAGTTATGTACCCTGCACTTATGGTGTGGAGCCATAGATATCGTTTAAAGCAAAAAAGCGAGTATCAAGTTTTTGGCGGTCGAGGGGTATTATTGCTGGTGATGATTTTCGGTTTCGGGGTTATTTGTTTAGAAGTCTTGCAAGAGCTCCATTTATTGCCTCTGCCGAATGTGTAGGTTGTAATGGTTGTTGAATTTGAAAGCGCATAAAATTTAAAAATAAAAATATTTCTTTCCAGGACATAATAATGAAAACAAATATACTAAATTTGGTTAATCCTTGTATTTTAGATGTCAATCCTTACCAACCCGGTAAAAATTTAAACGCGTGCCAGCGAGAGTATGGTTTAACGCATTTTGTTAAGCTGGCCAGCAATGAAAATCCTTTAGGCCCTAGTCCCAAAGTTATGCAAGCCATCCACGATGCTATTTCGCAAATTGCCAATTACCCTGATAACCAATGTTATGATTTACGAAAAGCGCTGAGTGAACATTATCAGGTCGCATTTGACCAGTTTATAGTAGGCAATGGCTCGGAAGAGATTTTAAAAATGCTTCTAGAAGTGTTTGTCATGCCAGGACAAGAAGTTATCTTTGGTCAATATGCTTTTATGGCGTATGAAATCTTAGCGAAGAGTGTGGGGGCAGACATCAAAAAAATACCGATGCCTAATTGGACTTTAGATTTTAATCGGGTCTTGGATGCCATTACCCCTAAAACCAAAATGATTATGTTAGCAAATCCTAATAACCCAACAGGGACTTATATTCCAGAGAAAGAATTTAAATCCTTTATGCAGCGTGTGCCTTCAAACGTATTGGTTATTTCCGATGAAGCGTATTATGAATATGTCAAAAAAGCAGATTACCCACAGACGCACACATGGTTAGATCAATTTCCTAATCTCATTATTACCAGAACGTTCTCTAAAGCATACGGCATGGCTGGCATGCGGGTAGGATATGCGATGGCACATGAAGATATTGTCGCGGTTGTCAACCGCATCAGGCAGCCCTTTAATGTAAATCATCTTGCGCAAGTCGCTGCATTAGCGGCAATTAAAGATCAAGCCTTTTTACAATATAGTGTGGACATGAATAAACAACATCGAGATGGATTAGAAAAAGGTTTGATAGCATTGGGTATACCATTTATTCCGAGTCAAGCAAATTTTATCATGTTGCATGTTAAAACAGATGGCGTAGCATTATATGAAAATCTATTGCGCATGGGGGTCATTATTCGTCCATTGAAATTTTTTCAATTAAATCATTATGTGAGAGTCAGCGTTGGTTTAGAAGAAGAAAACAAATGCTTCTTAAATGCGTTGGATCAAGTGTTGCCTAAGGAGAAAGTTGCATGACATTAGTCGAGAAACATTGTGAAGCTTGTGAGGGGGGGGTATCGCCTCTTACCATAGAAGAAGCAGACAAATATTTAAAAAAAATAACCGAATGGAAAATAGCGCCTACAGGTAAAACGATGACCTGTGATTTTTCTTTCAAAAATTATTACCATACAATGGCTTTTGTTAATGCAATTGCGTTTATGGCACATTTTGAAAATCATCATCCAGATATGACGGTATCTTATAATCGCTGTTCGGTGCTATATACGACGCATTCTATTGGTGGTCTGTCTGAAAATGACTTTATTTGTGCGGCAAAGGTGGATAAGCTGTTTTTAGAGAGCAAAGGAACAAGGTAGTACGCAAGTATGCAGGACGGAGCAAAACACTTTACCCAGGATATGGTGTTATCTTTATTTGAAAAGGCTGCAAAGCAACAAGATGCACTATTTAATGATATTGATTTAATTGTAGATTCTGAACCTGAGTTGTTAGCAGGTGGTGTTTTAAATCAAGTATATAAGGTCTGGATAAATGATACGGAGTATGTTGTCAAATGGATGACTGGTCAGCAGCTGGATCCTACTGCCTGTGGTTCCAATCAAGAGCTATATGATTTACAAAAACATATAGCTGGGTACTCAGAACTCGTACCCAAACCTTATGCTTTTATTCCTAATTTTAATGGTTATGATGCTGTTATTATGGAATATATTGAAGGTTTGAAAATTGGGGATGTGGCTGGGAATAACAGGGATACAGGTTATGCTTATTTATTGGGCGAGAGCATTGCAAGTTTTCACGATCAGACACATTCTGTGCCAAAATTTGAAGTACAACCTAATGACTTTAAATCTGTTGCCTCAGAACTGACCCACTGTGCCAAGCGGTTATGGCAAAAAGGCCAAGTTTGGAATGAAGTTCAATATTTATATACATTTTTCAAATACGCTGTAGGCACTTTATTTTATCCATCTGATAGTGGTCTGCCTGGTGGATTAATACATGGTGATTTGCATCAACATAATATTTTCGTTTATGAAGATAATAATAGTGTAGAGTCTGTAAAGTTATTGGATTTTGATTTGGTTCGAGAAGATAAATATATCAAAGATATTGCAAACGCTATTTGTATGTTTTGTTTGCCAGAAATAACAGATCAATATGATATTAAAAAAGAATATATCTTTGACTCGGATTTCGCACAACACCTAATAAAAGGCTATGAGAGTATTCGTGAGCTCAGTCAAGCAGAGCTAGATTATTTGCCAACAGCAATACGGGATAGAATTGACCTGGAAAAAGTCGGGAATATGAAATTACGTAATGAAAGTAAGCCGCCAGGGACGAATTTTAACCCAGCACGAGCGAAAGTGATGGAGATATTTTTGAAAGACGAGTGGGTTGGTTTTAGAGAGAGTTTTAAGGTGCCATTTGGGAATGGTGAACCTGAACTAGTCGAAGGCCTATTGAAACATGATAGTAAAGGCTTTCAAATAAGAGCAGGTGCTATGCCTGTTGGAGACAATGGCTTGGCAGCAGATGTCTCCTCCTCTTCGTTAAAATGTCGGGTAAAACTCTAATAAAAATCTATATTTTTTTATCAAACAAAGGCTCATGCATCCCGAGCCTTTGGGCGTCTTTTATCAAGGCTAATAAATCCTGTTGAATAATATTAAAAAACCGATTAACGCCGGAACAGGATAGGCTTCCCAGTCTGTATACGAGCCAAGTATATTTGATGAGGAATGGCCATGTAGTGTTGTGAGTTAGGGTTTTAACAATGATATGACTATTGCACTAAAAACTTTATTCTAAATTCTAAAATTTTATTCATCGCTATATAACAAACTTATTATCCCAGAATATTGGAATAATGATATTTGCACATAATTTTAGAACATTTTTGTTCACTTCAAGAAAATTTAGATGAGCTTACCCTGTTTAAAAAACAGATGGTTGAATAATATGATACAAATTTGTTAGCATAGGTGCTTTAATTTAATGCTATAAAAAATTTCTTGGAGCTCTTATGTTAAAAGGGATGTTGACTAACGTGCTATTGAAATCAGCTGAATGGACAGCCTCAGGACTTTGTAAAGAATTTCTTGTAGGGAAGGGTGAATATTTCACAGGAAAATTATCAGATAAAGCGTTTGAGTCAGAATATGGATTCATCATGTTTCCATTCAGTGGTGCCATCAGGTTAACAACAAACACCGAATATTTTGTGACTGTAACTAACCCAGAGCTAGCAAAGGCAATTTTAGTGCATAATCCTGCGCGACAAAGTTCTGCACCTGAGGAGGGCTCGTCATCATCGGCTTCTGAAACAAACGATCCTCATGCAAGATATAATTTTCGTCGTATTAATAATTTTTTTCGAACCGAAGGAGACCAAGCTGTACTGCTCACCCAGCAAGGAGAGGCAGCAAAAGCAGGCAGACAAGGCATTGTATCGGTTATAGAATCACATCAAAATGAGATGAACACAGCGTTAGCAAGCAACTTACAAAGGTGGTGTTCAGAAGCAATATCAGCACCAGCGCCGCCTAATCTGGAGATTAGTTTGCAAGGCATTGTAACACGGGTTATTGCAAAACATCTTTTAGGGTTAGATGTTCTGCCGGATGATTTTGATAAGGTAGTAAAGTTAATCAATGATTTTGACCGAGCCATGATGAGTATGGATGTTACGACCATGTTTGCAGTTGAATCTCAACTTTATCAATACTCAGAAGAACTTTTTGAAAATAATTCAGGTAATATTACAAATACAGACTATATGCTTCCCCACCTGATTAATGGTGTCAACAATCAGAATAATATTGCTATGTCGTTCCTACTGACTGCAAATCTCAGTAGATTGATTATATTATCCATTATCAAGCTAGCCACGGATAATGGTTTACAATTACAATATAAAAACGCGCTAAAAATTTTACAAGACGATCCTGAAAATGGAGAGGCCAAGCAAACACTCAATAATTTTTATAAAGAATTTTGCAGGCTGTATGGTGGTATGTCGTTTATCTCTCGGTATTCATCTATCCCTATAAGTTTTAACGTGACTGGTGCGGGTGGAGAGAATTTTGAGTTCAACTTTCCTGCTAATTCGTTTTTTCAAATCCCATCCAGAAGGCTAAGGTTATCTAATGTTTTTGGTGAAGACTCTCTCGAATTTAATCCTGAGCGCTATTTTAACGAGGCAGTACCAAATCCCTTAGTAGGTGCTTATAGCCCCTTTGGCGCAGGAGCTCGCCAATGTCCTGCTTTGAGTCATAATTTTATCAAAAATACTGTTGAGCAGGCACTTGCTATATTTTTAACTCACACGCTTACAGTAGGTACCTCGATGGAAGAAATTCCAGCAGAAACCACTTATATTGAATTACTTCATGGACCATATTGTGCTACAGTTACGAACGATCTTTTTGAGGATGTACCGTGTTATCGACCTAGTGCGCGAGAGGTACCGGTTCATGCCGAGCAAGAGATACTGATAGATATATCCCATCTACAGATGGATAATTCTGGCTTAAGACCAGGTAAAAACCGAATTTAGCACAATCTCTCGTTTTGTATCGTATATTTCAAATTAAGAACTAAAGATTGTTTTTTTTCTCAAACAAAGGCTCATGCATCCCGAGCCTTTGGGCGTCTTTTATCAAGGCTAATAAATCCTGTTGCATAATATTAAACAAGTCTTCGAAGCTATTAATCATAAAATAAATAGATTGATAAATATCAATGCGGTAAGGTGTGCGAAAAGCATCGAGTGGTTCGAGTATTTTACGTATGGGCTTGTCGCTTTCCAGGCAATACTTTGTTTCGCCGAGCGAAGATAATATGCCACCACCAAAAATTCGTAAACCTTCAGGTTTTTGAATCAAACCAAATTCAATGGTAAACCAGTATAGCCTTGCTAGCATTACGCGAGTCGGGTGATCTACTGTAAGACCGAGTTTGCCATACTCAAACATAAAGTCTGCATAATTTTGATTGCTGAGCAAAGGGCAATGACCAAAAATCTCATGAAAGATATCTGGCTCTTGTAAATAGTCCATTTCTTCGCGGGTACGAATAAACGTTGCAGCTGGAAATTTCTTGTCAGCCAATAATTGGAAAAATTTTTCAAAACCAATTAATGCAGGAACGGGATAGACTTCCCAGCCTGTGTGTGAGCGCAAGCATTCATTAACTTCTGGTATCTGGGGAATAGCTTGAGCGGTTAAGCCGATATCTGACATACCGTCAATATATTCTTGGCAGGCACGATTAGGGATGTTATTTATTTGGCGTGTGTATAAATCATGCCAGATGTTATTTTCTTTTGTAGTATATGAAACAAAACCATTTTTATCAGGTTGTTTTGATGTATATTTGCTTTGCTTCATAGTAAATGGCCATACGGTATTGTAATTACTACTTATAGTCTAACTTAAGGTACGAAACTACTCAAGTAAGTTAGTATCTTAACGATAGGTTGGTTATTGCACTGAAAAACTGTAGCCTATATCCTATGATGCTGTATCAATTGTTGATTATGTAGTTAGAAAAAAATATAAAATGGATTATCATTATGCCTAAAAACGACAAAGTTATTATAGATGGTTTAAATAAAATGTTAGAGCAAGAGCATGCTTGTGCAATTAGATATGCAACGCATGCTGCGGTTGTGAGTGGGCCATATTCTGAAGCTGTTATGGCTAGATTAAAAGAAATTAGTGGTGATGAGGTGATGCACGCTGAAAAGCTAAGAGACAGAATTTTAGCATTGGGTGGTGTACCCTCTATGCAGATTTCCACTAAAGATCTAATCGCTGCCGATAATTTAGATGAAATTTTAGAAATTAACATAGCGGAAGAGAAAGATGCCATTGGCTCATATATAAAATTGCTAAAAAATATCCCACTAGAGAACGTTATTTTATATCAAACCATTCAAGACATTATTCGTGATGAGCAAGAGCACTTAGAAGAATTGGAGGCTTTGCAACCTTAATATACTCGATGAGCGAAGCGAATCTTGCCCCACTACTAATTTCGCAGTAGTGTCCGGGGAAAACACAAAAAACTCTAAATACGTCGTCCCGGGATTTAGAGATTCTTATGAGCGAAGCGACTTAGAATCACTTAATACCCGGGATCCAGGGCATTTTTGACAAATACTGGATCCCGGATAATAAGACCTACTAATTCGTTACACTCATAAGTAGCTCTAATTTCCGGGACGACATAAAAAGTAATATGGGCTATAAAATTCAATGGCTTTTCCATAAATCCTGTTTTCCCCGGACACTACTGCCCAGACTTGGGCGAGCAAAATACTATAGCTGTATTTCAGGCACACTATTCGGCACTATAAGCGTCCCTGCCGTGAGTTCTTTGATTTGCTCTATTGATACACCTGGTGCTCGCTCTAATAGATGGAAGGCACCATTTTTTATCGTGAGTACAGCCAAATCTGTCACGATTTTTTTGATGCAATTCACGCCAGTCAGAGGCAATTGGCAATGGCGTAGTAGTTTGGATACCCCTTTTTTATTGGCATGGTTCATGGCGACAACAATATTATTGGCACCAGCCACTAAATCCATCGCGCCGCCCATGCCTTTGATAAGCTTGCCAGGAATCATCCAAGAGGCAATGTTACCTTGTTGATCTACTTCAAAAGCGCCCAGTACAGTCAAATCAACATGTCCGCCTCGAATCATGGCAAAACTATCACTAGAGGAGAAAAAACTAGCGCCTAGTTGGGTAGTGACGGTTTCTTTACCCGCGTTAATTAAATCAGCATCTACTGTTTCTTCTGTTGGGTATGGTCCCATACCTAATAATCCATTTTCAGATTGCAGGCATACATCGATATCTTTGGGAATATAATTTGCCACCAAAGTAGGGATACCTATGCCTAAATTAACATAGTAACCGTCTTTTAATTCTTGAGCGATACGCTGAGCAATTTGTTCTCTTGATAATGCCATGATGTTACCCTTCAGCTTGATTGTAATGTTTTTCTTTCTATGCGTTTTTCAAATTGACCTTTGATAACACGGTTGACGTATATGCCGGGGATATGAATATGGTTTGGATCAAGTTCACCTGGCTCTACGATTTCTTCCACTTCAGCGACAGTGATTTTTCCCGCCGTTGCCATCATGGGGTTAAAGTTCATGGCTGTTTTGTTAAAAATAAGGTTACCCATGGTATCGGCTTTCCAGGCTTTAATGATGGCAAAGTCTGCTATGAGGCTTTCTTCTAAAATATATTTTTGCCCGTCAAATTCTCGGACGTCTTTACCCTCAGCAATAGGGGTGCCATAGCCTGTTGCCGTATAAAATGCAGGTATGCCTGCACCACCTGCTCGTATTTTCTCAGCCAAAGTACCTTGAGGGGTTAATTCCACTTCCATTTCACCGCTGAGAAATAATTCTTCAAAAAGATTATTTTCTCCCACATAGGATGAAATCATTTTCTTTATTTGGCGTTTTTCTAATAGTTTACCCAAGCCAAAACCATCTACACCGGCATTATTCGATATGCAGGTTAATCCTGAGATACCCAAATCATAAATTTTTTGAATCAAACCTTCGGGGATACCGCATAAGCCGAATCCACCTGCCATGATAGTCATATTATCAGTGATACCTTTTAAAGCATCATCGTAGTTTGTAACCACTTTGTTAAAACCGGACACAGCACTCTCCTAGTATAATATTGAGATGATTTTCAAGTTTTTGCCAGAATAGCATTTGCGACTTTAGAGCGATTAGGAATGCCTAATGCTTTACAAATAAAGTCTCCTGCCATAATTGTTTTGTTTAAATCCACTGATGTGGTTAAACCTAAGCCATGTAGCATATATAGCACCTCTTCTGTCGCGATATTGCCACTAGCCCCTTTAGCGTATGGGCAGCCCCCCAATCCACTGACCGAGCTATCGATTATTGTGATATCTTCTTCCAAGCAGGCTAAAATATTTGCCAATGCCTGGCCATAAGTATCATGAAAATGTATTGCCAGATTTTGAGCGGGGATATGGGTTTGTAATTGTTTGATGAGCGCTCTTGCTCTTGATGGGGTGCCAATACCAATAGTATCGCCAATGGACACTTCGTAACAGCCCGCGTCATAAAGCGCTGTTGCAATGTCTAATACCGATTTTTCTGAAATATGACCTTCATAAGGACAGCCTAAGGCACAAGAAATATAACCCCGAACACGCATGTTGTATTTCTGCGCTTGTATGAGCAACTGTTGAAAATTATCTAAGCTTTGACGAATACTACAGTTAATGTTTTTCTGAGCAAAAGTTTCAGAGGCTGCGGTAAATACAGCAATTTGTTTGATGCCCGCTTGATGCGCGTTTTCTAAGCCCTTAAGGTTGGGGGTTAGTGCCATAAATTGACAAGTGGAATCTTGATGAGCGAAATGCTCAGCAATCACTTGATGGTCAGCCATTTGAGGCATCCATTTAGGGGACACAAAGCTAGTGATTTCAATTGTTTTGTGGCCAGCCGCAATGAGCTTTTCAATAAAGTGTATTTTAGTTTCTGTCGGGATGATTTTCTTCTCATTTTGCAGCCCATCCCTGGGGCCGACTTCCACTATTTTTATCATATCGTTTATATCTTATTATTTTTAATCCAACTCAACCAATAGGGAGCCTTCGATAACTTGGTCGCCTGTTTGATAGTGGATGGATTTGATTTTACCATCTTTGGGGGCAGAAATTGTGTGCTCCATTTTCATGGCTTCTAGAGCGATTAATTTTTCGCCTTTGCGAACCGTATTGTCTTTTTTTGCCCATACCTTTGTAATGAGCCCCGGCATGGGGGACAAAATAGCATTGCTGTCTGATTCGTTCCCATGGTGGCTATCGTGTTCAAAAACATTGGTATCAAAATGATAAAGCTGACCTTTGTATAAGCAATATATACGGTTTTGATTATGGGTGAAAAATTCAAGGCGGTTTTTCTGGGTGTTGATTTGATACGATAAAATATTGCCAGGTTTTATTTCACCATTTATATCAATCGTAGCATCGGCACCATTTATTTTTAGGCGTAATGTGTTATGCGTAATATGTTCTATCAGTATTTTGTGGATTTGTTCGTTATGATGTATGGTAAAGGTTTCCACTGTTGGCAAATTGATTCTAAAACAAGCATTATTTGACCAAGGCGAGGGCACTAGGTTGTCGATGGTTTTTTGTCGTTGCAAAACTTGTATCAAGCTCACAATGGCGAGCAATTCAGAAGAGACATCAAGAGGAGGACAGATAAGGGTGTCAACATTTTTTTCGATATATTGAATATCTATACCCTTTTGAAAATCAGGGCTGGTTAGTATGGCTTTAATAAAGTCGATATTATTTTTAACACCAATAATTTGGTATTGTCCTAAAGCTTTTGATAAGTTTAGAATCGCTTGCTCTCTTGTCTCACCCCAAGCAATAACTTTACTCATTAATGGATCAAAATGAATGCTCAGTTGATCGTTTGTTTTGATACCTGTGTCTATACGAACATCGTTATTGGATGGTGTGAAAATATTTTGTATCTTACCAATTTGAGGCAGAAAGTTTTGATTGGGATCTTCTGAATAAATGCGAGCCTCGATGGCATGGCCTTTTAATTTTATTTTGTCTTGAGTTAAGGGGATTTTATCACCCTGGGCAATTTTAATTTGCCAAGCGACTAAATCTAATCCTGTGATCATCTCTGTGACAGGGTGCTCGACTTGTAGGCGGGTATTCATTTCCATAAAATAGAATTCGCCGGCGGCACTCACCAAAAATTCTACAGTACCCGCACCAATGTAATTTATTGTATTTGCTGCTTTGATAGCGGCTGAGTATAGTTTTTGTTTTAACGTCTGGTTTATATTTTGAGCTGGCGCTTCTTCTATTAGTTTCTGGTGGCGACGTTGGGTTGAGCAGTCTCGCTCAAATAAGTGCACACACTGACCATGCGTATCTCGGAAAATTTGCACTTCTATATGGCGAGCTTTGATTAAGTATTTTTCCATGAATAAGGTATCGTTGCCAAAAGCATTTAAACTCTCTTGCTTGGCTTGTCTAATGGCTTCAGACAATTCTTTTGCAGATTCAACTTTGCGCATGCCTTTGCCGCCACCACCTGCTGTGGCTTTAATTAAGACCGGATAGCCTATTTGTTTTGCGGCTTTTTCATAGGCGGCTATATTGGGCAAATCATAGTGCCCGGGGGTGGTTGGGATGCCGGCTGTTTGCATGGTTTTGATGGATTGATCTTTTAAGGCCATTAATGTAATGGCATCTGGTTTGGGGCCGATAAAAATAATACCATTATCGGCACAAGCTTGGGCAAACTCTGGGTTTTCTGACAAAAACCCATAGCCAGGATGAATCGCATCGGCGCCAGATTTTTGGGCAGCCTGCAATATTTTGTTCGTATTCAAATAGCTGTCAGATAATTTTTCAGATCCAATACAATAGGCTTCATCTGCCATTTTAACGTGTAGAGCTTGTTTATCTGGCTCAGAAAAAACAGCGATACTACGAATGTTAAGCTTTTGACAAGTCTTAATGATTCTGCAAGCGATTTCGCCACGATTGGCAATCAATAAAGAAGTAATCATGAATGGTTCCAATTGGGTTTTATTTTATTGAGAAACGCATTTAAGCCAATTTGTCCTTCCGTAGACACTCTGAGTTTTGCAATCGTTCTAGCGGTGAATTGCATAACATCGTCATTGATTATAAATGGTGATAAATCATTGACTAAATAGTTTACAGCCTGTAACGCATTTGGACCATTTTTCATTAGGTTTTCTGCAGCTTTTTGAGTGGCACCACTTAGTTCTGTTGGCGCGACAATTTCTTGGCATAGCCCCATCTGTAATGCTTGTTGTGCATCAAAAACTTGGCCATGTAAAAAGCAATGTCTAGTCCATCGGGGACCAATGGCATTAATAATAAAAGGTGAAATAATCGCTGGAATGATGCCTAATTTGGTTTCTGAAAAGCAAAACTGAGCGTCAGAGCTAACAATCGCTGTATGGCAACATGAAATTAAGCCGATACCACCACCAAATGTTTTGCCTTGGACTGATGCAATGGTAGGCTTGGGAGAATAGTATAAAGTATGCATGAGTTTGGCTAATTTCATTGCATCATCGATGTTTTCTTCCTCTGAAAAATTGGCCATACGCTTCATCCAGCCTAAATCTGCCCCGGCTGAAAAGTTTTGACCCTCACCATTTAAAACAATAATTCGCACTTCTGGGTTATGTATGGCCGAGGCGATAACATCCGTCAGGTGTTGTATCATAATATCATCAAAGGCATTATGTTTTTCAGGCTTGTTGAGTGTGATGGTGCCAATACCGGCATCTGAGATATCAAAAAGTATGGGTAACTGTGTCATATTCTAAAAACTCCAAATTGGGTCGAGATAATAGGTGCATTCAACGCAGCCGATAAACTAAGGCTTAAGATCTCGCGGGTATGGATAGGATCGATGATACCATCATCCCACAACCTCGCGCTTGAATAATAAGGGTGTCCTTGCTTTTCGTATTGATTCACTATAGACGCATGAAATTCTGATTCTTCTTTTTTATCCCAAGATTGATTTTTTCTTTTTAAGTTGGCTGTTTTTACTTGGGTTAAAACACTAGCCGCTTGATCGCCGCCCATCACAGAAATTCTGGCATTGGGCCATATCCACAAGAATCTAGGATCGTAGGCTCTACCGCACATGCCATAGTTTCCTGCGCCAAAACTGCCGCCAATAATCAATGTGATTTTAGGGACATTAGCACAGGCGACGGCCGTGACCATTTTAGCGCCGTCTTTGGCGATTCCGCCTTGTTCGTAGCGTTTTCCCACCATGAAGCCTGTAATATTTTGCAAAAATATAAGAGGAATCTTTCGTTGGCAACATAACTCTATAAAGTGCGTGCCTTTGTTGGCAGATTCTGAAAACAAAATGCCGTTATTGGCAATAATGCCAACAGGCATACCTTGTAAGTGCGCAAAACCACAGATTAGAGTCTTGCCGTATAGCGCTTTGAACTCGTGAAATTCAGAGTCGTCCACAATGCGAGCAATGATTTCTTTCACATCCATGGGCTGTCTTAAAGACTCAGGAATTAAGCCATAAATCTCTTTCGCTGGATAGCGAGGCGGTAAGGGTTTTCTTAAGGTGAAATCTAATTTTTTCTCTTTGTTCAGATTATGAATACAATCTCTCGCAATCATTAAAGCGTGTTCATCATTTTGAGCATAATGATCGGCTACACCCGATATTTTGCAATGTGTGTCTGCACCGCCTAAGTCTTCTGCTGAGACTTCTTCACCGGTTGCTGCTTTGACCAAAGGAGGTCCTGCTAAAAAAATAGTCGCTTGATTTTTGACCATGATACTCTCATCGCTCATCGCTGGCACATAAGCACCACCAGCCGTACATGAGCCCATCACAATGGCTATTTGAGAGATGCCATGACTAGACATAATGGCTTGATTATAAAATATTCGGCCAAAATCATCTTTGTCGGGGAATACTTCATCTTGATAGGGTAAGTTTGCGCCACCTGAATCCACCAAATAAACACAGGGCAAATTATTTTCTCTAGCAATATCTTGTGCGCGCAGATGTTTTTTTACGGTGATAGGAAAGTATGTGCCGCCTTTGACCGTCGCATCATTCGCAATAATCATACACTCGATATTGTGTATGCGGCCAATGCCTGTAATCAAGCCACCTGCGGGTACATACTCTTTATAAAGCTCGTAACCTGCAAACAAAGAAAACTCTAAAAAAGGCGAACCAGGATCTAATAACTTATCGACTCGCTCTCGCGGTAAAAGTTTACCGCGGTCAGTATGCTTTTTTTGAGCAGCTTGACCACCTCCTTGGCTGATTTGAACACTGAGCTCTTGTAATGCAGCAACTTGTTGCTTGATATGCTGTGAGTTGCTCTTAAAAGAGTCTGATTGTGTATTTACTTTGCTGGAAATGTACGGCATTTTTTATCCATATATGTTAATCAACAAGACTCACGGCGATTGCGGTCGCTTCTCCACCACCGATACATAGGCTAGCAACGCCTTTCTTTAAGCCTTTGTGTTTCAGTGCATAAATAAGGGTTGTTAAAATTCTAGCACCCGATGCGCCAATAGGATGCCCTAGAGCACAGGCGCCTCCACGAATGTTCACTTTATCAAGGGGTAAATCTAGTTCTTTCATCGCGGCGAGTGTCACAACTGCAAAAGCTTCGTTGATTTCAAATAAATCAACATCACTGATAGACCAATTTATTTTATCTAACAAAGATTTTATCGCGCCTACAGGCGCAGTGGTAAACCAGCGGGGCTCTTGGGAGTGTGTTGTATGCGCTTCTATACGGGCTAAAATAGGCAGATTACGTTTTTGGGCTTCTTTTTGTCGCATTAAAAGATGAGCACAAGCCCCATCAGAAATCGCACTGGCATTTGCCGCTGTTACGGTACCATCTGGCTTGAATGCAGGTTTGAGCATGGGGATTTTTTCTGGCATTGCATTCATCGGTAATTCATCTGTGTCGATGCTGAGTATTTTTTTACGAGTCTTGACTTCTACAGGCGTAATTTCATCGACAAAGGCGTTTTTCTCAATCGCCTCTTTGGCTCGGCTTAGTGAGTTTAAAGCAAACGCATCTTGCTCTTGTCGGGTGAGATTATATTTCTGGGCACATAGTTCGGCAAATACGCCCATTAACTTGCCTTTATCATAAGCATCTTCTAGACCGTCTAAAAACATGTGATCGCTGATTGTGCCATGTCCCATTCTAAAGCCGCCTCTGGCCTTGTCGAGAATATAGGGCGAGCGGGTCATGTTTTCCATACCGCCTGCAATGACGACTTGATTTGTGCCTGCTAAAATAGAATCTATACCTAACATAATGGCCTTCATGCCAGAACCGCACATTTTATTAATGGTTAGTGCCCCTGTTTTATCAGGCACTTGAGCAAATTTAGCAGCTTGTCTGGCGGGGGCTTGTCCTAAGCCTGCGGGTAATACACACCCCATAATGACTTCATCAATGTCACTGGGGTTAAAACGAACGGAAGATAATGTCGCTTGAATAGCTTGGCCACCTAATTGAGGGCTGGTCATGGTGCTAAAGCAGCCTTGAAATTTTCCAATAGGGGTACGTTTTGTTGCTACGATGACAATAGGGTTATCTGATTCAGAATGCATAATATTATCCTGCTATTATTAAGATGTAAGTCCAGAAAAAATTTCCCGACCAATAATCATTCTTCTAATTTCGGAGGTACCGGCGCCAATTTCATATAATTTAGCATCTCTGAGTAATCTGCCAGTCGCAAACTCATTCACATAGCCATTACCGCCTAAGCACTGAATGGCGTGTAGTGCCATTTGTGTTGCATTTTCAGAGGCAAATAAAATCACCGAAGCCGCATCTTTATTGGTTAATTGTTTTGTGCTATCTGCTATATTGGCTTGTTGATATAAATAGGCTCTTGATGCGTTTAATGTGGTGTACATATCGGCGACTTTGGCTTGAATCAGTTGAAATTCACCAATGGCTTTACCAAATTGTTTTCTATCACGAATATAAGGAATAACTTGATCCAAACAAGCTTGCATAATACCAATGGGACCAGCGGCTAAGACTAAACGTTCATAATTTAAGCCACTCATCAGAACTTTGGCACCTTGGTTTAAGCCACCTAAAATATTCTTCTCTGGGACTTTGCAATCGATAAAGACCAGCTCACAAGTATTGGAACCGCGCATGCCTAATTTGTCTAGTTTTTGGGCAGTTGTAAAGCCGGGGAAGTTTTTTTCAATTAAAAAAGCGGTGATGCCTTTAGAGCCACCTTCTGGTGTGGTTTTGGCATAGACCACCAAAACATCGGCATCGGGCCCATTGGTAATCCACATTTTATGGCCATTTAGAATATAGTGAGAGCCGTCTTTTTTTGCATCCAGTTTGAGACTCATCACATCTGAGCCACTACCTGCTTCGCTCATAGCCAAAGCACCAACATGGTCACCGCTAATCAGCTTAGGTAAGTACTTTTGTTTTTGCTCTTCTGTGCCATTGCGGTAGATTTGATTAACGCACAGATTAGAGTGTGCACCGTAGCTCAACCCTACTGAGGCAGAAGCTCGGCTTATTTCCTCCATCGCAAGGCAATGCTCTAAATATCCCATTCCAGCACCACCATATTTTTCTTCTACGGTAATACCGAGTAAGCCGAGTGCGCCCATTTTTTTCCATAATGGATTAGGGAATTCGTTGCTTTGATCTATCTGTTCCGCAATGGGGGCTATTTCATTGGTGGCAAATTGACGAACTGTGTCTTGAATAAGAGTGGCGGTTTCTCCAAGGTTCATAGGTAGTCCTTATTTAATGCCTGCAAGAGCCAAGCATCTAGTATATTAAGTAGAATACAGAGCAGAATAATAGTTATATTTCTTGCCAACAAGTTTGTAGTGTAGTGGATAACTCTGTTGCAAAATGTTTTCCAAACTCTATCCTTGTTTGCATCAGATCACAAGTATGCGTCTCGTTTTAATATTAAGTTAAGGTAATCATATGGATATCAAAAATCAAGCTGTCGTTGTCTCAGGTGGTGCTAGTGGCATGGGGGCAGCATTATGTCAGTATTTATCTGATGCCGGGGCTATCGTTGTTGTGTTAGACAAAAATGGCGAGCAAGCAGAATTAATGGCCAATAAAGTAAAAGGCATTGCTTTGGTTTGTGACATTACAGAATCAGCAGAACTTGAGCAAGCCATACAATCTTTACCAGAAGATTTAAAAAACAAGCTCAAAGCAAACATTAATTGCGCAGGTGTGGCTCCAGCAAAACGTATGGTGGGTAAAGAGGGGGCGGTTAGTTTGGAATGGTTCGAATCTATTATTAAAATCAACTTAATTGGTACTTATAATGTAATGCGTTTATGTGCAGACTTAATGATCAAAAACGCTAAGGCTAATAATGAAAATGGTGTCATCATTAATACGGCATCTATAGCAGCATTTGATGGGCAAATAGGTCAAAGTGCCTACAGTGCATCTAAAGCAGGTATTGTGGGGATGACGCTACCTTTGGCACGCGAGTTAGCACAATTTGGCATTCGAGTCATGACCATTGCACCCGGCATGATTAATACACCCATGATGCAAGGGATGCCGGATAAAGTATCCGATCATTTATTAAACCAAACCGTTTATCCCAAACGATTTGGCGTGCCAGAAGAATTTGCAAAACTAGCGGGCCATATTATAGAGAACACTATGCTCAATGGCGAAGTGATTCGCTTGGATGGGGCGGTTAGGATGGTGTGAATGGCGCTTCGCGCCTGCTCGTTGTCGAAAATTTTATTTAGAAGACACAATGGTAGTGTCAGGAGAAGGGCAGTAATCAAAACCACCTCTCGATTATAGTATTATAATCTGAGAGGCGGAGAGAGCAGTAGGCTTATGACTAGATATCACCATTGTTGACTTCTTGAATCATCATATCTAAGGCTTGCTCGATAGTTGTGTCTGAGTAACTGCTGATTTGTGCATCTGAGCATGTGTTACAATTTTGCTCATTAGCAACTGGGTTTTCTTCATTGGCAAAAGCCTCAAGGCTTTGCACTAGCGAGTCTTGCTCAATAATGTCGGATACATTAAGACTAACATCACCAACTATATTACTGCTGCCATCATCCATAGTATATTCTGATTGACCAAAAACGGTATTATTAGATATCACTGAGACTTCGTTGTCAGAAATTAAACCAATACTTACAATGCCATATTCAATTAAGCTGGTAAGCTCGTTCTCTTCTCCAATTCCATTTTGATTATGATCTTGCCAGAGGGCAAAATCTTCAAAATGCTCATCATCTTTGTTAAATAGGTTGTCGTTATTAGTATCATAGGCAAGCGCCAAACCCTGTAAATCTGTTGTTGCATCCGGATGATGGTTGGCAAATGCAAATTCATTGATTTCTGTAATTTGATTATCACCATTCATATCGTAAACTAAAATGGCATCATCTGGATGTACCCAGCCAATCTGCTCTAATGTACCATCCCCATTAATATCAAAATATACATTAGAGTGATTGGCATTGATGAGTTCTAACCCATCACCATCTAAATCTAATACCACTGGCACTACACCGCCAAATTCAAATGCGCCTATATCCCTGACTGTGTTTATGATTGCAGCCCCTCTTTGATCTGAGGTTAAGTCTGCAGGATTCCCAGCATCGATTGCCGTACTCCCAACAAGCAACGCATGAGTTTCAGTTGGGCCACCATTATTAGTTAATGCACCAAGAAGGGCATCTATAGGTGTTGCCGCTGTCCCAAATTGGTCTCCTGTTGTAGCAGATATTGTTGTTGAGTTATCTGCATTCCCAATAAGGTTGTAACCTAAAGATATGAAACTGCTGCCATTATTATCCTGAATATCGTTATCATTATTATTACCAGCTACAATAGAGCTTGATAACGTCACTATTTGTTTATTATTGTCAATACCGCTGCCACCGGAAGCGGCACTATTATTAGTAATGGTACTATTAGTGATTACTGTATCATTTGCACCATTTTGCCTATGAAGATATATTCCCCCACCGAATGCGGAGGATATATTACCAGAAATAGTACTTTGGTCAATATTCAGAGTGCCTGTTCGCTCGAAAAATATTCCAGCCCCATTACCACTTGTTGTATTGTTTGAAACTGTACTATTTAATAAATCAACAGAGGTATTCCGAATATAAATACCACCACCACCAGCACCATTATTACTATTAGCGGATGAATTACTATCTATCGTACTATTTGTGATACTATGGCCTGAGCCTCCAATAATATAAATCCCACCTCCACTTTGCGCAGTGTTTTGCGAGACAACTGTATTATCTAGAGTTATAGTTGAACTAGCAACATTTATTCCAGCGCCGTTAGCAGTAGTCACTCCATTTATTATGGTCAAGTCTCGCAGGGTTAGATCTGCACTTGTTCTAACATCAATGACCCTATCAAGGCCATTTGCATCAATCACCGAGTTTGTACCACCTTGCACTGTTACATTATAAGTCGAGTTGGTGAAATCAAAATCGCCTGTTTCAGCAGAATTTTCACCTGTACCTGCAATGGTCATTGTGTAAGTCGTGTTGTCTGCCAAGTATATTGTATGATCACAAGTTGCATGATTTGAGAGGATTACAGCTTCTCTGAAGGAAATCTCACCATCACCGTTATCTCCAAAACTCGCTAATATTTGTGTGTAGGTATCTGTGTTTGTGTATGAATCAAGAGTATCAGCATTGGTTGTCACTAGGACCTCGCAAGGCTCAGACTCATATTCAAAGGCTCCAGCATCTGCTGTATCCACAAAGGTTACGCCTCTTTGATCTGTGGTTAAAGTGCCACCATCACCATCTGTGTTACTACCTGAGTTTATAGCAAGACTTCCTGTCACTAAAGCAACTGTTTCTGTTTCTCCGCCATTATCAGCAAGCGCAGGTGAAGCGGTACCAAATTCAACAAGGGCTGTCGTCGTCGTGTATGTCAGCGAGCCAACGCCAACAGTATCATTAGAGAAATTATTTGAGCCTGTTACATTTCCAGCAACACTATTATTGCGAATGTCTTGTCCGCTAGAAGAAGCCGTATTATTGAGGATTATGGTACTGTCTATTGTACTGACACTGGCATTACCATCATTAAATAAGCCGCCACCAGAACCACCAGTAGAAGTATTGTTAATTATTGTAGAATTTGCTACGGATATAGTACTCCCATCTTCAACACCAATACCACCTCCAGAACCACCAGCTTGGTTATCAACAACAGATATATTGTAAGCTACCATGCTAGCAGCATCATCGACATCGATAGCACCACCAGTACCAGATGCTGTATTTAAGCTAAAGGTACTATTATAAACAGTTGTCTCCGAGTTACTGCCAAAGCTTGAAATGGCTCCACCATCGCTATCTACCGTATTGCCCGTAAAGGTCGAGTCACTTACTGTCATCGTACCTCTATTTTGTATTCCACCTCCATCATTTCCAGCAAAGTTTCCAGTAAAGGTAGAGTTGGTAACAGTAGCAGTAGCATTATTTCTAATTCCGCCACCACTTCCATTTGTGCCGTTATCAACATCATTATTTGTGAAAGTTGTGTTATCAACTGTTAAGATAGACGTACCATCATTTAAAATCCCACCACCAGATTGAGTACTGGTAGCAGTATTTCCTGATATCGTGCTATTTGTAATATTCGCCGTTGATGAACCCCGTAATCCAATACCCCCGCCTCCGTCAGCAGTATTGTTGGATATAGTTGAACTATCTACATCTAAGGTAGCATTGTTTACTTCTATAGCACCACCTCCACTTGAACCTGTAGAGACATTATCTGTCAAGGTGCTATCGGTAATCGAAACATTACTTCCAGCAGTAAGTCTGATACCACCGCCAGTATCACCAAAACCACCATCAGCGTTTCCACCCTGTATAGTGACGTTGTCAATATCAACTTCTGAACCACGAATATCAAGTACTCTATCAGTATTATTTCCGTCAATCACTGAGTTTGTGCCACCTTGCACTGTTACCTTATAAGTTGTGTTGGTGAAATCAAGATCGCCTGTTTCAGCAGAATTTTCCCCTGAACCTGTAAGGGTCATTGTGTAAGTCGTGCTATCTGCCAAGTATATCGTATAATCACACCCCGCATGATTTGAGAGGATCACAGCTTCTCTTAAGGAAATAAATCCATCACCGTTGTCTCTAAAATCAGCTAATATTTGTGCGTAGGTATCTGTGTTTGTGTATGTATCAAGGGCATCTAAATTTGTGGTAACAAAAATATCACAAGTATCATTTCCATTAATGGTTATTGTTATGTTCTGTGTGTCAGTACCATCAAAGCTTTGAACACTAAACACTTCTACTATACTCTCTCCAGAAGATAATTTTTGTATGTCGGTATTAGTATTATCTGCTGCATATGTCCACATGCCTCCTGCCGTAATGTTAAGGCTTCCTAATTGGGAACCACCAGGGCCAGTTGAGGAAACAAACGTAACATTTGTATCAAATATATCTTCTCCAGTATCTACATCTGTTACAGTAAGATTATCTGTCACCGTGAGTGTCGCGGCATCATCTTCTGTTGTACTTCCAGAAGCAACGCCACTAATGGTCGCTACGTCATTCGTACCGTCAATGGTAATTGTGACGGTGCTGGCGGTGCCATCAATACTGGTTACATTATAAACTTCATTGATACTGTTACCAGCATTTAAGCTGTCATGAGCGCTATTGGCGGTAAATGTCCAATCACCGTTGGCGAGCAAATCAAATGTACCGATAAGGCCTGCAATGTTAATAGGCGTAAAGGTGTTATCTGAGTTATCCACATCGGCTGCGGTTAAGGTGCCGTTAGTCATTAATGGTAAATCGGTTTCACTCAAGGTTTGTGAAGCAGAACTCACTATGGCAGCATCATTAGTGCCGTTAATAGTGATCGTCACCGTGCTAGGTGTGCCATCAATAGATTGAATGTTATAAACCTCGCTTACGTTATCACCGACATTTAAGCTATCGAAAGCACTGTTGGCTACGAATGTCCAATCGCCATTAATTAGCAGGTTAAGTGTGCCAATGAGTCCCACTATATTAGTTGCAACAAAAGTATTATCCGCGTCATCAACATCGATGGCTGTTAAAGTGCCACTGGTAGCAAGTAGCGCATCCGTTTCAATTAAAACTTGGCTATCACTACTCACCACTGCGGCAATATTTGAACTGGGTGGTGGTGTAGCCCCAAACTCAAATGCGCCAGCATCTGCGGTACCCACAAAGGTTGCGCCCCTTTGATCGGTGGTTAAAGTGCCACTATCACCATCTGTGTTACTACCTGAGTTTATAGCAAGACTTCCTGTCACTAAAGCAACTGTTTCTGTTTCTCCGCCATTATCAGCAAGCGCAGGTGAAGCGGTACCAAATTCAACAAGGGCTGTCGTCGTCGTGTATGTCAGCGAGCCAACGCCAACAGTATCATTAGAGAAATTATTTGAGCCTGTTACATTTCCAGCAACACTATTATTGCGAATGTCTTGTCCGCTAGAAGAAGCCGTATTATTGAGGATTATGGTACTGTCTATTGTGATGACGCTAGCTGCATTACTATCATTAAATAAGCCGCCACCAGAACCACCAGCAGTATTGTTAATTATTGTAGAATTTGCTACAGAGATAGTACTACCATTTTCATTAGCAATACCACCACCAGAATCACTTGCTTGGTTAGCAACCAAAGAACTATTGTAAATTGCCATGGTGCTGCCATCATCATTATCAATACCACCGCCAAAAGCACCTGCTATATTTGATGCAAAGGTACTATTGTAAATGGTCGTATCTGAACTAGCGCCAGATCCCGATAAACCAGCACCATCACTATTTGCCGTATTGCCCGTAAAGGTCGAGCTACTTACTGTCATCGTACCCGTATTTTGTATTCCACCACCATCTTGGTTTGCATGATTACCAATAAAGCGTGAGTCAGTAATAGTAGCCGTAGCATTATTTCTAATCCCGCCACCACTTCCACTAGTGCCACTTACGCTGTTATCAGCATCATTATTTGCGAAAGTTGTGTTATCAACTGTTAAGATAGACGTATCATCATTTAAAATCCCACCTCCAGATTGATTCTTGGTAGCAGTATTTTCCAATATTGTACTATTTGTAATATTAGCTGTTGACGAGCCCCGTAATCCAATACCGCCGCCTCCTTCAGCAGTATTGTTGGATATAGTTGAATTATCTACATTTAAGGTAGCATTGTCTACATCTATAGCACCACCTCCATTTGCACCTGTAGAGACATTATCTGTCAAGGTACTATCCGTAATCGAAACATCACTTCCGGCAGTAAGTCTGATACCACCACCAGTATCACCAAAACCACCATCAGCGTTTCCACTCTGTATAGTGACGTTGTCAATATCAACTTCTGAACCACGAATATCAAGTACTCTATCAGTATTATTTCCGTCAATCACTGAGTTTGTGCCACCTTGCACTGTTACCTTATAAGTTGTGTTGGTGAAATCAAGATCGCCTGTTTCAGCAGAATTTTCCCCTGAACCTGTAAGGGTCATTGTGTAAGTCGTGCTATCTGCCAAGTATATCGTATAATCACACCCCGCATGATTTGAGAGGATCACAGCTTCTCTTAAGGAAATAAATCCATCACCGTTGTCTCTAAAATCAGCTAATATTTGTGCGTAGGTATCTGTGTTTGTGTATGTATCAAGGGCATCTAAATTTGTGGTAACAAAAATATCACAAGTATCATTTCCATTAATGGTTATTGTTATGTTCTGTGTGTCAGTACCATCAAAGCTTTGAACACTAAACACTTCTACTATACTCTCTCCAGAAGATAATTTTTGTATGTCGGTATTAGTATTATCTGCTGCATATGTCCACATGCCTCCTGCCGTAATGTTAAGGCTTCCTAATTGGGAACCACCAGGGCCAGTTGAGGAAACAAACGTAACATTTGTATCAAATATATCTTCTCCAGTATCTACATCTGTTACAGTAAGATTATCTGTCACCGTGAGTGTCGCGGCATCATCTTCTGTTGTACTTCCAGAAGCAACGCCACTAATGGTCGCTACGTCATTCGTACCGTCAATGGTAATTGTGACGGTGCTGGCGGTGCCATCAATACTGGTTACATTATAAACTTCATTGATACTGTTACCAGCATTTAAGCTGTCATGAGCGCTATTGGCGGTAAATGTCCAATCACCGTTGGCGAGTAAACTAAAGGTTCCGATAGTGTCGACTACATTGACTGGGATAAAGGTGTCATCTGGGTTATCCACATCGGTTGCAGTTAAAGTACCGTTAGTCATTAATGGTGCATCGGTTTCGATGAGTATTTTTGAATCAGAGCTGACCACCGCGGCATCATTGGTACCGTTGATAGTAATTGTGACCGTGCTGGCGCTGCTATCGATTGCTTGGACGTTATAGACCTCGTTTACGCTATCACTAACATTTAAGCTATCGAAAGCACTGTTGGCTACGAATGTCCAGTCGCCATTAATTAATAAATTAAATGTGCCAATGAGACCGACAATATTAATTGGGATGAAAATATCGTCTACGCCATCTGGATCAGCAGCGGTTAAAGTACCATTAGTCATTAATGGTGCATCGGTTTCCATGAGCATTTGTGAATCAGAGCTGACAATGCTGGCATCATTGGTGCCGACAATGAGGATGGTGACCGTGCTGGCGGTGCCATCGATTGATTGGACGTTATACACTTCGTCGATAATGCCACCGGCACTTAAGCTGTCATGAGCGCTATTGGCTAGGAATGTCCAATTACCGTTGGCTAAGAGATCGAATGTACCTATGGTGCCGACAATGTTAATGGGGATAAAGGTGTTATCTAAATTATCCACATCCACTGATGTTAATACGCCATTAGCCGCAAGAGGGGTGTTGGTTTCGATGAGCAGTTGTGAATCAGAACTGACTGTGGCTGCATCATTTGTACCATTAATGGTTATTTTAACTGAGCTTGATGTGCCAT
>CAZWHY010000009.1:0-83179 GCA_964633725.1 Uncultured Candidatus Berkiella sp.
AAATATTTTATTTTATTGAACTTATTTTTAGAAACAAAATAGTAGTAGTGTTTTTCAGGAAACAATTGTGTTAGCTTTTTCAGCCTGGTAGTATTTAAGTATTAGTGTGATGGTATGTGGTTTGGTAGAGGTAGATAATGAAAGTTTCAGCAACTATAGTATTTTGTTTGTTTTCTTGTATGGCGGTAGCAGGTACACCTGATGGTAGTACACCTGCTGAAGAAACAGTGTGTGATGGTTTAAGCGGGGCTTCAAAAGGTATCTGTAATGCCTACTGTGAAGCCAAAGACTGTGATTTAGATGATGGCTCGAATGCAAGTAAAAGTCGTGCATGTGAACGCCTTGCTAGTAAATACCAAGATCTAACTGGAGAGGATCTACCTTGTGGGCAACAAGCAGCCTGTCCTTGTGTGGCGGCAATTGGGGGTTCTGTTGAAGAGGTATTTTTCACATGGCTTGATAATGCTGGCGCAAGTAGCATTTTAGATGTGAATGCTTATTGCTCGACTACGGGCTCACCAGCATATAGCTTAGCCACAGTCGGGAATTATATTTCCAGCAGCGGTATTCCAAGTAATGTCTTTATTGAGGTTGGAACGCCTCCAACAGAGTCAGAACTGTGTCACTTTCGATTCATGATTGATGGCCAAATTTCAGTTTCATCAGATGTCATACGAGATCTTTCTCAAGAAGAACTTGCAGCATGCTTGAAAGCGGAACGTGATTTTTCGGAAGGGGTTTTGGGTTTAACGTGTCCTAGTTTTCCTTAGAATAGAAAAACTTCAGGAGAATAATAAATAAAGCAGGGTATATATGTAAGCAAATGAGGCTCTATTATAGAGCCTCATTTGTTTTTCACCTCTTAAAAGCACTATCCACAATAGGATCATAAGGTAAAGGCAGGACAATTTGACTACCCTGTTTTGCATAGACGTCGCTTTGCGTCATGGATGAAGGGTAGTAGTCTTCTTTTGCCAAAGGTGCTGCACTTATTGGCTCATCAACAAAAGGTCTTTCTAATGTGTGATAGGAGCGTCTTTGAGCATCTCTGACTCTATCATAGCGTTTATTTGATACTGCAATATTTTTTAATTCATCGCGCATAATAACAGGTCGTATAAAGATCATTAAATTCTTTTTAACGAGTTCTTTTCTTTTGCTCCCAAAGAGTGCGCCTACATAGGGCAATCTACCCACAATAGGAATACGAGATTGCACTTCTTGCCAGCTTTCTTGAATGAGTCCACCCAAAACTAGTATTTTCCCATCATCCACCATCACATTAGTCACAATGGTGCGTTCTGATGTTGTTGGGTTGCCACCAGTAGCGTCGGTTGCCGAATTCTCAATAACATTAGATAAGATGCTTTCGATTTCTAGCTTGACTGCGCCTGAATGCGTTATCTGTGGTCTAATCGTTAGAGATAAGCCAACCTCTTCTCTATCAAAAGAAGTGAAAGGGTTGCCACCAATATCATCATTATTGGTCTGACCCACAGCAAAAGGTACTTTTTCTCCGACTTTGATCAATGCTGTTTGATTGTCGAGTGTAACCAACTTTGGTGTGGATAAGATATTGGCAGCTCGATCTGCTGCAAGCGCTCTAACGATTGCACGTAAAGAGCCATGTCTGAATATGCCAACAGTCAAGCCGCTACCCAGTTGTTCAACCACGCCACCAAAGAATCCACCCAAGATATTATTGGTGTCTTGATTGGGGCGAGTGGGGAAACGGGTTCCAAATTTAACACTGGCATTAGATGAGGGGTTCCATTCCACACCAAATTCCTTGCCTCTATTAATCGCAATTTCAGCGATGATCACTTCAATCAAAACTTGAGGTCGTCTAATATCCAATTTTGAAATAATAGATTTTACCGCCCGCATCAAAGTGGGGGGGGCTTTAATAATGAGTGCATTGGTGCTTTCTTCCCACTGAACGAAACGGTTGACAACACCACTTTGTGGTCTGCTTTCATTGTCATTGAAAAGGCTACCCTGAGTGCCACCTGTTTCAGCTGAGCTTTTGAGGGCACTCAAATGTCTAGGGTTCGAGAAAGTACTGGTGTCTGAACTTCTTCGAGGCTGGGAAAGATTAGTATGAGTAGACTCAATTTGCTTTCGAAGCTTTTGATCTTGGCTAGATTTCATTGCATCTTCTAAGAAAGTACCCACTATAGGTGCAATATTTCTAGATTCGGTATAGTTGAGATAAATCACTTCTGAATTATAGCTATTGTCTGTTTTGGCATCTAATTGAATGATAAGTCCTTTTATATATTGTCTTTTACCGGTTGTGCCACCTGAAATGAGCAAACTATTTGTTCTTTCATCTGCTCCAAGTTTTAAAGGATTTTTCACTTTAAATCTGTCTTTTGTGAACTCTTTTAATGTGTTCAGTAAATCAAGTGCTGAAGCATGATACACAGGAATAATTTCAGCATAATCATTCATAGTGCTATCTAATTGATTGATGATGCCTTCTAATTTGCGAATATTACCCATTGTATCAGCGATTATTAGATTGTTATTATAGGCTGCGATATGGCTTGATTTATCAACTAAGGGTTTTAAAGAGCGTAAAACTTCTGATGCGGTTGCATTTTTTAGCGGAATCACTTTTACGACAAGCTGATCGGGATATTTTGCAAAACGGTAAGGGGGGGTGGCTTTGGTTTTTGCTTTATCTAAAGGAATGATTTTTATGACTTTGCCGGATTTGATTGCGGCATAGCCATGCACTTGCAAGATAGATAAAAATACTTGATAGGCTTCTGCTTTATTAAGAGGCTGTTGAGAGATAACGGTTACTTTGCCCTGAACTCTTGGATCGACAATAAAATTCTTTCCGGTTTCTTTTGATACTTGCTGTATAAGAGTATGAATATCAGCTTGATTAAAATTCCAGTAGGCATAACTGCCTGGCTCCGCAACAGCGGAGGTATATAGCAACGTTGAACCAAATACTATAGCTATAGATACAAAAGATTTTAAAAATTTATGCAGCATACTTGCTATGATTCCTTGTGAGCCGAAGAGCTCTATTAAAAAGCCTCATAGTAAGAAAAGTAAATAATGTGGTGTATGTCAACTTTTAAGGTGTATGCTTTTACTCAGCTTGTTAGTTTTATGAGTGCCATCTTATGCTTGGCTGATATTAATGTCAGTTTGGACGGACTCCATTGATCTGATTGTGGGGTGGCTTACATTTTTGATAACATCAGATAGATCGTTAATGGCCTCACTTGCTTCGGCTTTTGTATCATATGTTCCAAATACTATAATCTGCCAAGGCTTGTTGTTTACGATTTTCTGATAGGTGTAAACATTTGATTTTATGCTGTCTTGTTGCAATAAATTCATGATGGCTTTTTGTTCCATGCTGACTAAAAGCTCAACTGTATACTGTTCTGCTTTTGCATTGAGTAGATATTGTTCGTGTGGGGTTAGATCGATATGTTTTTTGGCTGTAAGGACTTTGGATATCATTGAGCCTGTTTGTGGTACATCAGTCAGATTCTGATTTTTATCTACTAGTAATTCGTTTTTTATTTTTGGATAAGATTCTACTGCATCAGCCATGGTATTTTGATTTTTAGGTTCATAAAGATTGCCATGTGTGAGTTGTTTTAATGCAACTTTAGCTTTTTCACTGCCATTTTCAGCAGCTTGCTCAATCCAAGAAATCCCGAGGCTTTTGTCTTGCGGTACCCCGGTTCCATGGTAATACAAATATCCTAAAGCGTATTGCGCTTTAGCGTTACCATCATAAGCGATGGCTTCTGTTAGCCTGAATGCACGCTGGTGATCGCCTTGAGAATAACTAATATAAGCCTCTTGTAACGAGATGCGGTGTGGAATGGTTTTTTCACAGCCTTGAATCAAAACACTGGCAATTAAGCCTAATGCAAGTTTGTTTAATTTTGAAACAGCACCTGAGTGACCTATAAGCATACTCTTCCATCCTTGGGGCAATGCCCGGTACAATTGAGCTAGTTAACCTGCATCTTGTTGACCACCTGAAATTTTATTCCTCTTTAGTATAGGGTATGTGTATTATGCTTAGCAAAGTTAAAAAAGTAGGACAAAAAAAATTAATTATTATATTCGTTGGGGCTGGATATTTCGCTGCTATTTTATATGGTGTATTTTTATTCAATCAGAACAATATGGCAGGTTCAGAAAAGGGTATTCCTCAAACACAAAGTTTAAAACTTAAAACAAAATATACCCAAAAAGTACAGCTATCAAGTTTTCGTAACAATCTGTTTGGCCAAGAAGTATCTCTTATACAAACTTATCAGCCATCAAGTTGGAAGCTAACAGGCATTATTCGAAGCGCTAACGGAGAAGCACTCGCTATTATCTCAGTGAATAGCCAAGAAAAAATTTATCGACTTGATGATAGTATTGACAGTCATACAAAAATATATGGCATAGAGAAAGATAAGGTTTTAATACAACATCAACATAAAATAAAATCACTAATGCTCTTCAAAAAAAGCATGTAAGACCATTTAAAATTTGATATTTAGACCATACTTAGAATAATAATAAGTGTTACAAATAGTATGGTATTAGGTCATGCCTCAAGATAGTCACAAACCCATTGGCTTTGGATTTGCCAAAAAACATCAAATTGTTGTTAAGGATGAAGACAATGATGTTGTATTGTATTGTGGGCCTGATATTAAAATAGACAGTATAATGGAGGTGCAGCGATACTTAGGCATTGTTCCAAATATAAAGCAAACTTCCAAAGAGCACTTTGAACAAATTTTAAATGAATATTATGAAAATATAGATGTCAATACAACAAAAATTGCAGAAAACATCGAGGAGCATTTAAACCTAAATGCTTTAATTGAAGAGTTACCCACGACTCAAGACTTATTAGATTCACAAGAAGATGCGCCTATCATTCAATTGATTAATTCACTATTATCAGAAGCCATACAAATGAATGCCTCTGATATCCATTTTGAAATTTTCAAAGATCAATTTCAAATTAGATTTAGAATCGATGGTGTACTGCATGAGATTTATAATCCCCCTCGAAATATTGCCTCATTGTTAATTTCTCGTATTAAGGTGATGGCTAAACTGGATATTGCTGAGAAAAAGATCCCCCAAGATGGCCGGATAAACCTTAAAGTCGCTAACCGGGAAATTGATGTTCGGGTATCAATTTTGCCATCCAATCATGGGGAACGAGCCGTCTTACGTATTTTAGATAAAAAAAATGCCAAGCTTGAACTGGCCGCCCTTGGTGCAAATAAAGAGATTGTTGATAAAATTGAAAGTATGATTACCAAACCTAATGGGATTGTATTGGTGACGGGGCCGACAGGTTCTGGAAAATCAACAACATTATATGCTGCGATTAGTCGACTAAATGATGTGAGCAGAAATATTTTAACGGTAGAGGATCCTATTGAATATGATTTGCCGGGAATCGGTCAAACGCAAGTCAACGATAAAGTGGGAATGACTTTTGCCAAAGGATTAAGAGCCATTTTAAGACAAGATCCAGATATTATTATGGTGGGAGAAATTCGAGACAAAGAAACTGCCGATATCGCGATAGAATCTAGTCTAACGGGGCATTTGGTATTATCCACTTTACATACCAATAGTGCTGTTGGTGCCATTGTTCGTTTGCAAGATATGGGGGTTCAACCATTTTTGTTAGCATCCAGTTTGATTGGTGTGGTTGCGCAGCGTTTGGTTCGCAAGCTTTGCCCAAAATGCAAGCAGCCAGCAGATGACAAAACAATTGCGGATGCTCAAGCATTGTGCAATATGAAATCAGAAACAATTTATATTCCCAAAGGGTGTATGGAATGTAATCAGTTAGGTTATAAGGGGCGAGTGGGCATTTATGAGATTATTTTCATTGATAAAGTGATTAGGAAAATGATTCACGATAAGAACTCTGAAGATGATATAAAAAACTATTGCACATCAAAGTTTGATAGTTTGTTAAAAAGTGGTTGTCAAAGGGTTCTTCAAGGACACACGAGTCTAGAAGAAGTCTTACGTGTTGCTAATGCGAATAGCAAAGGGACAGACTAAATGGCGACTTTCAAGTATACCGCTTTAGATAACAAAGGGCATAAGCAAAAAGGTACCATCAGTGCGGATACCAGCAAATCTGTTAGAAGCTTGCTACGTGAACAATCGTTATTGCCTATTGATGTTACAATTTTAGTAAAAGAGGCTACAGGCCATGCTATTAAAACACAAGGTATTGACCAAAAGATTTCGACGCTTCAGTTAAGTTTATTTACCGAAGAACTGGCTTCCTTGTTAATGGCGGGGTTAGAACTTGAAGAAAGCTTAAAATCGGTTTCAAGTGCAACAGAGAATGAAAAATTCAAATATATTCTTTTGGGCGTACATTCTAAAATTATCGAGGGTTATACTTTTGCCCAAGGTTTAAATGAGTTCCCCAAAGCTTTTCCTAAAATTTATCGTGCTACGGTACAGGCTGGGGAAGAAGCAGGTTATCTCGGTGATGTATTGGGTAATTTATCTGATTATTTGGAGAGTCAACACCATATACGACAACGGATAAAACAGGCGCTTATATATCCGTGTATTTTGTCATTGGTTTCTTTTGGTATTGTTGTTTTTTTATTGACTTATGTTGCGCCCAAAATTATAACCATTTTCAGCGAAAGCGAGCAGGCTTTACCATTTGCAACGGTGGCATTAATTGCGATTAGCGATTTTCTAGTGGCGTATGGCTGGCTTTTGGTGGTTTTTTTTATTGCTGTGATTTTTCTATTTAAATGGATGATGAAATTTGAAAATATCAAATATTCGTATGATTTGTTTTTATTAAAACTACCCTTTATTGGCAAAACCATTAAAACAATTCAAACCAGTCGGTTTTTAAGAGCATTAGGAATTTTAACCCACTCCCATGTTCCTATATTAAAGGCGATTTCTGTTTCAGCTAATTTGGTGACCATATTACCCATAAAAGCTAATTTAGAAGCTTCAATGAATAGAGTCAAAGAAGGGACAAGCATTTATTTGTCTTTTAAAAACACTGGGTATTTTTCTCCGATCTGTTTGCAGTTTGTGGCCAGTGGTGAAAAATCTGGCAACTTAGATAAGATGTTAACCAATGCGGCAAAACAGCAGGAAAGACAGGTTCAAATAACATTGGATACGATATTAACCCTGTTCGAGCCGTTGTTAATACTATTGATGGGGTGTGTGGTTTTATTTATTGTATTGGCTATTTTATTACCTATGTTTGAGATTTCAAATTTAATTACTTAATGACTTACTTAAGGACTTTGACATGCTAAGCGCAAAATCATTTCACGGTTTTACATTGATAGAATTAATGGTGGTTGTGGTCATTTTAGCAGTGCTAGCCTCCTTTATTGTGCCAAATATTATTAATCGACCAGATGATGCTAAGTTGATTAAAGTAAAACAAGATATCTTAACACTGGAAAACGCCTTAGAGCTTTATAAGCTAGATAATAATGATTATCCATCAACGGATCAAGGGCTGAGAGCACTCGTTGCCAAACCCTCTGGTGAACCAGAAGCCACTCACTGGCGAACTGGTGGCTATATCAAAAAATTAAGTAAAGATCCCTGGAATCGAGAGTATCAATACTTAAATCCAGGCAATTATAGAGAAATAGATATATTCAGTTTAGGAAAAGATGGTAAACCAGGTGGAGAAGGCATTAAGCAAGACATCGGCAACTGGGATGAAGATGAGGGAGTATAAGATAAGTAGAAATATGGGTTTCACTCTTATTGAACTGCTCATTGTTTTGTTGTTGATTAGCATTGTCTTGAGTTTTGTGTTTTTAAGCCCTGGGGCATTCCAAAACAAGAAGTTTAAGGGCGAGAAATTTGCTAATGAATTGATGGCCAGTATTCAATTAGCACAGGCACAATCTATTCTAAACCAACAAGTGATTCGCTTTAAGTTCGATGAAACGTTATATGGATTTCAGCATATGCAGTCAATAAATAGTTTTCAGACAAAATGGCAATGGTTTGAAATCGATCGATATTTAGCGCAGAGATCGTTGCCAAGAAATACAATAATAGAAGCACAAGCTAATGATTTGAATCAGGATATTATTTTTTACCCAAATAGTGAGATAACACCATTTAAAATTTACATATCGCAGGCTAATGATCAAGTGGCGAGTTTGTCAGGCAGTGCATCGGGCCAACTACTGTTGGAAATAAAGCATGCTGAATAAAGGCTTTACGTTATTAGAGGTTTTGGTTGCACTGGTTATTGTTGCCTTGACCTTTACGGCGTTTTTCTCAAGCGTAAGCGCCATCAATAGAAACCAATCCATCATAATTGAAAAAAGCTATGCATTGTGGGCCGCAGAAAGTATTTTAAGTCAAGTTGAGTTAGGGCTTATTCAGCGACCCAAAATTGGGAAATCAATTAATTCAACGATAATGATGGGGCATAATAAGTTACACTATCGTATGACAACAATACCGACCACTGATATAAACACGGTTAAGTATGAGGTTGTCATTTCTAATGCCCAAGGGCATAAAGCATTTACGCTGATTGGTTTTGGAAATATATCATGAGTAATATATATAAACAAATTGGCTATACCTTGATTGAGGTGATGCTGGCTATTTTTATATTTTCTATTGTTACGGCAATCGTCATGATTTCATTTTCACAGTTTTTGAAAAATAAAAACATATTAGAATCTCAAATAGAAGATTTAAAAACGTTACAGATAGGCATGAGCATTCTGGGAAATGACTTGAATCAAGTGGTGATATGGCCGCGTGAAATAAATGAATATGAAAATGGTGGGTTTTTCTCAAAAGATAATCAACTTGTTTTTTCAAGAATGGGTTATATAAATCCAAACTTACAAGCAATTCGTTCAACTTTAGAAAAAATAACGTATGAGTTTAAAGCTGGAACATTGAAGAGACTAGTCATTGATGGCAATAACGTCAGAATTTCAAAAGATCTTATTACTGGCATTAAAAATTTTAGTTGGACGTATATTGATCACGCTCAAAAGCCTTACGCCTTATGGCCTCCCACAAATGATTGGCTAAATAAGTTGCCATCTGGTTTGAAAGTTTCTTTTGATCATTTTAAGTATGGGCATATAGAAAAATATTTTGTTCTAAGACAACTTGATGTGGAGCTTACGTTAGATGAAAAAGACTAATCAAGGATCAGTCTTAATTGTTGCTTTGCTGATGATAGCATTCGTCGAAGTCATTATGCTGGGTTTGATGAAAGGGCACAAAATTGAAATTAAGTATATCAATACTATGGTGAGTAATGCCCAAAACTATCAATTATTATTAGGGGGGCAAGCATGGGCCAAAGGTATTGCAAAGCAAATAGCACATCAAGAAACGAATCAAGCTATCTATTATTTGCCACAGACTAAAATTTTAGGTCGAAACGTCAAATCTGAATTAGTAGATTTACAAGGGTTAATTAATATAAATGCTATTGAAGAAAGAAAGATTGCTTCTTTTGAATACGTATTATCTGTTTTAGGTATCAATGCTAGTAACCTGAAAGAACTGGGTTTTTTAAATAAATTAAGTGGTAGTTTGAACAACACTATATCTAAGACAGAAAAACACATTAAAGCTTTTCAAAAGCGATTCAAGATTCAGAACTATGATTCTGTTAATTCTTTGGATGCGGGTAGTTTGTTTCGTCAAAAATTTCAAATACTATCAGAAACAAGAAATAATAAACAACCTGAACATATTGTTTCCATCTCCGAAGTACTAGAACTTGGTTTTCCCACTAGTGCATTTATAAAATTGATGCCCTATATAACAGCATTACCTGAGTCGGTTCCACTCAATATAAACACAGCATCAGCTGTGAGTATGCTAATGTTGGATCCAAAACTAACAATAGAGGATACTCAATCCTTAATAGCAGAGCGAGATCAAAAGGGAGGGTTTGCTTCTGTTGATGAATTTACTAAACTAGAACAGCTGACTGATTTAAATATTGATGCTGAGAACGTGACAGTATTGAGTCAATACTACCTATCTATATCTACAGTTTACGATAAGGAGATTGAGCTCAAGTTGTATACTTTATTGAAATCAGATAATACGACTGAGAAAGGAAAAATAAACGTATCTGTTATATGGCAAAGTTTAGGAACAGTATGAAGGCACTATTTATATTATCAACAAGTGATTTTGCAAACGTAGAGATTTTTTATAAAGACTCTAATAATGCTGTTGTGCCGATCGATGATAGTAGTTTTAAATCAATAGCAGATAATATCAAACAGCATCGTTCAAAAGTTATATTGTTATTATATGGTTGTGATGTAACAAGCAGGAAAATATTCTATCCTAAAAATATTCGAAAATCAAAATTAAAAAAAATTGTTCCCAACATGCTTGAGGAAGAAATTATTGGAGAGATAGGCTCATTATCCTACTATATTGGGCAATCTGAAAAAAAAGGGCAAGAACAGGTATGCTTGATTAACAAGAGTCTATTACAAGATTTAACAGATATTTTGGATTCAAATAACATTTATCCAGAAGTAATGACTTCACTCTCATCTATTATTCCATTCAAAGACAATGCTTGGTCAATATTGAAATATAACGAATACTATATTATCAATACACAAACAAGAGTGAACATTATTACCAATCAGAAAAATTTTGATACATTAATTAATTTGATGTTAAATGAAGAGCCTGTTAATGATATGTTTTTTTATACCAATAATGAAGAGCCTCTCATACTCTCAAACACAAACATCAATATCCATAAAGCTAAAGTAGATATCGCGAAATGGGTAGCAGAATTTGATATAACACATCCTAAAGTGATTAATTTGCAAAAAGAGAATAAATCACAAGAAAAGCTATTCGCTAATAGAAAAGTTCAACGTCATTTGTATATAATTATGGCAATGTTTGTCGTGATGACATTGGGTTTCTTGATCAAATCAAATGTTGATTTGAAGTTTGAAATTAACTTGCAAAAAACGCAGCTTGAAAAACAATATTTTGAGTTATATCCTGATGCGACTTCGGTTATCAGTCCAAAGCTTAGGGTTCAACGAGAGTTAAAGGCGTCATCTCTGCAAAATATAGAAAGCTTTTTTAATGAATTGACAACTATCTCTCGAGTTATTAACGTGAACTCTGATTTAGAGGTTCTGACACTCCATTTTCACGATGAGCAGTTTAAAATTAAGTTACAATCTGAAAATATTGCCTCGATAGAACGGTTGCTGAAGAATTTAAAGAATAAAAATTTCTCAGTCGTGTTATCGAGTTCAAACAAAACTGGAACTAAAATAATTAGCAGAATAGTCGTCAAGAGGCAATGAAATGATATTAAAATCGTGGTATCAAAATAAAAGTGATAGAGATAAAAAGGCTATTCTTATTTTGGCTGTTTTTTTAGTGTTCTTCAGTGTTTTTTTTCTTTGGCATAGTTTAAAAAATCAACAAGCGTTTTTATTAGAAGAAGTTAACTATTATCGTGAGTTAAACACCTGGATTGGTCAAAATAAATCTCAGATATTAAGCGCTCGGCAAAATGTTAGCAAACCTGTTTCAGGTTCAATATTTTCGAATATAGAGCAGACATTCCTATCATTTTCTTCAAAAGGGCACAAAGTTGAAATTAGAACACTATCTAATAATCAGGTGTCTGTTAACATTCCGCAGACTGCTTTTAATGCTGTTTTGGAAAGAATCACCAACCTAAATCAAAAACATATTTTTGTGGAGCGTTTCGAGGTTGAAAAAACAGATAAGCCTGGTTGGGTAAAAGCATACATTGTTTTTAGTCTTTAATATATTGTTTCCTATAAAGCCAGATAAAGATATCCATATCGTTACACGACTGCTTATTTTTCCCCAAACTTATAACCTGTCCAAAAGCTGTATATGCACTAAATATTTAACACGAGCTGTTTAAAGCCATTAATCTTATGTCTATAACATTTGGTCTGGCTTCGGTATGCATGCAGCTAACTTTTCAGATATATTAATGACTCAATAAAAAATTAAAAAAATAATTTCATAGGGAGTTCTAATATGAGAAATTTAAAATTTTTATTATCGCTATTATTTGGTTTTAAAAATAATACTGGTCGGTATGAATTTCTAATGGGCGCAGTGATGATATGTGCAATTACAGGTTTATTTCATCAAAGAATAACTGAAATCATGCAGTTTGATTTGATTTTTAATATTTATGGCATGGTTACAGTTGCATTTTTGTGTGTGATTATTATATGGATGGGTGCGGCGATTAGTTTAAATCGTTTAGCGGATACCGGTTATAACTCTTGGTTTTTTCTCTGTGCATTTGTACCTTATGTTAATTGGATCTTTATGTTGAGTCTTGCATTCTTTCCCAGTAAGAACCAATTCGATGATGTGTCTTCTTATTCTGCAGTCGATAAAGAACAACGCCCAAGAAACTTTTGAGTGCTTCAATCGCATGTTAAATATTCATGCTCAATTTCAAATGCGTAAAATGGCGGTTTGTACGTAGGGCTCTATGAGTCGGATGAGAGATGATTCTTATCCAACTCATAAATTTACTTAGGCATGTACTACAACATTCCCGCTTACAGCCTATCTAGGTCGCCAAGTTCGCTTTGGGTTGTCTTGGTCTTCTGGGAGCTCTTGCCCTTTTTCGCCTAGCTGGGTAACGCCTAATCTTCCAACTTTCGTCAGCTCGCTGTCATGAAAGATATTTTGTGGTTTTAAAAGAGAACAGCTAATCTCTTGCGTGCGAGATTTTTCCCCTGTTAATTGTCTGTTGATTAAATCTTGGTAACTCATGTCAGGCTGTGGCGATAAACCTTTAAAATTTGGCCATCTTGCATGGCTAAATAGGAGAGGTTTGGTTCTGATTATCTTGTGCCAAGAAGTTGTGTCTGTTTTGTTAAAAGAAGTTGTGTCTGTTTTGTTAAAAGATGTTGAGAATATGATATCTTTATATAAATCTTCTGCATCTAATTTCATTATACGTTTATTATTTTGGTTGTCGTCTTCTGATGTGTATTCATTCGAAAATCTAAGTACGTCATCATTCTGGTTGTGAATGGTTAGTGCTCTTTGGTGAAGTTTTTCATCTGTAGGTTCTAATAGTGGTGTCTCTTCTGCTGGCTCGAATTGCCTAAACCCTAAAGCATGGTTTGATAAAAGTTCACCGTTATTTAATACTCGGTATACACCTCCAAATTCGCCACAAACTGCCCACTCTATAGCGACTTGAGTGATAATAGCATATTCCTGCAAGCTTACGGTGGATAGTTTCGTACGTGGCAATAACATTAATAAAGATGGTTTTTGCTTGGGGTTATTGTCTGAAAAAACATGCGTTAAATATTCATCATCATAGTGGGTTTTCTCTAGGGCTTGGTCAATGGGTGAGAAAAGTATACTTTCTATTGCCTGTGTTTGTTGTGGCATATTCAAGATTTTATGAATGTTCAAAAGGTTGGCTTCCGGCCAAAATTGAGCTAGGCGAAAGGTGACTGTGTTATTACTTTCTTGAAAATGAACTTTTATGTCCATAGCCGCAGATAGAATTGGCGCATAGGGGTTCAAATTACGCGCTTCAAATTTGCTGCAAAATTTGGCTTCTATTGTCATGCCGCCATGAAAAGAAGGGTTTCCGATTGGCTTAAAATAATGGACGGTCGATATGAGTTCAACAGTTCCCGCCATGAGGTTGAAAACGATTATCGGATTCTCCTCTTCGGACATTAAACTTTCTTTTTGTTTGGCAGGGAGATTGTTTATTATGTTTTTTAGAAGTTTTAAAATATTTTCCGAGGATGAAATCAATGCTTCTCGCTGCGAATGCTCACATGAATTAATATTATCTTTTAATATATTGTACTTGGCTTGTAACAGCGTCAATATCAATTCAGCATGGATTTGAAGACCATGTAAACTTGAAATATATTTTTCGGCCGTATATAAATCTTTAGAATCTCGAGCCTTCTTGGAAATATGCTCATGTTTATCTGAAATATAAGTTTGAAGAGACTTTAGATAGGTATTGAATATTTTCGTTTGAAGAAGATATTGTTTTTCTACAGATTGCCCGCGATTTGTGATATCTATTTGTGCCTCAAAATCTACAACAGTCACTACGCCTTTAGAATCAATTTCTAAGCCTGTTTGTTGTTTTTCGCAACCAGGAAGCCAGTCATCTAAGATTTTTTTTGTGTTAAGGTTCAATATTGTCTGTTGTGCTTGTGCTTGTGCTTTGGGGCTGGGGCTTATTATCATGCTGCTAGTTTACCAACTATATGTTTTCTAAGGTGCCATTATACATAGTTTGATGAGGATGTTAATAAGAATTAAAGGGTTTCGTTATATATTATGAGAAGGTCTTTTTCACACACCCACCAGCAAATAATACTTCAAATAATAACTAACAGAATAAGCCACAACCGCGGCAATAGAGCCTACCGTTAATGCCTCTAAAACAGATTTAATAATATTTTCTTTGATGGCAATGGCTTTTAGAGTGCCTATAATACAAAAAGCAATGCCAGTGAAAGTGGCTATCAAATAAAAAGGCACAGAGTTTAAATCACTGGAAAATAATTTAAAATTGACCCAGGTATCCGTATCGAAATTATAAACGACATAGAGATTTAGGGTGCCCATTGAAATGAAAAAAGTTACCCAACTAATGTTTGGGGTATTCCAGATTTTACCTGGAAGGCTAATATTTTTTCCCAGTAAGAACCAATTCGATGATGTGTCTTCTTATTCTGCAGTCGATAAAGAACAACAGCCGAAAAGTTTTTGAGTTATTTTTCACGCACGCCGGACACTACTGGCTGGAATCGAGAGGAGTGGGGTTTGCTCTCTGCTCACCGCGAACTCCCAATAAATAGTTATTTATCTAGTTGCCAACCATAAAAAATATATGCTTTTTATTTGGAATAATAGCTTCAATGCTATTGTGTAAAGCTATAAATTCGGTATCATGTCACATTGTTATTTACATAGCATACATTCGTTGATGGATGCTCTATCAACTCATTTAGTATGATTTTTGAGGACGGTATTACTATGCTTTCAACCCCTTCAGCATCCGAAGCTTTAGCCTTTAGAAAAGCAGCCTATAAAGATAATTTAGCAGATCTTGAAAAACTATTTGCAAAATACGGCAAAAATATCTTGGACTTGAGTGGGAGGATATCTGGTAAAACAGCGCTACATCAAGCATCAGCTGCAAACAGTTTCAATGCAGTCAATGCGTTAATCAACTGGGGCGCAGATGTAAACATCCAAGATGCAAAAGGCAATACCCCATTAATTCTTTCATATCAGCTACAAAGTTTTGATGCAGCAAATCTTCTTTTAGATGAAAATGGGTTAGATGTCCTTTGCAAGAATGATGCTGGGGAGAATGCTTTAATGACGTCAATTGGTATAGGGAAGCCAAAGAAATTTTCATTGCTATATGATAAATTTAGAGCCAAACTTACGGCCCAAGTACACGAGCTTATTGCATCCGGTAAGGATATACAAGGCATAGACATAAAACCCAGTGGCGATATCATACTTCTAAAATTAGATGAGGAAGAGTTGGTAAGTAAAATTCAAACTTGCAAGGGTCAAGTCTATCGCTCCGATGCAGATGAGGATGGAGGTACGCGCGCAGTCAGAAATGAAAAAGGATTCAATTTTGAATTTGGAAACGACCATCATTTCAAGGTTCCTCCTTTAGTATTTTTTATGGCACATGATGATAATGCTAGCTTTGAAATTCTTCAAAGAAATTTCAAGTACTTAAAACAAATGGGATATAAGGCTATTTGCCTGGAGCTTGATTCAGATGATAGCTTGGAACAAACTTTAACTAATTTAAGCAACACCTCGAATGATCAAAAGGTTGATGAATTAGATCGTAGAATAGCTAGTCTACATGTAAACTTTATTGAGAGCTTATCTTCTTCCGGTTTTTGTTACCACGGTGTAGATGCTCAATTAGGTGTATTGAGAATCTCTGCCGTTAGGGGGGGGGTAACTACCAGTGAAAGAGGTATGGATTTAAGAAATCATCATATCTCTGAAAATATTCTAACTTATGCTAATCGGTATGAAGGTGGCGTTATTGTGTTAATAGGTGCTGCACATATTGATTTATTGCCCAGCCTTAGAATTGCGAACAGAGGCACTATAGATCCGTTTGTATTGTATCAAGCGCACAGCAATTCGAACACCTATATACCTAGCGGAGACTCTTTAGAGGATAGGTTGTTACGCTTACGCATTACAGAAGGCCCAGATATCGTATGCATGGACTGTAGTAAGCTCTCCCTAAAAAATCAGCAAGCTAAATTCAAGAAACCCATCGCTGAGTTTTTAGAGCGACAAGCACCTACTCAGGTCTATTCTGAAGAAGTATCTACCCAATTAGTCAGAAAATTACAAACTATTTGCAAAGACTTTAAGGGGGTGGTACGAGAGCGTAGTGAAGAATCACCTGCAATAATAGTTGATGCAGTAGTTTCAGTGCCAAATTTTCATGTATATAGCAAACAGGCCAAAGCATTACAAAAAACGATGCCTTTGTTGGCGACTAAAATGAGCTATATAGGCATTAATAATGAGTCAAGCTTGTCATTGGTCATCGAGGACATCAATGGCGGCCCAAATAGGCATGTTGTGAATCAGCTTTGACATTTTCATCACCCTTGATAAATGAGAATAGGGGGGTAGTAAAATGCTATATTTTCACACACCCACCAACAAATAATACTTCAAATAATAACTAACAGAATAAGCCACAACCGCGGCAATAGAGCCTACCGTTAATGCCTCTAAAACAGATTTAATAATATTTTCTTTGATGGCCATGGCTTTTAGAGTGCCTATAATACAAAATGCAATGCCAGTGAAAGTGGCTATCAAATAAAAGGGCACAGAGTTTAAATCACTGGAAAATAATAGTGGAATCAGCGGGAAGACACCTAGCGTCACAAAAGCAATCATGGTGACAATGGCAGAGATGATTGGGTTTGCGTAGTTTAAAGAGACACCGTGGTCTTCTTTGAGCATGGTGTCTATCCAAACTTGTTTGTTTTGAGTGATTGTTTCGACAATTTTCTCTAATATATCCCCGGTAAAACCTTTTTTTGAATATATTTGGCGAATTTCTTCTTTTTCGCCTTCTGGATAGATTTCAATATGTTTTTCTTCTTCTTTGGCGAGTTGTCTAATTTTATCACGCTCGCTTTTCGTGGATAAATAATTGCTGACGGCCATACTAAAACCATCAGCAAAGAGGCTGGCTAAGCCTAAAATAATCGCGACACTATAACCATAGCCTGCACCATAAATACCACAAATTAATGCAAAACAAGTGACACAGCCATCAATAGAGCCCAAAAGTGCATCTTTTAGGTAATGGCCTTTATCAGGTTGCATCATTCGATGTTGTATGGCATCGGCGGTGTGTTCTGATAAATGTTTTTTGAGTTGATTTTGATCTATTTGATCCATGGATTATTTATTCCCCAGGTGCATTGGCTCTGATTTGTAGTGCATGAATTTCATCCGGAATCATATTGCCTAGTGCTTTGTAGACGAGTTGATGTTTTTTGAGAGTGCTTAAGCCCACAAACTGTTCAGACTCGATAATCACCGTGTAATGTCCCGCACCTTGTTGAAAGCCCGTATGACCTGCATGATGGGCGCTATCATCTATCACTTCAATGCTAGTGGGGTTGAGTGCTTCTGTTAATTTATTTTCAATAACAGTGACTCTGTCTACTACTTCACTACTCATTTTCTATTTCTCCAGAAATATATTATTTAATTTGAATTATTTTCTTCATGATTTTTAGGGATGAATTTGGATAAAAAAGCAGCCTGAATGAGGATAAATAATAGCGTTATTCCCAAAATACCAAATAATTTAAAATTGACCCAGGTATCCGTATCGAAATTATAAACGACATAGAGATTTAAGATCCCCATTGAAACAAAAAAAGTTACCCAACTAATATTTAGGGTATTCCAGATTTTGCCTGGAAGGCTAATATTTTTGCCCAGCATTCTTTGAACCAATGTTTTTTGGCCTATATAGCGGCTACCCAGGAAGGCGAGAGCAAATAGCCAGTAAACAGCGGTTGGTTTCCATTTTATGAACATTTCATTTTTGAGATATAGTGTAGCCCCCCCCAAAACGACAATAATGCCTAAAGTCGCCCATTGGGTTGTTTCAGGCCGTTTTCCACGGAGTAATGTAAAGACTATTTGGGCTGCAATAGCGACAATAGCCGTGATTGTGGCTATGTAAATATCATAAGTCTTATATGCGATGAAGAATAAGATAATGGGCAAGGTATCGAAAAATAATTTCATGCTATCCTCAGGGTTCTTAAGAGCACCTACATAATTTAGTTTAAAAACTAAATTGATTGATTTTAAAAGTTTGAGTACTATATGACAGTATATTTTAACATGCACTCGGATAACCCGCAGCTTAGATTAATTAATCAAGCAACGGAAGCACTTAAGCAAGGTGGATTAGTGGTTTATCCTACTGACTCAACATACGCTTTTGGCTGTGCATTGGGTAGTATGGCTGCTTTAAGTACAATTCGTAAGCTACGCGGGCTGACGGATAAGCATCCTTTGACTTTAGTGTGCCATAATATTTCACAGGCATCGTCCTATGCCCTGATTAATAATAAGGCATTCAACTTTATAAAGGATAATGTTCCGGGGCCGTACACTTTTGTGCTCAAAGCAACCAAAATAGTGCCCAAGTTGGCGCTTGGGGTAAAACGAAAAGTCGTTGGAATTCGAATACCAGATAATGAGATTGCATTAGCTTTGGCAAAGAGTTTAGGTGAGCCTATATTAAGTGCAACCTTATGGTTAGAGGGTGATGAGCAGCCTATCACGGATCCGCATGATATAGAAAAAGAGGTATTACACCATATTAAATACGTTTTAGATGGTGGTGAAAGTGGGCAAGATATGACCACAGTCTTGGATTATACCCAAGATGAGCCTGTTTTAATCAGGCAAGGTAAAGGTGAATTTTGATATTAAAATGTTTAAATTAAGGAATAATCGTGGATAGTAGTCCTTCGAACGATGTAAAAGTTTTTCGTAGAGTGGTCTCTGGTATGAGAGCAACAGGTTCTTTGCACTTGGGGCATTATCATGGGGTGTTGAAAAATTGGATTAAATTGCAACATGAGCGTGAATGTTATTTTTTTGTGGCAGATTGGCATGCGTTGACCACACATTATGATGAATTTGAAAATATAGAAAAACATGTTTGGGAAATGCTAATTGATTGGTTAGCCTGTGGCTTAAACCCTGGTTCTTGTAATTTATTTATTCAGTCTAGAGTGCCAGAACATGCAGAATTGCATTTATTGTTATCCATGATTACCCCTTTGGGTTGGTTGGAGCGAGTGCCGACTTATAAAGATCAACAAGAAAAGCTGAAAGAGCGTGACTTAGCCACGCATGGTTTTTTAGGTTATCCAGTGTTGCAAAGTGCTGATGTGTTGATTTATAAAGCTGGCTATGTTCCTGTTGGTGAAGATCAAGTATCCCATTTAGAACTCACGCGAGAGATTGCCAGAAGATTTAATCATATCTATGGCAAAGAACGTGGCTATGAAGACAAAGTTGCGGCTGCATTAAATAAAATGGGTAATAAAAATAAAGAGATATATTTAGATGCCAAAAAGAAATACCAGCAAGCTGGAGATGAAGATGCGCTAAAGCATGGGCGAGCGTTATTGATGGCGCAGAACAATTTAGCTTTAGCAGATCAAGAGCGGTTATATGGATTTTTGGAAGGTTCGGGTAGAATGATTTTTCCAGAACCACAGGCATTATTAACTAAGCACTCTAAGTTTCCTGGACTAGACGGACAAAAAATGTCTAAGTCTTATAACAATACGATTGCAATAAGAGAAGATGAGAAAAGTGTCACTAAAAAAATCAAAGTGATGCCAACTGATCCAGCTCGTGTTAGGCGAACCGACCCGGGCACACCAGAAAAATGTCCTGTTTGGTCATTTCACGAAGTTTACTCTGATTCTGAGATTCAAAGTTGGGTGAGAGCAGGTTGTACTTCTGCTGGCATTGGTTGTATTGATTGTAAGAAAACATTAATCAAAGGTATATTAGAAGAACAAGCGCCTATTAAAGAGCGTGCACAACAGTATATTGATAATCCCAAGCTGATTAAAGAAATTGTACGAGAAGGTTGTGAAGCCGCTCGGGATATTGCCAAAGAAACCATGGAAGAAGTTAGAGACGTGATGGGGCTACCGCATCGTGATAGATGAAGATGAGAAGTGTTTAGCGGTTGTAAAGGGGCAAGCTTTAACTGAGCTGCCGCAAGATCTTTATATTCCTCCAGATGCATTGGAGGTTATATTAGAGGCGTTTGAGGGGCCATTAGATCTTTTACTTTATTTAATTCGTAAACACAATCTCGATATCTTAAATATTCCTGTTGCAGAAATTACAAAGCAATATATGGAATATATCTATCTTATGAAGGAGTTAAAACTTGAGCTGGTCGCGGAGTACTTGGTGATGGCTGCGACACTAGCAGAAATCAAGTCCAGATTACTATTGCCTACGCCGCCGCCATTGGAAGAAGAAGAGGAAGAAGATCCTCGTGCGAGACTGATTCGTCAACTACAAGAGTACGAGCGCTTTAAAAAAGCAGCAGAAGATATAGATCAATTGCCTAGAGCGCATCGTGATATTTTTTCCGTTAAAGTGCAGCCGCCTGAGATGGAGATTGTTTACCTAAAACCTAAGTTTGATTTACAAGCTTTGGTTGGGGTGTTTGTAGAAGTGTTACAGCGCTCAGATATGATTTCAAACTATGCGATTGAAAAAGAAGTATTATCTGTTCGTGAAAAAATGAGTTTTTTGTTGGATAAGCTCAATCAGGCAGAATCCATTTCTTTTATTAGTTGTTTTAATTTGGAAGAAGGGCGTATGGGGGTGGTTGTTTGTTTTTTGGCCACTTTGGAGTTGCTAAAATTAGGGATGATTGATTTAATTCAAACGAATATGTTTGGTCAAATTCATTTAAAAGCCGTTACCATTACAGATGATGAGTTAACAGATGCGTGAAGAAAAGAGTGACGAAATAAGCGATAAAATAAATAGTGATATGAGTGAAGACTCTCAAGTCATGGAAGAGGCTGTGAGCGTTGAAACTGATCTGGATACGCCTATAACAGAAGCCGTAAAAATAGAGTGTTTAATGAATCAGGTGGAAGCATTAGTTTTTTCATCGGCCGTACCAATTTCAGCTGAGAAGATTGTTAAGCAGTTAGAAGATATCAAGCCTCCCATTGGGGAAGTACGCGTCTGTTTGGGGACATTGCAGAAAGACTATGAAAATAGAGGGGTACATCTGGCAGAAGTTGCGACAGGTTGGCGTTTTCAGGTTGCCTTAGAGTGTGCACCCACTATTGTCAAAACGTTAGAAGAAAAGCCAACGCGTTTGTCTAGGGCATTACTAGAAACTTTGGCTTTAATCGCCTATAGGCAGCCTATTACCCGGGGTGAGATTGAATCGATCCGTGGTGTGGTTGTCAGCTCGCATATGGTGAGAACATTATTAGAGCATGAGTGGGTTAGAGTGGTTGGCCATAAAGATGTGCCGGGTCGACCGGCGTTATTTGCAACGACAAAAACCTTCTTAGATGATATGGGGTTGAGTAAATTAGAAGAATTACCACCACTATCAGAGTTAAAAGCATTAATACCAGATAAAATAGAAGAAAAAGAAGCGGTTATAGATACAGAAGATGGAACTAAGATAGTATCAGAGCCAGAATTAAAACCAGAATTAGAATCTGGTGAAGTAGATGAGCTGGCAACCAGGGCTATAGAGGAACCAGTAGAGCCTGAAGTCGATATTGATATAACACAAGAGCCAGTGCTAGAGCAAAGTTTAGAAGACGCTCTAGAGCTTGTGTTACCTCAAGATACTCAAGTGGCAGAACAACAATGTGATATAAAAAGTGCTTTGGCAGGGCTGAGGGAAAGTGCTGCGTCTGCTGGTGATAATACAGAAACCGATTCTTTTAGAAACCTGGATGATTTCTCTGAGATTATTTTAACCAACCCCTCAACCGTATCTAATCATATAACCGATGAAGTAGTAAATAAAGATGACAATTCAGACGATGAAGAAAATAACCAAGAATGCTCAGCCTAAAATCCATGCTTATTTAGCACTGCTGGGTATGGGCTCTAGAAGAGAAATAGAGCGCTGGATAACTGCAGGGCAGATCCAAGTCAATGGCCAGTTGGCTCATCTTGGGCAGCGTATCAGCGATAGTGACAATATTCTTGTTCGGGGCAAGCCAGTTGAGAAGCCAGAATCTTCGCAGACAGTAGAAGTCATCGCTTATCATAAGTCGGAAGGGGAAATTTGCACACGTGGTGAAACCGAGTTGAAAACCGTTTTCCAATCTTTGCCCAAAGTGAACGGTCGTTGGATTAGTATTGGTCGACTAGATGTGAGTACCAGTGGGCTATTATTGTTTACCAATAATGGGGATTTGGCTCACCGCTTAATGCATCCTAGTTTTGAAGTATCTAGATGTTATCGCGTGCGTGTTTTTGGTAAAATATCGCAAGCGGCTTTGGATAATATGGTGAAGGGCGTTCGCTATGAAGGCGAGTTATTAAAAGTGGATAGTATTTCACCTCTTTATCTTTGCCAAGACAGAGACAAAATGAAAAATATGTGGTACGAAATCACACTAAGAGAAGGTAAAAATCGTGAAATTCGGCGCTTAATTGAGAGCCAGGGCGCAAAAGTGTCACGTTTGATTCGCACACACTATGGGCCTATTTCTTTAAGTGCGGATTTAAAAACGGGCGGCGTTGAGGTATTGACTAAAAAACAAATAATGGATTTAGGCAAAGTCGCCAAGTTGAAATTATTTGCCCCCAATAGTGAGAATTCAGCAGCTAAAATAAGTGATAAAGAGCAACAAGATCAGCCTGCTAAAAAAATAGACTATAGAAATTACAAGAAAAAATCAGGCCGTAAAGGTCACGCGGCGAGGGATGGTTCTAAAAGACAAGCGGCAGGTGAGACTGATAAGGGACGCAAACAGTCACGGCAAAAATCATTTTTTGGCAAGTAAATATTAGTGAAGCATTAAATTTTACTAATTTTAACTTGATTTCGCCCATTAGATTTGGCTTCATATAGTGCACTATCGGCTCGAGAAAATAGCGATTTGCTGTTCTCTGTACCTTTATGTGTGCTGACGCCGATACTGACGGTCAACGGAATGACAATATCTTCAAATCTGAACGGTTTTGAACTTACTTTTTCACATATTCTTTCTGCTACCTGCATTGCACCTTCTTGCGCGGTGTGGGATAAAATAATAGTAAATTCTTCCCCCCCATAACGAAAAATCATATCTGTTTGTCGGTGCAGTTCTCTTAAACAATCTGAAAATTGTCGTAGAACCGCATCACCAGCCAAATGGCCATGTGTATCATTAATTTTTTTGAAATGATCTAAATCTATAACCAAAAGCGATGTGTTCGAACGGTGTCTCTTTGAGAACTCGACCTCTCTATTCAGTGCAATATCAAAGCCTTGGCGGTTATTCAGTTCTGTAAGCGAATCGGTAATACTTAATTTTATCGCCTGTTCATAATCTAAAGAATTTTTGATTGGAAATAATAATTGAACCAAGGCAGTTTCTAGTATATTTAACTCTTCTTCAGTGAATGGTACATTCTTGCTTAAGGTCAGTTCACCCAGATTAAGATCTTCGATTCTTAGCTGATATCTGGCTTGATGGTAGTGCAGTTTACCCAGCTCAAATTGTTGTTTGGTTTTACTATGAAAATAATGCAAACTTTGATAAGCGACAACTGGATTTAATTCGGCATTAAAACGTTTTAAAATATCATACAAATTTAAAGAGGATTGTAAGATAAAGCCTAATTTTTGAGGTGAGTAGGTGAGTTTGTTTTTTAGATTTGATATTTCAACTGTAATGGTTTTTTGATTATCATTCACCTGCACTTGCGGTTTTGGTGAGTTTTGCATGGTTGTATCCAGTCCTTGGTTTTTGTTCAGGTGTTTGTTTCATTTTCTGTAGTACCTATGGAACAGTATAGTCAATAAATAATAGGTGGATCAAAATGTATTTGTAAATTATGTAGTTACATTTTTTGAAAGTGCGGCTATAATATTATTAATTACTTTATACACGGAAAGTAGGATTTACTATTTCTTATGGATAAGATATCAAAAGTAGTTTGTTTTTTCTCCTTAAGCTCTTTAACGTTTGTGGTTTATGCTGCTAATATTACAGACTTAAGTTTAGATGCTCTAGGTCAAATTGAGGTCACTTCAGCCTCTAAAAAGGTTCAAAAAAGAACAGATGTTGCAACAGCGATACATGTGATTACTCAAGAAGACATTCAAAGATCTGGCGTTAATCACATTGCGGAAGCACTACGGATGGCGCCTGGTGTATTTGTCGCAAGGTTAGATTCTAATAAATGGTCAGTGTCTATCAGGGGTAATAGTGGTCGATTCAGTAATAAACTATTAGTACTAATTGATGGGCGTTCTGTTTATACACCAAGTTTTTCTGGGGTTTTTTGGGAAGCGCTAGATATAAATATAGCAGATATAGATAGGATTGAAGTCATCAGAGGGCCAGGCGCAACTGTTTGGGGATCCAATGCAGTAAATGGCGTGATTAATATTATCAGTAAAAATGCGAATGATACAAAAGGTGCTGATGTTAGTGTTACCGCTGGAAATCTAGACCAAACAATCGCCAGCGCTAGGTATGGATTTGAAACGGGCGATAACAGCGCGATGAGAATTTACACAAAATATAAAAACATGAGTGATTTTGAAGATCAGATGGGTAGAGGGCAGCAAGATAATTGGAATACAAATCAGGCGGGTTTCAGATGGGATTGGAATGATAAACAAAATAAAAAGCTCACCTTTCAAGGGGACATGTACCATTTAAATGCAAATCAAGTGCTGAATGTACCATTGCTCACTACGCCATTTTCTACAGATTTATCAGATGATATAGACTCTTCTGGGTGGAACCTTATTAGTAAGTGGTCCCATGATGTCAGCGATAAGACAAGTTATAATATTCAGGTTTATTATACCAAAGATAAAAGAAATGAATATATGGTGAATCAAGTCCACAATATATTTGATGCGGAACTGTCATTAAGGACACGTCCATTAGATAATCATGATGTTAATATAGGTTTAGGTTACAGAAATATAGACGATCACTTTGATGAAACAACGATTATTCAGGCAATGCCAGTAGAGCGTAGTAATAATTTATATAGTGGTTACATTCAGGATGAGATCACCTTATTAAAAGACCATGTTTATTTTACCGTGGGCTCAAAATTCGAACATAATTATTTTACCGGGATGGAAATACAGCCGAGTGCTAGGTTAGCTATACTAGATGAACATAATACAATGTGGGCAGCTGTGTCAAAAGCCGTTAGAACACCCTCTAGGTTAGAGGAAGATGGGCAAGTTTTACAAAGGGTTGTAGCGCCGTCTATTGCATTGCCTCTTAAAACATATATAGGCTTATCAGAGAATAATAATTTCAAATCAGAGAGATTATGGGCCTACGAGCTTGGTTATAGGTATCAAATACCAAATTTCACTTTTGATATTGCAACATTTTATAATAATTATAATGATCTCAGCTCAACAGAAATAGCCATGCCATTTATTCAGAACGGCATTGTTCATCAAGAATTACCATTTGGTAATCAGTTTAAAGGTCATAGTTATGGCCTAGAGGCACTAGCGGAAACACAAGTGCTTGAAAATTTGAAATTAACTTGGATGTATAGTTTTCTAGACGAGCATCTTTCACCCAAGGGTGTCACTGCAGATGATTCGTTTGATGTGGAATCTACCTCTAGCCCTAAACATCAAATATCTATTCGTTCATTGTATCAACCACATCAAGATTGGGATTTGGATTTCTGGCTAAGGTATACAGCTAATATTGGTAATGGTGTCGGTACTTCAGCAACCTCAAATGCTATTAGCATTCCTTCTATTTTAGCCGCTGACCTTCGTGTGGCTTATCGACCCAACGATAACTTGGAATTGAGCATGGTGGCTAAAAATATATTTGATAGAAGGCATATAGAAGGGGTCCAAACACTTTTTGGTTCACCTATTTATATACCGAGAAGTTATTTTTTAAATATCCATTGGCAAATGAAATAGGTAAATAATATGTTTCAACACGTATTTAAAATTTTACCTATCATAATATGCTCATTATTATTTAGTAATGTATATGCAGGATTTAGTGAAGGAGAGGTTGTTACAGGTTATGTGTTTAATTTTATTAAATTTTCAAGTTGGCCTGATTCTCATAAGGCGGGTCAAGGAAAAGTAGTGCTCTGTGTTATTCGTTCAGGCTCTAATGCATATAGTTTTAACCAATTAAACAACAAAAAAACTAGAAAGGGTACTGTTAAAATTAAATATATTAGTAGGCAATCTCAAGTTAATGGGTGTCATGCTGTTTTCATTCCTAAGTCGAGTGGTCGTAATGTAAGTGCTTTTGCTTCTGCCGGTAAGAAAAACCAAGTGCTCACAATTAGTGACTCCCCTGGTTTTATCAATAAAGGTGGAATGATTGGGTTTAAGAAAGTAAGTAGTAACATTAAATTTGAAGTGAATTATACTCGTGCAAAGCAGGGTGGTATAAAAATCAGCTCTGAATTGTTAAATCTAGCATTACGGGTAAGGTAGAGGAAATGCGTTTTTTAGATATACCTATAAAACATAAAATAACCATGTTAATGTTGGCTTGTTCCTCAATTGTTTTAGTTGTGGCTTTTTCGGCATTGATGACGCGAGAATATTATGTTTCAAAGGAGAAAAAACTAGAGGAGCTAAAAACCATTTCAGAAGTACTTAGTGCAAATAGCCGAGCCGCTTTAATGTTTGATGACAAAAAGTCAGCATCTGAGACCATGTCTATGTTAGAAAATAAATCTTCTATTGTTTTGGGTGTTATTCTTGATAGGGAAGGAAATATTTTTGCGAGCTATAAAGATCAGGTTTATTTTGATTTGGAAATGCCTTTATTAGACTTAAATAAATACATTAATTTTATTACGAATGACAAAGATAAACCTACCAATGCTCAGCATGAACAGAATGGGCTTGTATTCTATCAAAGTATCATTTTTAAAGGAGAGCGAGTAGGGGAACTGTACTTGGTTGACAGCATGAAAGATTTTCAAGAAACAGTGTTGTATAATTTATTTATTTTAGGGGGTTTTTTTCTGACGGCAATTTTATTGTCATTAATTATATCTTATCGGTTACAAAAATATATTTCAAACCCTATTATTGAATTAAAATCCTTAATGAAGAAGGTTTCTACAGAAAAAAATTACTCGGTTAGATTTAATGCAGAACGGAAAGATGAGTTGGGTGAGTTATTCTCTGGATTTAACGAAATGTTACTAGAAATTCACCAAAGAGATAAATCTTTAAAAAAAATGAATAAAGACTTAGAAGGGCTTATTATTGACTTAGAGGCACAAAAACGTATCGCAGAAGAAGCCAGCCAAGCCAAGTCAGCCTTTTTGGCAAATATGTCCCACGAAATCAGAACGCCCATGAATGGTATTATTGGGATGTTAGAAATTTTAATGAAGCGCCAACTAAAAGATAATCAACTAGAATGTGCCGTGATTGCGAAACACTCAGCAAATCATTTGTTAGAAATCATTAACCAAATTTTAGATTATTCTAAGCTTGAAGCGCATAAGCTTGAATTGGATTTACAAGAGTTTTCCATAAGGGCTTTTTTGGAAGAGCTTGCTGTTATGCATGCCGCGAATGCACAAAAGAAAAGTTTGAAAATGATTTGCGACATGCCCTGTGAGCTCAATGATATAGTATTGGGAGATCAGCTTAGGATTAAGCAGATTCTAACGAACCTAATTACAAATGCGATAAAATTTACAGAAACCGGATTTATTCGTTTATCTGCTTGGCGAGGATTGGTCTCGAAATGCAATTCTAATAGTCTGCAACACCTAGAGTCAAGCGATGATTTGGATAGCATAGGGCGGTATTATTTTGAAGTTGAAGATAGTGGCATTGGTGTGAAGGCATCAAAAACAGACACTATTTTTGAAGCGTTTTCGCAAGCTGATAGCTCGACAACACGAAATTATGGCGGTACGGGACTAGGGCTGAGTATTTGCAAAGAACTCATAAAACTTATGCACGGCGATATTGTTATTGAAAGTGAGGTCAATAAAGGTACCAAGATTAAATTTCATGTGGACTTGAGATTTAAGACAGGTTCAGTATTCATACCTAAGCAAGAATTAATTGACAGCACCTATCTTATTCAGAAAAGCAGTTGTGAATATAAGAGTATTAAATCTTTTTTGAATTTTTGGGGTATATTAGAGCCACAAGAAAACCTATCAGTGGAAGATAAAATCTCCCATCTTTTGTCGGAAAAAATAAAACCAGTTACTGTGATCATAGATGAGGACGTATACAATACATATGAAGCATCGTTATTAGCCGTGTCCGCTAATAAAACATTTATTATATCGAGACCTTTAATTAATTTATTAAAACTTAACAATAAAGAGCAGGATAATATTTATTCTATTAGTATGCCATTAAAACAAAATGATTTACTAGAGGCAATCAGATGGGCAAATAATGGTTTGGTTATTGAGCAAGAACAACCTGATACAGCATATGTATCTGAGATGAATGAATCGTTTCATCATATTGAGGTGCTTGTTGCAGAGGATAATTTAGTGAATCAACAAGTTATTCAAATGATGCTTGATTATATAGGGTGTCGTTATACCATTGTTTCAAATGGATTAGATGCTTTTGAAGCTTGTCAAACAAAACGCTATGACTTAGTGTTTATGGATTGTCAAATGCCCAAGATGGATGGTTTTGAAGCAACAAAATTGATTAGAGATAAAGAAAAAATGGCAGAACAAGATGCTATTATTATCGTTGCATTGACAGCAAACGCAACACTTGATATGAAAGAAAAATGTCTACAGTGCGGCATGACAGACTATCTATCTAAGCCTGTATTAGAAAAGGATCTTCAATTAATATTTCATAAATATTTTGGAGATCCTTTAGGGCAAAAAAGCAAAGCAATAAATGAGTAACTATCAGGTTGCTAGCTGAATATCTCTCCCATGCAAAGTACATATTTTACTGAGCAGGTAAATATAATTATTCGTAATATCTTCTGGTGGGACAAAGGTTTCTGGGTTAATGCCTGGATAATGATTAATTTTTATCGCTGTTCGTAATTCAGGCGGGTAAACACAGTTTACTTGAATGTGTGTTTCTTCTAGTTCTTCAGACAGAGATTGAGAGAAGGCTGTAATGCCTTGCTTACTAGCTGCATAAGCACTCCAGTAGGCTTGTGCTGGCTGCATGCCCATATCACCGGTAAAGAGAATATTGGCTTTTTTGCTTTTAGAGAGCAGGGGTAGTAAATAATGAGTCAGCATAAAGGGGATATTTAGGTTGACATGAATAGCCTCCTGCCATTTATGCGGTGGCATGTTAGCAACCGGACAAACTTGTCCTAACCTTGCAGCGTTATGAATAACACTATCTAAGCGGCCAAACATTTTGTCTATGGCATCACTGATATTTTTTATTTCTTTGGGGCCAGCCCCTAAAAAATTGATAGGTTGTAGTGCAGGCTCAATCCAACCGTTTTCCACAATTTCATCGTATACGGATTCAAGTTTTTTAAGATTTGAACCCATGAGTATGGTTGTTGCGCCATATTCAGCTGCTTTTAGAGCTAAACAACGGCCTAATCCACGTGTTGCACCAGTAATCAGTATAATTTGATCTTGTAGAGCATTTTTTTCAAGAGTAAATTTAGGCAAGGAAATGGGTTTCATTAGATCTCAGACTTCTTATATTTTTATGCATAGTTGTAGCTGTGCATGCTAACAGAACCCACAGTGGTTTCCAATCGTCAAGCCAGTGTATAGGAGTAAGTCTTAGCCCAGGCCTCAATGGCGCCGACACTAAATCCACAAGCAAATCCAGCCATGCTAGTTAATATAAAATATCCAGGGGTTAAATTTAAGCCTAATACAACGCCAGATACAAGTCCAACAAGTGAGCGGGTCTTGAGATATTGCATTTGTTGGTCGTTCAACTCAAGTTCAAGATTGGATAGAATACCTGCGGACACGCGATGCGTTTGTTGATGGTTTAGTTCAATCATAGTAGCCTCCAGCTTGTCTGTGCTTGGCCACTTTTAAGAAAACATGCCCCACTTTACGGGCGATTAAAGTCGTTCTGACAGTAAAGTGAGGCGTTTTCTTAATTTAGCCTAATTAATGCATAGAATCATTTTTAGCACGGTCTAATTGAATGTTTTTACTCTGTTCTTTTAAGGCTTGTTTAATAAAAGCATACTGATGTTTACATTCATTAACCCGAACGTGTTCGCTCTCGAATTTTCTGACTTGTTGCCATCTTTGGTGTAAAGCTTGCATTTGGTTTTTAGGGGGTTGGTTTTTTTTTACAACATATAAAGATACAGAAGGTTTATTCTTTATTTGGGTCATTTTGAGACCCTCCTTTATAATTTTTGTTGTGCTTAAACTCAGCGGGACTATGTGTCTGCTTTTTTTATTGTTATATTATTTTTTTAATTATTTTAGTAACGCACTTTTTGTCTAAAAAATAAAAATCAATATTTCAACTGCAGTAATAATATTGAAACATAAAGCTGTATCTAAACAAAATTGCTAATGACCCATGTGTTTGCCACCAAATATCATTCTATGTTGTCAGTCAAACTGCCATTGTGTTGCATTTAAATGGCTTGTTAGCTTAATAAATCGTCCTGTGCAGTTGTAAGACATCTACCTTTTGTGGTGTTACGAGCTTAAAATACCGCTCAGACGCTGTATATAAAAATAGAAAATCTGAAAAATAGGCTTAATTCGTTGTCGATTGACTGGCCTGAGCCAGATTAGTAAACAATAGAGGTGTCAAAATGATCAATATTATAGGGAGATGATATGATTGGTGCCCCAACAGAAAAAGAGCTAGAAGAAGTACATGGCGATAATGCTATGCGCTGGGTAAAAGCACAGAATCTTAGTACGCAATTAGAGCTGGAAGCACATCCAGATTTTGAAAAAAACAAACAAACTGCCTTAAAAATCCTGGAGTCCAAAGACAAGATTGCATATGGTAGCCAAAAGGGTGAGTGGGTTTATAATTTTTGGCAAGATGAAGAGCATCCCCGAGGGATTTGGCGTCGAACCACTTCAGAGTCATATCGACAAGAGGAGCCCGATTGGGATATTTTGCTGGATATGGATTTACTCAATGCAACTGAGAATGAAAGCTGGGTTTATAAAGGTGTTGAGCGGCTTTTACCAGATGGCAATAAAGTATTAATCAGTTTATCACGCGGTGGTGGTGATGCCACGGTTTGTAGAGAATTTGATGTGAGCCGCAAATCGTTTGTAAGGGAAGGATTTTTTATTCCGGAAGCACAAACCAGCCTTTCTTGGTTGGATGAAAATCGAGTATTACTGGGTACAAATTGGGGGGAGGATACAGTTACGAAGTCTGGCTACCCTAGGCAGCTCAGAGTTTTATCACGTGGTGAAGAGGTTGAAAATGCTAAATTAATTGCTGAATGTGAACCTGATGATATGGGGGTTTTTGGTTGGGTGGATGTGCGCTCAGAAAATACTTACATTGGATACACCATACACAAAGATTTTCATCATTCTGAAAACTATATCCTAACAGAAAAAGAAGGCATATTTAGTGCCATTAAAATACCGGTGCCGAGTGATGCAGGATTTTCAGGTATGTTTCATGGGCAAGCTATTTTAGTTTTAAAAAGTGATTGGGTAACACCACAAGGGACTTATTTGTCTGGTTCGGTTATATCCCTGGGTATAGATAGCATTGGCAGTGAATTGCTAGATATTAAAAAAATATTTCAACTCACCGCAACACACTCTGTGCCCAGTGTCTCTGCCGCTAAGGATAGATTATATTTAACCGTCTTAGATAATGTGAAAGGCGTATTGCTAGATGCAAAATTTGAATCCAATCAGTGGACGTTAACAAAAGTATTTGAATCAAAAGGTGATTTATCTATTGTATCAGGCGATAATTTGGCCGGGGATGAGATTTGGGTGAACTATGAAGATTTTTTAACGCCTGCTAGTTTATGTTCCTACACACCTGATAAAGGTATGCAAACACTCAAACAAGCACCCGCTAAATTTAACAGTGATAACTTAATGGTGACGCAATGTTTCGCCAAAAGCAAAGATGGTACAGATGTGCCCTATTTTGTTGTGCATGCAAAAGACATGGTTTATGACGGAACGAATCCCACGTTGTTGTATGGGTACGGTGGTTTTGAAATCTCGATGCCCCCTTCTTATATGGCGGTGAAAGGTAAACTGTGGCTAGAGAATGGTGGGGTTTTTGTATTATCTAATATTCGGGGTGGTGGAGAATTTGGGCCTAAATGGCATCAAGCCGGTTTACAAGAAAATAGGCAGTGTGTATATGATGATTTTGCGGCGATAGCCAAAGATTTAATAACCAAAAAAATAACCTCACCAGAACATTTGGGGGCACAAGGGGGCAGCAATGGTGGTTTGTTGATGGGCGTGGCTTTGACACAATGTCCAGAGCTGTTTTCAGCCATTGTCTGCCAGGTGCCGCTATTAGATATGCTCAATTATCACAATATGCTAAAAGGCCATAGCTGGATGGCAGAGTACGGTGATCCAGAAGATCCTGCAATGCGAGAGGTACTACGTAGTTATTCACCTTTGCATAATTTAGATCCAGATACGACGTATCCAGAAGTTCTTTTTCATACCTCAACCAAAGATGATCGAGTGCATCCGGGGCATGCTCGTAAAATGGCAGCCAAAATGCAGGAGCAAGGTCATAAATTTTACTACTATGAAAATACAGAGGGTGGTCATTCTGCTGCAGCGGATTTAAAGCAGCGTGCTTACAGCGAGGCCTTAGTGACATGTTATTTGAAAAGTAAATTATGCCAGCCTGGCATAAAAGAGGAAGACATAGTTGATTTAGGACAGGTCTTAAGCTTTAGTCAAAAAGCGTTAGCGCAGGCTGAAAAAGGAGTAGCCACTTCATCTAAACCAAATAAAAATTTAGATATAGGTAAGAGGATGTAAATTAATATCATTCTGCACCGCGGAACAGGTTGTGGTGTTCCGCTTTTTGACTTAATACCCCACAATAAAGATATATAAATAACTTTTTAGGTGTTTCTATGAACTTTGTTCTTCATATTCATTAAATCTGAATAATTGCTTGACCTTTACCATACGTCAACCTTTATGATGGTCAAAATTTAAGGAAATACCTGATGGCTTATACTGTTAAAGCACTTGCAACAATATCTGGGGTTAGTGAAAGAACTCTACGCTACTACGATGAGATTAGTTTATTAAAGCCAGCTTATATTGGAGAGAATAAATATCGCTATTATGAAAATGAGCAATTGATGCAACTGCAGCAAATTCTATTTTTCCGGGAGCTTGATTTTCCATTGGAAAAAATTCAGAAAATCTTAAGCTGTGACGATTTTGATAAAGTGGATGCATTAGTCAATCACAAACAGATATTAACAAAAAAAATCGAGAAATTAAATCAGCTTCTCAATACCGTTGAGAGCACCGTCTCACACTTAAGAGGGAAAATTATGATGAATGATAAAGACTTATACAAAGGCTTTGATGCAGCAAAGCAAAAAGAGTATGAAGATTACTTGGTTAAGCGTGGGCTGAGTCCTGATGAAATTGATGATAGTTGGCGGAAAATTACTAAGCTTAACAGTACAGACAAAGAAAACTTACACAATCAATGTAAAGAGATAGCAGAGGATTTAGCTGTAGCTATTAAGAATAAGTGTGCCGTTGATAGCAAAGAAGTACAAAGTTTAATAAAATCTCATTACCAGTGGGTTTGTCATTATTGGAAACCAACACAAGAAACCTATATAGGTTTAAGTAATCTCTATCAAGAGCATAATGAATTTAATGATTTCTATAGCCAGTATCATCCTAAGATGGTGTCATTTTTATCTGATGCAATGGTTGTATTTGCGAAAAACAACTTGCAATAATATGCTTAGAAACGAGCACGAAATATTAAAGTTATTTCGTGCTGGTTCCTTAGCACAACTGACCTTGTTCAAACCTGAGTATATTTTCTGCTAACAGTCGATCTTCTTTTTTTGAGTGGGTAACATAGATTAGTGTCATCGATAGTTTTTTTTGAATTGTTTTTAGATACGATAGCACCTCGTCTTTACCGCAGTCATCAATTGAGGAGATTGGCTCATCCATCAGCAATAGTTTGGGGCTAGTCAAAAGTGCTCTAGCAATAGAAACCCTTTGTTTTTCTCCGCCTGAGAGTGTTTTGATAGGATGGTTTATAATATTATTTAATTGCAGGCCGTCTATTACATCAATTGGATGAAGCTTTTGCTTTTTTTTAGGTGTTCTTTTATAACCGTAATTAAGATTTTGAGTGATCGATAGATGTGGGAATAATGCGGGTTGTTGGAATACAAAACTAATATCTCGTTTATGGGGCGGGATAAATATATTATTTTTATTATCTTGCCAGCAAAGCGTATCATAGTATAAAAAACTGTCATGGGTCGGCGTATTTAAGCCAGCTAAGCATTTTAAGAACTGTGTTTTGCCAGAGCCACTTTTGCCGCGTATTACCGTGATTTTATGAAGTGGGATTTGAAAATCAGTTTTGAGTGAAAATTGACTAAGTGCTAAGTTAAACTGTCCAGTCAACATATACCGGTTCCTACTTTTTTGTAATGCTTATTGATGCTAAATAAAATATAGAGCAAAATAAAAGAAAATATTAACATACCGGCAGATAGAATATGCGCACTAGAATAATCTAGTTTTTCAACCGATTCATAAATGGCAATCGAAATAACTTGCGTTTGACGAGGTATATTTCCCCCGATCATTAATACCACACCAAACTCGCCTAAAGTATGGGTGAAGCCTAAAACAATGCCAGTTAAGATGCCTTGCCTAGATAGCGGTAAAATAACAGTGATAAATCTATCTATTTTAGAGGCACGTAGCATAGAGGCTGAGTCTAACGTTTCTTGTTCAATAGCATCGAATGCAGTTTGTAAGGGTTGTACCATAAAAGGCAGAGAATATAACATGGAGCCAATCACCAAACCGCTGAATGAGAAAGCTAACGAGCCACCTGTGACATTAATCCAAAAATTCCCGATGGGGCTGTTAGGGCTCATAAGTAATAGTAAGTAAAAACCTAGTACGGTAGGCGGTAAAATAATAGGCAATGCAACAATCACTTCTATGGATGTTTTGAACCAAGCTTGTGTGCGAGATAACCACCATGCAAGCGGTAATCCAATAATGAGTAATAAAAAAGTTGTTATAGTGGCTAAGTGCAGTGAAAGCCACAAGGGAGAAAAATCCATTATCCTGTTTCCTCCGTTATCCTCTGACTCTGATATCCTGCCAGTGCTATTTCTTGTTTTATATTAGGTTTTTGTAGGTAAGCTAAAAATTCATGAGCACATTTATTATCATGTGCTCTTTTCAATAAAACGGCTTGCTGTTCAATAAGAGGATATAAATCTTGGGGGATAAGCATAAATTCATTGCCCTGTGTTATATTTTCTAAAGTTGTTATCTGTAGTGCTTGAGTTAAAGCAATAATTCCCAGTTCTGCATTGCCTGTTTTAACAAAATGAAAAGTTTGGTTTACATTTTCACCTAAGACGATATTTTTTTGTATTTTATTCCAAAGTCCCACGGCATTTAAATAATGGTAAGCTCCTAGACCATAAGGGGCGAGCTTGGGGTTCGCAATGGCGATATGGCGGAAATTACTTTCAAATAAATAGCTTTGAATTTCTTGCCGTGATTTTTTATTGGGTGCCCATAATACCAATTGTCCTATGGCATAAGTAAACCGACTACGTTCTAAAATTTTATTTTTTGTTTCAAGCAGCTTAGGATGTTCCGAATTAGCGGCTAAAAATATATCATATGGGGCGCCCTGCAGAATTTGTGTGGTTATTTTTCCGGTGGAACCTGTACTAATAGTGATTGTATCGCATGCATTGCAATTAAAGTTTTTTAAAATTTGATTAAGCGTATTCGTGAAGTTAGATGCTACCGCAATGGTTATATTTTGTTTTTGAGACGGATTATCTTGAGAATAAGCTGGGTAAATAGTTGACAGTAGTAGGAGGAGTGTAATAAAAAAAGCATACAAATATTTATTCATGATAAAAATCTTAGTTTATAAGGGAGCGAGTAAAATGACAATGCCCAAAGAGTTTAAACGGTATCAACGGCAAATCATTTTGCCAGAAATTGGAGTAAAGGGGCAAAAAAAATTACAAAATGCCAAAGTATTATGTATTGGGGCAGGTGGTTTGGGCTCACCAATACTGTTATATCTCGCGGCAGCAGGGGTTGGGACATTGGGGATTATGGATCCAGATAAAATAGCGCTGTCTAATCTACATCGACAAGTTTTATTTAAAAGCAACCAACTTGGTTTGGATAAGGCAACTGTTGCCGCGTCACATTTGCAATTACTGAATACTAGAATAAAAATTATCCCTTATGTTGAGAAGCTTACCGTGTCTAATGCTATAGAGCGTATGCAAGATTATGATATTGTGATTGATGCGACGGATAATTTTAGTGCAAAATATTTAATTAATGACTGTGCTGCAAAACTAGGTATACCAATGGTTTACGGCGCAATTATGGGATATGAGGGGCAAGCTGCTGTGTTTTGGTCCAAGCACGGCGCATGTTATCGATGCTTGTTTCCACAGCCACCTCAAATTCCCATCGCAAGCTGTGCAGAGTTTGGAATCATTGGCTCTATTGCTGGCATTATAGGTTCTATTCAAGCAATGGAAACAATCAAGTTGATTTTACAACACACTTCTTTAAAGCCGCGTATTGGCAAAATAGCGATGTTAGATGCAGCCAATATGGAAATGCAGACCTATCAATTAGGAAAAAATAAAGAATGTGCTATTTGTAGCTGTACGCCTGAGGAAATCAAATTTGACATTGACAATAAAGAAGCATGTTATTTAGACAACAATAAAATTCAATTTGTTCAGTACAAAGAGCTATTCACCATGACAGAGGACGTTATTATCGATGTACGAGAAAGTTTTGAGTGGGAGCAAGGGCATATTCCTGGCGCACAACATTTACCTTTGTCTACATTAAGTTTTTCTACTGATAGCATCGAAAGCTGGAATCAAAATAAAAAGTATATTTTTTATTGCCAGAAAGGTATTTGTAGTCAACAAGCGGCAGAGATTTTTCTAAATAGTGGGTTTCAGCACGTTGCTTATTTACGAGGCGGCTTGTCTCGCTATAAGTCAGAGTTGGAGTTTACAGTAATGTAAATGCGAATGGTTTTTAATAGCATAAAGCATTGAAAATCAGTACATATTTTAATGTGCTATGACTTTTAAAGCTATCCAATTTGGTATCTAATATAAGTAGGAATAGCACTTAAAAGGAAGATTAAATTGGCTAACTCAACAGGCGAAGGGATATCAGATTCTACTACCCCTAATAACCAGGCAGGCTCAGTTGCTTCTGGGGCAACAATTGATGTTTGGGAGCCAGAGGATCCGGTTTTTTGGGAGCAAACAGGTAAGAAAATTGCCAAAAGAAATTTGTGGGTTTCCATACCCTGTTTATTATTGGCTTTTTCTGTTTGGTTTATTTGGTCAGCTGTGGCAGTGAATCTAAATAGTGCGGGTTTCAATTTTTCTACAGAACAATTATTTACTTTAGCTGCGATGCCAGGATTGTCGGGGGCGACACTTAGAATTTTCTACTCTTTCACCGTACCTATTTTTGGTGGACGAAATTGGACGATTATTAGTACCGCCTCGTTGTTGATTCCGGCTATTAGCATTGGTTTTGCTGTACAAGACCCAACAACATCTTATGGGGTTATGCTACTGCTAGCTGCCTTGTGTGGCTTGGGGGGCGGAAATTTCTCATCTTCCATGTCAAATATCAGCTTTTTCTTTCCTAAGCGTGAACAAGGAACCGCATTGGGCTTAAACGCTGGCTTGGGTAACTTAGGCGTTAGTGTTCTACAATTTTCAGTTCCTTTTGTTATTGGTATAGCAATTTTTGGTGGGTTCAGTGGCTCAGCCCAAACTATAACCAAAGGTACGCAAGCGCAACAACTCTGGTTACAAAGTGCTGCCTTTGTTTGGATTATTCCTATAATATTGTGCACGATAGCAGCCTATTTATGGATGAATAACTTAAAGTGTGCGCAAGTTTCACTTAAAGATCAATTAGTAATATTTAAAAGAAAACATATGTATTGGATGACGTGGCTTTATACCATGTCTTTTGGTTCTTTTATTGGATATTCTGCGGCATTTCCTTTATTGATTAAAACACAATTTCCTGAAATCAACCCTTTACAGTACGCTTTTTTAGGTCCAATGATAGGTGCGTTAATTCGGCCTGTAGGTGGCTGGATTTCTGATAAAATTAATAGCGGTGCAGCGGTTACCTTTTTTGATATTATTGTAATGATTTTTGCTGTGATAGGTGTGATTTATTTTATTAGTCCAGAAACCAAAAATTTCTGGGGATTTTTTGCTATGTTTATGTTGTTATTTTTGACAACAGGTATTGCAAATGGCTCCGTATTTCAAATGATTTCATCCGTGTTTCCACAAAAAGAAGCGGCACCTGTATTGGGCTTTAGTTCTGCCATTGCAGCATATGGCGCATTTTTTATACCTAAAATGTTTGGTATGTCCATTAAAGCAACCGGAATGCCGAATATGGCGCTATATATTTTCTTAGCATATTATTGCACTTGTATAGGCGTGACTTGGTGGTTTTATTATCGTGAAAACGCGGAAGCCAAGTGTTAGATATTAATTAAAACAATAGAAAATATAAAAAAGCAACGTTATAAATAATAGGGAATTGTTAACATGAGCAGGGTATGGGATCGATTGTGTTATTTTAGAAAAGAGAATGAAAAATTTTCTGACAATCATGGTATTAAAGTAGATGCGGATAGGAGCTGGGAGAAAGCTTATCGGCAAAGGTGGCAACACGATAAAATAGTTCGTTCAACCCATGGGGTCAATTGCACTGGATCTTGTAGCTGGAAAATTTATGTCAAAAATGGTCTGGTTACGTGGGAGACACAACAAACAGATTATCCCAGAACACGGCCCGATATGCCAAATCATGAACCCAGGGGTTGTGCCAGAGGGGCAAGTTATTCGTGGTATTTATATAGTGCGAATAGACTAAAATACCCTATGATTCGAAGCCAGTTAATACAACTTTGGCGAGAGGCTAAAAAAGAGCATAATGATCCCGTTGATGCGTGGGAATCTATTATTTCAGATCCGAAAAAAGGAGCACAATATAAGGAAAATAGAGGCTTAGGTGGTTTTGTTCGGGCAAAATGGGATGAAATGAATGAAATAATTGCATCTGCTAATATTGTCACCGCCAAAAAATATGGTCCAGATCGTATTATTGGATTTTCCCCCATACCCGCTATGTCTATGGTCTCTTATGCTGCGGGCAGTCGATACTTATCGCTGATTGGTGGCGTGTGCCTGAGCTTTTACGATTGGTATTGTGATTTGCCGCCTAGTTCCCCACAAACATGGGGGGAGCAAACGGATGTGCCAGAGAGCGCGGATTGGTTTAACTCTTCTTTTATGATTCTCTGGGGCTCAAACGTTCCCCAAACCCGTACACCCGATGCCCATTTCTTTACAGAAGCCAGGTATAAAGGCGCAACCAGTGTTGTTATTTGCCCAGATTATAGCGAGGCAGCAAAGCTTTCTGATGTTTGGTTGGCGCCTAAGCAGGGAACAGATGCGGCTGTGGGAATGGCGATGGGGCATGTCATACTCAAAGAATTTCATATTGAAAACAAAAGTGAGTATTTTACTGAGTATTGCCGACATTATTCTGATATGCCATTTTTGGTTAGGTTGGTCAAAAAAGATAATGGCTATGTGCCGGATCGTTTTGTGCGTGCTTCAGATTTTAAAGAACAGCTAAAACATAGCAATAATCCTGAATGGAAACCCGTTGTTGTTGATGAAATTTCGGGGAAAGTGGTTGTACCCAATGGCACCATAGGAGACAGATGGGGGGAGAAGGGCAAGTGGAACCTTGAGTCTAAAGAATCTTTGACGGGTGATAAAATTTCACCACAGCTTTCTATGATTGATAATTCAGATAAGCATGTTGAATCAGTTGCCTTCCCTTATTTTGGTTGCAAAGAGCATGAATATTTTGAAAGTACAGATCATGATGATATCTTGTGGCGCAATGTACCGGTAAAAGAGATTCAATTAGAAGAAGGCAAGGCACTGGTTACCACTGTATTTGATTTAATGGTGGCTAACTATGGCGTCGATCGGGGGCTAGGAGGTGAAAATGTCGCAAGCTCATATGATGACGATGTGCCTTATACGCCAAAATGGCAAGAAAGAATCACAGGAGTCTCTTCGCAAGAGATTATCAATGTAGCCAGAGAATTTGCAAAGAATGCAGATAAAACCAAAGGTCGATCTATGGTGATTATCGGGGCAGCGATGAATCACTGGTATCACATGGATATGAATTATCGTGCGGTTATCAATATGTTGGTGATGTGTGGCTGTATTGGTAAATCAGGTGGTGGTTGGGCACATTATGTCGGGCAAGAAAAGCTTAGGCCACAAACAGGCTGGCAGCCTTTAGCGTTTGGTTTAGATTGGAGTCGTCCACCAAGACACATGAATAGCACTTCATTTTTTTATGCCCACTCTAATCAATGGCGTTATGAACAGCTACAAGTGAATGATATTTTATCACCATTAGAAGATGCTAAAAAATGGCAAGATTTATCTATCATCGACTGTAATGTGAAAGCAGAAAGAATGGGATGGTTGCCATCGGCACCGCAGTTAGAAGAAAACCCACTGACGATTAGTCAAAAAGCGAAAGAAGCCAATCAGTCTGTTAAAGATTATGTTGTATCTAACTTGAAAAGCGGTTCTTTGAAGATGTCTTGTACGAATCCAGATGACCCTAAAAACTTCCCCCGTAATTTGTTTATTTGGCGCTCAAATTTATTGGGTTCCAGTGGGAAAGGGCATGAATATTTTCTAAAGCATTTTTTAGGCACACAGCATGGTTCCAAAGCAAAAGATCTTGGGGAAATGGGGCAGAAAAAGCCATTAGAAGTAGAATGGAAAGATAAGGGGCCAGAAGGCAAATTAGATTTATTGGTAACATTAGATTTTAGAATGTCAACAACTTGTTTATATTCAGATATTGTGTTGCCAACTGCGAGCTGGTATGAAAAAAATGATTTGAATACTTCTGATATGCATCCATTTATACATCCATTGAGTGCGGCAATAGATCCTGTCTGGGAATCTAGAAGTGATTGGAATATTTTTAAAGGCATTTGTGCTAAATTTTCAGAGTTATCCATAGGACATCTGGGCGTTGAAAAAGACGTTGTCTTACTACCATTATTGCACGATACACCCAATGAATTAGGGCAAGCTTTACATGTCTCTGATTGGAAAAATGGCGATTGCGAACCGATTCCTGGTAAAACCATGCCTAATATTATAGAAGTAGAAAGAGATTATCCCAATACTTATAAAAAATTCACTTCTGTTGGGCCTCTATTAGCCAAGCTGGGCAATGGTGGCAAAGGCATTTCTTGGGATACAAAAGAAGAAATTGAACTATTAAAAGAGTTAAATTATAGGGTTGAAGATGAGGGGGTAAGTTTTGGGCAGCCCAAAATTGAAACGGATATCGATGCAACAGAAGTTATTTTAGCTTTAGCGCCCGAAACAAATGGCAGCGTTGCGGTGAAAGCTTGGGAAGCCTTAAGCGAGTTTACGGGGCGAGAGCATGCGCATTTGGCACGTCCGAAAGAAGATGAAAAATTACGGTTTAGAGATCTGCAAGCACAGCCACGCAAAATTATTAGCTCTCCGACTTGGAGTGGTATAGAGTCGGAAAAAGTTTGCTATAACGCAGGTTATACCAATGTGAATGAATTAATTCCATGGCGCACCTTAACGGGGCGGCAACAACTGTATCAAGATCATGAGTGGATGCGGGCTTTTGGTGAGACATTATGTGTATATAAACCACCTATTGACACCAAATCAGTCCAACCCGTGATTAACACGCATGGTCATGGGGGCAAGCAGGTCGTATTAAATTTTATTACGCCACACCAAAAATGGGGGATCCATAGTACTTATACAGATAATTTGTTAATGCTGACTTTAAGTCGTGGTGGGCCCATCGTGTGGATTAGTGAAATCGATGCTAGAAAAATAGACGCAAAAGATAATGATTGGATTGAGGCTTATAACGTGAATGGGGCTTTAGTGGCTCGTACAGTGGTCAGTCAGCGTGTGCCTGAAGGGATGATTATGATGTATCATGCGCAAGAAAAAATTGTGAACGTACCGATTAGTGAATTTACGACACATCGTGGTGGGATCCATAACTCAGTGACTCGTACGTGTATGAAGCCTACCCACATGATTGGCGGTTATGCGCAACAATCTTATGGGTTTAATTATTACGGTACGGTCGGCTCTAATCGAGACGAATTTATTATTTTAAGAAAGCTCGAAAATGTCGAGTGGAAATTAAGTGAAAAGCAAACCGAATCCCAAACTCAAACCCAATCTGAAGTGATTAAGGATAATGCACTATGAAAGTACGGGCTCAAATAGGGAAAGTATTAAATCTAGATAAGTGCATAGGGTGTCATACATGTTCTGTCACATGTAAGAATGTTTGGACATCAAGAGAAGGCATAGAATATGCTTGGTTTAATAATGTTGAAACCAAACCAGGTATTGGCTATCCCAAAGACTGGGAGAATCAAATAAAATGGAATGGTGGTTGGGAAATTAAAAATAATGGCAAGCTTGTACCAAAGATAGGGGGCAAGCTAAAGATTTTATTTAATTTGTTTGCTAATCCGGATTTGCCCCAAATCGATGATTATTATGAGCCTTATACCTTTGATTATGAACATTTACAACAAGCTAAACACTCAGTAACCCCTCCCACAGCTAGACCAAAATCACTGATAACAGGCAAAGTGATGAGTAAGATTAATTGGGGGCCTAACTGGGAAGAAATTATGGGCGGCGAGTATGTGCATCGTAGCAAGGATGTCAATTTTGAGAAAGTACAAAAAGAGATCTATGGTGAGTTTGAAAATTCATTCATGATGTACTTGCCGAGATTATGTGAGCATTGTTTAAATCCCACTTGTGTGGCTGTCTGTCCTTCTGGTGCTATCTATAAGCGCGAAGAAGATGGCATCGTGCTGATTGATCAAAACAAGTGTCGGGGATGGCGTATGTGTGTCAGTGGTTGCCCCTACAAAAAAATATATTACAATTGGAAATCAGGCAAATCAGAAAAGTGTACTTTTTGCTATCCCAGAATAGAATCAGGACAGCCCACGGTGTGTTCAGAAACTTGTGTCGGGCGTATTCGATATTTAGGTGTGATGCTTTATGATGCGGACGCAATAGAAGCGATGGCTTCTGTTAAAGATCCCGAAGATCTCTATGAAGCACAAATGAAGATATTTTTAGATCCGAATGATCCGGAAGTGATTGAAAATGCGCTGAAACAAGGTATACCGCATGATTGGTTAGAAGCGGCTAAATTATCCCCTGTTTACAAAATGATTAAAGAATGGAAAATTGCTTTCCCTTTGCATCCGGAATATCGAACCTTACCGATGGTTTGGTACATTCCGCCATTAAGCCCTATTGAGAAAAATGCACAACAAAAAAATATTGCAACCAAAAGCTTGATTCCAGATGTAGAGTCTTTGCGTATTCCTAATCAATATCTTGCGAATATGTTAACCGCTGGTAAAGTAGAGCCCATTGTGTATGCGCTTAAAAAATTATTGGGCATGCGTGCCTTTATGCGTACACGACATGTTGATGAGGCAGAAAATCTTGATATTTTAAAAGAAATTGATTCAAATCTACAAGAGGTCAATGAAATGTATCGTTATTTGGCGATTGCAAACTATGAAGATAGGTATGTTATCCCAACCTCTAAAAGAGAGGTCTCTGTGGAAAATGCATTTGCTTTAAAAGCAGGTATGGGATTTTGTACTGGTAGTACTGATTCGGAAAAGATTAATATCACTGTTATGCACAAACCTAAAAATCTATTTGCTGGAAAAATATTAAATGAAAACGAAGATATTTAAAATACTATCGCTGTTGCTTATGTACCCAGAGCAAGCGTGGTTAGATGAATTGGATACAATAATAGAAAGCATTAAGCAAGAAAATCTTTTGTCCAAAGTGCAATCTGAGCAAATAGGTTGTTTTATTGTATATTTAAAGTCACATTCTGTTCTTGAATTACAAGAAAATTATGTTAGTTTATTTGATCGTATTCCATCATTGTCATTACACTTATTTGAGCACATTCACGGGGATTCTAGAGATCGTGGTCAAGCAATGGTTGATTTGGTTGATTTATATCATACGCATGGTTTGATGGTCAATTCTAATGAGCTACCTGATTATTTACCATTGTTCTTAGAGTTTTTATCTTTATTACCAATGGCTCAGGCTTCTGAGATGCTGGGTGATCCTATTAATGTCATTGCGGCTATTTTTGAGAGATTAAAATTGAGAAACAATAGCTATTCGGTGCTTTTTGGAATTATAGGTGATTTTTCAGCTCAAAAACCAGATAAAAAAATGATTTTCGAAGCTTTGAAACAGTATAAGAAAATAGAAGAACAGCCTGAAAATATTGATAAGCGATGGGTTGAACAGCCCGCATTTAAACCAATTAAAATCAAAGAAAATAGAGTAGAGGAAGCAAAATGAATGATTACCTAAATAGTTTGCTTTTTGGGTACTACCCTTATTTCGCTATAATTGTTTGCATTGTTGGAAGTATGATGCGATATGAGCATAATCCTTATAGTTGGAAAACAGGTTCTAGTCAGCTATTACAAAATAAAGGGATAAAGTTTGGAAGTACACTATTTCATGCGGGTATTATTTTGCTCTTTTTTGGGCATTTGTTTGGATTGTTGACACCCTCTCAAATATATACGCCTTTTGTATCTGTGCCAACTAAGCAATTATTGGCTATGGTGGCAGGGGGGGTGTTTGGCTCACTATGTTTTGTGGGGTTGAGTATATTATTGGTTCGTAGATTATTTGATGCCAGAGTGAGGGCCACCAGTAGCATAGGTGATATATTAATTTTAGTAATTTTATATGTTCAGCTTATATTAGGTTTAATATCAATTTATTTTTCAGCGCAGCATATGGATGGTAGCAGTATGGTTCATTTAGCGCATTGGGCTCAGCATATTGTGATTTTCAAATCGGATGCCGCAAGCTTTTTGCTCAATGAACATTTGATTTTTAAAATGCATATATTTTTAGGTTTAACAATATTTCTTGTTTTTCCATTTACCAGGTTAGTACACATTTTAAGTTTTCCATATGGTTACTTATTACGAACAGGGTACCAAATTGTCAGAAAACGCGTATAAGGATATACCATGACAACGTTATCAGCGAATAGGCCGGAAGCCCATCAAAGTCATCGAGCGCTTGTAGCATCCACTATTGCTTTTACGGCTTGTTTTGCTGTTTGGACTATTTTTTCTATTATTGGTATACAAATCAAGCAAAACCTTGGGTTAAATGATACGCAATTTGGTATTTTAATTGCGACACCTATATTGACGGGTTCTTTAAGCCGATTAATTCTAGGGATATGGGCCGATCAGTTTGGTGGCCGTTTGGTGTTTACTTTTGTGATGGTCGCTACGGCTTGTGCTACTTATGTACTGACCTTTGCAACAACGTACCCTATGTTTTTATTGGGCGCGTTAGGGGTTGGTTTAGCAGGCGGTAGTTTTGCGGTTGGTATTGCCTATGTTTCAAAGTGGTACCCCAAAGAAAAGCAAGGTACTGCGTTAGGCATTTTTGGCATGGGGAATGTTGGGGCTGCTTTGACGAACTTTGTTGCGCCTATGTTATTGGTCGCGTTAGGCTGGCAAGGTGTTGCCAAAGTGTATGCTGGCATTTTATTGGGTATGGCGATTTTATTTTTCTTAGTCACAAAAAATGATCCGGTTATTCAGGCTCGAAAGCAAACAGGTGCCAAGGCGCCCTCTATGAGTGAACAGCTCAAGCCATTAAAAAATTTACAAGTATGGCGTTTTGCTTTGTACTATTTCTTTGTTTTTGGCGCTTATGTCGCATTAGCATTGTGGTTGCCTAGATACTATATGGGGGTATATGGACTTGAAATTCAAGTGGCAGGTATGCTCAGTGCTTGTTATGCGATGCCAGGCAGTATATTTAGGGCATTGGGTGGATGGATGTCAGATAAATGGGGGGCTCGCAGAGTGATGTATTGGACATTCATTGCTTGTGTGATTTGTTGCTTTATTTTATCCTATCCTGCTACAGAGTATGTTGTGCAAGGTATAGAAGGTGAGATTAGATTCGGTTTTAAAATTAGTTTAGTGCCTTTTGTTATTTTGACAATTATACTAGGCTTCTTTATGTCACTAGGCAAAGCGGCTGTATTTAAACATATTCCTGTGTACTATCCAGACCATGTTGGTTCTGTGGGCGGGATTGTAGGATTAATTGGTGGATTGGGTGGCTTTATTTTACCTATTTCATTTGGCATCATGAATGATTTAATTGGTATATGGACTAGTTGCTTTATGTTGTTATTTGTTCTAATTAGTATTGCTTTGACATGGATGCACTTTACCATTCTTCGGATGGACAAGAAAAAATATCCATCATTGCGGGCGCCTTCCTATTTACCTGAGCTAGAGGGAAAAGTAGTAAAATAATATGACAGAATTAATTGATCAATATAGCCGGAAATTTAATTACCTTAGGTTGTCAGTAATAGATCTATGCAATTTTAGATGTAATTATTGTTTGCCTAATGGTAATACCGGCAAGAAAAAAAATTATCTAAATTTGAATGAAATTGAGCGTTTACTACGTGCGTTTGCGCAGTTGGGCATATCTAAGGTTCGTATTACTGGGGGGGAACCTAGTTTAAGAAAGGATTTCCTAGATATTGTATCCATGGCAAGCGCAATAGAAGGGATTGATAAAGTTGTCTGTACGACCAATGGGTATAAGCTGAGTAAGCAAGCGAATGACTTGGCTCGAAAAGGCATCAAAGGATTGAATGTCAGTGTTGATAGCCTGAATCCAGTATTATTTCATAAAATAACAGGCCATGATAAATTAAGTTCTGTTTTGGCGGGTATCCAGCAAGCTCAAGCTGTAGGCATACCTGTAAAAATAAATGCGGTTCTATTAAAGTCATTTAATGCGAATGAACTAGATAGTTATTTGAACTGGATTAAGCATCAAGATATTACGGTTCGGTATATTGAACTGATGCAAACCGCAGATAACACTATTTACTTTGGACAAAACCATTTATCTGCAAAGCAGATCTACAATAAATTGTTAGAAGAAGGTTGGCACATTATATCTAGAGCGAAAGATGATGGGCCAGCCATTACTTTTTCGCATGAAAACTATTTAGGGAAAATTGGCCTGATAATGCCATACGCAAAAGATTTTTGTCAGACTTGCAACAGGCTTCGGGTTAGCTCAGTCGGTGATATCCATCTTTGTTTATTTGGTGATTCAACATCATCTTTGCGGGAATACTTACAATATGATTATCAATTGGCAGAATTAAAGAAAATCATACAGGAAAGATTGCAGCTCAAAAAAAGCACTCATTTTTTACATGAAGGTAATTATGGCATCACGCAACATTTAGCAACAATTGGTGGATAAATAATGCATAAAAATAATATTAAAAAAAATACAGATAAGTATAATTTTGAAGGTGCCTCATCTGAGTATCAGATGATTAATGTGAGTAAAAAACGGCCTACAATTAGGCGGGCTATTGCTTTTGGTAATATTCAGGTAGGCAAAAAAGCATTTGAGCTTATCAAAGAAAAAGCAATGCCCAAAGGTGATCCTTTATTATTGGCAGAGATTGCCGGGATAAATGGTGCCAAAAAAGTATGTGACCAGCTTACTTTGTGTCACCCCATAGAACTAGAACAAGTATTAATACAAACAGAATTATTAGACGATGATCAGTCGGTGACTGTTTATGCCATTGTTTGTGCGACCGCTAAAACAGGGGTTGAAATGGAGGCTTTAGCTGCTGTCCATTCTGCATTATTAGCCATTTATGATATTACCAAAAATGTTGAACCTGCATTAGCCATTACAGAAGTTCGGCTCTTGGTCAAAGAAGGCGGTAAAAGTGGTCTGTGGTTACATCCCAAGGGGGTGCCGCAAAAAATATTAGATTTTATTCATATTGAAGACGAACCATCATTGAATGCTGTTAAAACAAGCATTATCACGGTGAGTGATAGGGCCAGCCAAGGCATTTATGAAGATAAGTCTGGTGTTAAACTGAAAGCGATGGTGGCCGCATTGGGCGCAGAGGTTTCCAGTTACGGTATTGTTGCAGATGTTCAGGACGCTATTATCCAATATATAGATGAAATTATGACTACGTATTCTCCCAAGCTCATTTTATTGACAGGGGGAACGGGTATAGCGGAAAAAGATGTTACACCAGAAGTGATTAATAAAATATCCCAAAAAGATATTCCAGGCATTGGGGAGCTACTTCGAGCCGTGGGTGCATTTTATACGCCTTATTCTTATTTGAGTCGAAGTGTTGCTTGTATTTATCAAAATACACTGATTATTTCTTTACCCGGCAATCCCAAAGCGATTGAACAGTGTCTGCCCATATTAATGGATATTTTGCCCCATGCTTTGAAAATCGTGGATAAAAGCTGAAGCATAAAGAGATTAAAATGATTTCATATCAACAAGCATTAGATTTTTTGATTAAAGATGTAAAACCGCTGGCAGCAACCCAAACAGCGCTACAAGAGAGCTTAGGTTTTATTTTAGCGGAAGATATTATTTCAAAACAAATGGTCCCTTCTTTTGATAACGCTGCAATGGATGGTTATGCTGTTGTTTGTAAAGATATTGCCAATGCAACTGCACAATCGCCTGTTAAATTAAAAATAACAGGTCAAGTAGCCGCAGGAGATGATAGCCTGAACTTATGTGGTAAAACAGGTATGGCGGTAGAAATTATGACGGGTGCGCCTATTCCTGTGGGGTTTGATGGTGTCGTTAAAATTGAGGATATTGAGCTCGATCTACTGGGTAATATATTAATCAACAAAGCAATACCGCTTAAAAATAATATTAGAGACAAAGGGCAAGACTTCCAAATTAATGACAAAGTGTGTTTTTCTGGAGATATGATTAAGCCTAATACTATTATGGCGCTTAGTACATTGGGTATGACAAAGGTGCTAACTTATGCTCATCCTAAGGTTGGGATCGTCACGACCGGAAAAGAACTAGTGTCTGCGAGCCAAAAAGAACTTAAAAATGGCATGATTCGTGATTGTAATGGACCATTTTTGAAAAGCATGTTGTCGGAGCTGGCGCTTAGTGCGCATGATTATGGGAGCATGCCGGATGATTGTGACTTATTTAAAGCAAAATTAAAAGAAATAGACAATGATGGCAGTATTAATATTATGCTTTCAACTGGCGCTGTATCAAAAGGGCGGTGGGATTTTATTCCTGAGGCATTAAAATCCTGTAATGCGAATATTATTTTTCATCGAGTCAATATAAAACCAGGCAAGCCTATTCTTTATGCTCAACTCAAAAATGGCACCCACTTTTTTGGTTTGCCTGGTAATCCTATGGCTGTTGCTGTTGGCTTTCGGTTCTTTGTTTATCCATTGATTAGAGCTTTACAAGGTTTAAGCCAAGAGCAGCCACTTTATGGGGTTATAGAGCATGATTTTAATAAAAATCTTGAGCGCGTTGACTTTCTAAAATCCAAAGTTATATTTGACCCGTCAGGTTGTCTTAAAGTAAATGTTTTGACAGGGCAAGAATCGTTTAAGGTCAGCTCTGTATTAAATGCCAACGCATGGGCCGTGGCAGATATGGGGGCAAAAGCGTATACAGTTGGTGAACGTCTCAAAATATATCCATGTATGCCTAATGCTTTGTTTGCTATTTCCGATCAACTTCCAATTCAAACTCAAATAAAAGTACAAAAAAATGATAGAAACAGCCAAGAGAAAAACAATCAAACTACAACTGTTCGGCGCTTTTCGACAATATTCTAAAACATCGCAGGTGACAGTCAATGTGCCTTTAGATTGTATTTTGGAAAACCTAAGAACTGCCGTGTCTGATTACTTTAAAAATAAGCTAAATAGTCATGAACTCATCATGAGTAGTGCATTTGCCAGAAATGGCAAAATACTCGCTAATGATGAGGTGATACAAGAAAATGATGTGTTATCTATTTTGCCTCCAGTTTGTGGTGGATAATCAATGAGTCGTATCAAAGTCAACATTTCTGAATCAACGCTTAGTATCGATTCGATGTATCAGCATATTTCTCTTGCAGCGCATGGTGCTATATCAACTTTCATTGGCACCGTCAGGGATTTTAATATGGGGCGAAAAGTTGTGGGTATTAGCTATGATGTTCAGGTTGAGCTTGCCGAAAATATATTGCAAAATATTGCATTAGAAGCACAAACTAAATGGGATGAAAATTTGCAAATATATATTGCTCACTTTATGGGGCGGCTAGAAGTGGGGCAGGCCAGTGTGTTAATTGGTACAAGTTCTAGGCATCGTAAAGAGGCCATATGTGCTTCTAGTTTTATTATCGAGCAGTTAAAAGTAAAAGCACCCATTTGGAAACAAGAACATTATATAGACGGCAGCAGTGATTGGGTCAAAGGACATGCATTGTGCCAACATGCCTAAAGCGATGACACATAATATAATTGGCGTTGTACTAGCGGGTGGTTTATCTTCTAGAATGGGGCAAGATAAAGCGTTAATGCAATACAACGGTAGTACACTATTAGATCACGCGGTTCATAGATTACAGTCTTGTGGGATTGAGAAAATATATGTATCTGGGCAATACTTAGAATATGCTTGTATTATAGATCAAACCCAAAGAATGGGGCCGCTGGGTGGTATTTATTCTGTCGTAAAATCACTAAATACTAAGAATATTAACAAACAGACTGGCGTTGTTTTTATGCCTGTTGATATGCCATTATTATCTCATAAAATATTATTGGAATTAATCAATAATCAACTTCAGAATGAAGAATCTGATGTGTCTGTATTTAAAGATTACCCATTACCTTTATTACTGAAAGTATCAAATCGTGCAGTTGAAATTTTAGAAATGTTATGCGATTCATCCAATAAAAAGCATCATGCTATTCATTATTTCATTAATCAATTAAATGCTCAGATTATAGATGTCAAGACAAAATCATTATCTTGTTTTGAAAATATTAATACAATTGAGCAGTGGAAAACATTAGGGGCTATATGAAATTACGAATTGATCCAAATAGAATTAGGTTTAGGTTGTCGCAAGCTGAGCTTAATCGTTTGACTCAAACAAATTGTATTTCAGAGAAACTAGTTGTTGCCGAGCAGTGTGCGTTGTCTTTTTCGATATTAATAGATGATAGTCTAGAACAAATGGAACTAAAGATGTTAGCTTCTAGTTTGACACTTTTGGTTTCTAAATGTGAATTATTACTGTTAACACAAGGAAAAGGCATATCAAAAGAAGGCATATCAAGGAAAATTAATTCAGGCGATAATGAGATGATGGTTTCATTGCAAGTTGAATTGGCGTGTGAAAAAATTTGTTAGGAACGAACATATTTTAGAATGCCCTAAAGCCTGTTATTATGGGATAAGGAATGGGCTGAGTCACAAATGGAAAACAATTAAAATGATTATCAATCGCATTAAATATGGTCTGCCTTTGTTGATGATGGGGACTTTCTTTTCTCCAAGTGGCTGGTGTATAGATATTTCTGACAATCTTAAAGTAGGGGCTTCTATTCGTGAGCGATATGAATACAAGGAAGACTTTAATTTTAGGCATTCTAATCAAAGTTATTTACTAACTCAGTTGCGCCTTAACGCCGAGTTGCAAATTAGCGATGCGTTGAGTGCTTTGGTAGAACTGCAACATGCTCAAATTAATGGGGCAAAAATACAAGAAGTGCCTTCTATTAATAAGCGTGCGACGCCCAATATTTACGCTGACTCGCTTGATATACATCGTGCTTATATAGATTATGCCTTCGATGGCGGGAAATTACGTGTCGGACGACAAAAGTTTAACTTTGGTGATTTGCGTTTGGTGGCTTCACTAGAGTGGGTGAATACGGCTCGTGTATTTGATGCGGCTCGTTTGACTTTGGGCGATGAGTCAACGCGCCAATATGACTTTTTTGTCAGTCGGTTTGTGACGGTTGATCCACGTCATTTAAATGATTGGGCAAAAGTAAATAAACGATATGCGGATAGTGATTTTCATGGTATTTATGCAGTTGATAAAGTTTCGTTAGAGAACAGTGAAATTAGGGCTTATTGGTTCTATAGACACAATAGTGAGCTATCAGATAACACGCATACTTTTGGTGTTCATTATTTGGGTAAGTGTCAACAAGTTGAAACTAATATACAAGGCGCCGTTCAGGTTGGTGAATATGGTGACAAAAATCATACTGCCTATATGTTAAACCTAGGGGTGGATATTCCAATATCAGAGTACAAAGTAGGGTTCGTTTATAATTTTGCATCAGGAGACAATGGTAATAGCGATAAACATAAAACATTTGATAACTTGTATCCTCTGAATCATGCATATTATGGCTATATGGATTTGTTCGCTTTGCAAAATATTCACAACTTCCAAGCCAGTGTAAAAGCCCCTTTTTTATTTGGTGGGAAATTGCGCGTAGCTTACGAAGAATTTTGGTTGGCCAAAAAATATGATTCTTGGTACAACGCAGGGTTGGGCACAGTGAGAAGAGCCGATGTGAATATGCCTGTTTCATCCCATGTGGGTAGTGAGTTAGATTTTACTTTACAGTATGTATTTTGCAATAAGAAGTTTTCTGTTGTAGGTGGTTATAGTCACTTTTTTACAGGACAATATGTTGCTGATACTGGCCCGTCTAAAGATGCTAATTTTTACTTTCTACAAGCGAAATATAGTGCATAGTCTATATTTAAGAGCTAGAGCAAGGTCCTTGCTTTAGCTTTCTCTCTCCCCCTCTATTAAAAGATTACCAAATTAAGTTTGTTAAATAACAATTTTGACGTAAAAGTTTGCATGTAGTAATGTTGATTCAGTTTCTAACTTAAGTGATGTGATGTATATGCAGTCTTATATCAGTGCTGAAATTCGAAATAAATTTGCGTCGAACGCTTACATTGCCAATAAGGCTTATGAATTTAGCGAGCTTGTGGATTCTGGCCAATTTAAGCATAACGTAGAGATTCCATTATTTACTTCTGCAGGTACTTGGGAAGTCCACCATGTCATAGCAGTAGAGACTGAGCATAAAGGCTTAGATTGTTATATTTGTGTTTCCCAAAATACTGATAATACGCATGTAAAAATTTGTTTTACTGGCGTATACGATAGTTTGTCTGGTTATCGTGTTTTAGATCCTTTAGGCGCTGGTTACGCAGAATTTAAAAAAGAGCATCCCAAGCTTTTAGAGGCCATTAAAGACAGTATTTATGATCTTGAAAATGTCACGTTAGAAATCACAGGTCATAGCTTGGGTGGGGCAGATGCAAATAATCTTCTAATTTATCTGTTAAGTGATCATTTGGAAAACAATAGTTTCAGCAATGTCAGCAGTATAGAGTGTACAACCTTTAATGCACCTGGTTCAAATTATGATACAGCGCAGCTCTTGCAGGACAAGTTGATGGAGAATGTGTCATCGGAAGAGCATATTAAAATCACAGCTAATATTGGTTATTCTGAAGGGGATTGGATACAACAAGCGGGTTATCAATTATACAATGATATATCACCTGAGCTGATTGATATCAATTTTATTAAACAAACTATATTTGCAGAGTCAGACGATTGTTTTCAAGATGTTTATATGATGATGGCAGACGATATTGCTCGTATTATTGGTTTGCCACATAAACTCGATGGTGGTTTTTTTGCGCCTGATGAGGCTTTTGGCGATATTACGCACTATAATCCGTCTGATTATTATACCAATCAAGAGCAGGGAGGGCTTCAGATGATTAATAATGAATTATCTATACGGTCTGAAATAATTTCAATGATTAGATGTGCATTATCTTGGCTATTTGTAGAGGATGTTAATATCGAACCGCCTATACAAGAAGTTATCCAGGCGCCGCTTGAGTGTTATGTGGTTCCACAATCTGTTCAAGATGTTGCAATTGAGCATGTACCACAATTTTATGATTTTGATATTTGATTATTAAATAGGCTATCTCTGAGCTGATGCAGGCTCGTCTAAAGATGCTAGCTTTTACGTATAGCGCTTAGATTTTTTCGCGATTAAATACACCTTGAGAAATAGCAATCATATCAACACCGGTATCTAATACAAAGTTTATGTTGGATTGATTAATGCCGCCAATACCACATACAGGTATTGAAACGACTTTGATAATAGATTTTAATGTTTCAAGAGATGTGGCAACAGTATCGGTTTTTGTTTGGCTGTCATATAGACATCCAACAGAAATGTACGATGCACCAGCTTGCTCGGCGACTAATGCGGCTTCAGTTGAGTGGCAGGTTGCCCCAATAATAAAGTGCTCTGGCACTATTTTTCTGGTTTCCTCTACTGGAAAGTCATTTTGTCCCAAATGCACGCCATCCCCGTAAGCCAAAGCAATGTCGAGGTAATCATTAATGATGAGCAAGCAGTTGTAATTTTTACAGATAGCGTTTAGCGTTTGCGCTAATTTTAATGTTTCTAATTTATTTTGATTTTTGATTCGAAGTTGGCAGATTTTTATATTATTTTTCACAATAATTTTTTCTATTTTATCAAAAGAATGTAATAGTGGATTGCAAATAGCATAAATGCCCATTAATTTGTCATGCTGTAAGTGTTTTTTCAGTTTTTCTATTATAAGATGGTGAATATCATATGCTTCAAATCTTAATTTTTTATATATTGCTTGGTTCTTTAGCTCTTCTAGTGTACGAGCGGCTTCTTGCATGCGGATAGCGTTGGCATGTGTAATGTCTATTAGATTAGCGCGTATATTATTTTCTATAAATTGTGGCCCACCAATATCAGTATTGGTTTCCCTGCAAATGCTCTCTATTTTGAGACTGTGCTTTAGTTTTTTTATTTTTGCAAATAAGGGCTCGTCTTGTAAAACAAAACGAGCAATATCTTCCAATACCCTAGCGCCTTCCTTAAAACGATTAATATTGGCGTCGATAATATAATTGATTCTTGGTTGTAATGCCATTTTAATGCTCAGTTGCCAAGGCTGGGTCAGGTGTGTCCTCCAGTTGTTTAAGAAGTTTGAGTACTTCATGTCCAGCCTTTTCTCCGGATAGTAGCATGCCACCAAAAGTAGGCCCCATACGTGGCACGCCTTCTTTTTCTGAAACCGCCATTCCAGCGATCACAAGGTTAGGGAAGACTTGCTTAGTACGCTCTACAATGGCCTGTTCCGAGCCTTCTATCCACAGTGGCCCCATTCCAAGTGTCTTTAATAAATTACGTTTTTCAAGTAGTCTACAAATTTTGGCATCATGTCCTGTGGCATCAATGGTAATCTTGCCTTCAATAATAATAGGATCTAAACAGGTAATGAGTTTGGGTAATGTGGTGACAGGCGTCCAATTAATGACCAAACCAGTGAGCTGCTTGTTTTTAATCATGACATCTTCCACAATCGTCATATTTAAGAATTTTACACCCGCTTCACAAGCTCCTCGGATTAACCCAGAGGCAAAATAAGGTGAATCCGCTACATATAAACCTGGTTGAACTGTTTTATATGGAATGTTGAGTTCATCTAGTATTCTATTAGCAGGCGCTCTGAAGGTGACTTTATTCATGAGATAGCCGCCTATCCACATGCCGCCGCCTAAGTAATTATTTCTTTCTATAATGGTAACTCTGTATCCTGCATTGGCTAAAATCCTACCGGAGACTAGGCCGGCAGGCCCTGCACCTGCAATTAAAACATCGGATTCCACTGCATCGTCTAAATGCTGAAAGTATTCATGAATAATAGCGCGGCTAATGGTTTTTTCATCAATCTTTGAAAACATAATTTCTCCTAGTATTACGCAGCTTCACATGGCACAGGTGCGGGAATAAATTGATTGGTAAAGCAAGTTTTGTAATCTGTTTGCTCTGATAATATGTTTAATCTTTTGGCATAGCATGAAACTTTTTGCCAATCTCTATCAACATTTAACAAATCTCTTGAGAAAAATGGTAAGCAGTGATAAAAAATATTTTTAAACAAAGGGGTATTTAGATTGGGCTTTGCTGAGATTAAAAGTTCAAAAGCTTGTTGTGGGTTTTCTCGTGTGTATTGCATACCTTGTAATGTTGCCTGCATAAACCGTTTTAACATGGTTTGTTCAGTTTGTAACAGAGACTCATGTGCAATAAAAAGAATGGAACAAAAACAGCAGCAGCCTAAATCAGCCAATTGGTCAATTCTCAAAAAATTACTTTCTTCGCCATATGATTCGACTTCTAGTTGTTGAAAACAAGATAAACCAATTGCCATATCCACTTTTCCATCAACGATGGCTTTAGCGGCATCCATTCCAATGCGTTTCGTAGTATATTCACTGGTTTGGATACCGGATTCTTTGGCTAATTGATCAATCATTATCTTGCCAAATTCACCAATATAGCCAATACATTTTCCTTTGATGTCCTCTAGTGTTTGTATATTATTGCGTTTTAACGAAATAAACCCAGTGGGCGGCTCATCAAATAAAGTCCCTATAGATTGTATTGGATAGCCTCTGTCTCGTGCGGCAAAACAGTGGATCATGGCCTTTAGCCCAAGCTTGACTTCACCACGGCCTACAATTTTTGTCACATCTGTTGGGTTGTGTGGTTCTAATAAGGCTAAATCTATATCTTGTTCTTGATAAAATCCCATTTTTTGTGCAACAACAATGGGCGTATGGTATGGATTTAAATACCAGTTTAATAATAGTGGCACGTGCATAAGCCTCTCCTAAATTTGAAGATATTTTAATAGTAATATTCTAAAAAATTCAAAAATTATTTTGTGGGAGAGCGCCTATGGGCTATACCATGGCAGAGGAATTTTCAAATGCCCATACAACAATCGTAAGCAATATAATATTGGGTGATTAGCAGAAAATAATTGAGAACCAAAGTGGTTCTTTTCTAGTAGATAAGATGTTTTTAACATATCTCTTCCCTTCGCAGACGTTAATCAGAGCAGGTTCGGCGGGTCCAATAAATAATATTGTCTCAGCGTATTCATACGCACCCCGAGAGTGTGTTACTTGTTGTAACACGCACATTCTACCCAAAAAGAAGAGGTTAAGTAAATGATAAAGTTAAAATAATTTTCAAAAAAACCAAATTGTAAAAATTTGGTTAGAACAAATTAAAAAAACTTTAATAATAACTCTGGGTTTTGTATATAAAAGTCAGCATTCCAATGTGCGGTATTTTCATTTTGAGGAATGTAACCATACTCAGCGACCATGCTTTTTGTACCGGCATTTTTGCTGGCTTGTACATCTGTTTTAGCATCGCCTATATATAGGGCAGTGTGGTTAGGTGTTTTTAAAGTTTTCAAGCCGTGGAGCAGAGGTGCGCTATCAGGTTTTTGAGTTGATAGAGTGTCGCCACAGACCAAGCAGCCAGCTTGTTGTAACAGTGGGAACATGGCAATTAAAGGATCGGCATAGCGGTGTGATTTGTTGGTAATAATACCCCAGGCGATATTTTGTTGCTGTAAGTTCTGAATTACTTTATCCATTTCTGGGAAAAATACAGTTTTTTGTCCCAAATGATTCACATATAATTCCAAAAAATCGCCCAATAACGAATCCAAATTTTTGTCATCATGTGCTAGCTGGAATGCCTGGCGAACCATTTCTTTGGCACCAAGTGAAATAGTGCTTCTAAAAATTTCTGGCTGTATCGCTTGTTTTTGATGCTCGCTCAGTAAAATATTCATACAATATTGAAACTCTGGCGCTGTGTCTAATATAGTGCCATCTAAATCAAATAATATGGTTTCAAATTTTTGTGATTTCATGACTATCCTTTTGTATAACAAGCCAAATAGTTTACTGAAACATCTGAGGTTAAGTTAAAGTTTTTGGTAATAGGATGATATTTTATGCCAGATAATTTTTGTAAATGAAAGCCGCAAGTACGAGCCCACCGAGTTAGCTCGCTAGGCTTAATGAAACGAGCATATTGATGTGTGCCTTTGGGTATCATATTTAATATATACTCAGCCCCCAAAATTGCATGGATGTAGGACTTTGCGTTTCTATTTAAGGTGGATAACAATAATAAACCATTGGGTTTGAGCAATTTTTGGCAAGCATCTAAAATTGCCATTGGATCAGGTACGTGCTCTAAGCATTCTAAGCAAGTAATCACATCAAAGCTTTTGGGTTGCGCATCGGCCAAAGCTTCTGCGCTTATGGTTTGATACTCAGGTTGGGTCTCTAAGTGCTGGGCGTGCTTTTTAGCGGCTTGTATCGCGGCATCAGACATATCTATGCCTAAGGCATCTGCGCCTTGTATTGCTAAAGCTTCTGTTAAGATGCCCGCGCCGCATCCAATATCTAATACTTTTTTTCCAGATAGTTCTGTTTGGTCGAGTATAAATGCCATACGGATAGGGTTGATTGTATGCAGCATTTTCATTGGACCTTTGGGATCCCACCATTGCTCTGCTTGTCGAGAGAATTGTGCGATCTCAGCTGGATCCATGTTGGTGTGATTATTAGGGTTCTGTGTTAGTTCTTGCATATATGTTAGATGAATTAGTTTATTGAGTATATCCTCCATTGTAGCCGATTATTAGCTCAAATCAGAGCTTTTAAACGTGGGGATATCGTACGTAATGGCTCAAGCTATGGTAAAATGTCGCAACATATTAGTCTCTATGGATCTTAAAATAAAGATCTCGGGGATTTTCAAATTAACAGTTTGCTTTCAAACAAAGGAGCCAGTTAGTGACAGAGCTCGCAAAAGAAATCCACGTCGTCAATATAGAAGATGAACTCAAGCAATCCTACTTGGATTATGCCATGAGTGTCATCGTTGGCCGGGCTTTACCTGATGTACGCGATGGACTAAAACCCGTGCATAGACGGGTATTATTTGCCATGTCAGAGCTCAATAATGACTGGAACAAAGCCTACAAAAAATCGGCTCGTGTGGTCGGGGATGTGATTGGTAAGTATCACCCACATGGTGACTCTGCTGTTTACGACACCATTGTTCGAATGGCTCAGCCTTTCTCGTTACGCTATATGCTTATCGATGGGCAAGGGAACTTCGGGTCTGTTGATGGTGACTCAGCGGCAGCTATGCGTTATACGGAAGTCAGGATGTCCAAATTTGCCCACTCTTTGCTGGCAGATTTGGAAAAAGACACAGTTGATTTTTCACCAAACTACGATGAAACCGAATTCGCACCCGATGTATTGCCCACTAGAATTCCCAATCTATTAGCCAATGGTTCCTCTGGGATTGCGGTTGGTATGGCGACGAATATTCCGCCACATAACTTAAAAGAAGTGATAGATGGTTGTTTTGCGCTCATGGAAAATCCAGAAATCACTATAGATGAGCTGATTAAGCATATCCCGGGGCCTGATTTCCCAACGGGCGCTATTATTAATGGCTGCGCGGGTATTTATGATGCTTATCGAACTGGACGAGGGCGTATTTATATTCGTTCTCAAGCAGAAATAGAAGTAAACGAGAAAACGCAAAGAGAATCTATCGTTGTAACCGAAATTCCCTATCAGGTGAATAAATCGCGATTGATAGAAAAAATTGCAGAGCTAGTGAAAGATAAAAAGCTGGAAGGTATTTCTGGCCTGCGAGACGAATCTGATAAAGATGGTATGCGCATTGTGGTTGAATTAAAGCGCAATGAAAATTCTGATGTAATTTTAAATAATCTCTTTTCTCAAACTCAAATGGAAACGGTATTTGGGATTAATATGGTGGCCTTGGTCGATGGGCAGCCGCGCACATTAAATATCAAACGCATATTAGAAGAATTTATTCGCCATCGTAAAGTTGTGGTGAATAGGCGCACGGCTTTTGAGCTCAGAAAAGCCAGAGATCGCGCACATATTTTAGAAGGTTGGAGTGTTGCGTTAGCAAATTTGGATGAAGTAATTGAACTAATTAAATCATCTGCATCACCTCAAGAGGCACGCGATAAATTACTAGATAAAACCTGGGTGCCTGGGCGCGTCACAGAGTTGCTGAAAAAAGCAGGTGGAGACGAGCTCTCTAAGCCAGAATTGCTATCTTCTCATTTAGGTTTATCACCAGAAGGTTACAGGCTTTCTTTGCCTCAAGCTCAAGCGGTTTTAGATCTTAAATTGCATCGTTTGACAGGCTTAGAACAAGACAAAATCTTCAAAGAATATGAAGCAATTATTGAAGAAATCAAACGATTGGTGAATATTCTGGTCAACCCTAGTACTTTATTAAATGTGGTTAAAGAAGAACTGCGTGAGGTACAAGAGGCTTTCTTAGATGCTCGTCGAACGGTGATTATACAATCTAAATTGGATTTATGCCGAGAAGATTTAATTACGGAAGAAACACGGGTCGTTACGCTGTCTCATTTGGGGTATGTTAAAACGCAGCCATTAGATAGTTATTCTGCACAAAGGCGTGGTGGGCGTGGCAAAGCGGCCACCAAAATGAAGGATGAAGATTTCGTAGAGAAGTTATTGGTTGCGAATACACATGATACGATTTTATGTTTCTCCAATAAAGGTAAGGTCTATTGGCTCAAAGTGTATGAGTTACCGCTGGGAACAAGACAATCGCGCGGTAAGCCGATTATTAATCAGTTGCCTTTGACGCCAGATGAGAGAATCAGTGCTATTTTGCCGATTCAAGATTATACCGAAGGTGCTTTTGTCTTCATGGCAACAAGAATGGGTACCGTGAAGAAAGTTAGCTTATTAGATTTTTCCAGACCAAGATCCTCAGGCATTATTGCTGTTGATTTAGTAGAAGAAGATGAATTAGTCGGTGCTGAAATCACAGATGGTGCTAAAGATGTCATGTTATTCACCAATGTTGGTAAAGCCATACGATTCGATGAAGAAAAAGTTCGGGCAATGGGGCGTACTGCCAAAGGTGTGAGAGGTATTAGGTTACAGGGCGGTCAACGTGTTGTATCTATGATTGTGGTAGAAGAAAATAGAAGCATTTTGACTTGTACCGAGAATGGCTTTGGTAAGCGTACCAGTATTGATGAGTTTCCTGTCAAAGGTCGTGGTGGTCAAGGTGTGATTTCTATTCAAACATCTCCTAGAAACGGCCATGTTGTTGGTGCGGTCGGTGTTCAAGACGACGATGAAGTCATGTTGATTACCAATGGCGGCGTACTGGTTCGTATTCGCGCCTCTGAGATTTCATTGGTTGGGCGTAATACTCAAGGTGTGACGCTGATTAATCTGGCAAATGATGAAAAACTGATTAGCCTTGAAAGAGTGGATGAGCTAGAAAGCGCTAAGTCAGAAGAAGATAGCGCGAGCGTGGATGAAGATAGTGGAAGTGGTGTAGAAAACACATCAGATTCTAGCTCGGCGGTGGAACCTGAGTCTAATTCTGAGTCTGAGTCTGATTCTGAGTCTAGTTCTGACTCTGAAGTAGAGGATGATACTTCGGATTAGAGTGGTAGTGTAGTAATCGATGAGCGAAGCGAATCTTTTCCCACTTTGTAAAAGAGGGGGGCGCGAAGCGCAAGGGAGATTTTATAAAATCCTTCTCGCGCTTTGCGCCTCTTTCCTTTACAAGGGAAGATTTATTGTTGCTACGCAAACAAAAAAACAAGTAAGATTCTCTACACTTATCAAAAAACTATCCCTATAATTTCCACCCTTTATTGACAACTTAGACTACTGATTTGCTACAAGGAACTGTATTTTGACGCAACACGAAGGCATATATAATTTTAGTTCTGGGCCGGCTTGTTTGCCGCAGAGTGTACTCGCAAAAATCAAACAAGATATTCCAGATTGGCATAATGGCATGTCTGTTATGGAGGTTAGCCATCGTTCCAAGCCTTTTTTGTCGGTCAAAAATCAAGCGGAAGCTTCCCTTAGACAGTTATTAAATATCCCAGATGATTTTTGTATACTATTTATGCATGGTGGTGCACGTATGCAATTTTCTGCTGTAGGTTTGAATTTATTTCACCCACAATCTACCGTGAATTTTTTGATTACCGGACATTGGTCTAATGAGGCCTATCATGAGGCGCTAAAATATGCGGATTGTCATATTGTCAGCCATAGTGAACAAAACGGCTATACAACCATTGCGCCATTTTCAGAATCAGATATTCAGCTAGATGCCAAGTATTTATATTATACAGATAATGAAACCATACATGGTATTGAGTTTTTCAAACCGCCCGCAAGCCGTTTGGGTTTGATTGCCGATATGACATCCAGTATTTTAACCAAAGAAATTGATTTTGAGCAACATGATTTAATTTATGCCAGTGCCCAAAAGAATTTAGGCATCGCAGGGGTGACTTTAGTCATTGTTCGAAAATCATTATTGGGGCAAGCGCATCCGTTGACGCCGTCGGTTTTAAATTATGAAATCATGGCTCAAAAAGCGTCGTTATATAATACACCTTCTGTTTTTGCGATTTATGTGTTGGGTTTGATTTTAGAATGGGTAAAAGAAAACGGTGGTTTGAGGGCATTTGAGCAAAATGCAGCAGAACGCTCAAACCTGCTTTATCGCACGATAGATAATAGCGATTTTTATCAAAATAATGTGTTGCCAGAAGCACGCTCTAGAATGAATGTGCCTTTTTCTTTATCTACACCGGCATTAGAAGAAAAATTTATAACTGAGGCTTTGCAACAGGGCTTAATGGCTTTGAAAGGGCATCGGTCTGTTGGGGGCTGTAGAGCCAGTATGTATAATGCTATGCCACAAGCAGGAGTGCTTAAATTAGTGGGTTTTATGCAAAAATTTGAAAAAAATAATCAATTAAAATGAAACTCATTGCAGAGCCAGTACATAAAATCTTAGGCGAGATTAATGTCCCTGGTGATAAGTCTATTTCCCATCGTGCTGTGATGCTAGGTGCTATAGCAGAAGGCACCACAGAGGTTCACAACTTTTTAGCTTCAGAAGATTGTTTGCATACCATTTTGGTTCTGCAACAATTAGGTGTGGCTATAAAACAAGAAGGTAATCTGGTTCGCGTGGAGGGCAAGGGCTTATGGGGTTTGCAAGCGCCTACGGATGCTAAAAATAAGACTTTAGATTTTGGTAATGCAGGTACGGGTATTCGGTTGATGAGCGGATTGCTTGTTGGGCAAAATTTCGACAGCGTACTATATGGTGATCTGCATTTAAACAATAGACCCATGAATAGAATTATTGAGCCATTGCTTCAAATGGGGGCGAATATTCAAGGTGAGGTTCGAGGCGACGAGCAGTATCCGCCGCTCAAAATTATTGGGCGAGGGAGAGAAGGCCATCTGACAGGCATAAATTATAAATTACCTATTCCATCCGCTCAAATTAAATCTTGCTTGCTATTGGCAGGATTGTATGCAAAAGAACCCACATCATTATTTACCGATAAAATCACCCGAGATCACACAGAAAGGCTGTTGCAGTACATGGGTGAGCCTGGAAGCTGTCAATTTGAGAATGATTTTTCGGCAAATACTAGCCAAGTGTTATTGACCCCTTCAAGATTACAAGCCCAAAAAATTGTAATCCCGAATGATATTTCATCGGCTGCATTTTTTATGGTAGGCGCGGCTATGACACCGGGTTCTCATATTTTGCTTAAAAATGTTGGTATTAACCCGACGCGATGTGGCATCTTGAAAATATTACAGAGAATGGGGGCGGATATTCAGATTTTGAATCAAAGCTCAGATTATGAACCAACAGCAGATATTGAAGTAAGAGGCACGGAACTAATTGGAATCGACGTGCCAACTGACTGGGTCGCAGAGGCAATGGATGAATTTCCCATATTATTTATTGCTGCCAGCGCGGCAAAGGGACGCTCCGTATTTAAGGGCTTGGCTGAATTGAAGGTGAAAGAGAGTGATCGCATAGAGGCAATGGCTAAAGGCTTGGAAAATTTAGGGGTAGAACTTGAATTATTAGAAGATGGACTTATTATTGAGGGTATTGTCGATAGTGGTAAGCGCCTGTCTGGTGGTGTGATTGATAGCTTTTGTGATCATCGCATTGCGATGTCGTTTATTATCGCCAGTTTACTGGCGGATGAACCGATTGAAATCCATGATAGTGAATATATTGCAACATCTTTTCCCAATTTTACAGAGTTAGCTCGTAATGTGGGATTAAAGATATCTGAGGAGAGTTTTAAGTGAGTATGCAGAAAATCCCCGTCATAACGATTGATGGTCCTGGTGGCGTGGGTAAAGGCACATTGAGTAAACAGCTAGCGAGTCATTTGGGCTGGCATTTTTTGGAAAGTGGTGCTTTATATCGTGTTTTAGCAACGGCAGCACAGAATCATTCGGTGGCGGATGACAATATACAAGCATTGGCAGTCTTGGCTCGGCATTTGGATGTGGTTTTTGAAGAGACCCCATATAAGATCTTATTAGAAGGGCAAGATGTTTCTAAGCTGATCCGCACAGAACAATGTGGGTCAGCTGCCTCAAAAGTGGCGCAGATCCCTGTTGTAAGAGAAGCGTTGTTGGCTAGACAATATGCTTTTTTACAGATGCCTGGATTAGTGGCTGATGGACGCGATATGGGAACGGTTATTTTCCCTGGAGCAGAGCTGAAATTGTTTTTACAAGCAAGCCCTGAAGTGAGAGCAAAAAGACGCCAGTTTCAGTTGAAAGAGCAAGGCATAGATGTTAGCCTTGGTAGTCTTTTTTCTGAGATAGGGGAAAGAGACGCGAGGGATAGGGAGCGTAAAATAGCCCCACTTCGGCCCGCATCTGATGCGATTATTATTGATACCAGTGATATGCCGATTGTGGATGTTTTTACACTAGCCTTAGAAGAAGCGAAAGAACGAGGGTTGGTTGAGGTTGCTTAACTAGCCAAATTATGGGTGTTAACTAATAACACACTTGGATAAACTTAACTTGACTTAGTATGAATATCTTTGGGATGTCCAACTTCCCTAAAATTTATACTGAAGGATAATCACACATGAACGAAATATCATCTACTCAAACAGAAGCCTCAGAAAGCTTTGCAGATTTATTTGAAGAAAGCCTGAAAGATACCCAAATGGTACCAGGTGAAATCTTTGAAGGCATAGTTCTAAAAATCAATAAACATGCTGGCTTTGTTACAATTGATACCAATCTAAAATCAGAAGGCTATATACGTCTTGAAGAATTTTTAAACAGCGAAGGCAAACTAGAAGTAAAAGAGGGTGATTTAGTCCCTGTTGCTTTAGAAGCGGTTGAAAATGGATTTGGTGAAACTCGCCTATCTCGTGTGAAAGCAAAACGCTTTGAAGCCTGGAAAGGTCTAGCAAAAGCCTATGAAGATGATGAAATCGTAACTGGGGTTATCTACGGAAAAGTCAAAGGTGGGTTTACCGTGGACGTTAATTCGATCCGTGCATTCTTACCGGGGTCACTTGTAGATGTACGTCCTATTAGAGACATGGGGCATCTAGAAGGCAAAGAGCTTGAATTTAAAGTCATCAAATTAGATCAAAAACGCAATAACGTGGTTGTATCTCGTCGTCAAGTTGTAGAATCTGAAAATACAGCTGAAAGAGATCTATTATTGAGCCAATTACAAGAAGGCCAAGTCATCAAAGGCGTGGTGAAGAACCTAACCGACTACGGTGCTTTTATCGATTTAGGTGGTATAGATGGTTTGCTACATATTACCGATATTGCGTGGAAGCGTGTTAAACATCCGAGTGAAGTCTTAACCGTTGCTGAAGAAATTCAAGTAAAAGTATTGCGTTTCGACAAAGAAAAAATGCGTGTATCTTTGGGCTTGAAACAATTAGGCGAAGATCCATGGGTTGGTGTTGCACGTCGTTATCCAGAAGGCACCAAAGTATTTGGTCGTGTTACTAATATTGCTGATTATGGCTGCTTTGTTGAGCTAGAAGAAGGCATTGAAGGTTTGGTTCACGTTTCTGAGATGGATTGGACTAATCGCAATATTCATCCGAGCAAAGTGGTTGCTGCAAATGATGACGTGGAAGTTATGGTTTTAGACATTGACGAAGAACGTCGTCGTATTTCGCTTGGTCTGAAACAGTGTAAAGATTCTCCTTGGGAAGCTTTTGCAACGAACTTCAATAAAAATGATAAAATTTCCGGAAAAATTAAATCGATTACCGATTTCGGTATCTTTATTGGTTTAGAAGGCGGCATTGATGGTTTAGTTCATCTTTCTGATATTTCTTGGAATATTAGTGGTGATGAAGCTGTGAAAGAATACAAAAAAGGCGACGAATTAGAAGCGGTTGTATTGGCTGTAGATGCTGAAAGAGAACGTATTTCTTTAGGTATCAAGCAACTAGAAGAAGATCCTTATAATAACTACCTCAGCGAAAACTTAAAAGGCAGTATCTTAACGGGTACGGTTAAAGAAGTAGACGCAAAAGGTGCCTCTATTTTGCTAGCGGAAGAAGTAGAAGGTTATCTACGTGCTTCTGAGATTTCTAAAGATAAAGTGGATGATGCAACAACCGTATTGAGTGTTGGTGATTCTGTTGAAGCGAAGTTTATCGGACTTGATCGTAAAAACAGAGTTATTTTATTATCTGTGAAATCTAAAGACATGCCTGATGAGCCAGAGAGACCAAAAGCGAAAGCTGCACCAGAAAAACCTGTTGCCGCTCCAACTTTAGGTGATATTTTGAAGGCACAATTAAAAGACAAAGGTTAAGATTTTAAATTTTTGTTGGAAAAAGCGTGAGCAGGAGACTGTTCGCGCTTTTTTTTGCGATAAGTATTGTATGCACTCTGTTGTCGCCATACTATATATAAGAATGTGAAAAAAATAAAGATCCCTACTAGGTTTGTTTGTTAACTTTTAAAATGGAGATTATCGTGAGACTAATTGGTTGGATAGTAACTATTTTAATTATTATTTTGGGTGTATCTTTTTCCGCACTGAATGCAGAGTCAGTTACCGTGAAATATCTAGTCGGTGAGAATGACTTACCTCTAGCGGTTGTTCTGCTCATTGCCTTTGCATTTGGGGTTATTTTAAGTATTTTTATACTAGGAACAAAAATATTGAGCTTATCTGCTAAAAACAAATGGCTAGCAAAAAAGTTAAAGAGAGCAGAAGATGTTCGCATCCAATCTAAGTCTGATTAATAGACGGCATTATTATGCTTGAGCTGCTTTATTTGCTGTTACCCTTGGCTGCCTGCTCTGGTTGGTATTTCGGTCGACGTGCTTCTATGGAGCCTAATTCTGAATCGAGCAGCGGATTGAGCTCAGATTACTATGTGGGGTTGAATTTTTTATTAAATGAGCAACCTGATAAAGCGGTAGATGCTTTTATACGAATGCTAGAGGTTTCTCCTGATACCGTTGAGACGACCTTGGCTTTGGGGAATTTTTTCAGGCGTCGCGGCGAGGTCGATCGTGCTATTCGCATCCACCAAAATTTAATTGCTAAGCCGAACTTAACAATTAAACAAAAAAGCCATTCTTTACTAGAGCTCGCACAAGACTATTTACGTGCTGGTGTATTAGATAGAGCGGAAGCTTTATTACTTGAAATCGCAAAAAATGAAGATGTTAATTTAGAGGTGAGTTTACAACATCTTATTGCTATTTATGAGCGTGAAAAAGATTGGAAAAAATCTATAGAATTTGCTACGCGCTTGCAGAGCATTTCAGCTAAATGGATGGGGCGTCAAATTGCACATTATTTTTGTGAGCTGGCGGAGACTTCTTGGGATGCCGGTAAGGTACGTGCCAGTTTGAAATATTTAAAACAAGGTTTACGTAGTGATAGTGGCTGCGTGAGAGCTTCATGCTTACAGGGTCGGTATGAAATGAAGCTTTCCCATTATAAGCAAGCCATTAAAGCGTTTAAACGAGTCGAAAACCAAGATGCCGATTTTTTACAAGAAGTGTTGCCTCACATTATTGAGTGTTACAAAGCCTTAAAACAAAATTCCAAGATAGCGTATTATTTAGATTATTTGTTGCATAATTTACCATCGATGAGTATTGTCTTGATGAACGCGGAATATATTAAAGAACAAGATGGGAAAGAACACGCCGCAAAATTTTTAGCGCAATATATGAAAAAATACCCCTCTATTCGAGGATTAAAGCATCTCATTGAATTTCATATTTCTCAGTTTACAGGTGAGGTAAAATCGGAGCTCGTGATGTTGCAACAGCTTGTAGAGCAATTATTAGAAAAAAAGCCAATCTATCGTTGTAGGCAATGTGGGTTTTCAGGGCAATCATTATTGTGGCAATGCCCTAGTTGTAAGCAGTGGGCTTCGGTAAAGCCGCTCCATCAAATTGAAAGTGAATAATACTCTCACAATATAAGTGTAGTACCAATCATCGGCCTATGCGCGACATCCATCTAAAATCCCTTAAAAATCATAAGTTTGTGTTATAAAATATAAAGTCTGGAAAGGATCTATTATATGAATATGATAAAGTCAAAAAATACGTCTCAAAGTGTTCCCCAAGGCGCTAAAGAACCCAAGGTTATTGTTGCTTTGGATTTCGAAAGCCAACAGGATGCTGAGGCGGTTATTAGGAAATTAGAGCCGGGGAATTGTCGTTTAAAAGTCGGGATAACACTTTTTACGAAATTAGGTTCAGAATGGATTCAAAAAATACAAAATCAAGGGTTTGAAGTATTTTTAGACTTAAAGTTTCATGATATTCCATTTCAGGTTGCTGGAGCTTGTTGTAGTGCCGCGAAGCTGGGTGTATGGATGATAAATGTTCATGCTTTAGGTGGTTTGAAAATGCTACAAGCCGCAAAAGAGTCGGTTGAAAAATATAAACAACAACATGGGAGACGGCCCTATATTATTGGCGTAACCCTACTAACCAGTTTAAGCCAAAATGAGATAAGTACTTTTGGTTTACAAGACTCGATAGAAGACAATGTAACACGTCTTGCAGGATTATGTTATGAAGCAGGATTAGATGGGGTGGTGTGTTCGGCACAAGAAGTTGAGAAAATAAAATCTACCTTTGGACAAGATTTTATGTGCGTAACACCAGGTATTCGGTTAGCAGATGATGCTTGCCATGATCAAAGTCGGATTGTAACGCCTACACGAGCTATTCGTATGGGCAGTGACTATTTGGTCATGGGCAGAAGTATCACAGAAGCAGCTCAACCTGCTTTAAAGCTGCAAGATATTAATGAAGGTATTTGGAATGAATTGGATTGATTATTTTTTAGTATTATTTGCTGTCAGTTGGGCAGGCGTTGGATTATTTCGTTGGTATGCTGTTAGAAAAGGTATGTTAGATGCGCCTAATGACAGAAGTTCTCATAAAGAACCAAAGCCTAGAGGCGGCGGTATTATTTTTGTTGTGGGTAGTACCATTTTAGCGGGCGTCCTACAGTACTATGATATTTTAGAGCTGAGTCAACTATTATATTTTGTACCGGCATTGATTGTTGGGTTGCTAGGCTTTATGGATGACAAATATGGGCTGTCTGCAACAGTTCGATTCTTTGTACAATCTGTTTGCGCGGTTGCCATGTTATTCTTATTGAAAGAAGGCGGATATTTAGCACAGCAGTACATACAAGAATATATTAATTTACCATTGCCTTTAAGCTTTTTATTATTAACGGTTTTGATAGTTTGGTTTACCAACCTATTCAATTTTATGGATGGTACAGATGGTATTGCGGCTGTGGAAGCTTTATTTTGTTTAGGCGTTGGTGGGTTTATTATTTTCCAATCAAAGGGATATGAGTACGCAACTTTTGCTTGGGGTATTTGCGCTTTAGTGACAGGGTTTTTAACCTGGAATTGGCCCAATGCAAAAATTTTCATGGGCGACTCAGGTAGTGGCTTTTTAGGCTTTATTATTGCCGCCTTTGCATTAATTAGCTGTAAACTATTCAATGTTTCTATTGTTGTTTGGTTAATATTAACTTCACTATTTTGGTTTGATGCCACTGTCACTTTATTGCGTAGAATATGGGCAAAAGAAAAATGGCTTCAACCACATCGTAAACATGCTTACCAACGTATGGCACTGTCGGGTTGGAGTCATGGGAAAGTATTAGTATCAACCATTATTATAAATTCTGTACTATCGAGTATGGCATTGTGGGCATTTTATAGACCACAACTCGCTGAAATTATTTTAATGATAAGTGTTGCTTTTTTATCTATGATTTATATTTTGGTCGAGTTGGTTAAGCCAATGTTCCATGATTACTATATGAATATTAAGCGTATAGAAGATCTAGAAGAAGGCTGAGCTATAGTTAATAGCCAGCCACTTTACAAATTTGTGAAGATAAACTTTAGTTCCTAACTTTCTCTAAATTTAAACTTTAATACTGTATAATGCGAGCATAGTCAGTATTAAAGGAGTAATAGCAGTCATGGGTAGTTGGTGGACTAAGGTTCGTAGTAAGTGGGCTGCGTTTATGCATGATTTATTAAGTATTCCTATTGCTTGGTTTGGTGCATATTGGCTAAGATTTAATTTAGACCACATCCCAAAAGATATTTTCCTGGATGCTTTAGTGATGCTGCCTTGGGTCATGGCTTTTCAAGCTATTGCTTTTTGGTGGTTTGGATTATACCGAGGCGTTTGGCGTTTCGCATCTATCCCTGATTTATCACGTATTGTCAAAGCCATTCTGGTTGGTAGCATGATGACCCTACTTGGGGTTTTTCTGGTTATGCGCCTACAAAATCTGCCTCGTTCTGTTTTACCTATTTATGGCATGTTATTGCTGATGCTATTAGGTGGCTCTAGATTTATTTATCGTTGGTTAAAAGACAAGCATGCATTAGTTTATTCTAGACAGCGCCGAGTTTTGGTTGTGGGGGCTGGGCGTGCAGGCGATGGTTTGGTTCGAGATTTGTTACGAAACCCCAAAGAAGGCTATGTCCCTGTTGGCTTTGTAGATGATCGCATTGGGAAAGTTGGGCGGGAGGTACAAGGACTGCGTGTTTTAGGAGAAAGTGGAGATATTCCCAGATTGGTCAAACAACATGCCATCGATTCGATTATGATTGCTTTGCCCTCGGCTAATAGTAAAGAAATGCGGCGTATCGTCCACATTTGCGAAGCAACTGAAAAGCCAGTGCGAACGTTACCCAGTATGAATGATTTGGTTTCTGGTTTTGTGAATGTCAAAAGCTTAAGAAATATTCAACTAGAAGATCTCTTAGGCAGAGATCCCGTTAATTTAGATTGGAATGGCATTAAAAAAGCTATTTTTGGTCAGGTGGTATTGGTCAGTGGCGGAGGCGGCTCTATTGGATCTGAGTTGTGCCGTCAGATTCTGAGATGTACACCTAAAAAACTGATTATATTTGATAATAGCGAGTATCATCTATTTATTTTGCAACAAGAATTATCTGCAAAATATTCGACAAATATACATTACCATTTAGCTGATTTGTGTGATGAGCCAGCCATATGGTCTTTGTTTAAAAAATATGCCCCACAAGTTGTATTTCATGCGGCTGCTTATAAACATGTACCCATGTTGGAAAATCAAATCCGTCAAGCGGCTCGAAATAATATCTTGGGTACCTATACAATTGCTGAAGCGTCTGTATTGAGTGATGTGAAAAAATTTGTATTGGTCTCGACCGATAAAGCTGTGAACCCTACTAATATTATGGGAGCGACTAAGCGAGCCGCCGAAATGGTATGTCAACATTTCAATCAAAAGAAAAACACTAAGTTCATTACTGTGCGATTTGGAAATGTCTTAGGATCTAGGGGTTCTGTGGTCGAAACATTTAGTAAGCAACTTGAAAATAATCAACCTATTACGGTTACACATCCAGAAGTGACTCGATTTTTCATGACAACTCAGGAAGCTTGTCAACTAATATTACAGGCACTTAGTTTAGGTGAGGGGGGAGAGCTGCTCGTTTTGGATATGGGGGAGCCTATTAAAATACGATTTATGGCTGAACAAATGATTCGTTTGGCGGGTAAAATGGATGATGATGTCAAAATTAAGTATACGGGTTTGCGACCAGGCGAAAAACTATATGAAGAGCTTTTTCATCGTAAAGAAGAGCTGATGACCACACAACATGCTAAGATTTTTAGAGCGAATGCTAGGGCAAATGACCATAAGCAGTTTGATCAACATATTAGCCGTTTACAACAAGCCTGCATACAATGTCAGGATGAAGAAATATTACATATTTTAAAATTCATGGTGCCCGAGCTGTCTATATCAGGCACAGCCAATATGAAAGATAAACGCGAAGAGGTCGCTTTAGAGCAAAACCCACAAAATTCAGAGATGAGTGTGATAACAGAATAAGAGAACATTATGCCCAAACAAACATCTAGTATTAAAAAAGCGGTTTTTCCTGTTGCTGGCATGGGAACCCGTTTTTTGCCCGCAACAAAAGCCAACCCTAAAGAAATGTTACCGATAGTGGACAAACCTTTAATTCAGTATGCGGTAGAAGAAGCGATAGAGGCTGGAATTGATGAGCTTATTTTTGTAACGAGTAGTAGCAAACGCGCCATAGAAGATCATTTTGATAGTAATTTTGAATTAGAATATACATTAGAGCAAAAAGGCAAAAAAGAATTACTCAGCATTGTGCGTGATATTGTGCCAGAAGGTGTTCAATGCACATATGTTAGACAATCTAAAGCATTAGGTCTGGGGCATGCTGTTTTGTGTGCTAAACAGGTTGTGGGTAATCAACCTTTTGCTGTTTTGCTTGCGGATGATTTAATCGATAGTCCTAAGCGCTCTTGTTTGCAACAGATGTTTTCTTTATACAGTGAAAAAAAATCTTCGATTCTAGCGGTGCAAAATATTGAAGATCATGAAACGGAAAAATATGGGATTATTCAGCCTTCACAAGATTGGAAAAGCCAAGGCCCGATCAAGGCAATTATAGAAAAGCCTAAGCTGAGTGAAGCACCATCACGCTTAGGTGTTGTTGGGCGTTATATTTTAACGCCAGATATTTTTCATATTTTAGAGCATTGTCCACCTGGAAAGGGCGGAGAAATACAATTAACAGATGCTTTATCTATATTGATGCAGCAAAGCGAGATATGGGCCACACAATTTGATGGTACTCGCTATGATTGCGGTAGCAAACTAGGGTATCTACAAGCAACGGTTATTTTTGGGTTAAAGCATCCTGAAGTATCGACTGATTTCGCCCAATTTATCAAATCTTGCTGTAAATTAGAGGCCAAAACATCTTGTGAGGCTGCAGAGATACGGGGGTAGGGCGGGTATATATTCAGTTTTATAACATACTTAATAATGTTACGATGGAAAAGTAACAAGTGAGGTATTATGTTATGACAATTGATAAGAAAAAAGATGATATACACGAAAAAACTTCATTCTTTGCACGACTTAAGGCAAAATTATGGGGGGAGCGCAAAGAACAAGCTGAACCAGATGAAAATCATGAGATTCATCTTGAGCCAAAATACTGGCCAGAAGTCAAAGATTTTATGGGGAGCCTTGATAAAATCATTGAGACTCATACCATCGATGATGCAAACATTAAGAGAATTAATCAAAGGATTGTGAGCTATATTGAAGAGCAGATTAATAAGAAAGGTCAAGTGGATGATATTAATGCTCGCTATAGTGGTTTAAACACCTTGGTAGATAGAATCTTAAGTAATAACTTAGGTAAAGTCGTTGGCATGAAAACCGGTACGACTTCAACCGCAGAATTTTCTGATGCCGTCAGTGAATTTAAGATAAAGTTGAGTCATAAAAAACAATCTGAAATAGGGCAAGACGAGAAACCCCTTTAAAATTTAAGCACCAACGGATAGGAGAGATGCACAATGGATGAGCAAAATAATGATGAAGAAAACCAAACCTCTGATCAAGAGCCAAAGTCTGAAAATGCAATAGATAAGCATAAAGAAAAAATAAAGGGCTTGTTTGGCGCATTCAAAAATACGGTTGAAAAAGCCGTCGGTGATTTGACACAGAAAAAGTCATCGGCGGTAAGCGAAACAGAGGATGCAACCCAAAAAACATCTGAATCTAAAACGCCACCTAAGCCTTCAGTAGATTATAAAGCACTAGCCAAAGAAAAATTTTCCCAAGCACAAAAAATAGCCAAAGAAATGGTCGCACTGGCTCAAAACAAAGATATTGAAATAGACTTTTCTGAAGCAGAAAATGCAAAGCTTATTTCTTATGATGAATACAAAAATAATATTGCCCTCATGTCTGAGCATTTAGAAGCTTATTTTGTCGCAAAAGACGAGGGTGATAAACAAGTATTGGCATCAACACGATCTGTTTGTAGGCAAGATCAAACGATGCTATTTTCAATGATTAAAGATATAGAAACAGAATTATTGCTAATTTATAGAGCCATAGAACAAGAAGGTGAACTAGAGACATTGCAAGAAGATTTCAATCAAATCACAGAGCACAAGTGGAGACCTTTAGTGGCTTTAAAAGAAAAAGATGTGGATAGTACATTATGTTCAGCAGAAAAATTCAATGAAAAATTCACAGACTTATTGGCTTTAAATGGCGCTATTAATAATTCTATTCATTCTCGGCTAGAGTAAGAATATAAACAGGACAGCCATGTTAAGTTCAGCTTCTAAAATTCAAAATGCCGCTCCTTCTCTAGATGAGCAAAGCGAATCTTCCCCTCTCCTGATTTGCAGGAGAGGGTGGCTGGAAGCCGGGTGAGGTAAAATGAGATAGTGGCGTTACTCCATATCTCATATCGACATACATTTTAGAAACTAAACTTAACATGGCTGTCCTGTTTATATTTTTTAAAGTATCATCGACGTTACTTTATTTTTATAATTTTTCCTTAAAATCCATGCGCTAACAAAAAGCATTAATATCCAGGTTGATGGAATATCAATCGTGGATAGTAATCTTTCTCCAAATTGTTGATGTGCAATACGGCTTGGATGAAAATCATCAAAGAATAAATAATTGTCTGGATCCGCACAAATCCCACCCTGTGTTAGGCAAGCTTCAGTACTATTTTCAAACTCGTTGATTGCTTGAGTGATAAAGTCCGAGGTGTTAAAAAATAACACATCAGCATTGGGTAGCTGTGTTTCTATCATATTGTGCAATAATTGGTTATAAACTTGAGTGTAATCTTGTGCTATTTGTTGGTCTAAATATCTAGGGGTTAAACTTAAATCAGGTGTTTCAGGTAGTAAAAATTGTGTTGATGAAATATTCTCAACCGCTAACATCGCGTTTACAACTTGTTGTGCACTATTTTGCAAAAACCCAGTGGCTGTTGGCAAATCTAGATTGTTATCTAGCGCGTCAGAAACATCATTGCCCCCAATAAAAAACAGATGTAATGTAGAGCTGAGATCAGAGTTTGGGGCTAGTGTTCCTAGATATTGATTGGTTTGACTTTGAATGCCAGAGATAAATCCACCGCCTAAAGGTACATCCATCCCGGCACGAGCACCAGCCCAAGCATAGTTGTTACCACCTGTTAAAGATGGCATTAATGGCGAAAAGCCTAAATATTGGTTTAATTGCTCTGTATAAATCGAGCCGTTGGTAAATTTCCCCTCAAAGTAAGGCAAGCCTGGTTGTCCCGTGGCTAAAAATAAATTTCCTGAATCAGATAAACTATCTCCGAAAACAATTAGGTTCGTTATAGGGGTTGAATGAGCCGTAATACTGTAAATAGAAAAAAACAATGCGGTGGTGAACCTGCTGACTATATTCATCATAACGTATCCTCTGATATTACTTGATAATATTGATCGAGCATAATTAGTGCCAAAGTAAAAATATTAATAAATATCTGATATATAGATTTTATGAAATAAGGATGATAAAAAAAACTGTAAATTTTATAGACAACATAGGTTAGAGCTGGAACTAAAACTTAGAAAAAAGAGGTGAAATGATTTTTCTACCTCTCATGAAATGCTTTGGTTACAGAGCGCTGTATAGGTTTTAGAAGATAAGCCAATAAAGACTTATGACCTGTAATAATCTCAGCTTCTACCGTCATTCCAGGTAAAATGATATTTTTACTGGGATTAAGGCCTAAATAATTTTTTTCTAGACGCACCATAACTCTATAATAAGGTTGTCCTTGTTGGTTTAGATAAGTAGAAGCAGAAATGCTGTCGATGAAGCCTTTAATATGACCATATCGCACATAATTATATGCAGATATCTTAACGTTCACAACGTCATTGATACTAATATGCCCCACATCTTGAGTTCTAACTTTTGCTTCTACTACTAGTTCTTTATCTAAAGGCACAACCTCAAGTAGGGCACCACCTGGTGGAATCACACTGCCTGTATCTACGATTAAACCTTTTACAATACCATCTACCGGAGACTTAATGGTTAAGCGACCAACCTTATCCTTGGAGGCTTGAATAGAATCTTGTACTTCAAGTAGTTTTGAATACTTATTGGACTTTATTTCCATGGCTTCTTCAGTTAATGTGGTACCTAAATTTATCAACCGTGTTTTAGCTTCTTCTAATAAGTGCTTATTGTTTTTGAGACTACCTGAAACTTGTAAGAAATCACCATTGATATCAGATAATTTTTCATTAGCACTTAACACTCGGATTTTAGGGATGGCTTTGGTTTTTCTTAATTTCTGATATATAGCAAGCTCTTCATTTAAGAAGGATTTTCTATTTTTGAGGTTACCCTTTTGATCTTCTAGGCTTGTGTTTTCTTCTTCTAATCTAGAAACTTGTCGTTTTAACATGGTTTCTTCTTCATTTCTGGCTGTGATTTCTTGTTTTAACAATGCTAAAGTTTCTGAGATCATTCTGTTGTATTTTTTTGAACTCAAATGACTAGGATGTCCTGTTGTTTGGGCGATTGTCTCAATATCTAGATCTGTATTATTGTTAATAAATGCCGCTAATCGTATGATTTCCAAATGGAGCCCAAGCTCTTTTACTTTGAGTCGTCTGAGCTCGAAAATGGGATTAATGGAGCTGAGTTGCATTAACTTTTGTCCGAATTTAACTTGCTCACCATCTTTAACATATATTTTTTTAACAATGCCTCCTTCAAAGTGCTGTATGAGCGGTATCTGACCAACAGGTACCACAGTGCCTTTGGCGTATGAAATTTCATCAAGTGGTGTTGTTGCGGCCCAAATAATAATACTTAAAAAAATCAGGCTGGTAATAATGATTGTATTTAATACTAATTTAGGGCTGCCAGATTCTTCCAGGGTAAGGGACTGCAACAGATGCTGCAGTTTCCGATTTTTAATCAAAGCATTACGTTGTTTGGTTTTCATGCTAATTCCCTACAGTAAATCAAACGAAATTTTAGGCAGCACATCTTCTGGTCTGCCTTGTAAAACAATATGACCTTGCTCAAAATAAAATATTTTGTCTGCTAATCTCATATGAGCCGGTCTATGTGTAATTAGGATTGTGCTGACTTGACCTTTTAGTTCACAGATGGTTTTCATAAATAATGCATCATCACTATTGTCAAAATGGCTGGTAGGTTCATCTAAAACCATAATAGGAGATGCTTTGAGGTAGGTTCTCGCCAGAGCAATTTTTTGTTTAAACGTTGCAGAATATAAGTCGTTACTACAATCATTCACCTGTGTATCAAAGCCAAGCGGTAATTTTATAATATCCTGATAAATGCCCGCCATTTTACAAGCATTTCTCATTTCTATTTCTGTTGCTGTAATATTAGAAAATTTTAGATTTTGGGCTATGGTGCCATAAAATAATCTTGAGCCTTGCGGCAGATAAGCAATAGCATGTCTTAGTTCTATAGGATCCAATTGTCGTATATTTGAACCATCTAAAAAAATAGCCCCACCTTGTGGCTGATACATATGTGTAATTAATTTGCAAATAGTGGATTTTCCCGATCCGTTTTTTCCGACAATGCAAACCAATTCGCCTGGCTCAATGCTTAAATTAACGCCTAATAAGGCAGGTGGTAAATCGTTTCTATATCTAAAGCTCACACGGGAAAAGTCAATTTTTCCTTCTTTGGGATGAATGGGCGTGATGATCTTATGGGGATCACGTTCCACTTTGATACGCATTAATCTATTGATTTGATTAATACTAGCATTAATCTGGTTCAGTTTTGGCAACATAGAGAAAAATGTTTTAATCGGAGATAAGGTACGCCATACTAGCATCATGATGGCAATCAACGCTCCGGCAGTCATTTCTTCATTAATGACTAATTTGACACCGACAACGATTACAAGCAGTCCAGATAGCATTACAATTGTATCAGCGATAGTATTTAAGGTAAATGTTAGCAAAGAGCTTTTAAACCCAGAAAATGATGAACGACTTGAAATATCTTTGAATCTAGCTATCCATTTTTTTTCACAGGCTAAGGTTTTAATTTCCCTTAAGTTGGATAAAGATTCAATTTCAAAAGTCTCTTTGTTGGTGTTGTCTTTAGCATTTTGTTTTGAGGCTTTATCAATGATAGGATGAAATATAAAAAATAAGGCAATAAATATTAGTATCATTGCGATAGGTACAAAAACAAGCATACCAGCCAAAGAACCAATGACAATCAAAGCAACGATTGTAAATGGCAATTCAAATAAAGTGGCAACAAATGGGCTGGTGATAAAGTCTCGAACAGTATCAAAATCTTTGATTCTTGATATTTGTGCGCCAATGGACGCAGATTCTGTAAAAGCAGGTGGCAAATATAATAAATGTTCAAAAATAGCGTCGCCAATAGTGGTATCTAGCCGTGCACCAATATAGGCAATGATTTTTGCCCGCATGCTCTGTAGTGCTAATCCGCCGAGTAAGAAGATTACGGCACCCAACATAAAATGAAAAATCATAGTATGGGAACCTGTTGGGATCACTTTATCATAGGCGGCCATAATAAATAATGGTGTGGCAAGTAAAAAAGCATTCATGAGAATGCTTAGGATAGATATTTGATATAAAAGCACTTTATATCTAGAGAGTGTTTTAAAAAACCAGTTTTTAGAGGTAAGAACATTTTCATCTGGCTCACATTCTTTAAATAGATAGATTGTACCTTCCATGTCAGAAATAGATTGTTTTGTTAGCATTTTTTGTTCACTATGATGTATTGTGAACTCTTTATGATGCTTTGCCGTGATCACAAAGGCAGGTTCATCATTTGGGATAAATAAACAAGGCAGAATATTCTTGTTTACATCATTTAGCGTGCCATTAATTGCATGGCTAGTATAATTCAGCTTTGCCAAGATATTTCTAAAGCTAGTTAAGTCTAAGCTATCATGAAAATGAGGTAATGTTTCTACAAGGTGGCGATGATATCCCGGCCAACCTAAAGCATTGAGTAATGGTTTTAATAGGTACAGGAATTCCGTATCTTCTTTAAAGAAGGTTTTTAAAGATTGATATGTTTCCATATCAGTTAAGTTATTTTTGGCATTCATGTTGCTGTTATACATAATAATATCAATTTAAATATTGGTTATATTCCTCAGGTATGATACGCTCAAATTTATGGTTTCTGAGCAATAAAGCATTATCTGCTATTTTGGCAAATGAAGGCCTGTGTGTAATAAGAATAATCGTTTTATGATTTTTTACTTTAAGAAGATAATTTTTCAAAAGTGTATCTGCTTGAATGTCCAGTGCAGAGTTTGCTTCGTCAAACAATATGATTTTGGGGTCGTAAATAAGACTTCTGATAATTAAGATCCGTTGTTTTATGCCCTTTGAGACAATATCGTCAGAGGTGCGCCCAACAATCGTTTGATAACCTTCTGGCATTTGAAGGATAATGTCATCCAATCCCAGAATTTCACTCATTTCCAGCGCTCTCTTATGATTCTCTGCAACATTAAACAAAGTTAAATTTTCTAAAATTGTACCAGAGAATAAAACGCCATCTTGTGATAAATAGCCAATGTGTTTGCGGTAGCTAGAGGAATCAAAATCACAGAGATTTTTATCATCTATTTTAATCTGACCTGTTTCTGTATTTAGTAGGCCTGCGATTAGTCCTAAGATGCTACTCTTACCTGACGTGCCATCGCTCAAAATCAGAGTGCTCTTATTTTTAGGGATGGTGAAAGACGCATTTTGTAGTATCCAAGGATGTGTATTACTATAGCGAAAGCTGACATTCTCAAATCTTATTAAGCCTTCGATACTATCAAATTTTTTAAGGTTCTCTCCACATTCTAATGGTGCTTTATGAATTTCAAGGTTTTTGTCGTGTGCTATTTTTATGAGTTGTACTCTGCTCCATAAATGAATGATAGCACTAATCGGTTGGATGATTCGACCAGATAGTAAAATACAAGCGGTTAATCCACCAATGGTAAGAGAGTTTTGCATAACAAAATAGCTACCAAAGCTAATAATTAAGATAACATTAATTTGTTGTGCAAAGGTGCTTAAACGCATACTTTTTGCATTTTGAATCACAAGATCATGATCTTCATAGGCTGCGGCGTGTTGCAAGCGCTCATATCGCCTGACCAACTGAGGTTCCATACCTAGTGCTTTAACAGTATGAATCCCCGTAAGCGTTTCAACAACAAAGTTCAATTTTTTCTCTATAGAATTACCACGTTTTTGAAGTTTGGTAAGGAGGTTTTTTCCTGAAATATGTATGCAAATACCCAATATAATTTGTATCAAAATAGGAATGGTTAAAAGGCGAATGTCGATATAGGCAATAGCGAACAAAAACAAAAATACAAAAGGCAAATCAATGATACTAGTGATGGCTTGACCGCCAAAAAAATCTTTGATTGTATCAATAGCATTTAGACGTTCAATATGGGTGCCCGTTCCTTCTTTTTCGTAATGTGTTATATCAGATAACATAATATGTTTAAATGCTTTTACACTACTTAAGTAGCTTAACCGTGCATCAGCCCAAGAGCTTACATAAGCGCGCAGTATTTTTAAAACACTACTGATTGTAATGGCAACAATAATAGCCACCACTAAAAAATTCAAAGTGTCGATGGATTGATTTGGGATAATTCGATCATAGATTTGCAGTAATCCAAGAGGCAAAACAAGCGCTGTTAGGTTTATAAATATGGAAGACAAAACCAAACCAATCAAGAGATCAGACGTTGGCAGCCAATCCATGATAGGAGTCTGAAAAACTTTAAATTGTTTAAACTGCTTCATCAACATAAAATTATCTGTTTTTATTTGTACGCTGTCATTTTATAATGTAGTCAAAATATAGCAGCGGATCGATTAAGACATATCCTATATTATCGTTAATATATAAAAAAGGTTGAGGCTTGTGCTGTTATAATTTAATGTTTTATTAAAGACAGAAAAAATGATCAGGTGTTTATAGGACAAGTTTATGGAATTTTTTATATGGGGAAGGGTCTAACGAGTTAAGTGATGGGTACACCCATAAAAATATATACAGTTAAAATGCAGGAGTCGGATTATGAATAGTAATTCATACAGTAATAATAGTAATTTATACTCTGGAGATCACGAATCATTGTTCTCATTTGATAGTATAAAATACAATGACTCCGTATTGCAAGATTTAGATCAAGCTTATTTACAATCAAATAATCAGTCTATACTTACAAACAGTAACTTCGATAATTATGGACATATTCAAATATCGTCAAATGCATCCCAATTCAACTTTCATGTTGAGGACGATTATTTTTCAATATCTGATTTCAATCCCTATCAATTGCAATTTTCTAATCTGTCTGCATACAATCAATTAACTTTTATGGACAATGAACAATTTCATAGTGATTTTTTGGCAGAGAATTATCAACTAAGTGATATGGCTGATGTTGGTGTAGTGTCAAACGGACTTTTGTCTAATATCCAAAGTATGGGGAACGAGTTTCAATCTCAATTAGCAGATGGTTTGTCTCAAACAAATTTTTTACAACCCATGGGGCAAGAGTCTCAAATACCTATTAATCATGAAATGTCTCCTTTGGCAAAAGCAGAAGGGTTAAAGAATTTTTCAATAGAATTAGACACTAATAAACCAAGTACTAACGACACAGATGTTTCTCAAAACCAAAATGATAAAGCAGGAGATAAGATTTTAGAAGTACAGCCGGAAGTGGTAGAAAATACGACAGATATTTTGGCAAGAAATACAAATAACATTCAGATTGAAGACCCAGGGCAAGCCCCAGAAACAGATAATCACGGAAACAATAATATCGATGACAATAATGGAGCGGGTGTTAATAATTTGCCTGGTGGTGAGATTGATGTTGAAATTGATAGTAATAGTAATGATAATGCGGAAACAAACCAAGCTGATCAAAATATAAATAAAGCACAGGCAGAAGCGCAAGCACAGGCCGAAGCAAAAGCAGAGGCTAAAGCGGCAGAGGCTAAAGCGGAAGAAGCCAAAGTAAAGGCCGAAGAAGCGAAAGCAGAAGCAGAAGCTAAAGCGGAAGAAGCGAAAGCAGAAGCAGAAGCTAAAGCGGAAGAAGCGAAAGCAGAAGCTGAGGCAAAAGCAGAAGAAGCCAAAGTAAAG
>CAZWHY010000010.1:0-83007 GCA_964633725.1 Uncultured Candidatus Berkiella sp.
TTTAAAATATTATACCAGAAAAGATACGGTCATTCCATTTTGAATCCGCTATATCTGATATATTTGATTCATTTGGGGCGCTTGATACTGGTCTTTTTCTGGTGGGTGGCGCAGTTCTTGATTTAATTGGTGGTGGTCAGTTGGTGGAGACTACAGATATAGATTTTGTTATTAAGAATAAACAATTAGGCGAGACGTTTCAGCGTCAGGGGTTTGTGAAGTCAAATTTTATTGGTGGACTTTATACTCAATACAGAGGGATTGATTCAACACATATTGACATTAAAGAAACGGATGTTCATTCACCAGAGCAGGGTGATTGGCTTATTCATGATGCGTTTAAGAGGGACTTTACCATTTGTGCATTATTTTGTGGCAGAGAAGGTCAGGTATTAGATCCAACTGGCAAAGGCATTGATGATGCCAAAAATAATTGCTTAAGAACGATTGTTAATGCAAAGCTAAGTTTACATCATGATCCGGTTCGAGTTTTAAGGGCAATAAAATATATTAGTCGAGGTTTTGTGCCTACACTAGAACTAGATTCCGCGCTTAAAGAGTGGGTGCCAGAAAATAATATTGACATAGGACATATGTTAGCCGTGGTGCAAGGGCAATTAAACGCAAAAAATGCTGGAAAATATTTAGAGATACTACAAGAGTATGGCTTGATGGAAAAGCTAAACTGTCTGTTTTCACAAAATGGAGTGCGCCAATTTATAGGGAATATGCTTGAAACCCGCCCATCAATTCATAATGCACATAGATGGCTGAACCCCCCACAAAACAGCGTATTATTTTCATTAGGAGCATTAAGGAAGAATCCTAGAGCTCACGATTTACCTAAACCGCCAGCGAGAACTTCAGATGGGTTGGGTTATTTAGATTTAGAGTTAAAGTTCAGCAGATGTAGAATATAAAAATGAATTTTCCCATAAAAGTACTACGTAAAAAATTCAAAACTCCGCCTCATTGCAGAGTACAGATATACTATGCAATGGCTAGATCGCTTGAATTTATTGGGTTTGTTAGCATATAAGTTTATAAATTTCGATTATTGTTGTCGGTCACGAACAAGCTTAACCTCTAAATGAAAGCCTAATGCATGAGCATATTCATGCAATTTTTCTATAGAAGTTTTATAGCAGCCACCAGATTCTAATCTCGCAATTGCAGGCTGTTTTTTATGCAATAACTTGGCGACATCTTCTTGAGATAGCTTGCGAATTTTACGTGCGGCAATTAATTGGCTCATCAAAGCAAATTCAGCATCTAAAGCATCGTACTCAACTTTAAATGTTGGCTCTTCAAGTGCGTTTGCCTTGAACTGTGCCAAAGAAGGTCTTTTGGTGCTTTTAGTCATTTTGAAATACCTCTTTCATTCTGTCTCTGGCAATTTTTAAATCTTTAGCAGGTGTTTTTTGCGTTTTTTTAATAAGCGAGTGCAGGATAATGACTTCTTTATTCACAACGTAACAAAAGAAGGCTCTTCCAATGCCGTCATCAGACTTAACTCTGATTTCGAACAACCCCTGACCTAAAGCCTTAACATGAGGCATACCAACATCAGATGGTCCGAATTGCTCAACAAGCTCTGTAATGCGAACAAATCTGGCTTTTAGCTTTTTTGGCCATTTGCCTAAGCTAGCCACTACAGAATCATTTAAAAAAGTTACTTTCCACTTACTCATAAGCATAGCATACAAACTATTTATATAACAAATATGTTATATTTATATCATAGATATGATTTATTAAGCAATAACAGATTGATTTTATTAATCGTTTAGTAAAGGTGGAATTAAGCGTGTTATTACACTAAAGTTAATAGCTTGCGTTAATACAGTTGAGATTGACCCAGAGCACGAATTTACAGAATACTATTCTGCACACCCAAAAAAATATCCTGAAGTTATAGATTAAGGTTTTATATGTTTGCAGTCATTTATCGCTTTAAGTTACAGCCCCATCAAGAATTATGTTACCAAAAATGCTGGAACAACATTGCATCTTATTTTAAAGCGTACAGAGGCGCTATTGGTTCTTGTTTGCATAAAGGTAATGATAACTTGTGGGTGGCATATTCACGTTGGCCAGATAAAGAAACAAGAGATAATTCTTGGCCAGGTGAAGATACGCCTAGTTATGAACTACCTACAACTGTTCGTGAGGCCATTCAGAAAATGCAAACAATAAGAGAAAAAATCTGAACAGCTAATAACAATTAATATCTGTGAGGATCACTTTGAGTTTGATTGGGGAAAAAACGGTACAAAATTAAGCCTAGCTCAAATAATAACATTAAAGGCACAGCCAATAGCATTTGAGAAATGACATCGGGCGGGGTTAAAAGCATGCCTAAGACAAAGCAACCGACTACAATATAGCCTCGTTTATTCTGGAAGCTATTTTTATTAATTATGTTGAAATATAGCGCAGAATAAATCAGCATTGGGATCTGAAAGCATAGAGCAAAAATCATCACCATATTAGAGATAAAGCTAAAGTATGCACCGATATCTGTCATAACAGTCACTTGAGAGGGGGCGAAATGATAAAAAAAGCTCAATGCCAAAGGGCAGACAATGAAAAAGGCAAATAAGCCTCCCAGATAAAATAAGAAGGTGCTTAAAGCAATGAGCGGGAAAAATAGCTTTTTTTCGTGTTGGTAAAGCCCTGGGGCAATGAATGCACAAAACTGGTAGATAAACACAGGGATTGTGGTAAACACAGCACACAGCATGCTGAGTTTTAATAAAATCGTTAGAGGCGCCGTGACTTGGGTGGCAATAATTTGATAATTAGGCAGATGTCTAAGCAGAGGCTGTCCTAATAGATCAAATAAGGGCTGGCAAAATATAAAATATATCAAAAAAGCAGCCAAAAGTACGCCCATGGAGATCATCAGTTTCTTGCGTAATTCGATGATATGAGAGATGGTGCGGGATTGTGGCTGGATAGGCATAACGCGATATTTATTCCTGACTGACTTTTGGGTTTACTTTTTAGGGGGCTGAATAGTTTGGTCTAGCTCTGTTTTGAGATTATGATATTGTTGTCTGGTTTTGCCCCAAAGCTTTCCTAGCATGAGTGCTAGTCTGTGTAGCTGTTGTGGTTTTAGTACGCAGATAGCGACTAGAATAATCACCAGCAATTCACTAAACCCAATAAAGCCCATTATACGCTTTTGTCCTCTTTTTCAGATTCTTTTAAGCCTTTTCTAAAGCCTTGCAGCGCTTTGCCTAAATCTTCGCCTACATTGCGTAGTTTTTTTGTGCCAAATAAAACAATCACAATAAGGAAAATCAATAATAAAGAACCCGGACTGATGCCACCAATGCCCATATCATACCTCTTAAATTAAAATTTAGGTAATGGGCCACCGCCCAGCAAATGAAAATGTAAGTGATAAATTTCTTGCCCGCTGTCTTTGCCTGTATTGATAATCGTTCTAAAGGAATCCATATTTTGTTGTTTGGCAAAGTTTTTTAGAGATGTCATAATATAGCCTAGTAAGTCGCCATGTTCTTCTTGAACATCTTGTAAGTTGGCAATATGCAGTTTGGGTATAACCAACAGATGCACTTTGGCTTTAGGGTTGATATCTTTGATCACAAAAATATCATCATCCTCATAAAGCTTTTCACACGCTACTTTGCCTTCTACCATGTCACAAAATAAGCACTGACTCATACAGATCTCCAATGTATGTTAGCAAGTTAAGTTTCATTGCTTTGATTGTCCTATTATAACAACAAACTTTGTAAAAAACTGTTCTTGCTCTGGCATTTTACGACTTACTGGCCCTTGCTTCGATTATGAACCTTATTTTTTGTACTCTCTTTTTTGGCAAGCACCTCTTCTTCCCGTGGCGCACTCGGGGCATGCGGATCAAGTATTTCTTCTTCTAGTGGGGTGTTAGGTGTATGCGGATCAATGATATCTTGTTCAGGTGGGGCAGATGGTCGCAGAGAAAAGTGTAAGCTGTGGCGTTTTTGGGGGTTGTCTTCTGCTGTTACTGGGGCAGAGAGTTGTTGAGAGGGGTGCAAATCAACATAAAGATTGGTTGGCGTGATCGGATGGGGTTTTACGAGTTGTTGTTCAGGGTTTTTTAGCAACATTGGGTCAGATGTACGCTGTAATAATTGACGCTGAGATTCACGCTGATTAATTTGATATTGTATCTCTTGCGCTTTATGATTATTCAGGGCACTTTTCTGTGTTAGCGCGATTATTTTTTCTGTGGCTGCTTGTTTTTGTGTGTCTTGCTTGTCTACAATTTCTTGCGCTTTAAATTTCCTAATGGATTGCGTATCCAAATCGCGTTTCCTGTTATCTCGTTTAGATTCTGTTTTTTCTATCTCTTTTTCATTTTTGTTATAGGCTTTAGAGCCTGGTTCTAGTGTTTCTCGCGCGTCATATTTAACTTGTAATGCGGATATTGTTTTCTCAAATGCGTTTTTGACGCTTGTGAGAGCCTGATCCGCTTTCCCCAATTCTTCAACATTGGCATCATAAGTTTTGAGTATATGCTTCTCTGACTTTTTGAGCGCGGCAATATCTTCACTGGTTTCTAATTCCACTTTCATGCAAGTTTTCAAGTCTTTGTACGATGTGATATTTTCTTTTAGCAACACTTCTTGTTTGGCTACTTGGTCAAATTCTTGTTGTAAGGCTTGCAGTTTATCTTGTTCGACGTTTAGCTGTGCAGATAGGGCGGTGCGTTTGTCTGCAAGTGCTTGTTTTCTATGACGAAGGGAAGCAAGCGCTTGCGTGCTGGTTTGTAATTTTGCTTCGAGTAATTGTATGTCCTGCTTTATCTCAACAATATGCTCTGCCAAATTAGATTCTTTAGAAATATATTTCTCGATTTTTGCTTCACAACCTGTATCTTCAAATTCTAGTGCAGCTTGCATCGCAGAAAATCCTGAAAAGGTTTGCTCTGTTAGTGCTTCATCACTTTGTTTTGACAAGGTTTCTTTTTTCTCTGGGTTATCCTCTTTTTCCGCCAGTGCTTTGAATTTGTAATACGCAGCTTCATGCTCGCCTTGATTTTTATCATGGAGATCCATTTCAGATTCATGCTCGTCTTTTTGAGCCTGAAATTTTGCTTTTTTCTGAGATACTTTTAATAAACCTGCTTCTGCATCTACTTGTTCTGACTCTTTGCTTTCTATTTGTTCTTCTAAATCATCTATTAATTCTAGTTGTTCTTCGATTTTTTCATCAATCTCCTCGATTTCCTCATCACACGCTTGAATGTGTTCTATCAGTTCCGCTACAACTATTTCTTGTACTTTTATTTCTTTGGCTAAAGTTTTCTTATGGCGTTGAACTTCTATTAAGCTAGTTTCACATTGCAAAATGGCATCATCAATCTCTTTGATTTGCGCTTCAATTTCCTTGATGTCATTAGAGAGTTCGCTCGTAATATTAATTTGTTCTTGAGAGATATTTTCAATAAGCTGTGCAAATTGCTCGAGATCTTTTTTGTCTTGTATCAAGAGATAAGCTGAAAAATAGATGGATTTCAAGAAATTAATATATCCCATCAGATCCAGCTGTTCACGGATAAACTCTTTCTTTTGATTATAATAAGTTTGGTTATTGTTAAAGCGTTTTAGTTCTTCTGTTTTTTGGTCATTAATTTTTTGTTGGTAGCTGTCTTTGATTTCTAATTTGTTTTGCTCTAGTTCTGACCAATATTGGGTTGGTAACATATATTTTTGTAGGGCGCGTATATAGGCTTCTCGATCGACTAGTATTTGCCAAGAAATATGGCCTTGGATATTGTTTGACGCTAAGACTTTGATAGAGTTCTCGGTTAAGCCAAAACGCTCTAACTGGCGATTGAAGTGTTGAACATCCGTTTGTGAGGCAAGTATTTTTGAACGAAGTGGCTCTTGCCCTAATGTGGCGTCATCTTCCAATATTTTCTGTAAAAATGGATCGTAAAAAAAAGAAATTTTTTCTGCAGCCATATGTCTTCTACCCTGCGCATAAAATCATTGTAATAGCACACAAATTACGTGCTTTACTTTATATAATATATACCTAGTAGGACAGAGAAATCAGGGATAAGTTCCAAGAACTATAACTATTTGATAACATTAATTTTTTTTAGATAATAAGAAAAACCCGCCTAACCCAGCGGTCAATAGCGTTGCCAAACCCCCAGTGTTGTAGGGTATCTTGCTATACTGTTAGTTACCTGGGTTTCGCGGGCTAGAGTTTGATAAAGCAATGAGTGAAAAAGTTATAGCCCTATTAGGCTGCACAATAAAAGAAGTACATAATTATTTCTCAGAAGAGAGATTTTATATTGAATTTATAGATAATGTAACCAAAGATCCAGCCTACAAAGTAGATACTCAAGATTTCACTAAAAAAACAAATAAATGGTTAAGCGAGCTTAAGATTCTACACCAAACTTTAACTGCAGAATCACACCAACCACTATCCTTTGGAGAACTATATAGGATAAAAAAAGAACTTCAATCTAACCTTGAATTAATGCATGATTTTCATCGGCCTCTTTTAATGGGTGTTGAAGAACTCTTTAAAACAGAACACCTAAATATTTGTAATAAGTTATTGTCAGAAATAGATAATAAGCTTACTGAGTTACAAAAAAAATCTCAGAACGTCAGTGAGGGAATCATAATTGTCTCCGAAGAGATGCACGATTATCTTGCAAATAATAGGTTTAATGTTGAAGTCATTGGCAATAATGCTAACGCATTAGTCTATAAAGCAAATCACCAAGACTTTACTGAGAAAACAAATAAATGGTTAAGCGAACTTAAGACACTACACCAAACTTTAATTGCGGAGCAACAACACCAACCATTATCCATTGAAGAGCTGCAGAGAGCAAAAAAAGAGCTTCAATCTGCCCTTGAGTTTATGCATTACTTTCATAACCCTGGGTTAATTGGCGTTGAAAGTGGCTTCAGAGAAAAGCAGATGAAAATTTCCAACTCGATAATTTTGAGTATAGACAAGAGTATACAAAGCTTAAACGTCCCACTTTTAAACATGGGGAGGGGGGGTAATTCTCCAACAAACAATGAGAATGAGCCTAAGCCTCTAACAAACAATGAGAATAAATCTAAGCCTGCTGTAAAGGAGAAAAAGGCAAAGATATTTTCACCTTATAAGGGAAAGCAGGAAAAAACACAGCGCTATGATATACCAGAGTATACAACCAAAATAACAGGTACTCCAGAATCTCAGTTTAGCCTCTATGAACACATCCCTAGATTTTTTATTAGTACTCAGCCTTGGGTGGACATTCCCAAGAGCTCAGAACTTTTAGCGTTACAGGCGTTATCTAAACGAGAACATGATTCAGGACAAGAGCAAAAGCCATTCTCAACACTTTTAAAGATGATAGATGGGTATCATGGATTAAATAAGACCGAGTTGGATACATTATTGCTTAGAGTGAAGATGCTGGGTCTTATTCATCGATACTCACAAGAAATATTAGAGGAATCTCCAAAAACAGAAAGAAGAGATCAACTAAAAACAACATCTATAAATGTAATGGGAAAATTCAGAAAAATAAAAAATGATATAATAAAAAAATTCAATGATAGCAAAAATTTAGAGCCCAATGGACTGTTGTATAATGCCGAAAATTTTAAAAAAGAGAACACTTCTTGGTTAGGAAGAATAGAAAATCTTTCTCTAGCTATATTGGCGGGTGAATATACCCCTTTAACGATTGGCGAGGAAAGGGAAATAATCGCTGACGTTAATCTTTTAATAGAATCAAGAGCCATAAAATTCCCTGGCGGAGGCACTGTTCTGCCACTGGAGTTTAGAGAGTTTAAGATAAATTGTAAAGTCGCATGTGATGAATTATTGCATGTCGTAAAGCAACACAGAATGATATCTAATGAGCTTTTATCTATGGAAGAGCCTGTAGTAGAGCAATTAGATAATATTATTATTAATACCTATAACAAAGCTTTGTATTTAGGCGCTTTATATGAACGTTCTAAAAGCCATGAATATATGTTAGATGATGAGGATGTTAGAGAGGTGGATGGTCTTGAGCTGAAAAGAAACCTCGGTAACGATGTCAGCATAGAAGATATGGATCCTTGTTGTCGCGGCTACGGCTGGGGTAAATTCAGAACTTTGTATGAGGAATGGTTAAAGCTTGATATTAAAAATCCTCCACCTGTTTCATTTTACTTATGGCTGGAAGAGAAAGAGAATGAGATGTTTGACAGGCACATGGATACTGGTCATTTCTCTCCAGTTCAGGGAGACCGCAGCAAAAAACTTTCAAAAACATCAAGACTAAAAATAATAAAGAAGGATAATCAAAATATATTCGTTGATCTTAATTTCAAGCCTTTAAACAGTCTTGAAAAAATTGAGTATGTTATAAATGCTCAAGACGAACTTTGGCTTAACTATAATCTAAACAATGAAGTCATTGGTCGCCACCATCCAAATATAATTGAAGACGCAAAACCTGTCTTATGTGCAGGCCATATTACAATTGAAAATGGAAAAATAACATATATTGATAATGGCAGCGGACATTATCAGCCCTCCGCGCGACAATTATGGCAAGCATTATGCCTTTTACAGCACAGTGGCTTGATCTCAGAAAAAGAAGGCGCAACACTTGTTTGGATTATTAATCTGGTCGGCGACCCAAACAAAATGCACCAATTTTCTGAAATTAAAAATGACTTATGTGAAAATCCCAGATATAAACATCCTTCTTCAGATAGCATTTTTTCAGAATCACTGCCCAAAAACGTCAGGTGTTCAAAAAGGTAAGGATATATACAACTTACTTGGTTGTCTCATGTTCTATTTTCAATGGGATCTTTGATGAGTATTATTTTTTAGCCAATAAGAAAAACCCACCTAACCCAGCCGTCAATAGCGTTGCCACAATCCCCCAATGTTGTAGGGTGGATTGGGGTAGTGTATTTAAGCCTATCAGCGTGGCGACAATGAGTAATGTGCAACCCAATGCTAGACGCGTAATGGCACTGAAAGTAACGCTTTGGGGGGGGTGGTTTTTCTGCATATTTTGAGGTGAAAAGCTTTGAGTATAGCTTTGTAAGTTGTGCACAATATTGTGAATGGCCTCTGGCATTTCTGTTAATTCGTTCGCCCAACGCGGAAATTTTTGTTTGATTTCTTTGAGTAGGGCTTTAGGTCCAAATTGCGTTTTCATCCAGTTTTCGAGGAAAGGCTTGGCGGTGTGCCATAAATCCAAATCTGGGTAGAGCTGACGTCCTAAGCCTTCTACATTGAGAAGTGTTTTTTGTAGTAACAATAATTGAGGCTGTACTTCCATATTAAATTGTCTCGCCACTTGGAATAAACGTAATAAAGTTTGGGCAAAAGAGATGTCTTTTAAGGGCTTTTCAAAGATAGGTTCGCTGACGGTGCGGATGGCGGCTTCAAAATTAGCGAGTGATGTATTGATAGGCACCCAGCCAGAATCGATATGCAGGCGGGCGACACGGCGGTAGTCACGTTTAAAAAAGGCAATGAAATTTTCAGCTAAGTATCTTTGGTCGATGGGGTTTAATGTTCCCATAATGCCAAAATCGACAGCCACATAACGAGGTGATTCGGGGTCGCTGGTATCGACAAAAATATTACCCGGATGCATGTCCGCATGGAAAAAACAATCTCTGAAAACTTGGGTGAAAAATATTTCGACACCGCGTTCCGCCAGCACTTTTAAATTAACATTTTGAGCCTTTAAGCTTTCAATATCGCTAATTCTTGTGCCATACACGCGTTCTTGCACCAGTACATTTTTTCGACAATAATCCCAATGGATAGTTGGTATCGTGATCAGAGATGAGCCCGCAAAATTTCGTTTCAAAGAAGATGCGCTGGCCGCTTCTCTTAGCAAATCAATTTCATCATATAAAGTTTGCTTCATTTCTTGCACAACGGCAACGGGCTTAAAGCGTTTGAATATAGAAACATGTTGTAATAATTTCGCGAAGCTTTCTAATAATTTAATATCTCGTTTAATATGTTGACGAATTTTAGGTCTGAGGACTTTGATGATAACCTCATGTCCATCGTGCAAAGTCGCGGCATGCACTTGAGCGATAGACGCTGAAGCTATGGGGATAATATCAAATTGGGCAAAGAGCGTATCGATAGGGGCACCCAAGCTGGTTTCAATAATACTCTGAGCCAATTGACCATCAAAGCTGGGCACGTTATCTTGAAGCTTGGCTAATTCAGAGGCAATGTCATCAGGGAGCAAGTCTTGCCGGGTAGATAGCATTTGGCCAAACTTGACAAATATGGGGCCTAATTCTTCCAATGCTAAGCGAATGGCTTCACCTGTTGGTGGTTTTGATTTTTGAAACCAGCGCCAAGGGAAAAAAACAATCAAAAAATTCAATGGACGAAATAACCGCGTATTCCAGACCAGTTGGTCTAAGCCATGGCGCAATAAAACGATATTAATATAAAGTAACCTGAATATTTGCATGATGGTGCCTAAGCTTGAATTTTATATTGTTGTTCTAGTTTTGTTATTTTATTTTGTAAAGTTTTCACTTCTAGAGAAAACTGTTGGAAGGCTGCACGGGGTACGAGTATAGTTGTCTCATTTTGAAGATAGGACTTTATATCTTTTGTTCGCTCTCTTTGCCAGTTTTGGTAACCGTGTTTCAATTGAGCTATTATATGTCCCCCTAACGCAACCAGTGGTTTGGGGAGGCGTTTTTCAAATTGACTTGCCCAGTCGGGGTCAAGGTTTTGAAAGGCTTTAAATAATGTTTGTGCCACAGCCGTTTGGCCTGAAATGTGTATACCCTTTCCGGGTACAAAGCGTTTATATTTGAAAATAATATCTAAATAGGCGCTTAAAGAGCCAGACAGCTCGCAATCCACTGAATGGCTTGGGTTTTCAATCAGTGACAATGCTTTATGATCAAAACGTAGATAATACTCACCCAGGTGGCTAATCTGAATCTTTATGGTTTTACGGTTCTGTGATGAAAAGCTATCGAAAGCATAGGGGTCGATGCTGAGCAATATTTTTTGCAACATATCAAATACCATGCTGAATACTGTATGGCCTGACATTAGTACTTGAATCCTTTATGTATAGACACAACGCCAAAGCAAATATTTTGATATTGGCAATCATCAAAGCCAGAGGCCAAAAACATTTTTTGTAGTGTTTCTTGATCTTCATGTTTACGAATAGATTCAGCTAAATATCGATAACTGGCGCCATCGTTTGCAAATAATTGCCCTAGCTTGGGCAAAAGCTTAAAAGAGTATTGATCATAAATTTTAGCGAGCATAGGTTGTGTGCAATGTGAGAACTCTAGAACAATTAATTGTCCCCCAGGTTTTAAGCTGGCATATATGCTTTTTAATGCTTTGGCTTTATCAGTGACGTTTCGTAGCCCAAAGCCAATAAATACGCGGTCAAAGGTATTACTAGAAAATGGCAAGCATTCAGCATTCGCCTGAACAAAATGAATGTTTTGATGAATACCTTGATCGAGTAAGCGGTCATAGCCTTTATTGAGCATGCTGGCATTGATGTCTGAAGCATAAATTTGTGCTTGGCCTTTTAGCGTGGCATAAATTTGTGCGGTGAGATCGCAAGTCCCTGCGGCGAGATCTAGGATGGTTTGATGTTTACGCAGTTGTGCACTGCGGATGGCATGTTTTTTCCATAGTCGATGTATGCCAAAAGACATCAAGTCGTTCATGAGATCGTATTGATCGGCGACGGAGTCAAAAACGTCTTTGACCATTCCTTGTTTTTGCTCTTTGGGTACGTCCTTGAACCCAAAGTGTGTTTTCTCATCTGTCATTTTGTCTCTGTCCTCAGAGTATAAATTGACTTAAGTCTTGGTCTTGTACGATATCTGACAACTGTGATTCTACATAAGCTTTATCAATGGTAACTGTTGTGTTATTTAATTCACTGGCGTCAAAAGATATGGATTCCAATAGCCTTTCCATAACCGTATGTAAACGTCTGGCACCTATGTTTTCTGTATTTTCATTTATGTGCCAAGCCATTTCAGATATTTTCTCTATGCCATCTTTTTCAAAGATAATCTCCAAGCCTTCGGTCTGCAGCAATGCTTGATATTGCTCTGTTAGAGACGCGTCAGGTTCTGTCAGTATTCGTGTGAAATCATTCACGGTGAGCGCATTGAGTTCAACCCGTATCGGTAAGCGGCCTTGTAGTTCCGGGATTAAATCGGAAGGCTTGGATAGATGAAACGCACCAGATGCAATAAATAAAATATGGTCTGATTTGACCATGCCATATTTAGTCGAAACGGTTGAGCCTTCCACTAATGGTAATAAGTCGCGCTGTACGCCTTCTCTGGATACATTGCCGCTACTACTTTGACCTTCTGAGCAGGAGGTTACTTTGTCGATTTCATCCAAAAATACGATACCATTTTGTTCTACATTTTCAACGGCGGTTGCTTTGATTTCCTCTTCATTGACCAGCTTTTCAGCTTCTTCTTCTTGAAGCAATTTCAAAGCTTCTTTGATTAGCATTTTGCGACTTTTCGTTTTGTCGTTTGACATATTTTGGAACATGCCTTGCAACTGGTTGGTCATTTCTTCCATACCGGGAGGCGCCATAATTTCTACACCCATAGAAGGCACGGCAATTTCGATTTCGATTTCTTGTGTGTCAAGTTCGCCGTTACGTAATTTTGTCCTAAACGATTCACGCGCAGCACTTTTTTGCGGCATATCTTCTGATTCAGGTGCATTTTTAAAGCCAGGGCCTGGCACCAATACATCAAGGACACGATCTTCTGCAAATATTTCTGCCCGGTGTTTTTCTTTGGCGACAGCTTGCTCTTTGGTTAGTTTGTATGAGATATCGGCCAAATCTCTAATGATGGATTCTACATCACGGCCAACATAGCCGACTTCTGTAAATTTAGTCGCTTCTATTTTGATAAAAGGCGCATTGGCTAGTTTTGCTAACCGTCTGGCAATTTCAGTTTTGCCGACGCCCGTTGGCCCAATCATTAGGATATTTTTAGGCGTGATTTCACTACGCAGTGGTTCGCCCACTTGCATACGACGAAAGCGGTTTCGCAGTGCGATGGCAACCGCGCGTTTGGCGGCATCTTGCCCAATAATATGCTTATTAAGTTCATGCACAATTTCTCTGGGTGTCATTACTGAACTGCTCATATTAAACCCTTTTTATTCTCTTTTATATTTTATGCTTCGATGGTTAATTCTTCGATGGTATGGTGGTGATTTGTAAAGACACAGATATCTGCCGCAATGGTCAAAGATTTTTTAATGATCTCTTTGGGGGATAAATCTGTATTTTCTAATAGTGCTGTTGCCGCCGATTGGGCAAAAGGGCCACCTGATCCGATTGCAATCAGGCCTTTTTCAGGCTCAATGACATCACCATTTCCAGAAATAATTAAAGAGGCACTATGATCGGCTACAGCCAGTAATGCTTCCAGACGACGTAACATTTTATCTGTACGCCAGTCTTTGGCTAGTTCTACCGCTGCCCGGGTTAAATGGCCGTGATGCTTGTCCAGCTTGGCTTCAAAGCGCTCAAAGAGTGTAAAAGCATCCGCTGTGCCGCCCGCAAAGCCGGCAATGACTTTTTTATTATGTAGGCGACGAACTTTGACCGCGTTGCCTTTGAGAATAGTATTTCCTAAAGAGACTTGACCATCACCCCCGAGGGCAACTGTATTCCCTTTTCTAACTGAAATAATAGTGGTACCGCGAAATTGTTCCAAAACAACCTCCAACTGCTAAATTTATTGATTATACGTTTATTTTGAGTACGAAACTATTCATTTTTTGTTTCGATTCTAACTTTGACTGGATAGACGTGGCATTATCTTTATCATCAAATGGCCCTAAGTAAACTCTATACCAGATATTATTATTTCGCATGGTGATAGATTGTATCTTAGATTCAAAGCCCTTGAGTGCGAGCTTTGCTTTGAGTGACTCAGCTTGATTATACGAGCGAAAGGAGGCAACTTGAACGATAAAATTACTGGGTAAAACCAATGGCGCTGGCAAGCTTTGAATTTTTGCTTGCCTTTTGGGTTTGGTTTTAGGTGTTACCGTAGGCGTCTTAGGTTTGTGCGCTATTTTATTTTCTTGTATAGGGGCTGCCTCCATTTTCATTTCCATTTCCATATTCATATTGGGCAGGAGTGTATAAAAATCAAAGCGAGTCGTTTGTGTCGATAAATCTTCTACCGGTGGTTCCAAGAGCGTGCTTGATGCTTGATTTTTTGCTTGTTCTATAGATGAGGCAACGGAAGGCGCGTCTATTGAAGCCTGAGCAGGGTATTGTTCTGCAGCGGGCGCTAAAGTTTTGCTGTTGAGCATTTTCCAGTTAATTAAAGCAAACAGGAAAACCCCAATGAATATTCCTATGGATAGCCAAGCCCAGGGTGGCAAAAAGCTGGCATTATCGTTATACCGGCCATTGCTATGTCCGCTTCGTGCTCTTGCGTGATTTTTTTTTGCGTAGTCTTTGGTCATTTTTTGCCTGTGCTTGGTTTTGCCAATTCAATATATAAATTTTAAACCATTTCTATGGGATCCACATCTAGTGACCACCTAAGTTTTTTGCCTAGTTTTGATGATTCTAGCAGGAAGGCTGAATAACTGATAGCTTTATGTAGTGATTTTCGATCGTCGGCTTGTAGTAATAATTGATAATGATATCGTCCTTGTCTTTTGTGAAAGGGACTAGGTACAGGGCCTTTAATTTGAATAGTGCTGCCGGCGTATTGTTTTTTCAAGTCTTGCTGGGTTTGCATAAGAAAAGCTTCAGGTAGATCCATTTGGGTATGGTTGGCACGAATCAGTGCAAGGTGTGAAAAAGGAGGAAGGTGTGCCGTTTGTCTTTGATTTAACAATTCACTAGCTAGTTGACTGTAATTTTGTGCGCAAATCTGATTCATAAATGGATGCTCTGGATGAAAAGTTTGGATGAAGACTTTACCTGCGTGGTGAACTCTGCCGGCACGTCCTGAGACTTGGATTAATAATTGCGCCATTCTTTCTTGTGCTCTAAAGTCAGCGCTAAATAAGCCGCCATCCGCATCGATGATAGCAACCAGTGCGAGATGTGGGAAATGATGGCCTTTGGCTAGTATCTGGGTGCCAATTAAGATTTGTGCTTCGTGATTGTGTGCCTGAGAGAGTAAGTCATCCAGGCTACCTTTCTTCCGCGTGGTATCGCTGTCAATTCGAGCGATAGTATATTCAGGGAAAGCCTGGCATAAAGCCTCTTCGATTTTCTCCGTGCCTTGTCCTAGTGCATTGAGCGCATCACTTTTACATTCAGGACATTGTGGTGGCAAGAACATGACTCGTTCGCAATGGTGACAAATGAGTTTGTTTTTATTGAGATGGTAGGTTAATTTGGACTCACAGTTAGGGCATTCTGCAAACCATCCACAATCAAAGCACATATATACAGGCGCAAAGCCACGTCGATTAATAAATAATAATACCTGACCTTTGGTTTTAAGTGTTTTTTTGATCTGATCTAAAAGCGCCGCGGATAGTCCGCTGTTTAATTTTTTATGTCGAACATCAATGAGTTCTATTTTGGGCAGGGCGACGTTAGTGGCACGTGTTGGGAGGGTGTATAGCTGATACTTACCTAATTTAGCATTATGCAATGATTCAAAAGATGGTGTTGCAGAGCCTAGTATAACGGGCAGATTTAAAAGCATAGCTCTAAGGACGGCCAAATCTCGGGCAGAATACCTAAAACCTTCTTGCTGTTTAAAAGAGGGATCGTGCTCTTCATCAACCACAATCAATCCCAAATTCGCAAAGGGCAAAAATAAAGCGGAACGTGTACCAACAATGACTTTGATATTTTGTTGTTGCACATGTAAAAATACATCACGACGTTTGGCCGGGGTTAGTTGGGAGTGGTAGCCTGCGACTTGCCCACCAAACCGTTCTTCAAAGCGCTTTAATGTTTGGGGTGTTAAAGAGATTTCGGGTACGAGAATTAAAATTTGTTTGTTGGCTAATAATAATTGGCGTGTAATTTCTAAATAAACTTCTGTTTTGCCGCTACCGGTAATACCGTGCAACAAGTAAGCAGAAAAAATATTTTGTTTTTCAAGTACAGCGGTAATGGCCGTATCTTGCTCAGGGCTAAATTGGTATGGGCTTGTCTGGGATGTAGCATTCGCAATGGCTTTAGGCGGTTTTAACTTTTTATCTTGTTTTAAGGCTTGTGGCAGACCAGAGAAAACCACCTCGCCAATAGGGTGATGATAGTATTGTGCCGCTTTATTAAAAAAGTTTAACAAATCTTTAGGAAAAAGTGGCTTCTCATCCAGTAGAGCTGTAATAGGCTTTAATTTGGCCAGTTCAATATCTGATTTTTGGGTGATATTCATTACGATACCCACCAACGTACGTCGCCCGAATGGTACCTGTACACGCACACCAGGCTGGATATTTTGACAAGCGGCTATATCGTCATTCGGCAGGTAGTCGAATAATCTACGCAAAGGTGTCGGTAAGGCGACTTTTAAAATCATTGGTTTTGGCTGCATGCCCTAAAGATCCTACAAGAAAAGGCCGATAAAATAAGTGTTCATGTTAAGCAACGCGAAACATCTTTGTTTGAAGCGAATTAGGCAAAGATGGCTGCCGGGAAGGCAGAAAAATAAAACGCCTGTTATTTGTATTTTTCAGGCGTTTTTTTATGCGTAAAAGTCAGGTTACTTTCCGCTTTTGTTTCTCTTCAGTGGCTAGTAATTCCCGTAATACATCCGGCCTATTCGTAATAATACCATCAACACCATAAGCAATCATGGTTTGCATATCCTTTGGTTGGTCAACAGTCCAAACATTGACTTTTATGCCCAATTTTTTAGCTTCTGCCAGTAACTTAGGCGTAAGCTCTTTATAATTAGGGCACCAAATTTTAGCACCTAACTGAGATATGAGGGCTGGGTAAGATATGTTTAAAGCGACGATATCATAATTGGCTAACCAGTGTGAGTAGTTGGACTGTTTGAGGAGTCCGGCGTGATCGCTCAAATAGGAGGTTGTAATTTCGGGGGCGAGTTTTTGTAGTAAGAGCAAATTGCGCCAGTCAAAAGAATGGATCTCTACCTTGGGTGAATAATCTTCTGCACGCAGAACGTGGATTAAAGCCGTCACTATCGCTTTGGGTGTTGCACTATATGGCTGCCCAGGTTCTGTTTTAATTTCTATTTGTAGACGCCCTTGATAATTGGCATTTTTTAATTGTTGTATTACTTGTTGCAGTGTTGGAATTTGAGCACTTTCTAGTTGAGCCTGAAGCGGGAACTCTTTTAGACATGACATACAATCAGGGTTTCTTTTGCCCACGTCATATTGTTTTAGTTTTTGGTATGTTAATGCTTGAATGGCTGGCCCTGTTTTTTCCAGCCAAGTATTTTTTGCTGTGCGCGTTAGGTTTGGATTTAAATGTAAGTCATGGTGTACCACAATAATATTATCTTTGGTAAGGCCTACATCCACATCGATGACATCAACACCAATCTTAAGCGCTGTTTGTATCGCGAAGAGTGTATTCTCTGGTGTTAATCCTGCCCCCCCTCTGTGGGCATAAATTTCTGTAGCGAAACATTGGGCTGTATATGTGAGTGCTAAATAAATAAACAGCGAGGCAAGTCGTCGATTAGCCATCCTTTGCCCTCTTTACATACTAACGATAATATTTATATTATCTTGTTCGCGCGTTTTCGCAAGCTATTTAAAATACTAGTAAAATAATAACTAAAAACTATATAGACGCGCGTAATGCCCGGGTGTTTGGGGTTTGGGATTGAGTGTTATGGGTCAATTCATCATTGCTAGCATGGGCGGTTGTTGGGTTATCCACTGATTCCGTCTCCGTCTCGTATTTATTCTCACTCTTATTCAGATTTTGAGTTGAATTCAGATTTTGAAATTGGGTCTCCAATTGCTTGAGTTTGGTTTCAAAAGTTAAAATGTTTTCTTTATTTTGTTCTATGGTGGCATCTAATTCCGCGCGAAGGAGCAATTCCTTGTATTTTAAAGAACCTGCAAAAATAGATACGCATACTAAAATCGTATATGAGACTAACTTAGTAAAGAACAATTCAGGGAATAAAAAGCCCACAAGCGGAATACTAGTCGCTAAAATAGTAAATATTGGAATAAGATGGGGGAAAACTTGCATGCTAGTTTGTAGTGTGGAGGCCGTAGTCGTTGCAGCGACTAACCACCTGAAAAATTTATCAAAATAAGGCTGAGCTGCATCCCATTTGTTTAAGAAGTACGCTTTAATTGAGACGGCAATATTTTTAATGTCATCTTCCGCGGTATTGTGGTGAGCCACAATCCAATTTTTTATTTTTATGAATGCTGTTAGCAATGCATAGAATGTTTTTAAGGTTGCGCTTCCAAAAGCATGTATTTTTTTTTGTAGAACCAGCCAAAGATCATGAATCATTAGTTTGAGCTTCGCCCAATATTTTAGGCTAGCGCCTATGATTTTTTCTTGTATGTTGTTAAATCGTCTAAACAAAATAAGGCCTCAAGCTAAAAATTAGCTAGCTATCCTACCATTGTTTCAATGCAGAGTAAATTTACAGTACAAAAAAGTTAGGCGACCAAGTTTTTATCTGGTTAGAAATAGATAGAATAATTTTATGAAGGTTGTGCTCTTGGATATTAAACGCTGGCGTTGTATATACAATATTGCCAAAGGGTCGGCACCAAATGCCATCTGCCAAGAATCTTTGATGAAACCATTTAAAATCCTCATGCGATAAAGGGCGGCATAGCTCTATGGCACCTATGGCGCCTTTGATTCGAACTTCCTTTACTTGAGGTAAATTATGCAAACACTCAAAGCCATTTAGCAATTGATTCTGGATTTGATTGACCTGTTTTTGCCAATGATTCTGCTCAAATAAATCTAGACTGGCATTGGCAGCCGCACAACCTAAAGCATTGCCCATAAATGTAGGGCCGTGCATTAGGGCTTTGTCCGGATTGTCTGATAAAAAGGTTTGATACAGTGGCGTGCGAGCGACAACAGCAGCCAAAGGTAATGTACCGCCGGTTAAAGCTTTGGACAAACAAATAATATCAGGCACGATATCTGATTGTGCTATCGCAAACAATGAACCTGTACGACCAAAACCGGTAAAAATCTCATCTACAATGAAACAAATTTGGTATTTTTGACACAAAGTGGCAATATTTTTGAGTTGTTTGGCATTATGCATTTTCATGCCGCCAGCACCTTGTACCAAAGGTTCTATGATCACGCCAGCCAGTTCTGATTGATGTTGTATTAAATATTGCTCAAAAGCCAAAAATTCAGAATCTGAATTAGGAATAGCCTGCATCAATTGTGGGGTTAATGTTTGGCCAAAAATATGATGCATACCTTCTTCAGGATCGCATACAGACATCGCGTACAGGGTGTCGCCATGATAGCTGTGTTGAAAATGCAAAAATTTGGTTTTACTTTGATTTTGATTGATGGATGCTTGTATCGCCATTTTCATTGCGATTTCTATTGCTTCTGAGCCAGTATTGGCCAAGAAAACATGGTCTAGGTCTCCGGGCAACAGTTGTTTTAGTCGGTGACAGAGTTTTTCTGCTTGTGGGTGAATGATGCCACCCAGCATCACATGAGACATGGTTTGGGCTTGGGTTTGAATGGCTTGCACAATATGGGGGTGATTGTAGCCATGGCAAGCTGTCCACCAGGAGCCAATCGCATCGACTAATTTTATACCATTATCAGTTATGAGGTATTCTTTTTCAGTCCCCACAATTTTGATTGGCGGGTTGGCAGTTTGCATTTGCGTGTAGGGTAGCCAAATACTATGATCCATGAATTGAGACTCTGGTTAACTAAGAGAAGTAGAAAAGTAAATATATATGGATTTTATGTCAACATAGTTCCAATTTTGGTTAACCAAATTATGGATGTTGAAAAATTAAGATGAAAAACATTTTTATAACAGGCACAGGCACAGACATTGGAAAAACCTATGTTACTCACAGCTTGTTAAAGTACGACCAAATGCAGCATCAACAATTTACGGCATTAAAGCCATTAATTTCAGGGGTGACCCAAGATAATATATATCAAAGCGATACAGGTTTATTGTTGTCCGCGATGGGGATGGAACTGACGCTTGAAAATATTGATAAAATATCACCCTGGCGTTACCAAACAGCTGCGGCGCCTGATATTGCACAGCGAGTAGAAAAACAAGACTTTAGTTTTATAGAACTGATTGATTTTTGCCAAAGTCAGATGAAAAAAGCAAACAAAAAAAATATACAAGTTCTAATCGAAGGCGTAGGAGGCGTCATGTCACCTATCAGTAAAAATCATACCGTATTAGATTGGATAAGCGTATTGTCGATGCCGACTTTGATTGTCGCCGGGACTTATTTAGGGAGTATTACGCATACATTAACCTGTCTTTTTGTTTTGCAAAAAAATAATATTCCTATTATGGGTATTGTTTTAAATGAAACGCAAAATAGTACGATTAGTATGGATGAAACCAAACGCAGCTTGATGCAATTCACGCAAGTGCCTATTTTTACCTATTACTATCAACAGAACCAAAATAATAGCATGGGGGATTTGTATAAGTATTTTACGTGAAGATTCACCTTTTGTTTAAAGGGGCACGCCCTCTCCCAAGATAGTTGTTGTGTTCATTAAAATCTAGTGCAATTGACCCTGCCTTATATCGCATACTCTGAACCATTGGTCTTTTGTGAATAGATAAACAGAGCAAGCTTATGTCAGAATGTTTTATACAATTTATATAATGTTTGGAGAAAATAATGTTTGAATCAATAACCAATGCTCTTGGACGTGTTGTAACCGATGCGGTTTGCCCAGAGGTCGTTGAATGCCCTCCATGTCTGACATTATCAGAGAAATTATCAGCTCAAATGGGTGAGACGATGGAAATGTTCGACGATTTTGCAGGCGAGAATGCAGCATATCTTTATCTGGGTATAGGGCTGTTGTCAGTTGTTGCTGTAGCGGTGGTAGGGTTAAATAAATATTATTCTAACGCTAGTCGTCAAGCAGAAAATAATATTTACCCAATATTTAAATCAGGCTTTAATAATGATGCGCCTCAAGGAAATCGTAGCACGTATCAAACAAGCATTACAGATTATTTCTCTTCAGAGAGCAACGGGGAAAGCGTAAACTTAATTACCTCTTATTTTTCAAAGAGATAGTGTGATCTTATGTGTTAAATTGGCGTTTGCGGCGCAAACGCCAACTGATACGCGCTTTTTCCTCTAAAAACAACAAAATGGGAACGATAAATAATACCAAAAAAGTGGTAAAGAATAAGCCAAAGCAAATAGAGGTGGCCACCGGAATCAAGAATTGTGCCTGAATATTAAGCCAGTAATCAGAGGTTGTAAGTTTTGTCGCTCTTTTTATTGACTGTCACATTAAGCTAAAATAATTTACAGTTATTTGATTTGAATATTTTGTAATTCTGGTAGTATGCGAGCCAAACTTAGCGCTATGCTATAATATAGAAACAATAGTATGCTGAAGATAACGAATGAGCCACACACCACTTTCTAAAGAAGCTTTTAAACAAAAATTATTGTCTTATGAAAAGCAGTATCATATACACCATCCTTTTAATTTAGCGATGTATGATGGCAAATTGACAAAACATCAAATTCAAGGTTGGGTGCTTAATCGCTTTTATTATCAGATAATGATACCCATCAAAGATGCGGCTATCATTTCAAATTGCCCTGATAAAATACAAAGAAGGCGATGGATCCAACGTATCATTGATCATGATGGGCAGCATGATGATGAGGGGGGTATTGAGGCATGGATTCAGCTTGCTAAGGCTTGCAATATTTCAAGAGACCAAGTTATTTCATTAAAGGATGTACTACCAGGTGTTAAATTTGCAGTAGATGCATATGTAAATTTTTGCAGATCATCTCCTTGGTATGAAGCGGCTTGTGCATCGTTAACGGAGTTATTTGCGCCTAAAATTCACAAACAAAGACTCTCCACATGGCCTAGTCATTACACATGGATCGAGCCAGAAGGGCTAGCCTACTTTCGAAATAGGCTCTCCCAAGCTAACAGAGATGTTGAACATGGTTTAGAAATCACAATAGAACATTTTAAAACATACGAACAACAAAATCGAGCGTTTGAAATTCTTGAACTAAAATTAAACATTCTATGGTCTATGTCTGATTGTATTTTAATGCATTATGGGCTGGGTGAGAATGATAATCATATTTAAGAAGAGATGCTAATGAGCTCAGAAAATATAACACTAGGGATAGGTTATAAACTTCAGTGGGAAGAATCACAAAAAACGATGGTTCTGCTGTTTCCAGAAGGTATGGTAAAGCTTAATCCCAGTTCTGCAGAGATACTACATCTGTGCAACGGGAAAATGAACAGAGATGAGATAGTCTCATCTATACAGGATAAATACCAAGAAGAAGATATCAGTAATGACATACTAGAGTTTTTAAGGGTTGCCAATGACGAAGGATGGATTCAATTCAGTTGAAATAAAAACGCCCACATGGTTTTTAGCAGAGCTCAGCTATCGCTGTCCTTTGCAGTGCCCGTATTGCTCAAATCCTGTTGATTATGCAAAATACAAGCAAGAACTTGATACGGAAACTTGGATTAAGGCGTTAACCCAAGCCAGAAAGTTAGGCTGTGTGCAATTAGGCTTCTCAGGTGGGGAGCCTTTAGTTCGTCAAGACCTAGAGGTATTGGTGGCGCATGCTTCTAAATTGGGTTTCTATACAAATTTAATCACATCGACTGTTGGCATGGATGTTGAGCGATTGCATAAACTCAAACAGTTGGGTTTAGACCATATTCAAATTAGTTTTCAAGCCTCAAATGAAGATTTGAATAACTTGATTTCAGGCACAGATTCTTTTAAGCATAAAAAAATGATAGCGCTAGAGATGAAACAATTAGGATTTCCCTTGGTTTTTAATATGGTTATCCATCGTTATAATATTGATCAAATAGAAGAAATTCTAGATTTTGCCATATCGCTTGATGCTGATTATATAGAGCTCGCAAATGCACAGTATTATGGTTTTGCATTTGTTAATAAGCAACAGCTTCTGCCATCAAAGGAACAGCTAGAAAAAGCTGAAAAGATTACAAAAAAATACCAAGATAATCCTAAAGTGAAAACTAAAATATACTTTATCATCCCAGATTATTATGAAAACAGACCCAAACCGTGCATGAATGGCTGGGGAACCACATTTATTTGCATTTCACCGGATGGTCTTGTTCTGCCATGTCAATCCGCACGGATGTTGCCTAATATCGAATTTCCAAACATAATGGATCAAGATTTACAGGATATTTGGTATCACTCCGATGCATTCAATCGGTTTAGAGGATATGATTGGATGAAGGAACCCTGTAAGTCCTGCCCAGAAAAAGTCAAAGACTTTGGGGGTTGCCGCTGCCAAGCCTTTTTATTAACGGGTGATGCGACAATAGCGGATCCTGTTTGTGACCTTTCTCCTAATCATCACCTTGTGCGTGACATTGTGCAAAAAGCAAATCATAGTCAATTAGATGCTAATCAGCTTATATATAGAAACCCAAAGAATTCTAAAGCTATTTTGACCCAGATTAAAGTATTAAAACCAAAAGATTAAGGGTTGCAACGCTTATGTTAAGTATTAATAATATAACCCAAAAAATAGAAAACAAAACGATTTTGTCGAATATATCTTTAACAGTTCAACCGGGTGAGATTATCGCTATCGTTGGACCCAATGGGTCAGGCAAATCAACTTTATTAAAAATAATTATGGGACTTTCGCAGATTGAGCAAGGCCATATCGTATATTTCAATCAATTTAATACGTTAACCAATGTCGTTAAGAAAAGGATTGGGTTTTTATATCAAGTGCCTGCTTTAGATCTTAAGATGACTGTAAAAGATATGTTATATATAACAGGGCTTTTATATAGTATTAATACAGAGGTATTACGTCAAAATATACAAGACCATTTGTCTGAGTTTGATTTAATGCATCTTAAAGGCAAAAAATGTGGGCGTTTATCAGGTGGGGAAAGGCGGCTCATAGATCTCATCAGGCTTTTAGTGACGGATCCTGATTTGATGATTTTGGATGAGCCTTTTAACGAGCTAGATACTTTTTATAGAGAGAAATTATTTTCAGTTTTAATGAAGTATAAGAAAAAACCAGGTAAGTCTGTTCTGTTAACGACACATTTAATTAATGAGTGCGATCAGGTAGATAATTTGACTTTTTTGAAATCCGGCGAAATATTTTATAGCAGCACACCCAGCAGTTTACTAAGCTCACATTCGAAGTATATTTTAGAAGTCAAAGCGCATAAAGACGTATTACAGAAATTGAGTCGTCGCTATGGTGGTTATCTATTGCATAATAAAAAAGCATTGTTTTGGATGGATAATCCTGACGTGTCTATTGAGGATCTAAGCCCCAGCATTAATAATGGGATTGATGATATGAGTATACGGAAAACAAGGCTTAGTGATATTTACATCTGGTTAACAAGAGGTGAATCAAATGATTCCGATGCTGATTATCATTAGACGTGATATACAGCATACCCTGAAACAAAAAATGCGTTTTGTATCAACGATGGTACGTCCATTCCTGTGGTTATTTGTTATTGGTGCAGGGATTAAATCTATGACCACTGATTTTGATCAAAGTTCTTACCAGCATTTTATGGTGCCAGGCATTTTGAGTATGTTATTATTATTCTCTGGCGTGTTATCAGCACTCTCGCTTCTGAAAGAACGGTACTCAGGTTTCTTGCGATTGCTATTGATAGCGCCGATTTCTAGAGAACAGATTATATTATCTAAACTGGTCAGCTCGGTCATTATAAGCAGTGTTTATTTTTTGATTTTTTTTATATTATGTTTATGTGCACAGTTAGTTAATACTGATATAAACATTATTACCCTGTTGGTGGTTGTTTTTTTGTCGGCGTTGCTGTGGTCTGGATTGGGATTGCTCATAGCGACAGTCACGTCAGACCTGGAAAATTTCACAGTGGTGATGAATTTTATTGTTTTCCCTTTGTTTTTTTTAAGTAATGCGCTCTATCCACTATCTCAATTACCCAAAGCCATTTATTTTTTGGCGTTATGCAATCCATTAACCTACTGCGTTGATGGCCTATATCATGCATTAGGGTTGCATGCATTTAGTCATTTTGTATTATGGCAAGATTTGATCGTGATAATAGGATGTATAGTATTGATTGTATCCACGACGTTAATAAAGTTTAGGAATCACAGTTTTCATGAACTATAAAGGTAAAATATGTTTATTAGAATATTAGGATCAGGTGCCGGAGGTGGATTTCCTCAATGGAATTGTAATTGTCATAATTGCAATGGATTTAGAAACAATACCTTGAATGCTAAATCTAGAACACAGTCATCCATTGCCATTAGTGAAAATAATCAAGATTGGATTTTATTCAATACCTCTCCAGATATTAGGCAACAATTGGCCCAGTTTGAAGAAGCGCATCCAAAATCGGGTGTTCGAGACACAGGCATTAAAGCAATTGTATTAGTAGACAGTCAGATAGACCATACCACGGGGCTATTATTACTGAGAGAAACAGATGCTTTGCAACTTTATATGACTGAGACCACACAGAACGATTTATATGAACATTTCCCGGTATTAAAAATTCTGGAACATTACTGTGAGGTAACCGTAACCAAACTCAATAATTTTGATCCGGCGCCTTTTATGGTTCCAGGCTTTGAGCATATACAACTTTACCCTAAAACATTGATTAGCGAATCGCCTCCTTATTCCCCCAATAGAGGGCAACAGGCGCCTGGGTCAAATTTAGGATTTAAAATAACAAATTTAAAAACATCTCGTTCGCTATTTTATTCTCCTGGTCTTGGTGAAATTGATGATGACTTATTAAGCTTTATGGATAGTTGTGATGTCATACTGATCGATGGTACTTTTTGGACACTTGATGAGATGATATTACAGCATATCAATCATAAATTATCAACAGAAATGGGGCATTTGCCTTTAAGTGGGCCTAAAGGATTAATTGAATATTTGGATAAATTAAAAAATAAACGAAAAATACTCATTCATATCAATAATACTAATCCCATTTTAAATGAGGATTCAGAACAAAGGGAAATACTCTCAAATCATGGGATAGAGGTTTCTTATGATGGTATGGTTTTTGAAATTTAGAATCTAGCGTAAAAAAAACACCTTCCTAACGAGTAGGAAAGTGTTTTTATTTTATGGCATGTTAATGTTAGTCATCAATATCCATGTCGTTGCTGTGGCTATTGCTGTCACTGTCACTGTCACTGTCACTGTCACTGTCACTATCATGGTCTTTATCTTTTTTAGGTAATTTATAGATAACCAGACGTCGAGATAAAGGAGAGGTATATTCATCCTTCGATCCATTGCCTAAAATAATCATGTCTTTCACGATCGTTGGGCGTTGGTAGTGTGGAATGTAAGCACTGGGCTCGCCGGGTAAACTAAGCGGCAAGCGTTTGAGTAGCTCGCCTGTCTTCGCATCGAGAACAACATATTCTGATAAAAGGACAGGCGCACCAGCAACGGGTAAGCCATAGGCGCGAGATATTCCGGATACCACAACACCATTTGCGACGGTCGTAGAACCTTCATACCAGCCAGCTACTGGAGTTGGCTGACCATTTCCATCTAATATCGGCATGCCTGTATTCGCATCGACCAAAGTGCCTGTTAAGCAACGTTGCCAAGCAAGTTCACCAGTCGCCAAATCAACCGCACCATAGATACCTCCCGTTAAGTTACCATTTCCGTCAAATACTTCAGCAGGGCATGAGCCAGGTACGACCTTATTTGCGGGGTCATTGACGGTAGAAGCCGTAATGGCTCCAGTTGTACTGGTGGTATACATACGGACACCATCCGTTGCTGAGCCCCATAAGATGCCTCCAGCAAACAGTGAGCCTGGTCCAAAACTAGCAGGACCCCAAATAATATCGCCTGTATCTGGATTTAAGGCGTATATATTGGCCCCTTTATTGGTCGTAATTATCATGTCTTGCTTTTCACCATTAGGCATTTTGACTTTTTTAACAAACATGGGTTGTTCTGCTACGTCTAAATCTTTTGCAAAAAAGTTAAGTGGGAAAAGTGGGGAGTTTGCTCGTAGATAGGATGGGCATGCTGGCACCTCATTGGCAAACGGAGGGCCAAATATTGGCGCGAGGCAGGCTAAATTCCAAACATCAAATCCATTAAAACGCGTAGCCCATTTTATCTTACCGGTTTTATAGTCAAGGGCAATTACAGCATCGGCGAGTACATGTGAAGATGAGCTAATGCCAGGCTCGCCACTGGGGATATTATGCACGCTTCCAACAATAGGGGTTCCATCTTGATTAAAGTCATAGCATTCCTCTCCGCCGAATGGATTGGCGCCAGGAGCGGACATTCTAGAAACTTCGCAATCTATGGCGGCTTGTGGCGCTGAGTATGCCTCTCCTGTTGCCATATAAATGTGCTTCCGTTTTTTATCTATAGAAAAATTACCCCCTCCCCAAGAGGATGCGCCATTCCAAATGCCTATATTACCCTCACCCACCACTTGAGCTTGTGTGCGATAGTTTTGTTCAGGGATAACATAAGTCTTCCAGAGTATTTCGCCTGTTTTAAGATCCATTGCAACTAAGGCATTTCTGTACATTACACCACTTTTTTTAGGGTCTGTACCTGGGACTAAAAATGGATCCACTCCAGAATTATAATCAAAAAAGCTAACACCTAAGGTGCCTGATAGCTGTGATGACAGTGCGGCATAAACGATACCTTTGTGCACGACAGGGCTGTTCGTAATAATGGCTTGTGGGTTATCATCAATTATGGTTTTCCATAATAAGTCGCCATTATTTTTATCAACGGCCATTAGAACGGCGCCTTGAGAAGCTGGGGTAAATCCTAAAAAAGGAAGTGGTACCCCCATTTGTTCAGGTGTGCCTAAGAAAAATTTATAGTTTCCCGCAAAAATCGTATTGCCGGATAATGTGGGTTGAATTCGATTGATGAAAATATCGTCGCCGTCGTCTGGGCTATCGCCTGTGTAGCGTGAATCGTTCACAAAATCATAGACATCAACAATCTTGGGTTTATTTGAACCATCAGGATTAGTGCCGTCCATCTTTTTACTGTCAATGACATGCATACGCCCATCAGTTGTTGGCAGATATATAATACCTTTTTTTGTGACGGCAATACCATGACCCATAGCATTTTCAGCTCTTTGCTTTCCTGGAGGATTAACGGCTGTGTCAATATTGTAAATGGCATGTAGTTCTACCGAGGAGACATTATCTTTATTGATGTTACTGAGCTTAGAGGCATCCGCATTATTGTTTATCGTTGCGCCGTGAAATTGCCACTGTTTTTTATCAGCAAACGCACTTTGCCAAGGAAACATAAGGGAAAGTATAATTGTGCTACAAATTAGCTCCCTCCTTAAATTAAAATGTATACCACTCATGTTAGCCCCTAAATCTTATCAAAATTAATTAAATTTTCTTTCTTCATCTACACTATTTAAAAACGCAACCATATGCACTATTTGACATGCACATATAGCGTAATTTCGAATCCCAGTCGGATTACTTCAAATTTTGGTTTTTGCCATTTCATAATAAGCTCTACTTTTTTCAGACACAGTAAGTTAACTATGGCATAAATTGGATCGAAAAATCACCTTTTAATTTAATATTATTTTAATTGATTATCTCAGCTGGCATTGAAATAGATGCGTCAAATATATTATTATATGTTTCATAAAGTTGCAGTCAAGATGGATTCCTGATCAGACATTCTTGGCGAACTACACTATACCTACCCGCTTGAATTCAAAATGTACAACTTCAATCTATCCCAAATACAAAACCACATATGGGATTTAAAATTCAGTTTAAAGTTATAAAGTGCAAGGTGGTAGGTCATCAGTGCGATTGCTCTGAGCCACTGACTTTCGACTATACTTCGTGTTATATCGTACTAGATTAAACGTTTCATTTGAGGGACAGCATGGCCAAATATTCAACTCTGACATTATTATCAACGCTGATACTATTATCAAACCCACTATATGCTTTACCGACTGCCACAAACAAACAAAATCATAATCAGCCTATAGAGCACCTCGATGGCTATAGTCTAGGTCTTTATATCTCTAAGTACTATCAAACCGAAAAAAAAGCACAGTTCCTAAAAGGATTTCAAGAAGCACTCAACACGACAGTCCCCCTTGAAGATTTAAAAAACATAAATAAGCTCAAAAACAAATGGCTTTCTCAAAGTAATTTATCCGAGGAGAAAAAATATGCTTATGCCTATGGATACCTTGCTGTTATAGAGCCTAAACTCAATAATTTTTCATTTGATCATTTAACCTATATTCAAGGCATTGTTGATGCTGTTAATAATCCAGAAAGTGATTACCTCACAATTGATACTGCACAAATAATCACTAAAAACTTCAACAAAAACAAAGTAAAGCAATATAAAAAAGACATGATATCGCTTCATAGTAAAAATGTTGAGAAAGGCAAAGCCTTCTTAGACGCGAATGCTAAAAAAGAAAATATTGTCACTATGGATAGCGGTTTGCAATATAAGGTTATTGAAGCAGGGGAAGGGAAAAATCCGAAACCAACAGAGCAAGTCACTTTAAATGTTGTCGGTATGAAAATAAATGGCGATGTATTTTATGACTCCAAACAAGAGTCTCCCAATACCATTAAAATTAAACTGTCTACCTCTCTTCCTGCTTGGAAGCAAGCTATTTCCAAAATGTCTACGGCGGCTATTTGGGAAATATATGTTCCTTCAAATTTAGCCTATGGTCATACAGGCTGGAAAGATATTATCAAACCTGGAGAAACATTAATTTATAAGATTGAGTTGCTGAGCATTGAAAAAAACTAGGATGTTATAGCATATTACCAAAAGTGGACTCTTTTTGAATGCGGGATATACATTTTATCATCGGCAGTCGTGTCGTAGTGGTTATGGAATTCATCAATATTAGATAATACGCCATTCACTCTGAATTCGGCAGGGGCGTGAGGGTCAATTTTTAATCGTCTCATGATTTCTTCTTCGCGACATTTACTTCGCCAGGTATTCGCCCAGCTTTTAAAAAACAAAAATATTTCTTTAGCTTTGTTTTTTTCACTATTTATATTGTTCTTAAGGGCATGAAGTGATACCGAGACACCGGATAAATCAGCAATATTTTCTCCTAAAGTGAGTTTGCCATCGACTGTCATAGTATCTAACTGTGAATATTGGTCATATTGTTCAACTAAGCTTTGGGATTTTTCTTGAAAAGATTTTTGGTCAGCTGCTGTCCACCAATTGTTCAAGTTGCCCATGGCATCAAATTTACTGCCTTGATCATCAAACGCATGACTTAATTCATGACTTATGATTGCACCAATAGCACCATAATTTGTACTCATTGGTTTATGCATGTCATATAAAGGCGGTTGTAAAATAGCCGCTGGAATAATAATGGTATTGAGATGGGGGTCATAACATGCATTAACGGTTTGAGCGAGCATAATCCATTCATTAGGATCCACAGGGTTTAGCAGCTTGTCGATTGTGCGCGTAAAGTTAAAAATTCTTGCATTTTGAATGTTTTCTATTAATGTTTTTTTAGAGAGTTTTAAACCATGGTAGCTTTTCCATTTTTCAGGTTTTCCAATATTAAATTTTATATTTTTAATTTTTTGTATTGCTTTTATCTTGGTTTTACTCGCAAGCCAAGACGATGAATGAATGCGGTGTTCAAAGGCAGACAATAAGTTTTGACATAATACCGTAATGGATTTATCCATTTTTTTATTATAGTGGCGGTCAATAAAAACTTGTCCCATGGCATCCCCAATGCAATGATTAATTAGATAAATGGCACGTTGAGCCCTTTGTTTGTCTGTCTCAATGCCTTGTAATGTTTTACGATGAAAATTAAAATGTATATTTTCAAAACCTTTGCTTAAATAGGGTGCATATGTATTTAGCAAATGTCCCAGTAAATAGCTTTTCCAATCAGATAGGTTGAATTTCTTAATTAGAAAACATAGATGAAGGAAGTAACTGGGTTGGTAGATAATGATATCGTGAGGGATTTTGGTTCCTAGAGATTGACAAATCTGCTCCCAATGAAGATTTCTATAGTCTTTAATTATTTGTGAGAATTTTAGCTTGTTATATATCTTGTCAAAATCCCTACAGTCAACCTGCTCCCAATGTCCCGTCGCTATTTCAGTTTCAATGGCTAATATTTTTTCAGCTTTTTGTTCGGGTTCATCTATATTGGCTTGTTGAAATAAAGAGGAGAAATAAGTTGTGATTTTTGAGTCAATAGAGCCTGATTTCTTAGGGGGAAGGTTATAATACATTTTGTTCGGAAGGGTTAAGCCATCTTGGGAAAATGAAAGAATATGTGAGTTGGTATTTTTGAAATCAATATCTACTTTAACCAAAAAAGGGATTGAAACCCCTAATGTGTGTAATTCTACCATCGCTGAAATTAAGGAAGACACATTGGAGATATGGTGTATCAACTTTATTTGAGGGGAAATTGGAGAAATGTTTTGGGCATCAATCTCTGTCGTATCCATGAAGCTTTGATAAATATCTATTATTTGTTGCTCATGCAAAGAGCGTGGCGCTGGTTTCTTTTGTAAATGCTCAATATTGGCAAGAAGCTTGTTTTCATTTTTATCCACTAGAAGAGAAAAGGTACCCTGTTCAGATTTATGCGCGGGTATCTGTTGTTTTGCTAACCATGCACCGTTAATGTATTGAAAAAAATTATCTTGTGGACGTATTGATGGGCTAGGTGCTTTACCATGGTTTTGTTTTTGGGTGTTTTTCATGATAAAGCGTTCATCCTTGAATCTTTCTATTTTAAATATAGTTGGCCTTGTGTGCGCTAATGCAAAAAGAAGCTTTCTCGATGCCGTAGTTTCCATCTGAGGCTGATACGTGCTTTTTCTTCTAAAAACAACAAAATGGGAACGATAAATAATACCAAGAAAGTGGTAAAGAATAAGCCAAAGCAAATAGAGATGGCCATCGGGATTAAGAATTGGGCCTGAACAGAGGTTTCAAATAATAAGGGCAACAAACCTGCAATGGTTGTAACCGATGTGAGTATTACCGCACGCAACCTAAGACGAGAGGCTTCGACGATGGCATGTTGCATTTTCATGCCCTGAGCAATTAATTCATGGTAAAAAGACACTAAAATAATAGAATCGTTCACCACAATGCCGGCTAATCCAAAAAACCCAAATAAAGATAATATAGTCATATCCATCCCCATTACCCAATGGCCAAATATGGCGCCGGTCATGCCAAATGGCAGTATAGCCATAACGACCAAAGGTTGGGAATATGATGAAAATACCCAGGCCAAAATTAAGTAAATTAACCCTATCGATAGAATCACCCCGCGGCCCATATCATTTAAAGTTTGAGCCTGATCTTCTGAACGGCCTTTGAGCTTATATTGGATACCATATTTTTGCGTAATATCAAGCAGTGTGTTTTTTTCTAAATAAGCGATAACATCCGTTGCCAGAATTTGCGATGAGTCTAATTCTGCTGAGACGCGGTTCACTAATAGGCCATTGCTATGTTTGAGTATACCCAGCCCTTTATGTTCTGTAAAATAAGCAACGGTATTGAGCGGCACCATATTGCCTTGAGGTGTCAGGATAGGGTAGTGGTTCAATGTGGCTAGATTGCGCCTTTCTGATTCGGGTAGTATTGCGCGGATTTCAATTTCATCTTCTTGGTCATTTACAATCTGAATAATTGTGCCATCAAATGCGGCCCGTAATTGTCGACCTAAAGATTCAACCGTAATATTTAAGCTCTCTGCTTGCGGCGTTAAGTGATATATTAGTTCTGGCTTACCATACGGAAGATTGTCTTCGATATTGAAAACACCATTAAAACCTGCCAAAACTTTTTGTAATTCTAATGATGCGGATTTTAAAATGTTGGCATCTGTACCAATGAGATCAATATCGATATCTTTGCCAGCCGGTCCGCCTCGTCTAGAAAAAATAGTAAACTTTTCTAAGCCTGGAGGCAATAGAACTTTTTCTTTCCACTTTTGGATAAAGTCATTATTATTAATATCTCTGGTGTCAGGGGATGTTAGCTCAATTTTGATACTGGCCAGATGCGAGGCAGGGGCGGCGGGGACTCTAAGGCTAATGCCTTGGTTGTAATAGGTAAGCGCACTGAGCAATATGGGTTGTTTTTCATTCTTCTGCGCTTCTAGCACAGTTTGATTGAGAGCCTCTGAAACCTGTGCAACAAATTTATTGACCGTCTGCTGTGGTGTCCCTGCTACAAATTGAATATGCGCATTAATAATGCCGCTATCCGCAGTCGGGAAAAAATGGAACCCTAAACGACCTGTTAGTGGTAAAGAGAAAACAACGAGCAAAACTGCAAAGCAGATACTCAAACTGATGCCTCGATGAGTAATTGCATTATGAACCCACTGTTTGAAGCGATGGTCTCTAAAGTGTGTAAATTTGGCATCAAAGCCTAATCTGATTTTTTCTAAGCGACCTATTTTTGTCTGGTTTTTGTTGTTGGTTTTATTGCTGTTTGAAAAACTGTGAGCAATATGACCTGGTAAAATAAAAAAGCATTCTAGTAAAGAGGCAAGAATGACACAGATAGCGACAAAAGGGATATCAAATAAAATGGAACCAATGACGCCGCCAATCATCATGAGTGGCAGAAAGGCTGCAATTGTGGTTAACGAAGAGGCAATCACAGGGGCCAGCATTCGATGTGCGCCTAATGACGCTGCTTTATGAGGGGGGACACCATGTTGTATGCGCCAGTATGCATTTTCGCCTACCACGATGGTATCATCAACAATAATGCCTAGGGTCATGATCAAGGCGAATAGGCTGACCATATTGATGGTGCCGCCAAATAGATACAAAATGCCTAAGGCCGCTGAAAATGATACAGGAATACCAATCGCGATCCAAAAGGCAATGCGTTTTTCTAAAAATAAAAAAAGCGTAATAATAATGAGCAATAAACCTTGGGAGCCATTTTTGACTAATAATGAAATACGTTCAGAAAGGGGTTGCCAAGTTTGATCATAAATAAGCATATGAATAGAATCGCCATGAATCAGGCGCATTTCTGTTAACCAATTTTCTAGTATTTTGGCAGAACGTAGAGAGTCTGCTGCTTCTGTTCTTTGCAATTGTAACTCAATAGCGGGTTGACCTTGATAGGTTAGATAAACTTCATTTTTTTGTGATTTTTCATGAATATTTGTAATTTGTTTTAAAGGGAGACGCAAAGCAGATTCACTTTGTAAAGATAGCTCACTAAAGCTATAAGGGGTTTCGTGTTGCCCAGGGCTTTTAATGGCATGTCCCCATTCTGCCTCACCTGCGGTTCCGGCAGGTAGAATAATACTCTCTTGTGATAAACGTTCAGAAATTTGAGGTATAGATTGATTTAGGTTATGTAACATTTTGCTTGAGATAGGAACCACAATTTCTAGATCGGGCATTCCTTTAATATTGATTTTGGCAATGCCTTTTGCAAGCAGTGATCTTTTAAATTCATGCGCAAGTGGACGCAGTGCTTCTAGATTCTCAGGCCCATAAATAATTAAGGATGCAATGTTTTCATAGCGTTCTGTTTTGGTTATAGTGGGTGGTTCGCTGTCGGCTGGTAGATTGCGGATAAGATTTACCTGTTGCTTAATATCTTCTAATGCCTGGGCGATATCTGCGTCTTTGGTAAATTCCAGCTGAATAGTCGCTCGACCTTCCGCTGAGGTGGAGGTCATTTCTTTTACATAGTTGATACTGATGAGCTCTTGCTCAATCGGGATAGTAATCGCTTTTTCTATATCGTTCGCATTGGCGCCTGGCCATGCCACTTGTACTTGAATTATCGATAATTGGAAAGTCGGTAAGTATTGCGTGTTGAGTTTTGTTATGGCCCAAATACCAGATAGGAGCAGTAAGAACATTAGTATATTGCTGGCCACTTTATGCTGGCTCATAATGGATATTAGGCTATTTTTGTTCACGAATGACAACCTTGAGCGCATCTCTAGCGTAAGGTAAGCGAGAGGTTAAAATATTATCTTGATTTTGTAAGTTCTCACTTTGAATTAGCATGAATTTTTCATTGTGGTCACTAAAATACTCTCCAGCCAGATTGACGTTAATGGCTTTTAAACGCTGGTCAACCTCTGTGCTTATTATTTTATAAACAATATAACCATCAGAGATATTATAAAGTGCAGTAAAAGGCACAGATATCAAATTTGTTTTTTCTGGAAAGGTTACTTTTAGTTTGACGGTCTGACCAATACGCAAAGGTGGGTTTGGCTCTTGGATTGTAAATAAAGCCTCGATACCGGCTTGATCGGTATTAATTTCTCCTGCGAGCCTACTGAGTGTGATATCCAAATTTTCGCTTAAATCAGGCAGTGTGCCAATGATTGGGTTATCGCCTGTCAGGGCATCTTGTAGTGTTTTTATTTGGTCAGTTGGGAATTGCGCTCTAATTTCAAGATGTTCTGTATCATACAGACTGAGTAATTCTTGGTTATTTTGCACTCTGTCTCCAATGGAGACAGCTCGTTGACTAATGCGACCATTAAAAGGCGCTACAATTTCTGTGCGAGATAAGTTCAGTTTTGCAATATTCAACTTGGCTATTTCTCGTGCTTTATCTGCTTCTAGTTGTTTTAAAGCATGCTCAAAATTATCGATGGTTCTTTTTCGTTCATTGAGAGAAATGATTTCTCTGAATAAGCTTATTTGAGCACTTTCGATATTGGCTTGCGAGGCAACGCTTTTTTTAGCGAGTTTTTGTTGGCGGTCAACGGCGCTTTTAGATAGGGTGATTAATTTTCTTTGTTGCTCATAAATGACTTTATCAAAGATATTTTTATTTTTGGCTTCTTCAATCAGAGCCTCTAATCTTAATACATTAGTGGCTTGTTGTGTCACATCCAGCTCGGCGTCCACGGGATTTATTTGGGCTAATTTTTCTCCTGCTTTAAAGCTCAGTCCTTCCTGGGCGACCAATGCTTGGATATAACCTGTGACACCGGCTCGTAAAGTCGTATTATAAAGTGATTCAACGGTGCCATAAACGATGGTATTGGGTGAATGGTTTTTTGTCTGAATCGTGAGAGCATCCACAGGCCATGAGCGTTCTGCTTGTGCTGAAGGTGCCGTTGAGTCTGCTGTTAAAAACAGCATAGAAGAGACAAAGATTGCAGTACCGGCAATCAAAATAGGCAATAACTTAAAAGGTAAGCGTTTGAACTTCATGTTGCCTATCTTTGCTCCTGCAAAATGTAAATGTTTCCATACCTTAATTATTTATGCCACATGGTGGCACCTTCAAAAGTACATCAGAGTGCACAATTCTTACAACTAACTTACTTTGAGAGGTAAGTTTCCCTTTTTTTTGATAAAAAACGGTTAATATTTGACAGAGGTATACTGATCTTATAACTTGTGTTAGTTCAAGTATTAACTAAGGTTTTGACTATGTCTGCCCCTTCATTTTTCAGTTTTTCAAATTTGGCTAAAATTAGTACGGGTCGTACCCCGGTGTTAAAAGGGTTATTGCCTCCTATTGGTACAACAATGGCCTTATTGGCTACTGCGCTTATCATCAGTGGGGGTTGGTGGCTCATGGCAGGTGCATCTGCAAGTGCTGCTTTGTTTTTGCCTTTTTATGCCAAAACAGTTGCGATTGTTTGTGGTATGACACTGCTTAATTTTATATTTCAGCGCGATATTCAGCATGCGATGCATAGCTGTAGACCGATTGAAGATGAATTTGAGTATGATTCAGAAAACCCGACAAAACCTATTAAATTAGTGGCAGATCTGGTTGAACAGCTCAACCATTATTTTAGGCAGAAATATGGTGACAAACATGTTGATATGCCAGTGCCGAGACTCGCCACATTTAAACATGCGCACTTTGAAATGGAAACCGTGTTGGGCATGAGTCCATGGCATAGTGAAATCATGTTTTCGGATGGTGTGTTTAATTTTCATCATACACAAATGAACCAAAGAATGTTGGCGGCACAAATCGCCAAAGAGCTAGCAAAAATATATATGCGTCGTGGTTCTTCGCATATCATTGTGCGTATGGGCACAGACATGTTAAATACTTTGGAATCATTGCAAAGTGCCAATAGTTTTTTCAAGGTATTAGGCGTATTAACATGGCCTTTGCAATTTTTGTTTTTGGCGGAACGCTCGCTTAAACGTTCTTATGAATATGAAGCTAGCAAGGTTGTTGTAGAATTAGGGCGCGGTACAGATTTATATCGCTACTTAGACAAAGATCCTTGCCCGACTCTGACCAAAAAGCCTGATTTAGCAACCATTACTCAAAATAGAGATAATATAAAGCGTCCATCTTATAATGGCCCACTTAAATTTTTATTGGCACCCATGCATAAATGGATAGTTGATAATCTTGAGTTACCCAGTGATCATCATGGCCATAATATTATATTTGTTGCTGTATCGGGGTTGATTCGTGAAGGGATATTTCATGTGAATGAGCTATATAGCAGTTCCCCTCGTGGCACACGATTAAAAGAATTTATTTTGTCTGAGCTGCAAAAAAGAGATGGGGTAAAAGCCAATCTAGATGAGCATGATGCAGGCGATATAGTGGTAAACGATATATTTAAAGCAGATGCTTCTAAGTGTTATAAGCCTATCGCTCTAGATGGCAACGGATTTTCGAAGCATGATGGGCACGGGCATCACCATCATGGCTGTTCTGATGAAAGCTCGAGAGAACAAGCATTAAGTCTTTCTGGAGATAATGTTGTGGCATTTCGACAAAAAGATTCAGCGGGTGAGTCGGAAAAGCAATCTGAGATTGATGAAGTGGGTAACAAATCAAAGCAGAGGCAAGGTAAAAATAGGTAGTTGCTTTTCTTTTTGGGTTTGTTATAGTACGCTTTCTTACTTGTTTTGTGGATGGTTTTTAGCATGTTTTTTGATGACTTCCCTCAAGAAATAGATTTTTATCAAAATTTGGATGTCTATACAGCTCCCAGTAGTGTTGTTGCGGCAGGTTCTGGTTATATTGGGACAAATCAACCTCTTACAGATAAAGATGCGAATTTTTCCGCTCAGAATCTGAGATTAGATGAGATTTTGCCGGTTGATGAGCTTAGTGGCATATTAGATTTTACAAATAGTGTTGTTCATCAAGCATCTCCTACTCTAGATGTTCCAGTAGATGTTCCAGGTTATGAGTTTGGGGCGTTTGGATTGGGGGCACAGGACAGAGAATTGGATCACTCTGATAATTATTCCTTGATGGAGATAAACAGAGATGAAGACAGTTTCATTGTAGGAAGTATTCATTTTCCAAGCAGTCAGCCAGTAGAATTTCAAATTAAAATTTTGGAACCACTTCTGAATAACATATACGACAGAATAGATCTTAATGATAATTTTGTGGTGATTGGGGATATTAATTGTCTAACAGTGGTTGGACAAGATGCCAGTGATGCACAAAAATTAGAAGTTGAGTCAAATATTTCTAAAATAGTGGCTTATTTAGAGGCGGTTGGCGCTGAAAAAGGGATACAATTTCAGGTTGACTTTCCACTAAACTCTATAGCAAAAGAAAGGGTCGCGGATGATTTAACAATGAATCCGCAAGAGCTTATTAAATCTGGGGTGACGATTCGAGATACCATGATTTCTATTACAGGGAAATATATTGGTTTAGGCAATATAACAGAAGAGGCCGTATTGGTAAGCTATACGAGTTCTGCTCTTGGGCAAACGAATGATATCGTAGATTTTAAGCTTTTAGGCGAGCATCCTTTTGACCATGTTATTATCAGTGCAGAAGTCAATGGACTAAAAATATATTACGTTAATGTGATAGAAAGTGCAGGTGATAAAGGGTTTAAAGAGAATCAATATAAAGAATTACCTGATGCACAGCTTTCTTTGCAGTGGACTAGAGATGTCTATGAGACATTAGCCATCATATTAAAACCAAATTTAAGTGCTGATGCTCTTAATGAATTGAGCAATATTGAGCTGAAAGATTTTTTAAACAGCAGCAAAATAGAATTTAATGGTGGGGTTAAATCAGATAAAGAAGAGATAGTTCAGTTAATAGCAGATGATTTCATATCTCAAGTTAAATTATTGCCATCTACCAATGCGCTGATTGATTTATTAAAAGAGGATGTTAGTATCAACTGGGCAAAAATCACAAGTGAAATTGTGAGAAGTTGTGTTGGCAAGGATGGTGCAATCTCATCTTTCACCACAAAATTGGCAGCAAGTAATTTTTCCCAAGAAGTTTTTGGTGGTTTTGTTTTGAGCGAGCAATACCATGTGTTACACAACGAGCTGGGTGCTGCAGGCGTACGTGATTTAGTGGAGCAACATCAATTAGATATTTTGATCGATCTTCAGAAACAAGAAAATAGCTTGGTTCTTTTGTGTGAAAATAACAAAGAAGCATCAGAATTTACAGCAATAGCCAAAAGCTTGGTAATACCACTGGATATACAAGAACATAGAATTTTTCATTAATCTTCTTTTACTAACCCTCTTCCCCCCCGCGCTTCATATCTCTTAGAGCGCGGCGGTTATGTTTATCTGGCTTGTTTATTGGATTAGGCGCTGTTTTATACATTAGCCTCATGGCCTGTTGTTTTTCTAACGCAATTTTATATTTTTTCAAGCTTTCATCTGTTTCTTCATACCAAGATTGTGCAATTGAGGCAGCTTGTCTTTTTTCACCTAATGCGATGACTTGAATTGTCTTTTCATACAGAGGGGTTTCAATTGTTAGCGTGGCGCCAATGGCAATTGGGCGTGCGGCTTTAGGTTTTTGAGCGTTCATTTTTATTTTGCCGTGTTGAATCGCTTTGGTGGCTAGCGCTCGGGTTTTATAAAAGCGTGCGGCCCAGAGCCACTTGTCAAGTCGTACAGTATCAACCATAAATAAAATCTGTATAGCATAGCGAGAATGTAATTCACGATGTATGATTGTACCAGTTCCGAATAATAGTCGATATTTAAAGTGTAGTTTTTTATGGGTGATGAGTTAGATACCAGAGATCCAATTTTTAAAAATAAGCAAAAGCCGAAGATTTTAAATATTAAGTCAATTGCAAAAACGAAGATTTTCAAAATCGAGGAAGTTACCTTACACTTTAGCAATGGTGAGCAACGTATATTTGAGAGATTAAGGGGCTGGAAGCCAGGCGTGGTTTTGGTTGTTCCCATGCGAGATCCAGAAACTTTGTTGCTTATCCAAGAATATGGGGCTGGCGTCAATGAGTACGTTTTATCTTTTCCCAAAGGACGTATTGAGGAAGGAGAAGATATTTTAGAAGCTGGCAATCGTGAGATGCAAGAAGAGATTGGATTTAAATCCAACAAGCTGACATATCTGCAATGTATGAGTACTGCTCCCAATTATAATGATACACAAATACATATATTATTAGCGGAAGACTTGAGCGTTTCGCAGTTGGAAGGAGACGAGCCTGAGGTGATGACTATTGTACCGTGGTCTATACATGAGATAGATAGCTTGTTAGCGCGACCAGACTTTCATGAAAGCAAAAGCTTCGCAGCATTATTTTTAGTAAAATACTATTTGGATAAGAGAGCAGATGGCTGCTGATTTAAAAACAATTGCTGAGCATGTATACCGTACAGCTGTTGCGGCTGGGGAAGCAATATTGCCCTATTACCATCGTGAGCAAGATATTGAGCTTGAGTTCAAAGCGGATAATTCACCTTTAACCGCTGCCGATAAGGCCGCTCACGATGTCATTGAGCGGGCACTTAAAAACTATGTGGTTTTTGATGGTTCTGTTCCTATTTTATCGGAAGAAGGAGAAGGACTTTCTGAAGCTGAAAAGTTTAGCTGGGCAAGCTATTGGTGTGTCGATCCACTAGATGGCACACAAGAATTTATTCGCAAAAGTGATGAGTTTGCGGTTTGTATTGCGTTGATTGAAAATCATGTTCCTATCATTGGTGTGATTTATTCACCGGTAACAAAAGAAGGCTATGTGGCTTGGCGAGGCGGTGGGGCTTACCAAGAGGTTGATGGTGAGATGGTACCTATTAAAGCGCAACAGCCCGCTAATCAACCACTACGCATTGTCGCTAGCCGTAGGCATGGTGTGCATAGTGTTCAAGACATATTAGATCACTTGAAAGATTATCAAATGGTTAGTCGTGGTAGCGCATTAAAATTCTGTGAAATTGCTTGTGGTCGTGTAGATTTATTTTTACGCGCGACTGAGACTAGTGAATGGGATAATGCAGCAGGGCAATGTATTGCTATAGAAGCCGGAGCTCGTTTATTTCATTTTGATTTCACACCGGTTCGTTACAATGAAAAATTAAGCATGTTAACCCAACCGCTTATTGTGATTGGCGATCCTGCGCTAGATTGGCAATCTTTGTTATCTAAATGTATTAAAATAAAGTAATTTTTACTCAGAAATCTCCTCAGAAATCTCCTCAGAAATCTTCAGAATCTCGCAGGGATACCCAAGCTTGTGTCCTATTACGCTGACCAATTTATCCCTTGTCTTTGTCAGATTCTTACCTGAAGCGAGCTAAATAAAAGAGAGCAATTAGCCATCTGGCTTGTGGATAACTTTGTGGATTAAAGTTTAGCAAGTTTTATTAGTTGTGGGTGTTATTTGGTTAATGAAATAGTCAGATCTTGTAATTATAATAAAAACGCTAGTAAAATCAAGTGTGTTTACGAGGGCAAGGTGAGTAAATTATATTGTTTAGAAATTGAATTATATATGCTCATTAACTGAAACGCCTGTGTACAACTTATTGATAGGCTAATGTTGTGATGTCAACTGGATTTGAAGTTTTGTAAGATTTTTTTTGAAATCGTTTTAGATCTACGTAGGATTTAGGTAAAAAATGGCATTATTTTTTTGGGGGTTGTGCTGCCAGGAGTATAGCGCTAATAGCGGATTGTTTTGCTTCGTTTGCTAGTATGAGTGCGGTTTTTCTTTCTAGATTTCTCGCATTGAGAGGAAGTTTTTTATTTAGAAGAATTTTTGTCTCTTCAGCGAGGCCAAAGTGAGCCGCCCAATGTAGTAAGGTGTTTTTCTGACTGTCATACTCTACTGTTTGGCAGTATTTTGTTGCCAAACTAATAAGGGATTTTTGCATCTTAGAACTCATGATATTCAGAGGTTCCCAAAAGCAGCCTGTAGCACCAGCTTTTAGTAGTTCTTCATAGAGTGCAATAGGGTGCTTGGATTTTTTGGAGTTAATTTCGGCTAAGGGCGTTTTTGAATAAACATTGATAACATTGGGATCCGCTTTATGAGAGAGTAGTAATTTGACGGACGCCATATCGCCATTTTCAGCCGCGTAGTGCAGTGGTGTATCACCATTGTCGTCTTGTGCATTTGGGTTGGCGCCATTTTTTAATAGATATTCCACGACGCTAAATTCTGCTTCGAATTCTAATGCACAATGTAAAGGGGTTCGTTTATAGTCATCTTCTGCTTGTATCTTATCTTTTAAGTTGGATAGGTTTTTAACTTTCATTTCAGCCATAAACATTGCAGTATTTTCTTTACGAGCGTCTGTATTTTTATCTAGCTCTGAAGATGTTTGTTGTTGCTTTTTTTTCCGGCCGAACATAATATTCCTAACTTAGCTGTGGAGCCAATTTTTAAAAAAGAGTTCATAAAATTGCAACCCAATTTCAATCATGATTAAAATAATTATATACCATTCTAAGCGGCTACTGTGGCGATGTTCCAGAACACCTAAAGAAGTTTCTGCTGTTTTTGAGATCAGCTCCATTTTTTGATGTGGTATTTCTTCTCGTTCTCTTAATTCTAGATCATTGATGGCGGTAACGTTGGGATGAGGTTAAGTTGTTTAGTCGACATACCATGCCTGCCAATTCCATTGTATATTTTCAGCAATCATTGTAGCTTAATTATTATATGGAAGATAAGGGGGGGCAATAATTCTATTTTAATAGGATTATTAAGTTTGGCCGAGAGGCATGTTCAATTGGCTTACGTTTAAAATTGAAGTTGCCTCAAGTTCTCGGTGCAAGGAAATGATGTGAAATATTTATTGTGTGTATCTGAAATATTTTAGTTCATTGGGCACTTGGGTTGTTTGGGTGACAGACTTTGTTTGTCTGCAATAGTTGTATAAAGCAGAGTTATCAGCTTCTTCTTGCCAAAAGTGTTCTGACTCCCAAGATGGCGCATCTGATGCAATATTAATGTGGGGTTGTCCTGCGGGGTAAGGATAGCCTAGAGCTGGAGTTGCTGTTACAGATATTTTCTTATCCTCTAATTTATCAAGCACTTGTCTTGCAAGAGAGCCAGGGGCAAAAATGCTTTCTTCATCTTGGGGGACATAGAGTAGTTTATGTCTAAAGTTCGCGACTTCTTCGTATGGAGTTGATTTTATTCTGTTTTTTACAAACAGATTAGCGGTTGTTATTGTATTATCTAAATCGTTTTCGAGTGTGCCACTTTCACATCCTAATAATATAAGTTTGGATATTTTTCCTGGATTTATATTAATCAAATCAGCTATATTGTTGGATATTGTTTCTGCATCAGCATAATCCCATACCCCATGCTGAGACTTTAAACCATGCTGCCAATGCCCATCAATGACTAAAGTTGAATTGGGCTCACAAATTTCTAGTGCAAGAGCCAGTGCCGTAGGGCTTCCGACATACAGCGGGTTGTCATTTGGATGTTGATGTGTTGTCACAAGTAAACCTTGACCAATTTCATCATCGTGCTCAACATCAGCAGGATGTGCTGCATGGATTCGGCTAAAGGGAGGGGAAAAAGTAGCGTCATTTTTAATGTTACGGGATTCAAGTTGTTGTTGAAAGTGAATGTGTTCAATAGCTTCTTTAAAATATTGATTTTTTGTTATAGCATCTCTTAATCCAATCAGCAATATATATTTTACTTGCTGAAGAAATGTTCCAGCAGAAATTAGGGAAGTCATTTTTTTTGTGAGTTTTAAATCGACTAGAGCAGTTTCTTTAAATTGATTGACATCCTCTTGGAACTGAGTTTCTCCCCATTTGATAGGAAAGGGATATTGTTCTGAAATTTTTTGCTTTGCTTGCAAAATGGCGGTTATGACATTTTCAGCAGAGGTTGCATGTTGTAATTTAAAGTTACACTCGAAAATATTTAAACCTGCCTCTACATTTTTCTGGCTTTGGCGAAGTGTTATAGTGATGTTGTTTGTTGTTTGTTGAAAAATAACGGTCATTATTATATCTCTATAGCTATCGGGTTTAAAAATATATATCAAAATACGGGCATAAAATAATTATGCCCTGTGTCTAAGTTTCTATAAATTACGTGGGCGTTCTGAGAGTGGGGAACGATAATTTTTTATTGGCACTACCTTCTCTAGAGGGGGGGTGTTTTCTGTGCGCCAGGCGTTGACGCCCAATTTTTTTCGGCTCATTGGGGCATATAGCGTATAAGCTTTCATGGCGATTTGCTTCAGATCATTGGTACCATCTGTAACTCTGTAATCGTCATCCCATTGTACGCTCTCATCTTGTGCGGGCCAACTTTGACGAGCGTCTTTCGCTTGGGCAATATACCCTCTGTTTCCTGATATGCTGTCTGGTATTAATACACATGGACTGAACGTGAAAGCGAGTTTACTTTTATTGCCCCTCTCACTATTAAAGATTAATGATGCCATCTCTGCCGCAAGTGAGGCGTTACCATTAGAGAGTGTTTGGAAAAAATCTTTTACAGTATCGTTTTCTTCCACGAGCAGCTTTCTTTTGTCCTTGCAGCTTACAGTATCTATCAGGTCTGTTTTTAACGTGGACTGATTAATGCTATCTATGTTTAACATACCTGTCATACAGGCCGACAGTATAAAGTGTGATACTTTTCCTGAAGCAGATTCTATCACTTTGGCAATATCAGGCATTAATTTTTTTATAGGTTTATCTTTAAACTCACCTAATGAAAATCTGCCGCCACCACCATGGCCGTCTAAAATGAGTGTAGAGTTAGTATTGCTATTTTCTACCGCAGCATTCATTGCTTCTGTGCTTGTGACAATAAAAGGGGCATTCTCATGTCGGTGTTTATGAGCATTCATGAGGTGTCCCCATGCGATTTCTAGCATGCTTTCATCTAACTCAGGGTATCCCAAATTTTTCAAATCTTCTAAAACCCTTGAGGCTGTATGTTGTCTCAGAGCCTCTGTGTGGTTTATGTCAAGGCTTGGCCGTTGCGCTTTTAACCAAAAAGACATCATTTTAAACCCTTCTAAAGTATCATCCAGGGTGGTATAAAAAATTCGGTCTTGTTTTGTAACATCATGCCCTTCGGGTGAGGTAATAGATGTAAAAGGAATATCTAATTCACCCAACAAATTTTCAATGTTATTTTGGTCTTGCGCTCGTTTTATTCTATCAAGATTTTCATATGGGGCTATGTCTAATTCGACTATCTTCAGAATGGACATCACGTCGGAAAATTTCAGTGTGTTAATGATGGAGAGCATGATTTTCGTAGCAGATTTTTGCTCATGGTCTGAAATTTCCATCTTGTTTAGTATGCTTGCCAGCGTGGCGGGCTGTTCTTCGCTATTTTCTTGTAAGATATCAAGTAACTCAACTGAAAGCTTGCTGGACAGAAGGTCATCTATGTCTAAAAGTTTATTTGTTTTCTTTTTAAGGTTTTCTGTGATTTTTCCACATTGTTTTAAGAGTGTGCCTTTAGGTGATTGACCCTCTTTAATGTCTTCATATTGAGAAAAGGTGTCTTCTATTAGATTATCTGCTAATAAGTGACTATATAGCATACTAAAAGTATCTGCATTATTTTCTGGCTCTTGAGATTGCGGCTTTTGTTTGTTTTTTTTCTTGTTTTTCGAATTATCTTGGGGGCACGAAATAAGGCCGATAGATTTTTTAAATTCTTGTACTGTTTTGGCTTGTTGCTCAAATTTGAGCAAGCTGTTTAATATTTTGATGATTTCTAGCATAATCACACCTGAATCCTAGCATTTTAAGTTAGCGGCTTAGGCTACAGTGTAAGTGTTTTACTTAGGTTTGAGAATGCTTGTCTGACCTGGGGGGCTATACGGCAGACTAAAGGTTATTTCTATATACGAATCCATCTCAAAACATATCAAAGACGCCAGTGCAATTGCCCTACTATTTTAGTCAAATGCAACAGCGAGAATGAGTTACCAAAGGCGTCAATTCTGCCTGAAAGCTAGTCGCCATTCTTATTCTATTGTATATTTTCAGCACTCATGGTGTAGCGTAATCGTTGTATAGAAGATAAGGGGATAGGAGCAGGCCTATAATCCTACGGTAATAGGATTTATATGCTATTCATCTTGTGCTTTTGCAATAATCCTACTAAGATAGGATTATATGGTAATTTAACAAGTTTATATTGATAAATACTAGCTTAGTAGGATTTTATGGCCAAGCATATCAAAGTACTTCCCACGCCTGATTTATCTCAGAGTTTAAATCCAGAGTTATTGGGGCAGGCTATTCGCGCAAGAAGAACGCAAAGCCATTTGCGGTTAGAAGATGCTGCTGCATTATGTGGTGTTGCGAAGCAAACATTCATGAACATTGAGCACGGGCAAGAGTCAAGCCAAATTAAAACGATTTTACAGGTTTGTTCAGGACTTGGTATAAAGCTTTGTATATTGCCTTGGGTAACGGATGAAGAGGCGCATAATGAATGGCAATGAGCCTAGCCTAGATATTATTCTGGGCAAAGATAAAATTGCAAATGTATCTTTGAGTAATGAGCAATTATTTTGGCGTTATGATTCAGCTTGGCAAAACCATGGTTACGCTATCTCTCCTCACCTGTCTTTGCATGGCAAAATCCCCCCTATTAATGTACAAAGATTTATGCGCAATTTATTGCCTGAAGGAAGCGCTTTAGAGGAGTTGCTTTCATGTTTTCACTTAAGTAAGAGTAATACCTTTGCTCTTATTCAGGCATTAGGGCTAGACACAGCAGGCTCGTTAGTGATGCTATCTACAGGACAATCATTGCCTCATAAAGGGTTTTTTCGTCCCATTCCTTATGATGAGTTGGCGCAGCGTTTGGATGCAAGAGATAGAACTGGGCTAATTATTTGGGATAACAAGCCACGCTTATCGGTTGCGGGCGTGCAAGATAAAATTAATGTTATTGTTAATAAGGATGGGCAATTAGGCTTTGGTGAAGGACGCTTGTGTTCTACGCATATCCTTAAGTTTGAAACACAAAAACACTCTCATTTGGTTCTCAATGAATATATGACTATGCAATTGGCCAAATACTGCGGGTTAGCTGTTGCCAATGTTCAGCTAATGTATTATGGCAGCAATCCAGCATTATTGGTTGAACGTTTTGATAGGAAGTTGATTTCCATGTCCGAAGTCAGGCGACAGCATGTCATTGATGGATGTCAGGCACTCAATTTACCGCCAGATTACAAGTATGAAAGAAATTTTGGTGGCACAAGAGATGTCGCTCATATTCGAGAAGGTGCTTCTTATGTAAAGTTGTTTGATTTTGCTAATCAGTGCGCTAATCCGGCACTCACAAAACAAAAAATACTAGATTGGGTGTTGTTTAATCTCTTGGTTTTTAATTATGATGCGCATGGCAAAAATATTAGTTTTTTTGTAGGCTCCCAAGGTATATCCTTGGCGCCATATTATGATTTAGTGAATGTGAGAATGTACCCGGATTTTGAGCAAGAAATGGCTATGGCGCTTGGAGATAAATTTGATAGCCATACGGTTAATGCCTATCAATTAGCAGATTTTGCTGATAGTTGTCATCTGTCCCGCGCTTATCTCGGTAAACGATTGAAATATCTAATAGAGAAGTTAAAAGGCGCTTTAGAGAAAAATGTCGAATTGTTTTTGAAAAATAAAAGTGAAAAAAAATATGTAGAAAAATATCGAGTTATGATAGACAGACGCTGTGAACACTTGTTGAGTCAAGCAGGTGAAATTTCCTCTATAGAATTATAGCTAAATAACGATGGAGATTATAATGGGTGTCCTTAATTATTTATTATTATTTCATTCTGTTTTAACAAGTCGTTTTTATCTGAATATATAGGCATTTGGTCGCATATTTTTGGCAATTAGTGTTTCAATGCTATAAAGTTTGGTTAGGTTTTTGGGATTTTAAAGTAAAGGCTTAGAATTGTATGATTTTGTCTCCTGGTATAAGCGTAGAGCGTGTGGATTGTAAGGCCAAAAAAGAAATTAAAGTTAAGAATCATTATTCTGGTGCCAGGCTATTGCAATATGATAGTAATTTAGACTTGGTATGGATAGAAACTGTGAAGGAGGCGCAACACAAAGGTCATGCCACGGAGCTCTTAAACTATATTGTTACTAATATTTTACAGTCTCATGAGACATTAAATATTAAAGTGGCGGATGAGTGTACGTTAGGATTTTACTTTAAGTGGCTACAAAAAATGGAACTCGAAAAGGATGTTATAAATGACTTGATTGGTGATGCTGATGATTCAGGGTATAAAATATCAATTCACGCCAGCATCTTGAATAAATTGCCAAGAAGAGCATTACTTCTCAAATAAAGCGTTTAATACCATGGGTGACGAGCGTATCCAAAAGGCAATCATCATGACGGGCAAAACATCAACGTTGAATAATATGCTTCGGTTTCCAAGAATAAGTCAGGGGTGATGAACGTGAGGTAAGTCGTTGGATTTTATGGTGGCCAGACCTGGAATCGAACCAGGGACACAAGGATTTTCAGTCCTTTGCTCTACCAACTGAGCTATCTGGCCTGTCTTAGGGGGCTTATTAAACTGGAATATATGCTTGGAGTCAAGTGCCTTGCGAATAATTTGTTAACCACCAAACTTTAATTTGGTTGTTCTTTTTCAAATAAATATTTTTGCATTTCTGTTTCTAAGAACTGTTGTGCACTGTCATCAAGTAAGTTCAGTCTGTTTTCATTAATTAAGATGGTTTGCTGGGTTAGCCACATCTTCCAGGCTTCTTTGCTGATTGAGTCGTATATGCGAGCCCCTAGATCGCCAGGGTATGGTTGCTTGGCTAAGCCTTCACATTCTTTTTTAAGTTTTTGACAGAGAATTTGTCGCATATAAAATCCAATATTTAAATAAGTTTGCAGCTTTGCGTCGCGGATTATATCAAACTCGCTGCCGCATGTATTCCTGTAATGTTTGCTTAATAGGGGCAGGCAGGCCAATTTTGTCTAGTTTATCTAGACTGACCCAACTTTCTGTCTTCTCTATTGCGGGTTCTTTGGTGCAATGTGCGAAATGGGTTTCATAGTCTAAGTGATAATGCGTAAAGCTATGTCTTTTGGCTTGTGTCTTAGTTAGCGTCAAATTTTTATTGAAATTATGATCTAACCACTCTTTTATAGTTTTACAGCTTACATATTCTGGTAGGCTATATAGCCCTCCCCAAATGCCTTTATCGGGTCGTTTTTGTAATAAAATTTTATTTTGGTAAATAACACCTAAAAAATAAATCTGTTTAATCGGGCGGGCAGCTCTTTGTTCGCGAAGCGGTATTTCATGCTCTCGATTATTTTGCTTGGCTGCGCATTTTTTGATGATGGGACAATCAGAGCAGCGTGGACGACTGCGTGTGCAAAGGGTGGCGCCTAAATCCATCATGGCTTGCGTATAATCTGCTACGCGCGTTGTGGGCGTCCAACGTTCCGCACTGTCCCACAGGGTGTTCAGCTGCTGTTTATCGTTTTTAGGCGCGTCCAGGCAAAGCACACGCGATAATACGCGTTTGACGTTACCATCGAGTATGGGGGCTTTTTTATGAAAGGCTTGGGCTAAAATAGCACCAGCGGTAGAGCGTCCTATGCCAGGTAGCTCTATCAGCCCGTCTAGAGATTGAGGAAATAGACCTTGATGTTCTTGGACAATGATTTGAGCCGTACGATGTAGGTTTCTAGCGCGTGCATAATAGCCTAAGCCTGCCCAGTGTGATAATACGGTATCTTGTTTGGCGCGCGCTAGTTTTTGAATATTAGGAAAGCGACGCATAAATTTTTGGTAATACCCTATGACCGTTGTCACTTGAGTTTGTTGCAGCATGATTTCTGAGACCCAAACCCCATAAGGGGTAATGGGGGTTTTCCATGGTAAGTCTTGTCGGCCATGCTGGTCATACCAATTTAAGATACGTTGGCGAAACCATCTAGGGGTCGGCGGTGTAACAACAACTTTCATTATTAAAACTTAAACAACTTTTTGAGTCCTTTGGAAATTTCTTTTTCAATTTTATTGGCTGTCTCATCATCATTACCTGAATCTGATGTATCATTTTTATCATTGCCCAGTAGCTTATTAATTTCTCTGCTAATCAATCTTTGGCCTTTTTGTTCTAGCAGCATTTGTGCATAAACATTTAGATCGGGCGTAATCGTGGGATGGTTTAATGGGCCTCTGATTTGTACGGCAAGTGGCAGGTCTTCTTTAAGTTTTTCAACATTATTGAGCCTAATGGCCATAACGTCATATTTAATAAGAGACTGTTGAAGGTTCAAGCCACCCTTGCCCGTAATTTTATAATCATCACCGACGATCAATAAATCCGGATTATTGAGCTGTTGATTATCAAGGTGTAGTGTAGCGGTTAACTGGTTAAAATGTGTTTGGCCATTTGCTTTTTGAGTGGGTTTCGGTTTTTGGTTAATAAAACTGTCAGCTAAGTCATAATAATAATCTAAATCAAATCCCTGAACCACACCTTGTTTAATCGTTACATGACTATTGCCACGAGTGAATTGAGGTGTGTGAGTCAATTCAAACTTTATATCGCCAATACCTTGTAATTGTTGGGTGTCAGCAGCATCGTTTAATAATGATTTCATATTGATATGATTGAGTTGCCCTTTTATGTAAGTTGGGGAATTATCTGAAATATTTTTAGCCACTTGTGCTTTGAGCGTACCATTATAGAGCGATGCGGTGAGTGGGTTGATTTTTAACTTGTTATTTTGGACATCGATATTTAGATTCACTTTTTGTGCTTTTATATTTTGGTATTGCAAATTTTGAATGGTAATTTTACCTTTGGCATTTGGTATACTAGATTGTTTTGAGCTTATCTGGCTTGCTTTAGTAAATGTAGGTTGAGCATTAGTGGCAAGTTTCTCTAACCAAGGGGTTAGGTTTAATGTTTCGAGATTAAAATCAAAAACAATAGGTGTTTTGCTAGATTGATTCAATGGAATTGTCATGTGGCCCTGAATCGGTGTTTGATCAATATTCGCGTCAATATGATTAATACTCATTTTTTGGTTAGGCTGAATCTGAATTTGAGTATTCGCCGTAATATGGTGCGACTGTTTTTGCTTGATATCTTGCCATTTTAAGTCAGAATATGTTTTATCCAATAACCAATTGGACTTGTGGGCTTTCAGGTTGGTTGAAAATAAGGCTTGTCCACTATACAGCACTGTCTTTTGCTTGATTTCTTTGATACTAAAATCAAAATTCGTTTTGATTGGCGTGACGGCATTGGGCTTTAGATTATTTATCGTGATGTCTACGTGTTCTAGTTGTGTTTCTAAGCCACTGATTTTATCAGAATAACGAACGGTGCTATTTTGAATTTTGAGCATGTCGACGGGTAGTATGGGAACCGTCGTTGAGTGATTGCGTGTTTGTGCTGTATTAGGCGTAGAGGGTGACGTTGACGTCGCGTGCGAAGATTTTTTCTTTTGTGATGAGGAGAGGGTGGGCCAGTTCAGCCGACCTTTGGCATCGATTTCTATATTGATTTGAGCATTATCTAGGCTAATGGCCTCCAGTTGAAATTCTTTTTTTAATAAACGTCGCACAGGGATTTTTAAATGTGCCTGTTTAACAGTGAGTAAAGGGGTTTGTTGAGGATTAGATAATTTTGAGCTGAGTTTGAGATCTTGAACCTCTAATCCCAACCAAGGGTACCAGCTTAGGGTTATTTTTCCTTTGATATCAACATTGTAGTCAGAATGGTTTTGAACATAATCTTGGATGTCCTGTTTATAATCGTTAGGATCGACTAAAAGCACAAGTCCAATAGGCGCTATCACCACAATACTTAGTATTATAACTAATGTGGTTAAAAATACGCGGGTTATAGAGCCTTTGTTTGTCATAACTTCATCCTTGTTGGGGCTTGGTTTATCATAATACGGGTTATTTTAGCAAATAATGGTTGAGCATGCTGCTATCGGCTAGAATTTTGTTATTAAGCTGAGTACAATGCTTCCTAATATAATACAGTTTTTCAGTTTTGGGATTTTAATGACCGTAATAGACAGACCACCTTCAAACACTAAGTCATTCAAAAGACCCATTAGAAGCTATGTGAGAAGAATGGGTCGTATGACTAAATCACAAAAAGAAGCTATTAGCGTGGGTGGTGAACAATATATTGCTCACTATATTGCAGACTCAAAAATAGATTTAGCAAAGTTGTTTGATGTTGCTCAGCCTTTGGCTTTAGAGATTGGTTTTGGTATGGGGGAAAATTTAATTCACCAAGCACAAAATAATCCAGATAGAAATTATATTGTTATTGATGTGCTTGAACCAGGCTTGGGAGTATGCTGCGCCCAAGCTCTAGCATTGGGCTTAAAAAATCTGAAGCTCATATGTCACGATGCCATAGAAGTTTTGCAAGGCGCTGATGACCAGGTGTTAGATAATGTTTTTATTTTGTTTCCCGATCCGTGGCATAAGAAAAGACACAACAAAAGAAGACTCATTCAGGCCAAATTTATTGATTTATTATCCCACAAAATCAAACCACAAGGTTTGCTACATATTATGACAGACTGGGCGGAATACGCTGATCATATTATTGAAACTCTGCAGCAATCCCCCATATTTAAAGATGTGTCAGAGCAGGAAACGGAGTTTGCCCAAAAACGCATTTCTTCAAAATTCGAGCGCAGAGGCTTAAATAAAGGCCATCAGATCTATGCGGGTGTCTTTCAAAGACATTAAAACCACAATAATGACAGATGGCTATCTCAAAACGACCTATACTTATTAGTATAAGAGGTAATCCGTTTGGAAATGTGACAAGTCGGTGGTAATAGGGCTAGATCTTTAGCCAGGGTTTTAATTATAAAAATCTTATAAAAAGTTATTTTATTTTCACCTCAATGCTTTTGTGTAATCGTTGACCTCCATTTGGTGCTCCCCTTTCGTATACCATTTTTCGTCAAGATAAGGGATTGCGCGTGTTTGAGCTGCCAGGAATCACACCTGATATATTAATCTTAATGAGTATCATTTTAGTTACGGTGGTGCTGTTTGTAACAGAATTTGTGCGTGTGGATGTGGTGGCCTGTTTGGTTTTGGTCTTGTTAGGCATGACGCACCTTGTACCTGCCGATAAATTATTCTTAGGCTTTTCAAGTGACGCCGTCATCTCTTTGATTGCCGTTATGATTATTGGCGCAGGATTAGAACGTGTTGGCCTAATTGCGCGTATTACCGATTATATTTTACGATATGGCGGCCATAATGAAAGTCGGATCCGATTATTTTTGATGGGTTTGTCTGGTGTATGCTCAGGGATACTCAGAAGCGTGGGTACGGTCGCTTTATTATTGCCAGTGACAATTCGAATTAGAAGAAGTACGGGGATCCCCAAAGCGCGATTATTAATGCCACTAAGCTTTTGCGCTATATTGGGTAGTACGTTAACGATGGTTGGTTCAGGACCATTGATTATGCTCAATAGCTTGCTGTCTAATGCGATGTTGATATTGGACGGACAAGCAGAATACCCTGAAATTGGTTTATTGACGGTTTTCCCAATTGGTGTAGTGTTGTTGACTACTGGGATACTCTATTTTGGTTTTTTTTCTAAATGGTTATTACCAGAAGCACAAAAAATACCTTCCCCGGATCTGGATTCTAGAGATTACTTTAAAAACACCTATGGCATCGGGCCTGAATTTTTTGAGCTGAGAGTGCCGCCTTCTAGTTCATTAGTGGAGAATACACTAAGTCAATGGGAAAGTTTGCTGCCCGATGAAATTGTGATTATTGGTATCAAGCTGGGAAATAATGTGCATACACCGCCATTACGTAAAACCGTGATTAAACCAGGTGCGGTATTAGCTTGTTTAGGGCCAAAATCTAGAGGTGAAGCATTTGCAAAACAGTATGGTTTACGGTTGTCGCCCTATTTAACTGCATTTGGAGAGTCGTTTAATCCTTTGCGTGCAGGGTTATGTGAAGCGGTTGTACCACCCAGCTCTAGTTTAATTGGTACTGACTTTACAGAGTTACATATGCGGCGTGAGTTTGGCATACAAGTATTAGCGGTGCACCGTGGTAAGCGGGTTGACAGAAGTAATAAAGAAATAGAAAGCATTACCTTAAGAGCCGGGGATACACTGGGTATGTTTTGTAATTGGCATTCTCTATCTTCTTTAGAGAAAAACCCTGATTTTTTGATTGCGACAACAGATTATCCTAAAGATAATTTTCAAAGTGGAAAATTTGGGTATGCGATATTTTTCTTTTTATTATCCATAGGATTATTAATGTCCGGCATACTGTCTGTGCCTATAGGCTTAATGGTCGGCGCAGTGGGTATGATATTCTCAGGTGTGATTAGTATTGATGATGCTTATGCGGCGGTGAGCTGGAAAACCGTATTTTTAATCGCCGGGCTTATTCCACTTGGGATGGCAGTGCAAACCAGTGGGGCAGCAGACTATGTGACAACTTTGTTTTTATTTCATTTTCCAGGTTTGCCGCAATGGCTCGTATTATTGATGCTGGGTGTGGTTGCCACACTGATGAGCTTAGTCACAACGAATGTGGGGGCGACGGTTATATTGGTGCCTTTGGCCGTGCAGTTGGCCACGCAATCAATGGGTAACCCACAGGCCTATGCTTTAATGGTTGCGATTGCGAGTTCTAATTCATTTTTGATACCAACCCATCAAGCCAATGCACTGATTAGTGGACCAGGGCGTTATAAAGTGATGGATTTTGTGAGAGCGGGTGGCGTTATGACAGTTTTATATCTCTTAGAAGTGCTTCTCGTGATTCAATGGATGTATTCGTAGGCTTATTGATGGGTTCCTGTGACTGTTGATAAGTTTGTAAGAACAATCGATACTGCGGCGTTTGATAGTGGGTTAAATCTTTTTTATTTTTTTGTGGGTGCTTTAAATATTCTAAAAGATTTTCTTGATACTCCCTACCTTCTCTGATTCTGGGTACTTCATTTGAACCAAAATCAAAAGGCAGCCGAAAAAGTATGGGCCAAAAATCTTCTGGGAGGCCGCTAGATACTTCAGGGGACGAGAGAGAGGATTCAACATCTGTTTCGTCTAGATGCATATTTTTTATTTCTTCAGCTTCTATTGCTGCGTTATCTTGGGTATTCGTTTTATCTGGGAAGTGTCTCTTGAAAAAATCAAGCATAACAATCGTGAGAGATATTGTTTCTCGGCATGTCTAATATTCCCTAACATTGTAATTTAGGATATGTTCTAAGCGGTACGCGCTTGTCTACTATTAGAGTTTTAATTTTATCAATTTGCAACTTGGATTTAAAACCAGTATAAGGTACCCAAATAAATCGGACGATAGAAAATGGAATAATAAAACCGTTTTTCAGCTCCATAATGTATCGAATATGTTGCCATGCCAAATGATCGGTTTTTAAGCCTTCGCCAGACCAAACGATGCCATTTCTGGTAATCTCAATATTCATCATTTTGCCAATGATCGGAGATTTTTTCATACGACGTAAATATAGCCATCTTGAAAATGGTTTTCGCAAAAATAACCACATACTGACAAAAATAAGAATACCCCATTCATTCAAAGAAAGTCCTAACAGCACCAACTTAGTCAGCATAATGCCAGAAAATAAAACTGCGATAATGTTAAACCCACCTATTGCAAACATGAGTAGAGGTTTTTTTTCCGTAAAAACCAAACTCGCATTGGCGAGTATTTGAGCTTCCATTTCATATCGGACGGTTATGTTCATGTTTGGCCTCAGATTTTAAGAATGGGGTAAAAACAATGTGGTTAAATCATTTAGATAATTTAAACCTAATGGTGTCGCTTGTAAATTTTGCGTGTCAGAATAAATTAATTTTCTCTCAACCGCACGTTTGATTTGTGGTGCAATGCTCGATATAGGCAGGCCTGTTCTTTGTTCAAAGTGATTTTGTGGGGTGCCTTTAATTAGGCGAAGCGCATTTAGCATATATTCAAACGGTAACTCATCATTAGGCACTGTATGATTATTTTTTTGATAAGGCAGTGTGTTATCCATATATTGCTTTGGATTGCGGTAATTATCAAACCGGGTAATTTGTTTGGTTTCTGGATGGGTTATTTTGCCATGGGCACCAGCGCCCAGTGCCAAATAGTCACCAAACTGCCAATAATTTATGTTATGTCGGCAGGGGCTATTTTGGCTGATTCGACTAAATGCAGAAATTTCATAGCGCTCAAATCCTGCCTGTTCTAGATATGTCAGTCCAGTGGATTCTATTGAGTGCATGTTGTGTTCGGGGGGCAATTTAGGCGGGTGTTTATAAAAGTAAGTGTTTGGCTCTAGAGTGAGTTGGTACCAAGATAGGTGGGCAGGCGAGAAGCTAAGAGCCGTTTTGATATCGGCCAGGGCTTCTTCTGGTGTTTGCTGAGGTAGGCCATACATCAAGTCTAAATTAAAATTTTGAAAGCCTGCTTTTTGCACCGATTCAATTGCCGAAATGGCTTGATGGCCATCATGAATACGGCCTAAACTTTCTAAGTGTTTGTGGTGAAAGCTTTGTATACCTAAAGAAATCCTATTGATGCCCGCATCAAAATAGCCCTGAAATTTACGTTGTTCGATAGTACCCGGGTTGGCTTCCATTGTAATCTCAATGTTAGAAACAAGCTTTAATTTGTTGTGTAACTGTTTGAGCAGCGAGTCAAATGCTGCAGGTGAGAACAAACTAGGTGTGCCACCACCCAGAAATATACTAATAATCTCCCGGCCTTCTACTTGAGGCATGAGTTGTTCTAGGTTCAGCAGTATATGTTCAATGTACGCTTGTTCTGGCAATTCTTGTCTGAGCGTATGGCTATTAAAGTCACAATACGGACATTTCTTTATGCACCAGGGGAAGTGAATGTATAACGAGAGGGGGGGTAAGTAATGCATATTATTTGTTAGCGAGTATCTGATGAAGATTTATTTTGAATCAATTGAGGATACGCAATTTTTATTTTGCTTGTGAATTCGTTTAATGCTTTTGCGCGATGACTAATATTATTTTTTTGTTCAGGCTCTAGCTCTGCCGCGGTGCAATTTAAATTTGGAATGAAAAATATCGGGTCATACCCAAAGCCACCTGTTCCAGCGGGTTCTTCTAATAAGCGTCCTTCCCATTGTGCTTGGCAAATAATAGGTGTGGGATCATTGTAGTGTTTCACAAAGGCAATGACACAATAAAAACGAGCACGTCGCTCTTCACCTTCAAGGGATTTAATCGCCGCTAGAAGCTTTTTGATATTATCTTCTGCACGAGCATCATCGCCCGCATAACGAGCAGAATAAATGCCAGGTGCACCACCCAGAGCATCTACGGCTAAGCCAGAGTCATCAGCAATACAGGGCAGCTCACAGTATTTTGCGGCATGGCGTGCTTTGAGGATGGCATTCTCTATGAAACTTAAGCCTGTTTCAGCAACGATGGGCACATGAAAATTAGACTGGGGTATCAGCTCGATAGGTAAGTCTGCCAAATAGCTTTTTATTTCTTTTAGTTTATCTTGATTGTCAGTTGCGGCAACGAGTTTCATGTGATGGTCTCCTGATTACGTGAGGTCAGGGTATACCAACTTACGATGTAAGACAACCTGATAACTATTTCAGATGCAAGCTAAAACTATATCCCGCATCTGTAGTGTGTTGCTATCTTCCAGGCTTAATGTTTGTTCTTTTGGCTTCACCGGGTTTGCCATCTTTGTCTTCTTCTGATGCTAAGGGGGGGCTTAGAGCTATTCTTATGGAGCGCGGAATTCTGCGAGCTTGTGCTTGCATTCTAAGATTAACTAAATTTAAGATCGAAGCGGTTGGCCCTGGCGCTTGGATGGCCGCTATTCTAGAGGACGTAGGAGATGAGGCTGGTGCTGGCAAGCGAAAATCATCATGTAAAGCAACTACGTCGTTTTGATGAGGGCTTGCTGGGCTCACTGTAGGAGTGTCTGGATAAGATTCAACTCTCTCTGAACGGCCCGTTCGGAAAACTCTGCGGGCTAGTAGTGGAGGAGTAGAGTTTGGTTCTATATTTGGATGCAATGGCATAAAAAGGCCTTAAATGTTAACAAGCTGTAAGTTAATATTATAACCAACTGATGCGGTGCATGATACATAAAATATAGCCACTTATCGGGTCAGCTGTCGAATGAGGTGCATTTAAATGTGCTTGATATTGGATGGCTTGAGATTATTTCAGCAACAACGGGCACATGAAAATTAGATTGGGGTATCAGCTCGGCATGAGAGTCTGTCAAGTAGCTTTTATTTCTTTTAGTTTATCTTGATTGTCAGTTGCAGCAACGAGTTTCATGTGATGGTCTCCTGATTACGTGAGGTTAGGGGGTACCAACTTACGATGTAAGGCAACCTGATAACTATTGCAGGTGCAGGTTAAACCGGGCATTTGCTAGTTTAATCTAACCTGCTTTCACTGCGTATCTATTGTCTTTTTAAGGTTTATTACGTCCACGGCCTATATGGCGTTGCTCTACAATCCAAGTCATAGTAGGGGGATTACAAGTAGGTGTTCGCGTGACTGGAATCAACGCATTTTTAAGAGGCTGAGTAAAATCCCTAATTGACGTAGAGCTAGTGGGGTTAGATTTATCTCTATTTATGGGTAAGCGCTTTTCAATGGGGTCGTATGATTTTTTTTCCAAGAGGAGCTTAAATTGCGCCTCCAGCGTTTCTTGGGAAAATGTTGATTTATTTGTCTTTTGTGTTTCTTCTGAGTTTTGCATGCAATGCTCCCGCAGTCGTAAAGATGTTTGAAAAATAGTATTGAGTTGGAATTATAAGTCAATTTTTCGGCGATTTATGCTGGGTAAAACATATCAAACAGATAGTTTGTTGCAAAAAAGAATGCTTTTTAGATAGGCGGTACCGTTTTTCTAGAAAAATAATTTCCTCAATATCTTTGCTACCGGCTCAGGATCATCCAAATGCACATGATGATGTCCTGGAATTTTTTGTATATCTAAATGTTTGATGGCATTGATGCGGCCTTGAATAATTTTTGCCGAAAAGGGAAAGCCCGGCTCTGGTCGAATAACCGTGGTGGGTGCTGTGATTTCACTTAAAAAAGCAATCGTTTGTTCTTCAGTTAGTTGTAGAGCAGAAGGCTTCAACAGCCTGGGATCTGTGCGCCAATACCAAAGATTGTCAGACGCTTGCTTTAGGTTGCGTTCCACTAATATACGGGCAGAGCTTTCTTGCATTCGATTGACTCGCAAGCGAGAGCGTATAGGCTGTTCGATGCTATGATAGGATGGTTTGCTTGTACTAGGCTCTTGGTCTAATACCTCTTGGCAAAATAATCTTAACTGCATCGGCGTATGCTCAGCGGGCGTGGTCATAGGGCCTAGGCCATCGATAATACCCAAATGACTTATTCTATCTGGAATGGTACCTGCTAATATGCTTGCAATGGCGCCGCCCAAAGAGTGGCCCAGCAGTGCAAATTGATGCCACTGTAAATGATTGACCAATTTGATCATATTAATCACAAAGTCAATAAAATGAACTTGGTTCTCAGGTGCATAATGAGAAGATTTGCCATGTCCAGGCAAATCCACCGCAATAATATACAAATCAGGTAACAGAGGCGCTATTTTGTCAAAAGTTGCCGCATTATCTAGCCAGCCATGCAAAGCTAAAGTCGGCAAGCCATTGGGGTTGCCCCATACTTTGGCGGCAATGGTTAGCCCTGGAGCATTAAAACTTGGTAAATTAAAGGTTGTTTCTTTATATGGGAGATTCATCGGATACTCGCGACTTGCAGGCCAAATCCAATGATTGTGCTTGCGAACAAAATGTTTGCTAATTGCAAACTGATGAGCACTGGGATAGGCGTTATATCAATCCCACCCATAGGGGGAATAATGCGTTTAAAGGGTTTGATTAAGGGCCAAGTTAAGCGATTTAAAATTTCTAATAACGGTGAGCCTGACATCGGGGCTACCCAACTTGAAATGATTTGAATAATCATCGCGAAGAAATATAAATTAATGGTTTGCTTTACGATTTCGCCAATAGATAAAATAGCTAATCCAGGGAAAAATGGGGCAAATGGCCTGAGCAAAAACCAAGTCAGTGTCACTTTGACTAAAGTGAATAAGAAAATAACCAATAGTGTGGCAAAATCAATGCCTTTATAGCCGGGTATCCAGCGTCTGACTGGGGTAATGACAGGGCTAGTGGCTTTGAGCACAAATTGTGTAAAAGGATTGTAATAATTAATATTCAAATACTGAAGAATAAACCTGAGTATTAAAACAAAAATATACATATCAAATAAGGTTGTAATTAAAAACTCAAGAGCATACGTTACTGGACTCATTTTGACCTCATTACTATAATTTAATTAGCTTGTTCGCTGAGTGCTTGACCACGTTGTGTGGCTTGGGCAATGGTTTGTTCTAAAATTGAAAAAAGATTATTCTCGCTTAATATTTCTAGGCCGCGTTCAGTCGTCCCACCTTTTGATGTGACTTGTGCTCTTAGATTTTCTAAAGACAAGTCACTTTGTTGTGCCATAGCAATACTACCTTTTGCCGTTTGTATGGCTAGTTGAGTGGCAATATCTTTAGGTAAGCCTAATTTTATGGCACCCGCAATTAAGGCTTCTAGTATATAGAAAAAATAAGCCGGCCCTGAACCCGATAATGCGGTAACCACATTCATTAAAGATTCCTCTTCGAGCCAAACGACTTGGCCAACAGTCGTGAGTAACTGTTCTGCAATTTTGGCTTGTACTGATGTGACTGTGGATGTTTTAAACAACGCTGTGATACCTTGATTAATTAACGCGGGGGTATTGGGCATTGCTCTGATAATAGGGTTAATAGCTTGACCAGAGGTCGTAGACAGCCAGGTACATAATTGAGCACTGGTAATGCCCGCCGCAACACTTAGAATAACGGTTTTTTGTTGTAGGCTAGATTGAATCTCGGCTAAAATATTTTTTATTTGATGCGGCTTGACCGCTAAGATTAAAAAATCTGCAAATTGTGCCGCTTCCTTATTATGGATTGTGCTATTAATATGCCATTGGCGCTGCAGGGTGTCGCACTTATCTTGATTGGGATCGGCGACACAAATATGTGAGACAGGGTGTTTTTGTTTGATAAAACCACTTAATAGGGCTTTGCCCATATTGCCTACGCCAATCATGCCAATTTTAGGGGCGTTGTTTGTATTGTGTATCATATATTTTTATCTCTTTTGCCAAAAATGCCGCGACCAATACGTACAATGGTTGCCCCTTCTGCAATCGCGGGCTCCAAATCTTGAGTCATCCCCATAGAATAGGTATCAATAGGGTATCCTTGCTGGGTTAGTGTTTCGCCTAGTTGATGCGCGGTTTTAAATATGACGCGTTGCATCGAGGGGGTTAGCTCAGGTGCTGGCAAAACCATAATACCACGCAGTTTTAAGTTTTTATGTAAGCTAATTTCTTCGGCGATTGCGAATAAAGCGTTTGGCTCAAGTCCTGGCCTATCTGGTAGTCCATCCAGTTTTATTTGCAAGCAAACTTGCAAAGGTGGTTGCTCAAGAGCGCGATATTTTGCCAGTGCTTTGACTTCTTTTAATCGATACAGTGTATGTACCCAACTGAAATTTTGTGCAATTTCTTTGCATTTATTCGTTTGTATGCGACCAATGTAATGCCACACTAGATTTTTTTCAGAAAGTGCCCATACTTTAGTAAGAGCCTCCTGCAAATAATTTTCTGCAAAATCTCGTTGGCCAAGTGCTATTAATGGGATCAGTGCTTCAACAGGAAAAGTTTTAGAGACTGCAAGGCAGGTCACGCTATTGGGCCGACGCTGATGTTGTTGTTCTGCTTTTTTTATTTGAGCAAGCGTTGCTTGGTAGTTTTTAATAGTTTGGTTCATAAATAACAAAATGGGATTGCAATGGATATAACAGAATTACTAACTTTTAGCGTTCAAAATAATGCATCTGACTTACATTTATCAGCTGGTATGCCTCCGATGATTCGTGTAGATGGTGAGATGCGCCGCATTAATGTGCCACCCTTAGATCATAAAGCTGTGCATGCACTAATATATGACATTATGAACGATAAGCAGCGCAAAGACTACGAAGAGTTCTTAGAAACAGATTTTTCGTTTGAAATTCCATCATTAGCGCGTTTTAGGGTAAATGTTTTTAATCAACATCGTGGTGCAGGCGCTGTTTTTAGAACCATTCCTTCTAAAGTATTGACGATGGATGATTTGGGTTTGCCTAAGATATTTGCGGATATTGCTCAGTATCCAAGAGGCATTGTTTTGGTCACGGGGCCAACCGGCTCAGGTAAAAGTACCACACTAGCCGCAATGATTAATTATATTAATCAAAATAGAAATGATCATATTTTAACGATTGAAGATCCAATAGAATTTGTGCACGAGGGCATAAAATGTTTAATCAATCAAAGAGAAGTGCATGCTCACACTTTAGGGTTTAGTGAAGCGCTACGTTCCGCTTTACGTGAAGATCCAGATGTGATTTTAGTGGGCGAAATGCGAGATTTAGAAACCATACGTTTAGCACTCACAGCAGCAGAAACAGGGCACTTAGTTTTTGGTACCTTACATACCACATCGGCAGCTAAAACCATTGATAGGATTGTTGATGTATTTCCAGGGCAAGAGAAGGAGATGGTTCGGTCTATGTTATCAGAGTCACTTCGCGCAGTAATCTCTCAAACTTTATTAAAGAAAAAAGGAGGTGGTCGAGTAGCAGCCCATGAGATTATGGTTTGTAACCCTGCGATTCGAAACCTTATTCGTGAGAATAAAGTGGCTCAAATGTACTCCGCGATTCAAACAGGTCAGGGTATTGGCATGCAAACATTAGATCAAGCATTAAAAACATTGGTAGAGCAAGGCGCGATTAGCACAATAGAGGCGAAAGGAAAAGCCTTGAATAAAACAATGTTTTAGTAAATTTTGCCTATACAAGCGCCTTTGGTATAATTGCTGAGTAAGCAGTATACTGGAGGCATTATGAGTAAGAGAGATGATTTGATTTCTGTTAAAGAATTAAAAACCAGATTAGAGCAAAAAGAAAAACTCAATCTATTAGACGTTCGAACCAAAGAAGAGCGAGAAGAAAGGCATATAGGGGGACTTTGGATTCCTCTGGATGAGCTACCAGACCGTTATAATGAATTGCCTCAGGGGCCAGAGATTATTGTTTATTGCCGTTCTGGTCGGCGTAGTCAAACTGCTGTGGAGATGTTGCGAGAATTAGGTTTTCCAGAATCTAAAAATCTTGTGGGTGGCATTTGGGCTTGGTTTGGCGAGTAATTCTAAGTTATTAATTTACCTTGCATAATCACATTTGTGATTTTGCCAGGTAGTTCCCAGCCGCTAAATGGCGAGTTTTTACCAGAGCTTAGCATCGCGTCAGGTGTGACCTGCCAATAAGCTTTAGGATCTACGATACAAATATTGGCATCCGAGCCTACGGATAAATTCCCCGCTGGTAAGCTAAAAATACTAGCTGGTTTAGAGGTCAGCGCTTGAACCAGTGTCATGACATCTAATTTCTGTTTTTCAACCAAACTAATGCCCAAAGACAAATATGTGTCGATTGCCGATAATCCTGGTAACGTTTCTGCAAATGGCGCTAATTTTGCGATTGAATCTAAAGGACGGTGATCGCTACAAATTGCATCAATGGTTTGATTTCGTATACCCTGAATTAATCCTAATTGATCACTTTGGCTACGAAGAGGGGGATATAAATGACAATTGCCATCAAAGTGCATTACATCCATCTCTGTGAGAATTAAAGAATGCATTGCAACATCTGCAGTGACATTTAAGCCCTTTTGTTTGGCTTGTGCAATAAGCTCTAATGATTGATGAGCTGACAGGCAAGTAAAATGGGCTTGTATGCCGGTTTGTTCAATAAGGGCTAAATGCTGACTCACCGCAATGGTTTCCGCAGTATAGGAGATCGCAGGCAAACCTAAACGGGTAGAGACAACGCCTTCATGAGCACAGCCACCTTGGCTAAGAGACGCGTCTTGTGGTTGAATAATAATGGGAATAGTAAAACTGGCGGCATAATCATAACAATTCCGTAAAAAAGCTGTGCTCAGTGGTGAACTTTGTGCTTGGCTTAATGCAATACACCCTGCCTCTTTTAGGGCTGAAAAATCAGTAATATACTGGCCATCTAGTGACTGTGTTAAAGCACCAATGGGATATAAATTCGTCGTGGCTTGGTCATTATTATTTTGTATGCGATTCAGCACGTTTGGATTGTCTATGATTGGATTTGCATCTGGTGGCACACACAGCGCCGCAAACCCTTTTTGAGCCGCAGCCTCCACTTCATGTTTTAAAGTTGTGCCCTGAGGATGTTTTAAATAGGGTCTATTACATAAATCCACTAAAGCAGGTATGACCCAACAATTTTGAGCATCTATGACTTTATCATATGATTGGTTATCTGTTTGCGAGCCCACGGCTTCAATTTTATGATTGTTAATGCCTATGTTGGTGATAGCGTTTATTTTATTTTTGGGGTCAATCACTTGGCCATTTTTAATTAAAATGCGCATCGTATTATAAATTCCCTTTTAGCATACTCATGACGGCCATTCGTACGGCAACCCCATTCGTGACTTGATCCAAAATAGCGGCTCTAGGGCTGTCGGCAATATCAGATTGTATTTCAACACCACGATTAATCGGACCTGGATGGATGATTAATGCATTAGGGTGGGCATATTCAAGAGATTCTGTTGTGAGGCCATACATTCTGTAGTAAGCATCGCCCTTTGGTAGTAAGCCGTTTTGCATACGCTCTTTTTGTAATCGGAGCATCATGATCACATCTATGTCTTTTAGGCCTGTTTTTAGGTCGTGATAAACATTAATACCTAACGCTTCTGGATGAGATGGGAGTAATGTTTTGGGGGCGATGACTCTAATTTCTCGTGCGCCCAGTAAATGTAGCGCATGAATTTGTGAGCGGGCCACCCTAGAATGCTTAATATCACCAACAATAGCGATATTTAATTGACTGATGTCGCCACGATGTTTACGAATGGTATACATGTCAAGTAAAGCTTGGGTTGGGTGTGCATGCCAACCATCTCCGGCATTGATCACTGACACATCGGACTGTACGTGTTGTGCGACAAAATATGCGGCGCCACTTTGTGGGTGTCTGATGATCAGCATTTTACACTGCATGGCTTCGATATTACGAACAGTGTCTCTGAGTGATTCGCCTTTGGAGGTGGCGGATTGCTGAACATTCAGGTTTAAAATATTAGCAGAAAGCTTTTTGCCCGCGAGCTCGAAAGTGGAGCGTGTTCTAGTGCTGGGTTCAAAAAATAAATTGGCAACGGTTATGTCGGCTAGCTCGGTTTGTTGTTGAATCTGTTGCGTTGTCGGATCGAAATAAGATTCGGCGAGATCGAGTATGTCTAGAATATTTGTTTTGGACAACTCATCTATACTCAGTAGATGTTTTAATCTGCCTTTTCCGAAAACGATTTGAGAATCAGCTCTAGACTCAGAAAATTGCTTTGACATGTATCGCTAGCCTTCATGAGAAACCGAGTTAAGCCAAGATTCTAATATAATTGCTGCACTAATGCGATCAATTTCGCGCTTTTGCTTTAACGTTGGAAAAGAGCGAACCCCTAGGGCTTCACGAGCTGCTACGCTAGTTAGTCGTTCATCTACGAAATGAACCGGGAGTTTAAATTTCTGCTGTAAGGTCGCACCAAATTTCTTGGCAAGCTTACTCAGTTTTGAATCTTTGCCATCGGGTTGCAGTGCGATGCCTACAATCAGTGCGCTGGGTCGCCATTCATTAATAATATTCTCAATCTCAGGCCAGTTAGGTTTGCCTTGTTGCATGTTAATCGTCGTGAGTGGCTGTGCTGTGCCAGTAATGCTTTGTCCTGTGGCAAGACCTAAATACTTTTGGCCATAATCAAAGCCAATATAAGAATGGTGTGTCATAAATAAAAAATCACGTTAGGTTAGTGGGTTGTAGGAGGTTTAAGCATGTCCAACATCAAAAGATAAGCAATCCATATCGACGCCTAGCAAAGCGCCCGCTGCACGCCATCGATTTTCAGGTGGAATATCAAATAAAACTTTAGGGTTGGCTGGACCGCATAGCCAACTGTTTTGTGCAATTTCTTTTTCTAGTTGGCCACTTTCCCAAGCTGAATAACCAAGAGCAATAATAATTTGTTTAGGCCCACAGTCATGAGCAATGGCTTCTAAAATGTCTTTAGAGGTCGTAATGCCTAAAGATTTATTTAAGGCTAAAGAAGACTCCCAGTGGTCTGATTTATTGGTTGGGTGAATTACAAACCCTCTTTCTTGTTGCAAAGGTCCTCCCGCCAAAACGGGAGTATGCACCATTTTTTCATTTGTAGTGGTAATACTCATATTGGAAAAAACGTCACCTAACTCTAGACTAAGAGGTGTATTCACAATAATACCCATTGCCCCATCTGGGGAGTGCTCGCAGATATATATGACCGACTTACTGAAACTAGGATCACCCATAGCGGGCATTGCGATTAGAAAGTGATCTTGTAACGACGTATATACACTCATTTGACAACTTACTTTAACTACAGGAATTAGAAAATACTTACTCTTACATATTACTATGTTCTAGAGCTAAATTATAGAGGTTCTATTATCCGCCCTGGATAAAAAACCTGTGTTTCAAAATATTTTAACTGGTGACTTGTAGTTTGCCTCTAAAATCCCAGGTACGAATGATCTCGATAATCTGATTATCTTGGAGCATTTTTGCAGGGATAGACTCGAATGGTTGTGCTTTTTGTACGATATCTAATGCGGCACGATCTAAAATTTCTTGACCGGAAGACTTTCGAATAGAAACATTATATACAGAACCGTCTGAGTTGAGTGCCACCAACAAGCGTAGTTGACCTGTAATATTATTTTCAAGTGCTTGGTTCGGGTAAGTTTCGCTGGCAATAGCTTCTATATATTGTTGCCAACGATATAAATAAGCAGCATCTTCATGCGCGTGAGTGGCTGCCGAGATGATTTTTGTTTTAAGTGGGGGGTGCAAATTAAGCGCTGCGTTATTAATCGCTATATTATCAAGTGTCTTCTTTTGTAGTCCCTCGCTTTGTAACGCAATAATATGCTCTAGGTTGGGTGTGGATATAGGGAGGATGTTTTTTTCAGCAGATTGCATCATCTCTATTTTTTCCATGCCGTTTATACCGTCTAAGGGACCGTTATGATTTTTCGGACCAATGTATTGTGCAAACTCTGGTGGTATATCTTCTATCAAAGCCAGAGAAACAGAAAGTTGTTTATTAGAAGGCTTTAAATGCAAGGCTTGCATAATAGGGTTGATATTAATCGTAAATAAAACAAATAAGTGGATTAATGTGGCGAACAAGAGTACATAATTTAACCTTCTTGCTGGGTAATACAAGAGTGATTCTGTGTTGTGTAAGAAGGGGGCAAGTTGACTCATTATAGATTCCCAATAGTTCTCAAATTCATTTTTTTTGCTTAGTCCTGTGTAATATTACACGCAAGTCAAATAGCAGCACAAATATTACTGCTAAAATAAGTTTAAGAGCTAATTACATTGGTGGTGTCATGCAGCATAAATGTGCAAATGTAGAGGATGGTGATACGGCATATGATTTCTTGCTGGCACAGCAGGAGCAGATTGAATTTTATCTTGAGCAGAAAATGAAACAAGCAGTAGAATTAACGAGCTGGTTGGGTCTGTGTTTCTATTCAGATGATATTTTATTTGTTACGCCTATTTCTGGTGTACAGGGTGTTATCCACATACAAAAGATTACCCCAATGCCAGGGGCCAGTGACAAATGGATCGGGATGAGTGCCTATAAAGATAAAGCTTTACCCATTATACATTTGGATAAGATTTTCTGGGGATTGGATACAAAAATTCAGCAGGGCTCAAGAATTATTGTTTATAAATCAGAAGAGACATACTGGGGTATATTGGTCAGTGCCGTAGATGGATTGAGGCGTTTTGAATATAAAAACAAAGAGCCTGTTACGCTAGATAAAAGTGTGCCCTATAGTCCATTTGTGAAACATGTTTGTTTTCAGGACGAGCAGAGGTGTGCCATTTTAAGTGTCGATAGTTTGGTTAAAAAAATCAGTCAAGAGTGAGAGTTATGTATGTCGCAAGATTTTAAAATAAGACATTCAAAGCAGCAGTATTTTAGGATAGGCTTTTTGATGAGTTTATGTATATTGCTAGTGAGCTTGGCCTTCGTTGAGGTGGCGCAGTGGCAAGCGTTTTGGAGATTCATTCGACCTGAGCAGGTGGTGAGTTATGCTATTTATGGGGTTGGCATTTTAACGTTAAGCTTATTGTTAGGCTATGTGTATTATAAAAATAAAGGTGCAAATGAAACCTTACAATATGCCACATTGCAAAATAAATTAAATGCAGAGGCCGTTTGGCAACTGCTAGATGAGTTGGCTGGTTTGGCCGAAGGTGATTTAACGATTAGTTTATCAGTGCATGAAAATATAACCGGTGCGATTGCACAGTCTGTTAATTATGCACTGAATACGCTCCGTGGACTGGTTGTCACCATATCACATGTTGCTCAAGATATTAATCAACGCGCATTGGGCGCGCAAAATTTAATGAAAGATCATGCAACGAATAGTGCTGAACAAAAAGAAGAAATCAACACCGCGACTCAATCTATCCTGAAGATGGCACATTCTATTAAGGAAGTATCAGCGGATGCACAAAAAAGCGCTAAAGTGGCAGATAAATCTGTTAATATCGCAAAAAATGGTGCAACCGTTGTGCAAAATTCAATCCGAAATATGGAAAATATAAAAAAGCATATTCAGGCAACACAGGGACAAATTAAAAAGCTAGATGATAGTTCTCAGCAAATTGGTGAAACAATTACATTAATAGATGACATTACAGAACAAACAAATACCTTAGCGCTCAATGCGGCCATACAAGCGGCCATGGCGGGTGAGGCAGGCAAGGGTTTTGCAATCATTGCTGAAGAGGTGCAGCGGTTGGCCGAGCGTTCCAACCATGCCACTCGACAAATTAAGCTTATTATCAGCTTGATTCAAAAAGACACGAAAGAAAGTATACGGTTAATGGAGCAAAGCACAAGCGAAGTGGGGCAAGGGGCTCGGTTGGCACATGATGCAGGGTTGGCTTTAGAAAATATTGAAACGGTATCGATCGCGCTCAATAGTTTAATTGAGCGTATTTCACTTGAGGCAAACACGCAAGTTCATATAGCCAATCGAATTGGAGACAATATGGGACAGATCGATCGACACACAGATATCATGCACAAAGAAGCAAAATCAGCAAATGAAATGGCCTCTCAATTGGCTGGTTTGGCTATGGATTTGAATTATTCTATTGATGGTTTCACGTTACCGAGTGAGAAAACGTCCGTATCAGTTGCGCCTCCCATTTCTTCAGAGCGTGGTCGTTAAGTTGTGAAGTCTAGTCGCAGTATATCCTCAGAGGTAACATATCAGATGTTAGAGGTCGATGATGCTTTATTGGAAGTTTTTCAAGAAGAAGCCATCGAATTACATGATAAATTGCTAACGGGGCTAGAAGCTTTTTTAGAGCGTAATGACGCCAAGTATTTAGGCGATATTGCCAGAGATTTACATACATTAAAAGGCTGTGCGCTGCTCATTTCATATCATGGGCTGGCGGCAGTATGTCATGGCTTAGAAGAAGCGATGAAAACAATAGTGCATCAACGGGATGTGAATTTAATTGACAATATTCATAAGGCACTCCATTTTATTTCAATGGCGTTAAGTCAAATTCATACTCAAAAGGCGCCCGTGCCGGGATTAGATATCGTGTCTGGGTTGTCTGAAAAAATTGGCAAAGAGTTTGAAGCCAGCTTACAGGGGCAGGATGAAGGCGGCGCGGATACGTTAGACGTTGAAAACACATTTTCCTGGGAGCAGACTGGATACCGGGTTAGCATGGAGGAGATGGAAAGCTATTTTAGTGCTGTGCGTAAATTAATAAAAAGTCATTCGAGATTCTCATGGCAGCTAAAAGATATAGGCGCCGGATTTGATAAAGTGTATGCGCTAATAGAGCAAATAAATATCGATGTCAAAAATTCACCTGGAATGGATGACGCCGAAGTGATGCATTTGCTTTCAAATATGAGTCAAGTTAAAAACGTACTGGGTGCCATGAATCGTTCGCGCCAAATGACGGAAGGGATTAATGAGAAGCAGGGTTTCATCATCAATGCGTTGGATGATAAAATCATAAATGCGCGATTGGTAGATTTTAGATTGTACATTCCACGTTTAGAGCAAACGGTGCAAAAAACAGCAGAGACATTAAATAAAAAAATTAGATTGAGCTGCCAAAATGTTGAGACCGAAGTGGATAAGCGACTATTGGAAAAACTAATGCCAGCTTTCGAGCATTTGATTCGAAATGCCATTGACCATGGTATAGAATCCGCTCAAAAAAGGAAATTATCGGGTAAAAATTTAACCGGTCATATTGATATATCCCTTAAACGTGAAAACAATCATATTGTTTTTTTATTCACAGATGATGGTCAGGGAATCGATATTGGAAAAATTGAGAACACGGCCAAAAAGCAAGGCATCATCGGGCAGCATGAAGTTCTCAGTGCGCATAAAGCGATTGAACTATTAAAGACAACTGGATTTAGCACCAAAGACAATGCCTCTACCGTTTCAGGAAGAGGTGTGGGTGTTAACGCAGTGGTCTATTTAATTCAATCCTTAGGTGGCCGATTGGATATTAAGTTTAAAAAAGGGCAGTGGACAACATTTGTTATCACTTTACCCATTACGCAAAGCCAACATGCCGGGTTGTTGTTTTGTTTTGCGGGTATACATTATTTTTTCTCTATGTCGAATATTGTGGGTGTTACACGTTTGCCATTTCAACTGGATTTACCCAAAAAAATACAATATGGGCATTATGAATATCCTTTGATGTGCTTGTCACAATGTTTTAATCTTGAGCGTGATGTCAAAAGCAATACCCATTGTTCTGTTATTATCATAAAAAACAATCAGCATACGCTAGCACTAAAAGTGGATGAAATTATTGGCGTGAGAGATTTTGTTGTGCAACCTGTGCCGGATGTGATGCCACATAAAAGTATATTCGAAGGTTTGTCGATTTTGGATGATGGTGAAATTATTTATGGCATAAATGCAACCGCACTTTTATCTGAGTTATACCCAGCTCATAATAAAATGGAGTGTGAGAAAACAAGGCGTGTATTGATTGTGGATGACTCTGCCGTGGTGAGAAAACAGGTTCAAAAATTATTTTTAGACTCTTCATATGAAGTATGTGTTGCGAATAGTGGTATAGAGGCGCTTGAATTACTTGAAATAGTCACAGTCGATATTATCATCACTGATATTGAGATGCCTGGAATGGATGGCTTTGAATTAAGTTCAAAGTTAAAAGCCAGCCCGTTATTTTCAGATATTCCCATTATCATGATGACATCAAGACGTCAGGTAGAAGATTTGGCTAGAGCAAAAAAAATGGGGGTTACAAAGTTAGTTTATAAGCCTATTAGTCTGGCTATATTGCAACCTTATCTTGATACGTTGAAAAATGGGCAAAATCATGGATAGTATTAAGACGATTTTATTAGAATATCAGCGATTTTCTTATTTAATTCCCGCGGTGCGATTTGTTAATTTAGTGAGACCCAAAGAGATCATTATGCCCAAAGATGAGGAAGGCGCGACATATCAGGGATGCCCTGTCAATTTAATGCATGAATCTGGTTCTTTGAATCACAGTATTTATTGCGCGATATTACAACCCGTTACTGCCGATAAAGAGGGATTAAAAACAATTATCCCATTAACAAAGTCTCCTAAGCCCATTAACCTATCATCCCAGCAGATTGCATGGCATCAGCCAGATCAAAATCTTGCTGTTATTCATCATTCTGATTACCCTGGTATGATTGTCAAACTATTATAGATCACCAAATAGAGCTTGCATCAGACTCATGGCAACAACACTGGCTGTTTCCGTACGCAAAATACGTGGACCTAGCGATACCGCTTGGAAATCATGAGATTTTAAATAATCAACTTCTTCATTGGCCCACCCGCTTTCAGGACCAATAGCGATTCTAAAGCGCGATTGTTTTGGGATAGAGTTCAATGGCACATTGCAATTTGTATCAAAGAAAATTGAACAACCATCAAATTCGGTATCTGCCCAGATTTTTACGGGTTGCGCTAAGCTCACCTCTGGTATTTGAACGCGACCACTTTGTTCACAGGCAGAAATAGCAATACGTTGCCAGTGCAATTGCCTTTTGGCTTTTTTTTGTTCATCTAGTTTCACGATACTGCGCATAGATTGTAATGGCACAATATGCGATACGCCTAATTCTGTGGTTTTTTGTATGCTATAGTCCATTCTTTCTGAGCGAGATATGCCTTGACCTAGTTCTATATAAATAGGGGATTCTGTTTGGCGTTCGACAAATTCCTCAATAGAGGCGAGTACAGATTTACCTTGTAGTTTCACTTGAGCAAAGTATTCGCCATCTTCGCCATTGAAAAAAATTATTTTTTCTTTGTCTTTTAGACGCAATACTTTGGCAACATAATGGCTGGCTTCAGAGGTTAATCTGATGATTTGGTTGGTTGCTAATGCATGAGGATAATAAATTCTAGGTATAAACATGATTATTTTGCACCGGATATATATGGCAAATGGTATTGCAAACAGTATAGCAAAATATCGAGCCAGTGCAGATTGTTATTTAACTTTCATTCTTGTTTTTTGTGTTGCTTGTTGTTCTTGTTTTTGCTCTAAACCTAATTTTTTACAGATGTCTAAAGTAGGAGCAGATTTATTTAATGTATAAAAATGTAACCCTGGGGCTCCGCTGTCTTTAAGATTTGTACAGAGGTTGACTAAAATTTCTGTACCAAATTGGGCTACAGCGGTTTTATCGGTTGATATCGTTTCTAATTGTTTTCTGAGCCAGCGAGGGATTTCGGCACCACAAGTGGCTGAAAAACGGGAAAGTTGTTCATACTGAGTAATAGGCATGATGCCTGGGGTGATGGGAATTTGAATATTCGCTTTGGCACATAATCCACAAAAGTGCTCGTAACTCGCTGGGTTGAAGAAATATTGCGTGATAGCGGCATCGGCACCCGCATCAATTTTACGCCTGAAATTATCAAAATCTGCTTTTGCATTGGGGGATTGTGGATGGATTTCAGGATAGCAGGCTACGGTTAAGTGAAAAGCATTACCGTATTCTTTTTTGATCCAGCTTACTAATTCACTGGCATATTGAAAATCACCAAAATTTTGTTCTCCCAATGGCAAATCACCACGTAAGACTAATAGCGCCCGAATACCCATGGATTGATATTGATTCAGCAATTTTTTCAAATTAGATTTGTTTGTGCCAACACAAGAGAGGTGGGGGCAAAGGGGGCTTGTAATAGATTCTTGTAAGGCAGCGCAAGTTGTTAATGTTTTATCTTGGGTGGCACTATTGCCGCCGGCACCAAATGTAACAGAAAAATATTCTGGCGGCACAGGGCTTTGAGCGATTAATGTTTGTGCTGTCGTTTGCAAATTGCTAAGCCCTTGCGAAGTGCGAGGTGGAAAAAATTCAAAGCTCAAATCAAAAACCATTTCTATCCCTAAAAAATCATTCTGCGTCCATATAGCCTATACCCAATAGTATAATTAATTAGGCGCTGTTTGCAATAATTAAGAAAAGGTGAGGGCTATGCTCGCAAAGACAAGCATAGCAGGAGATTTAAGTAAAACAAATAATATTAATAACGATAATGCTCTGGTTTATAGGGGCCATCAACAGAAACACTGATATATTTTGCTTGTTCCGCTGTAAGCGTAGTTAAGTTAACGCCTAGTTTGTCAATGTGTAGTCTAGCAACTTGTTCATCTAAGTGTTTAGGCAATGTGTATACTTTATTGTCATATTTGTCGTTATGTTCCCAAAGTTCAAGTTGAGCCATGACTTGATTGGTAAAAGAATTAGACATAACGAAACTTGGGTGTCCCGTAGCGCAACCCAAATTAACCAATCTACCTTCTGCTAATAAAATAATACGATTATTACTAGGTAGTACAATATGGTCAACTTGGGGTTTGATATTTTCCCAGGTGTATTGTTTCAATGAGGCGACATCTATCTCATTGTCAAAATGTCCAATATTGGCGACAATGGCTTGGTCTTTCATTTCTAACATATGTTTGTGTTGAATCACATGGTAGTTGCCAGTGGCGCTGACAAAAATATCGGCTTTTGATGCGACATCATCCATTGTGACGACACGATAGCCTTCCATTGCGGCTTGTAAAGCACAGATGGGATCAACTTCTGTGACCCAAACGGTTGCACCTAACCCTTTGAATGCTTGAGCGCAACCTTTGCCCACATCACCATAGCCTAAGACAACAGCAACTTTACCGGCTATCATGACATCGGTTGCTCGCTTAATGCCATCCATCAAGGATTCTCTGCAACCATATAAATTATCGAACTTAGATTTTGTCACCGAGTCATTTACGTTAAATGCTGGAACGTTTAGTTCACCAGCTTTGGCCATTTCATATAGGCGATGAACACCGGTAGTGGTTTCTTCGGACACACCTCTTACTTCGGCTAAAATTTTGGGATATTTATCGTGCATAATTTTAGTTAAGTCACCACCATCATCTAGTAACATATTAGGTTGCCAGCCATCTGGGCCATTGATAGTTTGTTCTATACACCAGTCATACTCTTCATCTGTTTCAGCTTTTTTTGCAAAAACAGGTACACCAATTTGTGCCATTCTGGCAGCCGCATGATCTTGAGTGGAAAAAATATTACAAGATGACCATCTGACTTCTGCGCCTAAAGCAATCAAAGTTTCAATTAAGACAGCGGTTTGTATAGTCATGTGCAGACATCCTGCTATTCTCGCGCCTTTTAGCGGTTGCTTTGAGCCGAGTTGCTTTCTGAGTGTCATTAATCCTGGCATTTCTGTTTGGGCGATTTCAATTTCTTTTTTGCCCCAATCTGCTAACGATATATCATGGATCCAGTAATCTTGTGAGTTTGAATCTTGAGTGGACATAATTTTATTTTCCCTTAAAGTTTTGGCCAACTGTTGTCATTATTTAAAGATCAGGATGAAATTTTCGCGTCATCTTTTAGCTGTTCTACTTTGTCTGTTCTTTCCCAGGGCAGATCAAGATCTTCTCGACCAAAATGGCCATATGCGGCTGTTTGGCGGTAAATGGGTGTTAACAAGTTGAGATTATCAATAATCGCTCTAGGTCTGAGATCAAAATGTTTGTTAATCAGTTGAATAATTCTATCATCTGAAACTTTGCCTGTACCAAATGTATCTAATGAAATAGAAGTTGGTTTGGCTATACCAATGGCATAAGATACTTGTAACTCTAATTTATCCGCGAGCCCTGCGGCAACAATATTTTTGGCAACATAGCGTGCAGCATAAGAGGCAGATCTATCCACTTTGGTTGCATCTTTACCAGACATTGCGCCACCGCCATGCCTTGACATGCCGCCATAAGTATCGACGATAATTTTTCGTCCTGTTAAGCCACAATCCCCTTGTGGACCACCAATCACAAAGCGTCCGGTTGGATTAATATGAAAGCGGGTGTCTCTGTCTAACCATTCTGCCGGAATGACAGGCTTAATGATTTCTTCCATGACGGCTTCTATGAGTTTATCGTGATGAATATCTGGATCATGTTGAGTGGATAATACGATGGTGTCGATGCGCTGGGGTTTGCCTTGATCATCGTATTGAAATGTGACTTGTGATTTTGCATCCGGTCTGAGCCAACTGAGGATATTTGATTTACGGACATGGGCTTGTCTTTTTACGAGACGATGGGCATAAGCGATAGGGGCAGGCATGAGTACATCGGTTTCATTTGTTGCAAAGCCAAACATTAATCCTTGATCGCCTGCGCCGAGTTCATGGTCAGACGCTTCATCTACACCCATTGCAATATCAGGTGATTGTTTGCCTATCGCGTTTAATACGGCACATGATTCATAGTGAAAGCCAAAATCGGCATGTGTATAGCCAATATCTTTTATAACGGCTCTGGTGGTTGCTTCGATATCGACCCAAGCCGTTGTGCGGATTTCACCAGCGATAAGCGCCATGCCTGTCTTCACAAGTGTTTCACAGGCGACTCGTGCGTTGGGATCTTGTTTTAAAATTTCATCTAGTATGGCATCTGAAATTTGGTCGGCCACTTTATCTGGGTGTCCCTCTGATACAGATTCAGAGGTAAAAAGATGATAGGAATTTGCCATGATACATCCTCGTATGTTTTATTGTCCCTTCGTATGTCTTGACTCTGATTTTTCTGTCATTTAGGACAAGATAAGTCAGTAACCGTAAAGCCTATCAGATCGTGTCTTTTGATACTAGTAAGGCCAGGAGCTGAGCGGTAATATAAATTTTGGAGGGTCTGGGGTTAAATTGACTTGAGTTGGATTGCATGATTATGTCAGAAAATATTATTAATAAATAAAAATATCGAGGTTTTTTATGGCGAAACTTGTAACACCAGTATGTGATTTTGGACAACCTGCAAAATCTTTTGAGCTAAAGTCTGTAGATGGCAAACAATACAGCTTGCAAGATTGTTTAGGCAAGCATGGTCTTGTGGTTGCTTTTATTTGTAATCATTGTCCATATGTTCAAGCGATTTTGCCGCGTTTGGTTGAGGATGCGCGTGTTTTAATAAAATCGGGTGTAGGGTTTGTCGCGATTGCTTCCAATGATATTGAAAGCTATCCAGAAGATAATTTTGAGAATATGCAAGACCTTGCGGAGCAACATGGATTTTCATTTCCATATTTATTAGATGAAACACAAGATATAGCCAAATCATATGGGGCGGTATGTACGCCAGATTTTTTTGGGTATTCATCCGACTTAAAGCTTCAGTATCGTGGTCGTCTAGATGCTTCTGGTATTCATCCTTCGGAGCCTGGGGCAAAAAGAGAGTTAGTTGAGGCAATGGTTTTAGTTGCACGCACAGGTAAAGGATCAGAGTCGCAAATTGCCAGCCAAGGTTGTTCTATTAAGTGGAAAAATGGATAAATTAGGGGCTGTTCGCGCTGGGGTGGTACAATGAGGCCGCATAAATCTGATCAATATTTAGATAATTAACATATGAGAGGTTCGATATGCCAACCCCTTCACGCCGTCAACTTGCCAATGCGATTAGAGCGCTTAGTATGGATGCTGTCCAAAATGCCAATTCAGGACATCCAGGTTGCCCAATGGGGATGGCAGATATTGCCGAAGTCTTATGGAATGATTATTTGCAACATAATCCAGCAAATCCAAATTGGCAAAATCGCGATCGCTTTGTTTTATCAAATGGCCATGGTTCTATGTTGCTATATAGCTTATTGCACCTGTCAGGTTATGATGTCACAATCCAAGATTTGCAAAATTTTAGGCAATTGCACTCCAAAACCCCCGGCCATCCAGAGTTGGGTGTAACGCCTGGCGTAGAAACGACCACTGGACCTTTGGGGCAGGGCTTAGGACATGCTGTTGGTATGGCCTTGGGAGAGCAGTTATTAGCGAACCAATTTAATCAAAAAGATTTTAAAATCATAGACAACTTCACATATACTTTTTGTGGGGACGGTTGTTTAATGGAAGGTATTTCTCATGAGGTTTGTTCATTGGCAGGCACTTTGGGTTTGGGGAAATTAATCCTATTTTATGATGACAACGGCATATCGATTGATGGTCCGATTGATACTTGGTTTAATGATGACACCGCCAAACGTTTTGAAGCCTATGGCTGGCAAGTTATAAAATCAGTTGATGGTCATGATGCGACCCAGATAAAGCAAGCCATTGATATGGCGCGTTCAGACTTGAATAAACCAACCATTATTATGTGTCAAACAGAAATTGGTTTTGGTTCGCCTAACAAGGCAGGCAAAGCATCCAGTCATGGAGCACCGCTGGGCTTAGATGAAATTGCCCTTAGTAAAGAAAAATTAGAATGGTCATATCCAGCATTTGTTGTGCCAGAAGAATACAGACAACATTGGGATGGACGTGAAAAAGGCGCCAGAATAGAATCTAACTGGCAGACATTATTTAAAGCCTATGAGCAAAAACATCCAGATCTGGCCAAAGAGCTGAGCAGACGTTGGAATGGATCGCCACCACAAGATTTATCTGACAAAATATCAAAGATGATACATTCTGCACAAAGTAATCAAAACAAATTAGCGACGCGCAAATCATCCTACAATGTTTTGGCGGCAATAGGCAATTTATTGCCAGAGTTTGTGGGGGGCTCTGCTGATTTAACGGGCTCTAATTTAACCGCCTGGTCGGACGTTGAGATTATTAAAGCGGGTAATTTAAAAGGCAATTATTTGCATTATGGTGTGCGTGAATTTGGTATGTTTGTCATCATGAATGGTTTATCGTTGTATGGTGGATTTTTACCCTATGGCGGCACCTTCTTGACGTTTTTAGATTATGGACGTAATGCAGTACGTTTAAGTGCGCTCATGAAGCAACGTTGTATTTATGTATTCTCGCATGATTCTATTGGCTTGGGAGAGGATGGCCCAACCCATCAACCCATAGAGCATATTACGACGCTACGTGCGATGCCAGGGATCCATAATTGGCGTCCTTGTGATGAGGTGGAAACCATTATATCGTGGGAACAAGCCATACAATTTCAAGGGCCTAGTACATTGATTTTGTCTAGACAGAGTATGCCGGCTCAGTCCAGAAGCGAGTGTCAGATTGCTCAGGTTCGCAAAGGGGCTTATATCTTGTATGAAAGCAATCCCCGACCAGATGTCATATTAATTGCGACCGGCTCAGAAGTTAACCTGTGTGTTAGCGCTGCAAAACAATTAGAAGCTAAGGGTACTGCTGTGCGGGTGGTTTCTATGCCTTGTATGGAAGTGTTTGAAGCACAAGAAAAATCATATCAAGTACAAGTATTACCACCTGAAGTGACAAAACGCGTTGCAGTAGAGGCCGGTTCGAGTATGAGTTGGTATAAATATGTAGGATTGGAAGGCAAAGTGATTGGTTTGGATCGCTTTGGTGAATCCGCACCCGCGGAGCAATTATTTGAGTTGTTTGGCTTTAGTGCAGATAAAATACAAGCGGCCGCAGAATCATTAGTATAATGAATATAAAAACATAATAATTACATTTAGGGAGATCAAGATGACAATCAAAGTAGCGGTGAATGGGTATGGTCGTATTGGTCGTAATATTGTCCGGGCATTGTATGAGTCAAACCGACAAAATGATATACAAATTGTGGCGATTAATGATTTGGGCGATTCAAAAACCAACGCACACCTAACGCAATATGATAGTGCGCACGGCACCTTTCCGTTTAAAGTCACAGCAGGGGATGATGGAAGTTTGATTATCGATGGTCAAGAAATTCAAATGTTTTCTGAGCGTAATCCTGCCAATATCCCTTGGGGCAAACTAGGGGTAGATGTTGTTTTTGAATGCACGGGTGTTTTTGCAAGCCGTGAAAAAGCCAGCGCGCATTTAGAAGCGGGTGCCAAAAAAGTATTAATTTCAGCCCCTGCAGGAACCGATGTGGATGCGACGATTGTTTATGGCGTGAATCACCATATTCTAAAAGCCAATGATCGTATTGTTTCCAATGCCTCTTGTACAACGAATTGCTTGGCACCATTGGTTAAGCCATTACACGAAAAATTAGGGATTATTAGTGGCTTAATGACCACCATTCATGCCTATACAAATGACCAAGTATTAACCGATGTGTACCATACTGATTTGCGTCGTGCACGTTCTGCGACACAATCTATGATTCCAACTAGTACAGGCGCTGCCAAAGCCGTAGGATTAGTCTTGCCTGAGTTAAAGGGGAAATTAGATGGTTTTGCGGTTCGCATACCCACGATTAACGTATCTGCTGTTGATTTGACGTTAACCGTAGAGAGAGAAACTTCCGCTGAACAAATCAATGCGCTATTAAAAGACGCAGCAGAAGGCGAGCTAAAAAGTGTTTTAGCCTATAATGATATACCTTTGGTATCGATTGATTTTAATCATAACCCAGCATCCTCTATTTTTGATGCGGCTCAAACACGAGTGATTGGTAATTTAGTCAAAGTGTTTTCTTGGTACGATAATGAGTGGGGTTTTTCAAACAGAATGTTAGATACAGCCCAAGCAATGATGCAAGCATCTGATTAAAACGGATGGATATAAAAAGCATGGCAATATTTGACCCAGTGAACTCAGCTGATTTTGAAAAAATTAATTTTCAAGATCAGACTGTGTTGTTACGCGAAGATCTGAATGTGCCGTTTGATCAAAATGGCATTTTAAGTGAGGCTCGTATAACCGCGGCACTGCAAACAATCCAGCTTTTGGTTAAAAAGCGTGCCAAAGTAATCGTGATGTCACATTTGGGGCGACCCAAAGGTTTTGACCCTGCGTTTTCACTTAAAATAGTTGCGGATAAGCTGGGGCAATACCTTCAGCAGGCGGTGCCGGTATTTTCATTATCTGATGTCCCCCCTGCATTAGAGCCTGGTCAAGTTGCTATGCTAGAAAATGTCAGATTTTATCCTGGAGAGTCTCAAAACAATGAGGCATTAGCGAAGCAATATGCAAATTTGTGCGATATCTTTGTGATGGATGCCTTTGGGGTGAGTCACAGAGAGCATGCTTCTACTTGTGGCGTTATCCGTCAATCTAAAATTTTGGGTAAGATTGTCTGTATGGGACCACTATTAACGCAAGAGCTATCTGCGTTGAGTGAAGCATTAGAGCAGCCTAAACGACCATGGATTGCTGTGGTGGGTGGCGGAAAGGTTTCTAGCAAACTAGATGTATTGCTCAGTTTAATCAAAAAAGTAGATACGCTCGTAGTGGGCGGAGCGCTTGCGAATACGTTTTTAAAAGCGCAAGGGGTCTTTGTTGGGCAATCTAGAATAGAAGCTGAATTAATCACAACCGCCCAGAAGATTCTACAAACGGCTCAAGACTTAGGTAAAACCGTATGGTTGCCTAACGATGTGGTGGTTGCCGACAATATCAATTCTACTAATACAGAATCTAAACTATTGACGCAAATATCAGACTCAGATCAAATTTTTGATATTGGCCCACAATCTCAGAAATCATTGCACAATTTGTTATTGAATGCACAAACGATTGTTTGGAATGGCCCGATGGGTGTGTTTGAAAAAGTGCAATTTTCACAAGGCACTAAAGTATTAAGTCAGGCGATTGCTGAGTCGACTGCCTATTCCATAGCGGGCGGTGGGGAAACCTTAGCGGCAATAGAGCAATTTCAGGTACAAGATAAAATTTCAGTTTTATCAACCGGTGGCGGGGCATTTTTGCAATTACTAGAGGGCAAACCGTTGCCAGCGTTAATCGCATTAGAAGAGGACGAGGTCATCTCTACCTCATGAACACAATCAATAATGACTCAGTAAAATTTAAGAGGTAATATATGGCTTTAATTTCATTACGTCAATTACTCGATCATGCGGCAGAGCATAATTATGGTGTGCCAGCATTTAATGTCAATAATTTAGAACAAATACGAGCGATTATGGAAGCGGCGAACGCGACCAATAGCCCCGTGATTGTGCAAGCTTCTGCGGGTGCGAGAAAGTATGCTGGCCCTAGGTTTTTAAAGCATATGATAGAAGCGGCCATAGAAGAATTTCCGCATTTGCCTGTCTGTATGCATCAAGATCATGGTGCTTCTCCGGCGGTATGCCAACGTTCTATTCAGTTTGGATTTTCATCCGTGATGATGGATGGCTCTTTGCATGAAGATATGAAAACCCCCTCAGATTTTAAATACAATGTCGATGTGACCAAAAGAACTGTCGACATGGCTCACGCCTGTGGAGTCTCTGTTGAGGGCGAATTGGGTTGTTTGGGTTCATTAGAGACTCGCACAGCAGGCAAAGAAGATGGCAGTGGGGCAGAAGGCATATTAACCAAAGAGATGCTCTTGACTGATCCCGATGAAGCCGCACGATTTGTAGATGCGACTCACGTAGATGCTTTGGCGATTGCGATTGGGACAAGCCATGGTGCGTACAAGTTCAGCCGCCCTCCTACCGGCGATGTTTTAGCAATTGATCGGATTAAAGCGATACATGCTCGTATTCCTAATACGCATTTGGTTATGCATGGTACTTCTTCTGTTCCACAAGAATGGATAAAAACCATCAATGAATTTGCTGGTGATTTAGGTGAGACCTATGGCGAACCAGTGGCAGAAATTCAAGAGGGC
>CAZWHY010000011.1:0-80249 GCA_964633725.1 Uncultured Candidatus Berkiella sp.
CATCGATTAAGCCGGTTGGGTCAGCAGCGTTCAGCGAAAGTGCATAAGCAGAGCTGACAGAGCCAGCGCCATCTGCGCCATAATTAAATACGGCATTGAAATTGTCGGCAAAATTAGCCGTATCGTTGATATTAAGATTTGTTTCATCGACCATCATTCTATCAGGTCTCGCCACAGCGGAGACATCAATACTAGGGCCATCATCTTTAAAGACTAAATTCGTGCCTAGATTAAGCGCTGCGCTATCGGTTGCACTATCGCCATCTTTATCGGTAATGGTATCGGTACGGGTTAAGCTAATTGAATCAGAGGCTAGCGAGACCGCATCGTCAGGATTGCTGCCATCAGGATGTTGTAAGGCTCTAATTTGATCAAGTGTCACAATGCCGGAATTATTGACAGATAGTGTAAAGACCAGTTCGTTAGTCACATCTGAGCGACCTTCGACTACGCCTGCATTCATCACTAAAACAACATCTTCGCCCGTGGCGACATCGATTAAGCCGGTTGGGTCAGCAGAGTTCAGCGAAAGCGCATAAGCAGAACTGACAGTGCCGGCGCCATCTGCGCCATAGTCAAATACATTATTGAAATTATCGGCAAAATTAGCCGTATCGTTGATATTAAGATTTGTTTCGTCAACGAGCATCATATCAACAATGGCTTCAGATACAGCACTTACATCAATACTAGGGCCATCATCTTTAAAGACCAAATTGGTGCCTAAGCCAATGGACGCACTATCCGTTGCACTATCACCATCTTTATCGGTAATGGTATCGGTACGGGTTAAGCTAATTGAATCAGAGGCTAACGAAACCGCATCGTCAGGATTGCTGCCATCAGGGTGTTGTAAGGCTCTGATTTGATCCAGGGTGACAATACCTAAATTATTGACGGATAGCGTAAATACGAGTTCGTTGGTCACATCTGAGCGACCTTCGACTACGCCTGCATTCATTACTAAAATAACATCTTCGCCAGTGGCGATATCGATTAAGCCGGTTGGGTCAGCAGCGTTAAGCGAAAGCGCATAAGCAGAGCTAATAGAGCCCGCACCATCAGCGCCATGGTCGAATACACTATTAAAATTGTCTGAAAAATCAGCGGTGTCGTTTATATTAAGATTCGTTTCGTCAACGATCATCATATCGACAATGGCTTCAGACATCACGCTCACATCAATACTGGGTCCATCATCTTTAAATATTAGCGCTTGCCCAATATTTAGAGTGCTTGAATCATTAGCGGAGTCACCATCTTCATCAATGATAGTATCAGCACGGGTTAGCTGTATTAGTTCAGCAGCGCTCAATGTGATAGGGTCATCTGGATTGGTGGCATCAGGATGTATGAGTGCTCGAACTTGGTCTAAAGTCACGATACCGCTGTTATCTACAGAAAGTGTGAAGACAATAACATCACCGCTGATGCGGCCTTCTACTGTACCACTATTCATATAGAGTAATACGTTCTCACCTGTTGCGACATCTTGTAAGCCACTATCTGTACCATTACCATTGGGAACATTTAGTGTATAAAGTGAAGTGATACTGCCAGAACCGTCAGCCCCAAAATGGCTAGAGACATTAAAACTAGTGGAAAAATCAGTTGATGCATCAATGTTTAAATTGGTTTCATCGACAATCAGAATATTGCCCTGTTCTCCAGAGCTTTCGACTGTAATACTGGGTACATCGTCAACAATAGTGACAATAATACTAGCGCCTGCTACATCACCATCAACATCTTGGAAAGTGTAATCAAAGGTTTCTAATACTTCATTATTGCCTTGTCCCAGAGGATGGTTAATATCGTTTAATAGTTGATATGTAAAGTCACCCTGAGCAAACCCACCAAAATCTTCTGTATAGATGGTGAGTAAGCCTGCATCCGTTTGGATTGTCCATATGGGATCGCTTGATTTATCGGTTGGAAATCCCGCAATGGATAAATCTGTAATGGTGACGGGTTGATCCCCTAAATCATCATTTGCTAAGAAGTTACCCAATAAAGTTAAAGGGCTATTACCGGGATCACTACCATGTTGTAAACTGCTTTCACGTACAAGTAGCCTTTCGCCTTCAGCGTCGACGTCATCATTTCTGCCTTCTGGGATAAGGTCTTCGATTTCGGAAGCTAATTCTGATGTTGGAGGAGGGATAAATAATGGCTCTTCTACTCTATTTGGAGGACCTATATCTAAATCTCTTTGTTGACTGGTGACATTTGCATTGCTAACGTCATGACTTAATACGGGGGGGCCACCACCGCCTTCGCTACCTGCTGAGCCAGCTGATGCACCTGCGGCTGCCTCTTCTAAGGATTCAATGTCTGCAATACTGGCAATGCCATCTTCGTCATCTTCTTCTTCGGTTTCTGGATCTTCCACTTGCGTTTCTTCTGAAACATTTTCACTGATTATTGGCTTTGCTTCAGATGGTTCTGGAGCTGGGGACGTTTCTTGGGGCAAAGAAACATCAGAGACCGCATCATCTAAAACTTCTTCTTCAATGACTGTAGGCTCAGGTTCTGAATTGGGTTCTGCTTTAGGCGTGTGAGATATTACCTCAGGTATATCTGCCTCTGAATTCTCTGCACTATTTGATTCATTAGCTTGATTCTCGATATTTTCATTATCTTTATCATTGCCATCATTTAGCGTGTTAAAAGCTTTTTTCATTTTTTCGAAAAAGGAAAGATCGGTATTTTCGTTTTCTTTTGGCTTGTTCGAATCGTTTTGGTTGTTGTTACTCATTGCTTGCCCCGTTTTAAACCAAGTTAGGTGAATCTTCACGTACTTTATATATAGGTTTCACATGTCATTAATCAAAGCATGGAAGCGCATATTTATAAATTGGACATTAGTATTAGCAATAAGTTTCCTGATATTAATAGCGGTTCTTAGGCATCCAATAGGGGGGGGCAATGGCAAATAGAACTATTATTAGGTAAATATGGTGTTTATTTATAAAAATACAGGGTTATATTTTTTATAACTTTATTTAACGATATGGCGGTGGGCGTCTAAAAGCGTGCGGTTACATCAAATCAAAAGGCTTTTATGCGACAAGAAGTCATCATAAAAGCCACCGTCAGGATAATAGACTGTTAAAATTGAGAGCGAGATAGGTTGATAATCACTTGTTCTTTTTTATACCATATTTCATTGACCCATTCTCCAAATTGATTTTTGATAACTTTATCGTCGAAATCTGTCCAGGTTAGAAATAGGTTTGGGATTTCTCTTTGTTTGATGTCAACTTTAACTGAACCAACTTTTCCACAGATAAAGTCCCAAAAGGTAGGAATGCCATTAGGATATACAATTGTCACATCTAGAATATGAGTGATTTTCTGATCCATGGCATAGATAGCTTGAGCGAAGCCACCCATTCTGGGTTTTAATAGATTTTGATAGGGGGATTGTTGTTTGTCATGTTTAGAATGCGTAAAGCGTGTACCTTCCAAAAAGTTTAAGATAGTAACGGGGTAATGTTGAAATTTTTCGCAAGCTTTTCTAGTGGCTTCTAAATCTTTCGTTTTTAAATTTGGGTTTTTTGCAATGGCGGCTTTAGAATGTCTGGCCATAAATGGAAAATCAAGTGCCCACCAGGCTAATCCCATAAAGGGGATCCAGAATAATTCTTTTTTAATGAAAAAACGAATTAAAGGAGATTTATTGAGAAATAGTTTTTGTAAAATAAGGATATCAGCCCAACTTTGGTGATTAGAAATAACAAAATACCAATCATTCAGCTTTAGGTTATCGAGATTAGGAATTTGATACTCTGTATTATGCGTTAAAGCCATCCATAAATTATTACTGGCTATCCAGTGATTGGCGAGCCAAACTAAAGTGGCATCTAAATAATTGCGAATTTTTTTATGGGGTATTAAGATTTTTAATAATGTAAAAAAATATAATGAGACACACCAAAAAATGGTGTGTAAAATTAAGAAAAGGGTATTCAATACACCTTTGAGGAAGAAAGGTAACTTCTTTAACATAATTATCTCTAAATTTTTTTCAATAAGAAATGAACAAAGAGTAAATTAAATGAAACAAATGTATTAGTCAACAAACCATTAATGTGGTCAATATTTGAACGATGCCATTAGATCTGTAAATAACAGCAAATCTTAATTTATCCACAGGTCATGCACGCGCTTGTCCCTAATAATTGTGGGTTATACACTTATAGTATTGCAAGATAGTGCTTAGAACGATAGTTTGTTATCGTGATTGCTTCTAGCTGCTTGCGCCATACTAGCGAATATTTTAAAATACAAAAAAGTCAAATAAATAAATGAATATATATAATCTAGAATACATAGAAACACCTCGATTGATTATTCGGCCAGTTAGAGAAGGCGATGAAATTGAGATAAATCAGGCCATTAATCGTTCGCTAGTCATGTTGCAGCGCTGGATGCCTTGGGCGCAAGATCCTAGTTTAAAAACAACACGAGAGTATGTGCAAAATGGTGTGCTTGATTGGCAATCAGGTCAAGCCAGTGAGTTTCCAATGGTGGTTGTTCATAAGCAGGATAATAAAATAATATCGGTTTCTGGGTTTAATGATTTGTGTGATTTGACCAAACCTTATTATGAAATAGGGTATTGGATTGATTCTGATTACCAAGGGCAGGGATTTGTAACGGAACTGGTGACGGGATTAACGCGTTATACTTTAGATGCGCTTAAAGCTATTCGTGTACAAATACGCATTCAAGCAGATAATATAAAAAGTGTGGCGGTTGCCAAACGTTGTGGTTATATTGTGGAAGCAAAACTCAAAAATTACTGTATAGATTGTGAAAGTGGTTTACCAGCAGAGTCTTTATTATTGGCTTGTTGTGATGTTTCATTGTTACCAGAGCTGGATGTAAAATGGTATCAGCATGAAAGCAAAATTATTCCTCAGATTGATAAGGCTGGCAATCAAGAGAATTATGTAAAAGCAGTATTGCCAACACTACAAACAAAGCGTTTGAAGCTTATGCCGCCAGATACTAAAGATGCAAAATCTTTTCAAGAAGCTATCAGAGCATCCTATCAAGAGATAAATCCTTGGTTCTCTTGGGCTAAACCAGATATAACCTTAGAGCAAGCACAAAGTCATATAGACGATGGAATACAATCTGCCAAAGACATTTATGCACACGATCATTTGTTTTTCCTCGTGTGGGCGCATGGCCGAAATGATTTGTTAGGTGAAGTTTGGTTCAAAATTTTGGATTGGAGCGTGCCGGTTGTTATGATTAATTATTGGTTCGACACTCGGTATACGGGACAAGGTTATGCAGCTGAAGCCGTATCTGAGCTTGTGTGTTTCGCTTTTTTAAAACTGAATGCCAAGCGTGTTGAAGTGTATGTATCAAGTCATAATACAAAGAGCCTAAATTTAATAAAGCGCTTAGGTTTTACCCATGAAGGCATGATAAAGAATCATTCTAGAAATTTTGTGACCGATGAAGTGATGTTCTCTGAGTTGTATTCTATGACAAGTTTGACAGAGCTTGGATAGCGTTTAAACTTGTTATTTTTAGTAATAAACATCACCTGGGTTAGTTCATAACTTGTTATGGGGGCAAGGGGTATTTTGCTACCTATCTTAAGTTGGAAACTTTGTACCTAACAATTATGGTGTCTTAGGAATGACATGCCCATTCCTTAGGTTATTTTTATTATGTTGTTGACTTATACGTTTGGGTAAGCAAAAAAAACCCACCAGAAGGTGGGCTTTTCGAAGATTGACGCTATATTATTTTATTATTATTACACACAACTTAGCCCGCCTTGTGAAGAGGACCACCAAACTTTGAACTGATTTTGTATTGCGTGTTGTTTATTTTCATAGCCTCCCCAAAGTATCAAACTAAAATTTTGGAGTCAATACTTTTTGTGAGCAATTGATGAGAGATTGTAATAGCTGCTTTGATGCAGTTGCGATAACTCGTTCAAACTAAAGCGGAAGTTATGTTATTAGAGGTAAAATATTTTTTCGTGTAAAATTATGGCTAATAGGGATTAAAAAATTATTTGATAAAAAATTAAGTTTGATGCAAAGTTTAAAGTAAGCGATTTAGAAACACAGATTAAAGGAATATTATGTTTAGTTCATTAGTTAAAGTTGGCGTTTTATCATTGGCATTGCTGAGTTCTTATGGTGTAAGTGCAGCAGATCAAGATAAATTAAATTTGGTTGTTAAGTTAGAATCCATAGAAAAAATCCACTCTCAAGAAGAGCGGGGAGATGAGTTGTACTTCTCAGTGACAGAATATTCATCAACCAAAAGCTCCGACCACTATCAAGTGCCTGACTTTCCTACACATTGGTTGTCAGCCTATTTGGATCAAGTTAAGAATGTAAACTTATGGGAAAAAGAGCTGCAACCAGATGAGGCTATTCAACTTATTATCTCATTAGTCGAGAGAGATGTTCCACCTTGGAATGTAGATGATTTAATTGGCACGGTTAAATTAAAGCTGAAATGGAAAAATAACCTATTAAGTAAAGAGTGGAGCATTCCCAATCAGGAAAATACAGCGAGAGTGCCTGATACCACTAATACGTTTAAACTAACAGGTGATGAGGGGCAGTATCGTATTGTCCTAAAAGTTGAAGAGACACAAAAGCTAGAAAAGCCAGCAGAGCAAGATTAACGTTTCAATTTTAGAAATATAAAAGGCTGATAAATATAATTTGTCAGCCATTTATAAACCCACCACTTGGCGGCTATTGCTGCTGTTTCATCGTATTTTTCTTACAAACATAACACATGAACCGTATGATATAACTCAATAAAATTTATAATTTGTGTGTGTATACAGCTATGATAGGCTCTATTAAAAGTAAAAAAAGTAAAAAATCACTGCTCAGAAAACGAACATTTAGTGATATGAATAGGCCTAACGATGGATTTAGTGTTCAAGATAAGCCGTTGATTAAGCATGCCCATTTTTCTGTAGATTTCAAACGGCGAAAAATTACAAATAAAGAAACGCTTTGGGAAAAATGCGCTCACTATGTGTTAAATAAATTATCAAGAAAAATATATTCTTTTATTTTTCAAGATGTTTCTATAGTGCCTAAATTACCTGAGCCAATAGAAATAAATTTGCAAAAACTGATGGAAATAGAAAACGTAGAAATAGACAATATAGAACAACCTATTATTCAAAATATTCAAGATGCGTTACCACTTCAGCAACAAGTTGTCTGGGCTCACGGCAGCAGCTCTGCAACTTTAATTGGTGCTAGCTTCACGGGTCATAAACTATACGCTTCAGGACAAATGATGCAATTATTCGTAGATAAAGGTGTTATGCCTTTTACAGGAACTTTTGATGGCGGGAGTAATTTAGCAGGTGTGAACCAAGCAGGTTTGTCTGGTGTGACGCATCATACTGCGTATAGGCTTTCTGATGCATGGGGATATGCTAATAAAAAACTCGAAAAAAAATCTGAAGGTGTTTTTGCAGATAGCTTAATAGATGCATTAATTGCGATATTTGAGAAAATAAAATCAAGCAAAGTGATAAGCGAAGAGCTTATTAGTCAATATTGCCGGTCATTTGGACGCCTCAAAATTTGGGATAAAAGTGAATTGATGCAATGGGTTGATTATAGAAATAATCTAAAAAATATTAAAAAAATTCATCGTGTTATTTTTAAGATAATAGAGTCATATCAGAATAAGTTAGAGAGGGCTTTTGCTCTTTTAGGGGATGAGGTAAAACTAAAATCATTTATGCAGCAGGTTGCGACAAAACTAAAGACCTTTACACAAAAAGACCATGAAAGTTTAATGGGGAAGCATCGATTTGGATTTAAAGCAAATCCACAAGAGCTTTTGATGGATGTGATATATATTTTAATGCGAAAGCAACGCCTTATTTATACACCCAGGCAGCGTAAAACAATGGATGATATCGTATACAAGGCGAATTCGTTGTATAGTTTTGGAGGTTGGCCAGCCGCTGCATTAGCAAATAGTGTTACGGGCACATCAGATGCGATTTTTGAAGCGCAATGTATTGCGGTGATGACGGGTTATATTGTGACACATTCTCAATCCGTTAGAAAAACATTAGGTCGAGAAAATTTGGTTGAAAACCCAGACAGATATTCACATCAAACAATGAGCACAGAATTATTGCAATTGCAAAAGCGCTTAGACCGATATCAGGCGTATATTTATGCTAGCTTGGATTTTGAATATGACGTTGTATCATACACACAAGCACAAAAAAATTTAGTATCTCAACAGCTACCGATATTATTTTGTGCCACTCAAATGCATCCTGATATGTGCAATGTAAAACATGAATCGATTTGGGCGGCTAATGATGGTATTGCTTTAGGCGCAGACGGTATTGATGTGCTTTTAACAGATACAGTTGAGCACCAAGCATTCATTCAAGATTATTTAACCCAACAAAATCTGGAGCATGATGTTTCTGTTGGGGTTTATAAGTCTTAATCAATTTTTTCCTAGATTAGAAAAACTTAAAGTACCACCAGGAGTTTACTATTTTTATTGGATAAGGAATGGGCGCGTAATAACTTACCGGTTTATCATCTCATTACGCAAGTCATCTTTAAATGAGCCTCAATCAAAAAAACGCTCACATAGCCCTGCTATGCTCACATTTTGTCTCAATCAGTTGATTCAAATTTGCCAGCGTACTGAGTACTAAATCGGGAAGTTATTACGTGCTCATTCCTAACTAAGAATATTTTCAGATCAATTAAATCTCGCTATCCTTGATAGTATTCATTAGTTAAGTTACTATCTACAACTTTTTCTAATTAAGATTTTAGCGGTAGGTTTAGGTTACATGTCTGACAAATTAATTCAAGCGCTTACACATCAACAATACGATTGGGTTGCAAGCATACTAGCGAGTGGCAAATTTACAGTTTCATCTACGGATGCTCAGGGTAGAACAGCAATGCATTTGGCTGCGACAGCAGGTTATTCAGATATGTTGATCCGACTTTATAAGTTAGGTTTTGATGCGCAAATAAGAGCTCAGAATGGGCAAAGTCCTTTACATGATGCTGTTCATGCTGAACAAATGGAATGTATAGATTCTTTGCTATCACTAGATGTGGATGTTAATGCTGTCAATAATGATAACCAAACAGCTTTGCACTTATCAGTAGTGCAAAATACCCAGGCCAGCATTCAGATTACAAAACGATTATTAGAGTGTGCAGCAGAGGTGAATGCGACTGATATAAAGGTGCAAACGCCCCTGCATCGAGCGGTTCAAGCGAATGCATATTCACAAGTGAGATTGTTAGTACAGGCTAAGGCAAATATTAATGCAAGTGATAATATGCATCACGTGCCTGCTCATTATGCCGTAGGATTAGAATTTTCCCGTCTTAAATCATTTTTAGAAAAGCTATATGAGTATGACAATGCTTCTGATACAGATTCAGAAGATGAAGATGACTATTATTTTTCAGAAAAACATTATCAGCATAATAATAATGATGAATGGCATTCCATAGGTACACAATCGATGCCTTTGAGTGCGGTGTTAAACCACGAAACGGTTCAATTCCAGGAAGAATGGATTTCACCAAATGGGGATTGTGCTTTTATTGGGCTTGGAACGGATAGAGCATTATTAACATCCACTTTACGGTTAGGATGTGAAAATGAGATAGTTCGAAGACAGTTATGGACTGAAATTGCAGAAGCCATTCAAACTGATATTTATCAACCAAAAGGATTTGAGGCTGCATTATCTAGTTATTATAATAACCCACATCAAAACCCAAACCCTTTGGAACAATTCTGCCTGATAAAAACAGTTTATTTAGGGTATTTAGATCTGCTGAGCCATTCAGTTGATGGTATTTGGTTAGGGTGCCAATCAGCATTGGCGTATGCTTATCTCAAAAACATAACACTATATATTTGGGCAAAAAATGATGAGCAAATTTTAAGCTTACAACATGAACATATTGCCGAGGAGCCCACACAAGAAATCCATTTATTGCACACGGGTGGATTTACACACTTTAATTTATTGGTGAAGCAAGATGAAATGGCATTAACATTAGAAGCCATGAATGAGAAAATGCAATCGCTATCTCTCCAAGAGGGTGTGTTAAATGCGGAAAGAGATATGGGGATAGGTATAGCGCATTACCGTGGCGTACACTTTTATAAAGAACATTTTTCGCGAGAAGAAAGAGCCAAAAGCAGAAAATTTCATATAGCACAAGATAAGGGTGAGATCGAACGTCAGGGCCTATATAGCGGCGCAACACATGAAAAAGCAAAAGTTTCATTTAAATTGCCTAACATGAATAAACATGCTCTCCAGCAGAGAGGGAAAAAATTACAGCACGCAAGTAAATCTGTGGTAACTGCTATGTTGGATTTGAAAAAATTTAAAAATGTAAATTCATGCTTGGGAAGAAGCCTTGTTGTTAGTCGTGAGAAGTATTCCTCTAGATATATAGAGTATGTGCAAAGATATGTTAATTCTTATCAAACCTTAATGGGTGACATGGCATTGGCACCAAATCGTAAGGTGGATGGACGATCTTCTCAAAGAACAAGAGATAAGTGGACAGTATTAAAAGGATTGGGATTTACTAAGTTGCCATTTGTATCGACATCTGAGTCACCGCATTGGGGACTAGAGTATGCTACAGCAATGTTAAATTGGGATAAATCTGATACGCATCAACCTAGGGAGGGCGCTATAACAGTATTAGCTCCGAAGTATCAGGCCGATGGGCATTGTCAGTTTCCTTATCTTGGTATTTTATATGTTTCACTACATTTAAGAAAAGATCTATCTAATGGATTATCAACCAGGATATTAGATTTATTTACTCAAGATAACATCGATATAAAATGTAGTTCACCTGGTGGTCATGTATCAGGGGGCTATGTAAAAGCCCGTGAGCGAGTTTTTATTGGGGGGATTGATGCAGATTATGTGAAACTATCGAGTGTTATTCGTGTTCCTAATTTCTATAAAGATTATCGTGATTTCATGCAGGCAAAATATGGTATGAGTAAAGAAATATACAATACATTCAAACGGAAATTAGCAAAATATGGTTTCATGATGCCTGTATCAGCAAAAATGAGAAATGAAAAAGAATTTTTCCGAACAGAGCAAGAAATTATACAGTATGTTATTCAAGCCCAAGAGCAGCTGATTGAACAAAAAATTGTTCATATAGCGAATGAATTAGATTTAACACTAAGTTATATTGGTGTTGATGATAAGACCAATAACAGTTCGTTACCTGAAATTAGTGAGTTTGTTGCTGCTCAAGATAAAAAATTAAAATCTCGTCGTTAATATTCAGTAGGGAGCAGTGGGATATCCTGCTGCAACATCGCACAGTAGTTATTCTTCCAACCATTTCCTTGCACATACGCTTATTGCACCTACACTTAACGACATAACTCAGATTATCTCTGATATGTTCGGAGAATGCGTATAAATTAGGAATAAGCGGTGCCAGGACTGAAATTATCACAATATAAAATCTATGGAATCGGCTTAGTGACGACTGTTGTCCCGATATACAGTGGTGTGTTGATTAGCCAAATCCATCAGCAAATAGTGCCGAGTTGGGCTTTGTTTTTTAGTGGTGTTGTGGCTGCTGCGACGGCAGGGTGTACGTTAAGCTTAATCCGTTATATCAAAAAATCATTGTCACTAGATGATTTTTCAGCAATGATTGATACGCTGTCCACACCACTATTAATAGCCGATCGGCAGCATCAGTTGAAACATTGTAATACAGCTGCGCAAAAGATTGATGTTTTCCAAGAGGCTGATGATACAAGTAGTATTGTTGATTTGTTTCACCAGGCTATTTCATCTGAATTACACTCAGACAAAGACTCTGAGCTGAGTGCACATTTACTAGATAAGCTGGTTGCGCCTTTGCATTTGAACTGTAAGTTTCAAGGCAAAGAGTATCGCGTCCTGTTTAAACCCATCATGATACGTAACATCCGTATGGGGACGGTGGTGGAATTTCAAGATGTTTCAGTGGAATATACAGTATCATTGCCTAATCAGCCTATAGAAAACATACAAGCGATACCACAGTTGCCAGTGGAACATCTTGTGGCGAATATGCAAAACGCCATGATTGTGGTTGATGAAGATTTGATAATACAGCATTTAAATTCGAGTATGGCTGGATTATTAAAGCTCACAGAGGATATGAATGATCAAGATTTGTCTGCTGCTTTTGAAGGACAGACAGAACAATTAAAAGCATTCTTTGAACAAGCACTTAAATTTCAAGAAAAAACAGACTTTTTACAAGATGGTTCGACAACAGTAGATTGGACGGTGACACCTCTTATCGTAGACAATCAATTCAAAGGGTATATTATTGAAGCACACAGCCCCGCCAAACAAGAAGTGGAGGGGCTAAAAAATAGCCTTTTAGAATTGGGGCATCGTGCTGACACTTGTGAAAAAGAAATTGCACATTTTGTTAATTTATTAGGTCATATTGATTTATATCATAATAATGAAAATCCTGTTGTGTTAGATTTGAAAAATTATAAACATCCACTCTTAAGAAAAGGTATAAAATCCGTTAGGCGTTTGGCTGATGTCGTACAGCAATCAAGCAAAGAAGTCAGCACAATGCGTGCGCATATAACACAACAACATATTGAACCGCAGGCTACATCCAATCAATTTAGTGTATTAAGTCAAGCGCTACTAAGAAATCTGGAAGAATTAAAACGCGACTACTGCGCGTTGAAAAACCATCAGGCGGAGCATAGCCGTATTGTCAATGAGCATAAGGGTATTACACAAAATTTGAATCAAGTCACCGAGCATGGTTACTTGTTAACGCAAGAGTGTAGAGGAAAAGTTTTATCTGGCTTTGAAACCGTGACTTTAATCGTGCAAAGTATGCAGCAATTTGAAAATCAGCTGTCCGCGATGCTTCAAATTTTAGATGATACTCAAAATAAAATCAAAAAAACAGGCATGGGACAAGACGTGTCGACAACACTAGAGCTATTTATACAATCACTCACAGATCAAATTCGACAAGCCAATATCCATTGCAAGAAAAACAAATCACGACTTAATATTCTCATTCCTAGTTATACCAGCCACCATTTACAAATGGGGCAGTTGAAAACACAATGGCAAAATAGCCTGAAATTAATTCAAACGCAGGAAAGTACACTATCAGAATGGCGTGGTTATCAGAAACAAGAAAATCTTTATCAATCACAGCTGGAAGTACGATTAGAAGAGTTGCATATACTATCTGAAAAAGTTTTACAAAAAAGCATGCACTTTGAAAATAAAGATTATCAAAATGGTAATTTGGTAAGCAATGTGACATCAGGCTTAGTGCAATTTGACGATATGATTCTCAAAAGTGGTGTACCTCAAGTTGATATTGATTTCATATCCGAAAAATCTTAAATTGAATGGTTAAGAATAAGCGTGAAATAGCGCCCCTAATACCCGTATACTGAATTATTTTATGTCTGTTCTTAGTCTTTCATCCTTAGTCATCAATACTCAGGGTTAATTGATTACCTTTTTGGGTGAAGGTTACATGTTTTAATGCACTCATGCCCAGTAATATCTCGGGGCCTGTCATACTAGGATTAATGCTCGCTCGGACATTATTAATTTTAATATGCCCTATTGTGATGCTATCGAGTTTTGTATGGTATATGTCTATTTGGCCACCTGCGGTATTCGCGCGAGCGATGGCGCCTTTTTTAAGTTTGAATTTTTCGGCTAATGCCCCAGGGATGACAACGTCGCTGGCACCTGTATCTATCAAAAAAATAACCGGATGTTCGTTGATTTTTCCTTTGGCCAAATAATGATTAAAACGGTTGCGGTTAATCACTGTTTTTTGGATGCCTGATAGTGTGACTATTTTTTGATCAACATAGTTTGGATTTAGTGATTTAACCAACCATTTGTCAAATAGCAGGATAAGTACAATGAGAATAACAATCCAAGCCAAAATCCCCATCCAATGACCATAGGTTTTTAGCTGTTTACTTGTAGCTTGATCTAGATTATTGGGCGGCTTTTCAGTGGGCATAATATTTTGTGCATTAATATTTAGTGTCTAAAAGTATAATATAATTTAGATAACTATAATATTTATTGTCGAAATTAACGTAGGTGTTCTGAATAATTTTTATTTAAGTCGCCAAATTTGCTATCAAATTGATTTTGGGGAGACTTTATATACGTTAAATTTGTTATAATTCCGATAGCACTATTTATAATGATATCTAACATAAATAAAATATGCATGTAAATAAAAAAACGGGGCTTATCTCCTCTATAGAATATTATGATTCACCTAACAAAGATGAGCGGCCTGAAAAAGAGCCCAGTCTTTTGGTTATACACGGCATTAGTTTACCACCAGGGCGCTTCCATGGCAGTGATATTAAAGATTTCTTCCTGAATGAGTTAGATGACTCCAAGCATGACTTTTATCAGACTATTTCTGATTTAAAAGTCTCTAGCCATTTGGTGATTCGAAGGGACGGGGTTGTTTGGCAATTTGTGCCTTTTCATCAACGCGCTTGGCATGCCGGTGATTCACAATTTGATGGAAGGGAAAAATGCAACGATTTTTCGATAGGCATCGAGCTGGAAGGGATGGATACGGTTCCCTATAGTCAGGAACAATATCAGTCTTTAAGTGCTTGTACGCTTGCCATAATGCAAACATATTCTGATATCACCCTGGATAGAATTGTTGGGCATGAACACATAGCGCCTGGGCGTAAGACCGACCCTGGCCCTGCATTTGATTGGGAATATTATTATTCTCAAATACAAAAACATAAATAAATTTAATTGACACGAATAAAATAGTTGGGAGTGAGTATGCAACAACCGCCAAATGATCTTGATCCACTAGAAACACAGGAGTGGTTGGATGCATTGGATTCTGTTGTCAAAAGCAGTGGTACAACAAGAGCGCAATATCTTTTAGACAAGCTTAGTTACCATGCCAGTTTACAAGGTTGTGAATCACCACAACATCAGAATACACCTTATTGTAATACCATTCCTGCAAAGGATGAGCCTAGTGTTCCAGGGGATTATGAGTCTGAGCAAAGTGTTCGGGCGCTTATTCGCTGGAATGCTATGGCGATGGTGGTGCGTGCTCAGCAAGTCGATAGCAGTTTAGGCGGGCATATCGGTACCTTTGCCTCATCTGCCACTTTGTATGATGTTGGTTTCAATCATTTTTGGCGTGGCCCGGATGCGCCGGCCGGTAGTGATTTGATTTATGTTCAGGGGCACGCCTCACCAGGGATATATGCGCGTTCTTACTTGACGGGACAAATTTCAGAAGATCAGCTTGTGCATTTTAGACGTGAAACCGATGGTAAAGGCTTATCCTCTTATCCGCATCCATGGTTAATGCCCAATTATTGGCAGTTTCCGACGGTGTCTATGGGCTTAGGTCCCATTCAAGCGATGTTTCAAGCGCGTTTCATGCGTTATTTAGAAGATAGAGGCTTTTCTGAAAAATCAGACAGAAAAGTCTGGTGTTTTTGTGGTGATGGTGAAATGGATGAGCCTGAATCATTAGGGGGCTTATCGCTTGCCGGGCGAGAACGCTTAGATAATTTAGTATTTGTGGTGAACTGTAACTTACAAAGACTAGATGGCCCTGTTCGGGGCAACAGCAAAATCGTCCAGGAATTAGAGACGGTTTTCAGAGGCGCTAATTGGAATGTGATCAAAGTGCTCTGGGGGAGTGAATGGGATCCACTTTTTGCAGCGGATAGAGAGGGTATCTTACTCAAGCGTATGGAAGAAGTGGTGGATGGCGATTATCAGAACTATAAGGCCAAAGGGGGCGCTTATACGCGTGAACATTTCTTTGGTAAGTACCCAGCGTTATTAAAGTTAGTCGAACATTTGAGTGATGATGATATATTCCGCTTAAGTCGAGGTGGGCACGATCCGGCTAAGATTTTTGCGGCTTATAAAGCGGCCTCCAACCACAAAGGTCAGCCTACTGTGATTTTAGCCAAAACAGTGAAAGGCTATGGCTTAGGTGCAGCAGGTGAAGCACAAAATATTGCACATAACGTCAAAAAAATCAGTGTAGAAGATTTGAAAATTTTCCGTGATAGATTTTTGTTGCCTATTTCAGATGAAGAAATTAGCGACGTGCCTTTTTATCACCCAGGAGACGACAATCCTGCAATTCGTTATATGAAAGCGCGACGTGAATCATTAGGCGGGTATTTACCTTATCGGCGTGAAAAAGCGGATGAGACTTTAACCATGCCGACATTAGAGGCTTTCGCCTCTCAACTCAAGAGTACGGGTGATAGGAAAATATCAACCACGATGTCTTTTGTACGCATACTGTCTAGTCTGGTCAAAGACAAAAGCATTGGTAGACGCATTGTGCCGATTGTGCCCGATGAAGCTAGAACTTTTGGTATGGAAGGATTATTTAGGCAAATTGGTATTTACTCTAGTGTGGGGCAAAAATATCGCCCTGTAGATGCCGATCAAGTAATGTATTACAAAGAAGCCAAAGATGGTCAAATATTAGAGGAAGGCCTTAACGAGGCGGGCTCTTTTTGTTCTTGGATTGCGGCGGCAACGTCTTATAGTACGCATAATCGTATTATGATTCCATTCTACATATATTACTCTATGTTTGGTTTTCAGCGTATTGGTGATTTGGCTTGGGCGGGGGGAGACTCTAGAGCCAAAGGTTTCCTATTGGGGGCGACATCGGGTAGAACTACGCTCAATGGTGAAGGTTTACAACACCAAGATGGTCACAGCCATGTTTTGGCCAGTACAATTCCTAATTGTATTTGTTACGATCCAACATTTGCGTATGAGTTGGCGGTTATTATACAAAATGGCCTACAAAGAATGTATGTAGATGATGAAAGCATTTATTTTTATATTACTTTAATGAACGAAAATTATGCCCATCCTGAAATGCCCAAAGGATCTGAGCAAGGCATCCTCAAGGGGATGTATTTACTAAATCAAGTTAAAAAACCTGCCAAATTACATGTGCAACTGATGGGCTCGGGTTCTATTTTATTAGAGGTACAAGCGGCGGTAAAATTACTAGAAGAATATAATGTCAGTGCGGATGTTTGGAGTATGACCAGCTTTAATGAATTACGCAAAGAAGCATTAGAAATACAGCGTTGGAATCAGCTCAATCCTGAGAAAAAATCTAAATCTAGTTATTTAGAACAACAGCTAGATAGCGTGACGGTTCCAATCATTGCTGCGACCGATCATATGAAATCCTATGCGGATAGTATTCGTGGTTTTATAAAGCAAGATTATTATGTTTTGGGTACAGATGGTTTTGGGCGAAGTGATACACGAGAAAGGCTGCGTCGTCATTTTGAAGTGGATAGTTATCATATTGCTTTTACCGCATTGGTTGCTTTGTTTAACCAAGGTAAAGTAGATAAAGCCGTTATCACCAAAGCGCGAAAAGCGTTTAAAATTGAATCAGACAAAAAAGACCCTAGGTTTTTGTAAAGTATTGGGAGAATTACCTTGAGTGCCATAGAAGTTGTAAAAGTGCCAAACATCGGAGATGTGGGCGCTGTTGAAATTATTGACGTGCTGGTCAAACCGGGTGATACGATCTCTTTGGAAGATCCTTTGATCACTTTGGAAACAGACAAAGCGGCAATGGATGTGCCAAGCCCAATCGCTGGTGTCATAGAATCTTTGGCAGTCAAAGAAGGTGATAAAGTCTCAGAAGGGGATATTATCTTAAAGATAATATCCCAGGCGCTGGTAAAGGATGCAAAACCACAGACAGAAGAACAGGCTAAAACACCTGAACCGCAGCAAGCAGTTACTAAAGTCGAGAGCGTCGTACCTATAAATGCGGTGAAAGCGGTGGAGACGAGCGAAGATATTTATTTACCCACGTCAGATGATTTTAAGGATGTGACGATAATAGAAATCTTGGTGGCTGTGGGCGATACCATAGAAAAAGAACAATCAATTATTGCGGTTGAGAGCGAAAAAGCCAGTTTGGAATTACCAAGCTCGCACGCTGGTGTGGTTGAGGCACTTTATGTTGAGCTTGGCCAAAAAGGAAACCCTGGCGATAAAGTTCTTAAAATGCGAGTACAACAAGACCAAGGTGCTATTTTACCCCCTATAAACAAAAGCGAAGCTGCCACTCAATCAACTGTGGCGCCTACACCTGCTATAGCCGCACCAGCGCCTGTTGCTTCTCATCAATCATCTTCATCAGGTGGTGGTCATGCAGGGCCTGCGACGCGTAAATTTGCACGTGCATTAGGCGTGGATTTAACCAAAGTATCCGGTAGCGGGCATAAAGGTCGTGTCACGACATATGATGTTGAGCAATATGTAAAATCTCAAATCAAAGCGATTGAGAGTGGCCATGTTTTAGGCCAACCTGCAGCAGATGTCAGAGGGCTGCCAGAGCTTCCGACCATAGATTTTAATAAGTTTGGTGACACAGAAACCAAGCCGATGAGTCGTATCAAAAAACTCACTGCACGCAATATGTTTAGAAATTGGGTGAATATTCCGCATGTCACACAATTTGACGAAGCAGATATTACAGAGCTAGAAGTTTTTAGAAAAGAAAACAAGCAAGCCGCTATGGATAATGGCATACCGTTAACGCCTGTTAGTTTTATTGTAAAAGCGGTGGCTTCGGCATTAAAAGCATTTCCGCAATTTAATGCGTCTTTGGCACCTTCGGGCGAAGATGTTATTTACAAAAAATATTATCATATTGGCGTGGCAGTCGATACACCCAATGGGTTATTGGTGCCAGTCATCAAGAACGTGGATAGCAAAGGCTTATTTGAAATTGCCAAAGAGCTGGCGGAGCTAAGTACCAAAGCTAAAAAAGGGACGCTAAAATCTGCTGATTTACAAGGCAACAATTTTACGATTTCTAGTTTGGGTAATATGGGCGGCACACAATTTACCCCTATTATTAATGCACCAGACGTGGCTATTTTGGGTGTGTCTAAGCTGCAAATCAAACCGAAATTTATAAACGAAGTATTTGTACCCAGAAAAATGCTGCCATTAGCGGTATCTTATGATCATCGAGTGATTGATGGGGTGGAAGGCGCTAAGTTTATGCAGCATATTTGTGCTAGATTACAAGATATTAGGAAATTACTACTATAGGATTTTTAAGGGGATATTATGTCGCAACAAACAAAAAAAACAAAAGTTGTAGTCATTGGTAGTGGGCCTGGAGGTTACAGTGCCGCATTTAGAGCTGCCGATCTGGGGTTGAGTGTTGTATTGGTTGAGCGTTACCCAGAGTTGGGTGGGGTGTGCTTAAACGTTGGGTGTATTCCTTCTAAAGCATTGTTGCATGTGGCCAACATGATTAACGAGTCAAAAACAATGGCGAGCCACGGTGTCACGTTTGGTGAGCCTAAAATTGATTTAGATAAATTGCGCAGCTTTAAAGATGGTGTCATTGGTAAGTCTAATATGGGCTTAAAGCAAATGGCCAAAATGCGCAAAGTAGAGGTGTTAGAGGGCGAAGCCAAATTTACGGGAGCTAATACGGTTGTTGTTACCGGCAAAGATGGGGCAACGATTGAGTTTGAAAACGCTATTATTGCCGCTGGCTCAGAAGCTGTGCATTTGCCATTCTTGCCTGAGGATGACAGAATTTGGGATTCTACTAGTGCATTAGAATTGCGTAATATCCCTAAAAAAATGTTAATTATTGGTGGTGGTATCATCGGTTTGGAAATGGCAACAGTTTACCATGCCTTGGGTACACAAATTGATGTGGTTGAGTTCACTGATTTTGTTATGCCAGGTGTGGATAAAGACATTGCGACGCCATTTTATAAATTTGTACAAAAGCGTTATAACAACATGTGGTTCAATACGAAAGTGGTTGGCGCAACCGCTAGCAAGAAGGGTATTGAAGTTTCATTTGAAGGAAAAGATGCCCCTGGAAAAGAAATGTACGATGCTGTATTGCAATCTGTAGGTCGCATTCCCAATGGTAAGAAAATTGGAGCGGATGCTGCCGGCGTACAAGTAGATGAGCGTGGTTTTATTGCGACCAATAATCAAATGCAAACCAATGTGCCGCATATATATGCCATTGGTGATATTGTGGGTCAGCCTATGTTGGCACATAAAGCTATTCCGGAAGGCAGATTAGCGGCAGAAGTTATTTCGGGTAAAAAACATTTCTTTGATGCCAAATGTATTCCAAGCGTTGCCTATACAGATCCAGAAATATCATGGGTGGGTTTGACAGAGATTGAAGCGAAGAAACAAGGGATTGACTACGGTAAAGGCGTATTTCCTTGGGTGGCATCTGGGCGTGCCAATGGTATCGATCGCACAGAAGGTATGACTAAAATATTATTCTGTAAAAAAACACATAAAATCTTAGGCGGAGCTATTGTCGGGGCGCATGCAGGCGATTTAATTTCCGAATTGGCTTTGGCGATTGAGATGGGTTGTGAGGCAGAAGATTTATCTTTGACGATTCACCCACATCCAACATTGTCAGAAACTATCATGCAAGCTTGTGAAGTGTATGAAGGCACAGTCACAGATTTGCCGAATAAGAAAAAATAGCTAAATATTCCCTCTTTATTGTTAAAATAAAGGGGGTTACTTCTTAAGCTGCACTAACCAAGTAATCACAGCACCCAATACCACTGCACTGGTTAATCCCCCCAGAGATTCTATAGATATATATCTTGAGATAATCAATATTTTCAAGCATAGTATTGTTGCGATTAAGAGCAGCAGTAAACAAATACGATAGTTGGGTTTGAATAAAATAAATCCCGCAATATACAATCCAATACCCTGAACAAAATATTTGATAAAGTGGTTGGTGTGAAAAATATCAGGATTATGCCAAAATACAAGTAATGGCTTAAGACCTGTTTTGACATGACTATATTGTAACGTTGGCAAATATGGGTATAGGTGATAAGCCATTCCAATAAATAGCAGCATGGTCGCTGCAAATAACAAAAGTTTGTTTTGATTCGTCTTAAATATTTTATAGCTTAATTTATCCCATGCAAACACCTGGGTGGTCAATATGCAGCCTAATATTCCCCCGATAAAACCGCTTAAGGTGTTAAGTATGACATCTAATAGAGAGCTGACTCTGGTGGTATGAAAGCTTTGTATGAATTCTAAGCTTGTTGAAAGTACGAGTGCGCAGCTAAAGCATAATAATAAGCGAAGAACAAAGTGCAGTTTATTCTTTGTGACAAAAGCCAGCAAAAATCCCAATGGCATATAAAATAACAGGTTTTGATATATATCGAACAAATGAATTTTGTTTTGCCAGCCATATAAAAAATCATACGGGATAGGTTGAGCAGGCATTGCCCAATGAGCCAACGGAACGACAGAAGCATAAATAATGAAAGCTGAATAAACAAACAGCAAGCCACAGCCATATAGTTGAAATGACTTGGGTATAGATTCAGTTGTATCAAAATTTTCTCTCATTATGTAGTAAGTATACTAAATGTTTAGCGTCTCGTGAGAAATTTATTTTTTTATAGGTGCCTTGGTTTCTTAGCCTGGTTTTGTATTATTGCATTATTTTTAGAATCAACTATAGGGGGTATAATCGTCTTACTTTTAAAATGAGGGACCAATAAATTATGAGCGTTAGAGTTGTTCTGCGTATACTTTTTAACAAGGACTTTGATTTCTTTAGCCGCTTTTTGATTTCTGAATTGTTTGTTTTGTTTAAGATAAAATTGTAGGTTTCGATTGTTTTTGTCTTTAGATTCCACGCTGGCAGAATTTTTAAGCAAAGCCTTAATCACTTCTTTAGAACTCAGATGAGCAGCATATAGTAGAGCAGTTTTCCCACCATTGTCAGTTTGATCAATATTGATATTTTTGTTGTTGCTGTCATAATAATGCTCAAGCAAAACTAAAACTACATCAGATTTTCTGAGAGTTGATGCGTACATCAGAGGCGTTTTGCCTGTATTATCAATGACGTTAATATTTGCACCTAAATTAATTAACGCTTCAGTGATTTCACTATTTTTGCTGTACATTAGTGGTGTTTTCTTCTTGTTATCACAAGCATTAACGTTGGTTTTATTTAATAATGCCAATACAATTTCTTTATTACCTTTTTCTATAGCATGGATCAAAGGAGTCTTGCCATCAAGCCCATGTAAGTTAACGTCAGCACCAGCATGTAATAAAATATTGACAAGTTCTATTTGGCCACTATTAATTGCAAATGTTAGCGGGTTCAAGTTACTATCAGCGTTGCCATTAACATGGGCTCCAACCTTTATTAGATTAGATACCATATCTTTATTTCCATTTTTCAATGCATATATCAGAGGCGTTTTTTTATAGATGTCACAAGTATTAACGTTGGTTTTTTGCACTAAAGTTGAAAAAACATTTTCTGCGTTATAGATGATTGAGTATATCAGAGCGTTTTGTTCTTGCTGGTTGGTGGCATTATAGTCCAAGGCATTGCTCTGAGATATTTTTTCTGCAAATTCATGCTGGTTATTTTCAAGAGCAGAGAGTATGAGTGGTGTTCCATCTTTGTTTTTTATGTTGATATCTGAACCGGCGTCGACTAATAATGAGAAAATAGCTATATTATTTTTATGCATGGCATATGTTAGTGCATTTTCTCCTAATTCGTTTGATAGATTAACATCTGCATTATTTTGGATGAGCAGAATTGCCATATTGGTTTTGCCAAGCGTAATAGCAGACATTAAGGCGGTTTTTTTAAATGCATCTAATATGTTTAAATTTACTTCTACTGATATCAACTTAGAAACCACTTCTTGATTCCCACTGTCAATGGCATGAAATAAAGCTGTTTTACCCTGGCGGTCTCGGGTGTCCAAGTCGATATTCATTTCTATATTCATGTCCAACAACTTGGATGTAAAATCATGAATATTAGATTTAATTGCATGCATTAGGAAAGTTCTATTATTAGAGTCTACATGGTTGCAATCGAAATTTTCATGCTCAATAAGCTTGTTGAAAAAATATAGATTTTGGCACTCTATTGCATGTATAACCATTTCATTCGTATTAAAAGTGCAGGATATTAACTTGTTGAAAGCATCCTCGTTATGATGTTTTATGGCACATTTCAATAGGCTTTCACCATGTTCATTTTTTATTAAATCATTCATATTGATTAATTTATCAAAAATAGTATTGTTATGGTATTGTATTGCACACTTCAATAGGCTTTCACTATATTGCGTAACTGTATCTATCGTTAGGTATTCTTCAATTATTTGTATGGCTGCTTCAGTTTGATTTTCCATTAGGCAGTCATTTATTAAGGTTTCCACATCAATGTTTAACAATAGCAAATAACTGTGATTTGACAGGTCATCTAAAAGGCGTTTCTTTTTTTCGGGGTTGATTAAAAAGTTACTAATGTTTTTGATTATATCGTATATTTCCTTTTTTCTAGGGTGTTCATCAGTTTGACTTTGTATTAGTTCAATAAGTCTATCATTATTGTTTAAGATTGCATGTTCAATCATTTCAACAAAAGCTTTGCTAATGGGGTTGGTTTCAAGCTGTATATTAATAAATGGCAACGCAGAGTCTGGTATATCTTCACTATTTTCCCATCCGAAAAAATATGGTGTTTTTTGGTTGAAAATAGGGAGCTGCCTTTTTAAGGCATCTGAGTATTCTCCATAATTTATGAATTCCTCTAGGTTGGATTGGTTCTCTGCGACCGCTTCAAGCATTTGTTCTCCAATACCAGAACCTTGGCCACATAAAACTTTTTTTATGGATTCATTCTCATTGACTAGCACTTCACTAAGCCGGCCAAACATTTTTGTTGCGGCTGGAATGTTTTTTTCTTCACTGACTTCAATGGAATCAAGAACAATATTCCCTTTTTTACTACGCCATGCCCACGCTTGAGCTAATATTGGGTCATTAATGGATGGGTTTTTAAAGTCTCCTTCACATAATATGTAGAACCCACTATTATCATTTGTTAAACCATAAATTACGCAAGGTTCACCAGCTTCGCCAGATAAGGATTGGCAACAATTTGTAAGTTTTCCTAAACATGCTGCTTTAGCAGCATAAATTTCTTGATCAATTGGCATTTTCATTAAATAGTAATTTGGAAGCTCTAGTTTATTTCCATCAATTAAAATATTTGGTATTTTTTCATCGCTATTAACTATTTTAAGAGTGTTAAATTTCGCAAAATCTTTTCTATTCAAACCATTTTTTATAAATATATTGTAAGTAGGGCTCTCCATCAGATACTTTTCGTAATAAGCTTTGAGAGCTGTTATGGTAATGCTGCTGTTAAAGGGACTCCCAAGATTTGCTCGCTCAAGTTGTGCCGCTGAATGTTCTGCAATTAAGTGTCTATATTCTTTTTCTTCTTCTGTAGTTAGCGAACCATGCTTTTTCTTTAACACGGTCACTTTTCTATTTAAGGCTTGAATTTTTTTCTCCATGTTAGAAATCAGCTTTGCGTTGGGTCGTTTACTTTTATTTTTGGGACATGTTGTTGTGATGAGACTTTCTATATCCTCAGAGTGGGGAAGAATGGATTCTCTAAAGGAATCATCTAGCAAATTTTTCTCAGCTAACGACTTCCAACTTGGCCAGCTTTTTTTATTCATCATGTTTGGGATGTGAAATAAGCAAGCATCGTACATAAAAGAATTTGAGTTTTTGTGTTGTTTTGTAAAATTCAATAGATATTTTAGAGCTTTAGACCTGTTTGGGAATATTTTACTTAGTTTTTCAGCGTGCTCTTCTGCTATGCCTTTTCTCTCAAGCGCACAAATAAGGTTTGTCCAAGGTAGCATTTCATCAGCAACATGGTTGTTTTTACTTTTGGGTGAGGTTAGGTGGTATTTTTTTATGCTTTCAAATAGTTCATCAAGATTTTGTTCTGCGCTATTTATTTCTTTGAATTCATCCATACTTTTGATTTTGAATATCATTTTGGCAGCTTCGGCCAATATACTGTCTATATTATCGTTATTATTAGATTTGGATGCAGAAAATATTTTCTTCTCTATTTCTTGCAGTTTTTGAAAAATATCTTGTGATATCATAAGGTTGCCCCGTATGTTCTTCAGCGTACTAAGAATTTCTGGTTTTATGTTAGGCCTAGTCGGGTTAAAAGTTGGACATAAGAGGTAGCATTTAAGTTTCAGTTGTTTTTAAAAATATTAAAGTTACGTCCAATGTGAGGCATCGATGGGTTAATGGATTAACAGGGATTAACAGGACGGGATTAACAGGACAGCCACGATAAGTTGAACGCCTTGATGCTGTAACCACTACTACGTTAATGTACAGTATGATTTATTAAACTGAATTGAAAATGGGTTGAAAATTTCCCTTTGCCTATTATGTGTTAGAATATTGCCTAAATATATTAAGATGGTTATGTTTAGGTGCTGTTGGTAATATTATTACTGACATTCTTACTGAGATTTTATTGCTTGCAGTATGTGTTAGAAAGTTGTCTACAATGTCGAATGCTTTTGTTTATCACTGCCTAATGCCAATATTATTTTAGTTTGCTGACAGTTAGCGGCGTAGGTTTTAGATTTTTATTTTATAAGGTGCAAAATTAGATTTATGGATTGGGTTACCGTTAGTTCATTCACAGTGTATTTACTCATCGTTGTTGCTGTTGCGTTATATGCATACAGGCTAACTAAAAATTTAGGTGATTTTGTATTAGGCGGACGCCAGTTAGGTGGCCCTGTTGCCGCGCTGAGTGCGGGTGCGTCTGATATGAGTGCTTGGCTATTGTTAGGGCTGCCGGGCGCAATTTTTACCTTGGGGTTAAATCAAATTTGGTTGCCGGTAGGACTTATTATGGGCGCCTACACTAGCTGGCGCTTTATTGCGAGACCGCTTCGCGTTTTTTCAGAGTTAGCAAATGACTCTTTAACTTTACCTACTTTTTTAAGCAATAGATTTTTTGATGATAGTGGTGTGATTCGAACTGCTTTGGCTATTGTGACTTTATTCTTTTTTGCTTTTTATACGGCCTCTGGTTTAGTGGGCGGCGCTATGCTTTTGCAGCGCTTTAATATTCCTTATACAGATGCGTTATTAATTGGCACGGCTATTATTGTATCTTATACATTTATTGGTGGTTTTTTGGCTGTTAGCTGGACTGATTTCTTTCAGGGTAGCTTTATGTTTGTATGCTTGTTAATTGTGCCGTTTGTCGCGGTTGGCGAACTAAATGGCTGGTCTATTACTCTAGAAACCATCCAAAATCTTAACCCCGAAAAATTTAACCCTTTGCATGATTTTAATGCACTCTTGTTCATTAACCTTATAGCCTGGGGACTAGGTTACTTAGGGCAGCCGCATATATTGGTTCGGTTTATGGCAGTTAAAACCTTAAAAGACATTACGATCGCACGCCGTATTTGTGTAGGTTGGATGAGCTTTTCTATGCTGGGTGCTGTGATGATAGGTTTTGTTGCAATTGCTTACTTTTATCAACAAGATATACATCCTGAGTCTATTTTTATTATGTTCTCTCAATCACTATTCCCATCGTGGTTGGCCGGGATTTTATTTGCCGCAATTTTGTCATCTATTATGTGTGCTATTGATTCACAAATGTTGGCATCCAGTAGTGCTATCACAGAAGATATTTATCACAAATGGGTGAATCCAAATGCTTCGCCACAAAAATTAATGTGGGTTGGCAGAGTTTCGATTATTGCCATTGCTGTTGTTGCGGTCTACTTGGCTCGTGATCCACAAAGTCGCGTGATTGAGCTGGTTGGCTTTGCTTGGGCTGGCTTGGGTAGTGCTTTTGGGCCGGTGGTGGTTGGTGCATTATATTGGCGCAGAATGACACGCAAAGGGGCTATTTGCGGCATAGTTTTAGGTGCTGGCACTGCGATTCTATGGCATATATGTTCTCATTTTGGGGGTGTTTTTGCTCTATATGGTATTATTCCAGGATTTTTGTTTGGCGGGCTAGGGGTTATTTTAGGCTCTGTTTTAGAGGTAAAACCATCACCGCGTATTACGGAACAGTTTGATAGCGCGTGGGCTTTGATTAAGGCCCAGGATTAAATAAAGGCGGATAATAATAATGAATAATGAATTTGAAGTTTTAGCAAACAATCCAAATTATCAAGTATTGGCTCAAACATACAGGCAAGATGAAGAAGCATTTGTTAAGCAATTGATGAATCACTATCCTATTTTGGCAGTTGATAAAAAACAAATTCAAGAAAATGCCCAAAAGCTCATGCAATCTATGCGAGAGCAACGTACCCAAACCGGTGGTTTAGATGCCTTTATGTTTCAATATGATTTGTCTAGCGAGGAAGGCATTGCTTTAATGTGCATGGCTGAGGCCTTATTGCGTATCCCCGATAAAGGTAACATGGATAAACTCATTCGGGATAAATTGGCATCAGCTGATTGGAAATCACATTTAGGCAAAAGTCATTCTATGTTTGTCAATGCGGCCACCTGGGCTTTAATGCTGACAGGTAAAGTGGTTGAGCACTCTGGTGAGAATTATAAAAAACATAGCAGTGGCTTAAGCAATGCTTTGAAAAAGCTGACTGCCAAAGGTGGTGAGCCTATTATTCGTCAGGCGATTAGCCATGCGATGAAAATATTAGGCAAGCAATTTGTGATGGGGCGTCATATGAAAGAAGCCCTAAAACGCGCAAAAGAGAAAGAAAAAATAGGCTATACCTATTCTTATGACATGCTGGGTGAAGCGGCCTTTACCGATACAGATGCGAAAAAATACTTAGAAGCTTATGCACAGGCTATTAAAGCGATTGGGGCTGATAATAAAGGCAAAGGCTATATTAAAGGCGCGGGTATTTCTATTAAGCTATCAGCCTTGCATCCACGCTATGAAATAATGAAAAAGAGCCGGTTAGAGTCTGAGCTATATGAGCGGGTTAAGATTTTAGTCGAGCTAGCCAAAGAGTACAATATTGGCTTAACCATTGATGCTGAAGAAGCGGATAAACTAATATTGTCTTTGGAATTGTTGGAAAAAATTCTAGCATCTGGTATTGCCAAGGGCTGGGATGGTTTAGGTTTGGCTGTCCAAGCCTATCAAAAGCGTGCTTTGGCGACAATTGATTGTTTACAAAATTTGAGTAAACAATACCAACAAAAGCTATGTATACGATTGGTCAAAGGCGCATACTGGGATACTGAGGTAAAATTAGCCCAAGAACAAGGGTTGAGCGATTACCCTGTATTTACGCGCAAAGCCAGTACAGATTTAAATTATATTGCTTGTGCAAAAAAACTTTGTGAATATAAAGATGATTTTTATTTGCAATTTGCAACTCATAATGCTTTGAGTTTCTGCACTATTCAACATCTATGTCAAACGCATCAAGTCACAGAGTATGAGTTCCAATGTTTACATGGCATGGGCGATGCAATGTATGACTCTATCGCAAAAGCAGGCACCGCTTGCAGAATTTATGCTCCAGTGGGGAGTCATGAAGACTTATTACCTTATTTGGTTCGTCGTTTATTAGAAAATGGCGCGAACACGTCATTTGTTAATCGCATAGCAAATGATAATATGCCTTTGGAGCGTATGACGCAAAGCCCAGTCGACAAATTGGCTGATTTTCCAAGTTTGCGGCACACGAGTATTCCTTTGCCACAAAATCTATATGGCACAGAACGTTTAAATTCTAAGGGGGTCGATTTATCGCATCCCAATGCGTTTATGCCAGTTATGCAGCAAATTAGCCAAAGCACACAAAGCTATATCGCAAAGGCTACAATACAAGAGCAACCTAATACAACATCGCAAAAACAATATTCGCCAGTCAATCATACAGTTTGTTTAGGCGAAAAATTTGATGCCAATGAATCAGATATTATCAAGTCTATAGAAGCGGCAGACAAGGCTTTTCAGACATGGCGCTTTGAATCGAGTGAGTATAGAGCGACCTTATTGAAAAAAACGGCTGACTTATTGGAGTCGCAAAAAATCGAACTTTATAGATTATTGATGCTAGAAGGCGGTAAGATTCTAGAAGATGCTGTCTCTGAGCTCAGAGAAGCGATTGATTTTTGTCGTTATTATGCTGTTGAAGGGCAAAAAAATGGGCAAGATAAAATTTTAACTGGCCCAACAGGCGAAGAAAATAAAATACGGTTGTGTGGCAGAGGCATTATTGCTTGTATCAGTCCTTGGAACTTTCCTTTGGCTATATTTTTAGGTCAAGTCAGCGCTTCTCTTGCGGCTGGTAATTGTGTGATAGCGAAACCCGCATCGCAAACTACTTTAGTCGCACAAAAAGCGATTGATATACTACACGAAGCGGGCTTCCCTAAAGACGTTGTTCAGCTTTTGCCAGCCAGAGGCAGTTTGGTGGGGGAGCATCTGTTAAAAGATGCTAGAGTGAAAGCAGTCTTGTTTACAGGTTCAACCGACACCGCTCGTCAAATCAATCAAACATTAGCACATCGTGATGGGTCTATTGTACCTTTTATTGCAGAGACAGGTGGCCAAAACGCCATGATAGTAGACTCATCTGCTTTGCCGGAACAAGTAGTACAAGATGTGATTACATCAAGTTTTAAAAGTGCGGGTCAACGTTGTTCGGCTTTAAGGGTTTTATTTGTGCAAGAAGATATTGCCGATAAAGTAATTACAATGCTACAAGGCGCTATGGCTGAGTTGGAAATAGGCGATCCACTCGTTTATTCAACCGACATAGGGCCTGTCATTGACGCAACAGCCAAAGATGATTTGTTAACACATGCTGCCCGAATGGATAAAGAAGCAAAGAAAATTTATGAAGTACCTTTATCTAGTCATAATCTAGAAAAAGGTTCTTTCTTCGCGCCTCGTGCTTATGAGATAGAGAATATTAGCGTATTGTCAGAAGAAATTTTTGGGCCTATTTTGCATGTGATTCGTTTTAAGGGCACCAAATTGGATCAGGTCATCAGTGATATTAACAATACAGGTTATGGATTAACTTTGGGTATTCATAGTCGTATTGATGAGACGGTTGAATATATTATTCAGCGGGCACAAGTTGGTAATATATATGTGAATCGCAATATGATTGGTGCGGTTGTTGGTGTGCAACCTTTTGGCGGAGAGGGACTATCGGGCACAGGCCCCAAGGCCGGTGGGCCGCATTATTTACTGCGGCTGAGTGTAGAGCGGACGGTTTCAGTGAATACAACCGCATCAGGTGGTAATGCGACGCTGATGTCTATTACCGAAAAAGAAGTTTAACACTTTGGTTTTGGTATTTGACTCAATGCGGACATCGCTTCGGTAAATTCACTAGGTGGTGTTCCAAAGACAAAGGTAATAGGATTATTGATAGTGCTGATTTCAGCTAATAGTTTATTCGTATATTCTTGTCCATGTTTTTGGGATACTGCCTCTCTCCAAGGTGAGCTAGGATTGCTTTTTAGCTGTACGATTTTTCGAATTAAGTCTTGTTGCTCGATACTGATTGTTTTTGAAGCGCTTTGTCTTGGGGCAGGTTGCTCTGTTTGAACCGCAGCAATATCAGACTCTATTTTTTGCATCAACTCATCATGAAAAAATTCCACTCTAAGTTTTCTCGCCATATCTAAACTGCTTTCGGAAGTATTATTACTGAGTAACCAATAGTTTTGCAAAAAGCCATTAAATTGCCTAGCGAATTTTATTTTGTCGATAAATAGCTGTTTTCGCTCATTAAGTGTTTCATTCATTGCACCTGTTTGATACTGCTGCATGATGGCGGTTTCAGTTTGAGTTAACGCGATATTTTTATCGGTTAATATTTGGGTTTTTTCTGACATTTTGTAAAATATATCTAATGTATTATAAAAAGGCATAATGAGGGTCGTTATCATTTTGAGTGTTTCATAAAAAGGCGGGAAGGGTTTTAAACTATGTAAACTAGGCGTTGCATTTTTTTCTGGATTAAAGCATAAGCCCAAAACAGCTAAGCTGCCAACTAGATATAGTCCAGTGGCGATAAGTGCGGGTACCATAACAAACGGCACTAAATAAAGCTTACAGACAACGAGTAGGGACAGTGCTGTAAAAAAATTATTGGTATTTGACATTTGACGGTCAGAATAGCCAAACATTATTCTTAATGGCAATGTGGCTGTAAAGTAAAAGGTATGGGTTGCCAAATAAGCATTGTAAAATAATGCCATTGTAGAACAAAGTAATAGCTGTGTTGAGTTTTCTAATATTTTAAAAAGATTGTTATTGTCTAGAACAAAAGGATTTTTTAATAATGTGCCTAATATTGTAAACTGAAATCTTACTTTGCCTGAGAGTGTGCTTTTAAATTCATGTGCCCATTTTTTTATAGGCTGAATGAGTATTCGGTGCCAATAAGATTGGTTCATTCCTGAAATGTTATTCAGTTCTTGCTCTGCCCATAATTTATATTTTTGAGCTTGTGTTCTAAATTCTGGCCTTTGTTCTAGAATTTTAACTTGAGATTGCATATAACATAATATTTCTGCTGTTAATAACTTGTGGTAAAGCGCTAACATTTGGTTATGTATATATGGATGTTTTAATTTTAGTTTTAAATCACTGGGTAAGTTTAAGTTATTTAGGCTGGTGAATGTTTCCGTTAGCTCTAAATCAGTGTTTCTATCAGCTAAAGCTTGTTGGACAAACTGTTGGCAGCTTTGCAATTGCGGCAAAATTTTCTTAATAAGGACTAAGCCAGAACCATCTATAGCAGCAAAATCAGACTCTATATTTTGTTGGATAAGAGGGAGAATTGTCCTAAAATAGAAATTATTAATCCAGACTTCGTCTTGAGAGGGTGCAAATGCACTTAATATTTCCTGTTGCAGCGTATGAATTTTGCTTTGAGAATTTGCCATAAATACCTAATTATCACCCAAGTAAGTGCAAGGTGGATAACTATACGTAAAATCACAAATTTAAGCAAGAAAACTAATTCACTGTTTGGTTGATTTTAATCTGAATCATCTTGTTTTCTATTCGAGCTTCGAAGGTATTAAGCTTTTCAAAGGCTGGGGGGCTAAGAGCCGCGCCAGTTTTAAGGCAAAACTGGGCACCATGAAAGGGGCAGGTGATTTGGCCTTCTGCCACATAGCCATCGCTTAAGGGCAGCCCTTGGTGAGTGCAGCAATCTTCAATGACAAAGATTTCGTTATCAATATTGAAAATAGCGATGGGTGTCCCATTGATTACTATGACGTGATGCTCGCCTAGATTTAAGTCTTTTGCCAAAATTGTATCGACCCAATTTTCCATTATGTTTTCCACAGTTATAGTTTTAATTAAGGCTATTTTACTGTGGTAAGACCATTAGCTCAATGAAATATGTATAATAAAGTTTATATTTAATAACACAAGATTAATATAAGCTATGAGAAAAACTAATCAGTATAGGGCCGCTGTGTTTATTAGTTTATGCAGCATGATATTTTTAACCCCCAATGTTTGTGCGGAGGAATTAAGTTTGGCAGCACCTGGTACTTTAGTGTTTGATGAACCCAAAGATTTAAACAGCCCTAGAAGCTTTAGGTTGATGTCTTCACCTTTTAAAAAGACTCACGAGGCAGCACCATCGCGAGAAGGCTTAGATAATTTAAAACTCTCTGCTAGTGCTCAATTTTCAGAGGAGACAATCACCGCTGTGATGCCTAAAATGCAAGGTGATATTTGGATCCTAGATTTAAGGCGCGAGGCGCATGGCTTTATCGATGGGGTTCCCATTAGTTGGTATGCTATTCAGAATCAATCTAATTTGGGACTTAGTATAAATGACATTCAAAAATCAGAATTAGCCCACCTCAACGCTCTAAAAACAGAAGACAGGCCTGTTGTATATGAAGTCACCAAAAAAATAGAAGGCACAATTTTAAATTCTGATCCCGTTTCAATTAATATTAAGCGTACAGAATCTGAGCAACAGCTCAGCAAAAGGCTCAAATTAAAGTATAAGCGTCTTCCTGTATCAGATCACCAAAGACCTATCGATAAACAGGTTGATGAATTTATACAGTTTTATCAGGGCTTGCCGCAGGATGCTTGGATCCATATGCATTGTCGAGGTGGAAAGGGGCGTACCACAACATTTTTGATGCTGGTAGACATGATGAATAACGCGAAAAAAGTATCTTTAGCAGACATTGCGGCTCGTCATATATTATTGGGTGGTTCTGATTTATTGAATTTGTCAGATGAACCAGAAAAAGAATGGAAGCATGACTGGGCAAAGCAGCGTAAATCTTTTGTAGAGCTATTTTATCATTATGCCAAATCTAATGACTTTCCACAGAAGACTTGGACAGATTGGCTAAAGCAACAAACAGCAACGCTTCAATTTGATGGTTCTCAGTAATGATATTTTCTAATTTGAGAGGTAATCCTATAGATTTATTTTAAGTTGAGGACATGCAAAGGTTTGAATATTTTTTTACTGCTCCCTGCATTTTGTTTTATGATACTTTTGTTGGGAGAATTACTTCTGCCGTGTGTTGAACAACCCAAATGTTACCACCGGTTAGATTGGGTGTTAAACCTAATAGGCTTGTTTATTCAAGGCGCTCTTATTCCGGCTGTTGGAGTGATTTGCGCCTATTATATTTTTCCATTTATTTTACCGTTTGAAAAAGGTGTGCTACCTATTGGTTGGTGGGGTGCCTTTTTTTTGAATTTTATATTGATTGATTTTTTATATTATTGGCAGCATCGCAGTTTTCATGCGGTTTCTATGCTCTGGAATCTGCACTTGTGTCATCATAGCGCTCCTAGGGTAGATATATGGTCAACTTCTAGAAATAATTTATGTGTTAATTTTTTATTTGTATATTTATTGCTCAACCCATTGTTAGGATATTGTTGTGATAACCAAAACGGTTTTTTTGCCGCAGCGATGATAACAGCTAGTTTGGATATATGGCGGCATACACAAATCAAGTTGCCTAATGCCGCTAAAAATATTAGCAAACTAATTGGTATATTTTTTGTGACGCCAGCTATGCATCGGTCACACCATAATATGGCAGTTACATCGCATAATTTTGGTGCCAACCTGATTATTTGGGACAAACTGTTTGGAAGCTTTTTGTCAGAACATGATAATATAGCTGAGTATCAGGCTCAGACATCAAAAACAGCCTCTCAACAATTTTGGTATCCATTTGCATCATAGAGAATTATTAGTATGCATTCAAAATTAAAACAAAATCAAGACAAGAGTTTGCTTGATGACAAAGCTATCTATAACAAGCTTAAATTTAATTACACTAAAAACATTCAGCAAGATCATACCGCCAAAATAGATGAAGCAACAAACCGTTTTGATTATGAGCAATGTAAAGACGCATATTGGAACCCAGAAAACTTATCTTTACTTTATGCAACGCCTATATGGTACCAAGCCACCGCACGGCAAAAAACCATATTAAATCAACTCTATTGGGTAGCTTATTATAGTCAGATTATTTCAGCAGAAGTTGCGACAATATACTATAACCAAATAGCCTCTACAGGGTTATATGCCTTAGAAGACTTTAGATTAGTCTGTGACACTTTGGATTTAGAAAGTTCGCAAGAACGCGCTCATATTAATGCGTTTAAAACCATTGGTGAAGAGGTAGAATACCAGCTTTTAGGGGAGAGGCTTTTTACCTATCCTATGCGGGGGCCTTTTGATCATACAATGATATTTGCAGATCGCAATAAATTTATAGACTATTGGCGAAAGCTGCAACTAAAAGCGTACTCTTATATCGCACCCGAGAATGCATTTTTAGCAAGTCAATATTTACTTATCAGAGGTATTCGAACATTAAATGGCAAGCTGATACAGCATAAATTAGCTAAAAATGTGATGATGCTCAAAGATAAAACAACATCCCCTATACCAGCCTTAATTAATTATTATCACTTTATGGATGAGAGCTTTCATTTTAACACCTCAAAATTAGTCGGCATTGATTTATTACAGTCTCTGAATCCACCCAGTGCTTTTGAAAAATGGATAATGAATAAAGCGATCATGGGCTGCCAGAACGATCATTATCACTTTTCAGTGGTGGTGAATGGATTATTTTGGTATGAGCCAGCATTATTTCCGACCATATATAAACTATTGAGATCACGGATTTTTGAATTAAACCATCAAGAGTCTTTGGCGCTAATGTTTCAGACTTTTTGTGTGGAAAACGAAGCACAACATCTCAGTGCTAAATTACATCAAGTCGCCAATGCATCATATCAAGCAATGGTTGAGCCTATAGGGTATCTTAATGCGACCAATAGACATATGTCTATTATGAAAAAAAATAGCATCGAAAAATACTTAAAACAAAATAAGCAACAATTTAAGAAATTTAAAAAAAATGAAACACTACACAATCACCTTTGTAGACAGCCACAAAGCGCCACTGTGTTTAACTAAGGGGGTTGTTTTGAGCGAACAGCTTGATGCAATTAATTCCCCGATTTTATTTGGTTGTCGCTCTGGTATATGTGGTACTTGTTTATGTGAAGTAGAAGTAGATAATGGAGGGCTGTCTAAACCGAGTGATGATGAACAAGAAGCCCTGGCTTTATATGCACCAGATAACCCCAAAGCCAGATTAGCGTGCCAATTAACAGTCGAAGCAGATATATCGCTTAAAAAAATAGAGTGTTATGAAGAATCTTAAAAAATATTGGTATATCATTGCCGAAACAGGCAAACTCAAAAAAGGCAAAGTAATATCTCAAACTATTTGTGGTGAAGCCCTCGTCGCGTTTAGAGGTACAGATGGTCAAGTTTGTGTCATGCCGGATAGATGTTTACACCGCTGTGCAAAATTGTCTAAAGGCACGGTAAAATCAGGCTTGCTCTCTTGTCCTTATCATGGTTGGGTTTACAATGGTAAAGGGCAGGTAGTTTCTATCCCCGCACATTTTGGTAAAGATGTACCGCTGCCTAAAAAATCACACGCGTACCCAGTATTAGAACAAGAAGGGTATATTTACGTATGTTTAGACGCCAAAGAAGGCATGGCAATGGCAAAGCCATTTAATATGCCCGAGATGTCTAACCCTCAATTTAAGCGTGTAAGATTAGTCAATCATTTTGATAATACATTAGCCAATTGTGTGGAAAATTTTATTGATATTCCTCATACGGCTTATGTGCATAAAGGTATTTTTAGAAAAGTACGCAGCGAGAAAATTAATGCGCAGGTTTCTAGACAAAAAGGACACGTAAAAATAGACTACGAGAACGAAGCGGATAACTTGGGTAGCTTTTCTTGGCTGCTGAACCCTAATAAAAACCCTGTTTTCCATCAAGATAATTTTTATGCGCCTAACATTACCCATGTGATATATCGTTTAGAAGGTGCATGGTGTTATACCATTACCAGCCAATCTGTGCCAGTGAGCGAGACGCAAACCACGGTATATACAGAGTTATGTTATGATTTTGGGAAGCTGAATTATATGCCATTAACCAAGTGGTTGATTAAACGCCAAGCGCAAAAAGTGATTGCGCAGGATGTTGATATTTTAAATCAGCAAATGCAAGTGATTAATCAATTTGGAGAGAATTTTTGGAATACCTCTGCAGACATTATTCATGAGAGTGTGTCACAGATTATTCAGACATTAAGAGAGGGCAAAAGCGTTCAAACATTACCGGATTTACAAAGGGATATTACGTTTTGGGTTTGATACTCCGAAAAATCATTGCTTTATTTGCAACTTGCCATATATTATTAATACTAATTTATTTTATTATATGTCTTCGAACGCCGTCTCTTCTAAACTTTATTATATTATTTGCTATTATTTATTTGTTTCCTATCGCAATATTTAGAGTACAAGACTATTTTTGTCCGCTCAAGGAGGGACGATTCGATTTTCAAACAAAAGCGTATTGTCCTTGGTGGGGGGCACATCAAATCCAGCAGGTTTATGCAGCGGTTCCACATCTGGAAGGATTATTAAGAATCATTCCTGGTGCGTATAGTTTTTGGTTAAGGCTTTGGGGCGCTAAAATTGGCAAGCAAGTGTACTGGACGCCGAGGGTGGAGATAATTGATAGAATGCTGCTGGAAGTGGGAGACTATACAATATTTGGCCATTTGGCCGCATGTTGCTGTCATCTCATTGGCACCAAAAATAATCAGCTAATTTTGAGTGTTGGTAAAGTGCGCATAGGGAAACAAGTTATGGTGGGGGCAGGCTCTAGATTAGGTCCTGGGACTATCATTAGTGACAAAATTAATATACCCGTGTGTACGGATTTACTTTTAGATCAACATGTACAAAACCAAAACCAGATGAAGAAAAATCATTATGATCCTTTGCAAAGGCAGGTTGAGCCAGCTTCTAATTAAAGCCATCAGTATAGGCGCATATTATCGATTTCAAAAAGCATTAATCAATCCTAGAGCCGCTCAGGATAACATGCTCAAAAAAATCATTAAAAAAGCATCCGCCTCAGCATATGGTAAAAAACATGGTCTATCTGTCCAATCGGGATATGAAGCATACAAACAAACCATACCCATTGTGAATTATAATGCGTTGTCGCCTTGGATTTTATCTTCGCAAACACAGCCTAATGCTCTAACCTCCGACAAAATTGATTTTTTTGAATATACATCAGGTAGTTCTGGTGCTAAAAAATCTATTCCTTATACTCAAGCATTAAAACAAAGTTTTTCAAATATGTTTAAGATTTGGGCCTATGATTGCTTGAAATATAAACTCAAGTTACGCTCTGGTAAGATTTTTATTAGCATTTCGCCGCTGCTATCTAGCTCGGAAAAAGAAAAAACCAAAATACAAGATGACAGCGATTATTTACAAGGTATTTTAAAACAAACCTCCAAAATCTTTGTTATTTCTCAGCCTAATATATATAAACTAAATAACACCAGTGATTTTAGGTTGGTTTTGGCTTTGAGCTTGCTCGCGGAAGAAAACTTAGAAATTATATCCATATGGAGCCCAAGTTATTTATTAGTATTATTGGATTTGATTGAGACACAATGGGATTATTTAATAGAAGTGTTATCAAATGGCATTATGAATATTGATAATATTGTATTCGAATTCAATGTGACCAGAGATAGAATTTATTATTTAAAAAAAATAAAAAACTCTTCAAGTCGTATTTATTGGGAAGATGTATGGTCTAATTTACAAATGATTTCATGCTGGGAAAGTGCTACCGCACAATTTAGTGCGCAAAAAGTAAGAAAACTATTTGAAAATACTTTTGTACAAGCCAAAGGTTTATTAGCAACAGAAGCCCCCATGACCATTCCGATTATTAAGGCAAAAGGCTTTGTACCACTATTACAAGACGTGTTTTTTGAATTTGAAGATGAGTATGGCAAACTATATTTATTATATGAGTTGAAAAAAAATACACAATACGAAATAATCATTTCTCAATTGGCAGGGCTATATCGCTATAGAATAGGCGATTATATTACAGTTACGCATTATTACAAAAACACACCTTGTTTAGAGTTTGTTGGGCGAGCGAATAATGTTTGTGATATGGTAGGGGAAAAGCTTAATGAGAGTTTTATATTAGATATTCTCAATCAAGCACCATTTAATCAGTCTTCTTTTAATATTTTAGTGCCTCAACTCCTATCATCTGGCCAAGGTTGTTATTGCTTACTGACAGATGACAATAGACTTAATACAATGACAGATAAAATTGATAATATTTTTTGCAAGGCTTTTCATTATGATGCCGCAAGGAAAATGCAGCAGTTACTAAACATCAGGGTTTATACGGATGCCAATATGCGTCAAATTGTATCAGATTGTATCAGTCAACAGGGCATCAGCATGGGACATCAAAAAGAGCGAGTGTTGATTACCTCTTTAGCCATGGCTAATCGGCTGATGAATGTAATATCTGAGCACACATATGAGCAGGATATGGTTTGAAATATCCCTCACGTTCTATTTCTGAAACAATACTCTCCATGCCTGGTTGCGACATAAGTTGATAGAGCAAGGACAGCTTATTGGCAGAAGATTCTTGTGTGTTGATTTCATCAAACAGCTTGGTGGTTTGTGCTATATTTAATCCCCCCTGGCTGAGCGACAGTGCTGTTGCGGCGGCTTGTGGGCCAACTCTGAGCAAGTCACAATAGGATTTTAAAATGTCTTTGATGATTTTCTTGTCGGATTGAGATAATTGTGAAGCTGAGAAAAAGGTTTTGCCAGCATGGTGGTGTAAAGCTTCGTCTTTTACAATTGTTTTTAAGATGTGTTTTAGTTCTGGGTTAGTGCAATTGTCACTTAGTATTCGATAATGTTTGAGTCCCCAACCTTCTAGTATAATTTGAACTAAATAATATAAAATATTTGCGTTGTCTAAGGAGACGACTTCATTCATTAAGCTTAACAAAGCACCCTGTGGTTGGGTGGTGAGATTTTGAGGAATATAGGGCGCTATCCAGCTTAGATGGGTGGCTTCATCAGAGCCAATAAAACTAAACATTTGTTTTTCTTCTATACTGGGTGCAAGCAAAACCAATTTAGCGCTATAGGCTATGCCGGTTTTTTCTATAAAATAAGATTCTAGTAACAAGTCTTGTGTGCATTGTTTGAGCACATTGTATTGTTTGTCGAGTGGCAGTGCTTGATATAATGCGACTTTATCTAATCCAAAAAATGGTGCATCCCACATGGCTGTGTTTTCACACTCGCGCTCATCAGATACAAAGAGGTTTCTATGCATTCTGTTGAGATAATGTGAGATTAATTTTTCAGCATTGTCAGATTGGCTAATGCCTGCTTTTAATGTTTGTTCTATCATGAGGATGCCTTGGGATAAAAATATTTGGAAAACATTTTGTTTTGCAGCCAGGCATATAGCCAGCTCGGAGTGTACTTTCTGATAGCCTGAGGTATGTGGCTATCTAAGTTAACGGCTATTTTTACGGGCAAATGTGAGCGCTTAGATAGTTGATATATTTTTTGTGCAAAGCGTTGAGGGTTATTCGCTTTTTTGTCGGTTAGTTTTTGTTTTAATTTGTAAAACCCTTGGTACTGTTCACCATAGATATTTTTTAACTTATCTTGTTTGTCTTTAGGCTGAACGACTTGCATGTTTGCGCCAAATTTTGTGTGATGCCTGCCGGGTACAATAATGCTACAAGCTATTTTTTGAGGTTTTAGCTCATAATGCAGCGCTTCAGAGAACCCTTCAATGGCATATTTAGACGCACAATATAAACTATGAAAAGGGCAACCCATACCGCCAAACAAAGAGGAGATATTCATTATTTTGCCAGAATTTTTTCTTAAATAGGGTAAGCAGAGTTTTGTTAAATAAACATGCGACAAAAAATTAACTTGCATTTGATTGTTTATATCATCTTCTGATAAATACTCAAGTGCGCCTACCAACGCAAAACCCGCATTATTGATTAAGAGATCAAGGCCGCTATCATTAAGCGCGTGTTGTAGAGGCTTGTAACTATTTTTAATGCCAGTCACGGAGTGTTCAGACTCTATGATGATTAAATTATGATGTTTTAATGTGATGTTATTTTTAGAGCGGGTCAATATAATCACGCGCCAAGATTTTTGTAGAAAATATTGAGCCACTTCAAATCCTAAGCCGCCTGATGCGCCTGAAATAAGAAGTGTTTTTTGTTTGTTGTTAAGCATGTTGTATTTCTTTGATTTGAATTTTTTTAGTTGTATCGTTGTTTTGGGCTATATGATCTGACTGCGTTGTGTGATTTGTTTTGGGTTGTAACCAATTGGCTTTATTTTGCTTTTCTAAGTGTTTAATAAATGCAATAACGGCTTTGTCTTTTTTGATGGGGTTTTTGAAATTAAATATTATTTTTTGAAAAACTTTTGTGTCACCCATCGCGAAATATAGTCCCGCTAATTTTGTTATTTGCAATAGACTATAATTACAAATCCAACCCAAAATACCTTTACGTTTTTTGGTGAAAGCAATTGTCTGGCCAAAAGTTGAGCCGTCCGCTTCTTCGCGCAAGGCAAACATAAGATACAGATGCAAAAAATCAGGCCCTAATGTGACAGTGCCATTGATGCCATTATAATAGCTTAGATCATAAGTAATGGCATTTTTATAAAATTTTGAAATCCAACGACCAAACCAATGGGTTTGTGGTGGTTTGCCTTGGTTCTCAAATAAAATATTATGTTCGTTATTGATATTGGGTTCCATATTTAATATATGCCCAGGTAGTTTGTGTACCGTTTGAAAATGATGTTCATCGATGGCATTAATCATCACAATATTGGGGTGACATTTTTTTCGCCAACGGTTACCCAAAGAATACTCAAAGTCTATGGATTTTAACTCTGGCACATATGGGATATCTTGATGTGGTGTGTCTTTGCCTGTCCATAACCAAATGAGACCATGTTTTTCCTGGACGGTATAATGCTGTATGGATATTTTTTTCTGGGGTAATTTATCGAGGCAAGGGATATCAATACATTGACCTTGTTTGTCAAACTTCCAATTATGAAAAAAGCAGCGCACACCTTGTCCTTCGACCTTCCCATCACCTAGGTGAGCGCCCATATGAGGGCAATATGCATCCAAGGCACCCAACGCACCTAACGCATCTTTAAAAATAACAATTTCTTTACCCATAAGGTTGATGGCACGAATAGTTTTATTCTTAATTTTTTTAGCGGACAATACCCAAATCCAAGCAACAGGGACATCACCTTGTTGACCGAAAGTTAACTTGTTGTGCATAATTCTGTTGTGTACCCTTGCTTGAAGATTCGTTTAGAGAGTGGTTTTAAATTTGACTCGCAAAGCTCACAAAGACAAACTAATTCATCCCCATTGGCATAGTTTGGGTTTTTTTCATAAAAAAACTTAATGTCTTTTCTTTGTAATAAATTTTCAGGAATATCTGCCCAGGCTTGTTTTATTTGCCCCTTAGAGGCGGCAAAATGGAGAATGCCTTTATCGGCTTGATAAGCATCGCCAAATTTATGCGTGGCTAGGTGCTCGATCAATGCTTGTTCATATGTGGGAGTATTTGTTTCACAGTTAGGATAAAAAGCTTTGCTAAAAGCAGGTAAGTAACGATAAGTGCGGTGGCCTTTGACAATGATAAACCAATAAAGCGGCATATTTTGGTTTTTGGACTTAATGGAACCCGCAAATTTTAACCATGCAAAAGCTAGTATAGGGTTGCCCCAGTATTGCTCGTGCATAATGGTATCGCCTGAAAATATAATTTGCAGCTCTTTGTTTTGAAAGTGCGTTTTATATTGCAAAATAGTTGTAAAGCCAATAATTTTATCTTGATCGAAAATAATGAGAACAACTGTTTTTTGGTTTAAATCTTGTTGAAATAACTCGAAATTTGTGCAGTCGTAAAATTTATCATACAAAGAAAACATCGCCAACACATCTTGAGCGCTAATCTGGGTGGGGGGCAATATGTCAAATCTTAATGGTTTCATCTGCATTTACCCTTAATAATTTATGACAACATCTAATCGTTATGATGAATAATACCACTCCCGCTCCAACATCCAAAATATAGTGTTGTTTTGTTGTGAGAGTTGACAAAATAATTGCCGTAGCCCAAATAGGTGCAATTTTTCCCCAAGCATTAGATTGGTGTAGCCCAAAGGCGGCAATCAAGGCTAAAGCCGTATGTAATGATGGAAAACAGTTATTGGGGACATCTATTATATAAAGGCTTTTGAGTAAAAGATGGTTTGAGTCTAATTGTGGTATTTGTGTGGGAAAGATTACAAAAACAAATGTCGCGACAATGCTAGCAAATAAATAGTGGTAATATGTTTGAGTGGCAGCTTGCTCATTAGGTGCACACCATATGCCTACCCATAAAAATACAAACTGTGATAAATAAATAACTATAGTCCAAGGAAGGAAAATAACATAATCATCTAACAGCGTATGTGGTGCTGGCTGTATAGATAATATAGGATGGGCGCCTATTCCCAAATAAAGCACTGAAAATATGATGCAGCCTATTATGCTCATGCTGATTCTGTTTTTTGGGGTAAAACTAGGTAATGACTTCATCGTGCATATCGTGTTGATTTTTAACCCGCATAATCTCGTTATGGTATCGCCCGATACAAACAAAATAAAATAATTTATGTAAACTCATTAAGGCTCGCCAAGAGAATACCGTATCTCTTTGATCAACACCTGATGGCTCGTAAAAGTAATGACCTAGCAAGCCGGTCAATTGAGATAATGGCATTAGCAATAATACTAAAAAATTATGTTGGTGAACCGCAAGCAAGGCAATAGCATACATCATAATAAAAGCAATAAAATGTAAAGCAATATTGGTTTTATGTTGATGCTTTAAGACAAAAATATCCCAATAGTTATCTAGTCTATGACCCAGTGTTTCAGCATTAATACGGTTCCTATAACGCTGGTAGCTTTGTTTTTGACTCATAATAGGTAAACTTGGAGTAAAAACTTCACCTGTGGATTTTCTCTCCGGCTGATTCAGAGGCTGACCTTGTTTCGCTACTTTGATACCGGCAATGTAAACGGCTTCAACAGGCGAGTTATTATCATGTTTTACCATGCGCTCAGCATTGTTTAAGTTTGGATCTCTAAATAAATGCGCATCGGTCAACGGGGCTTGTAACTTTACGGGGTTTAAAATAACCAAATCGGCTTTTGTGCCTACTTGAATGTAACCAGTATCTAAATTAAACCATTTGGCCGGCTCATAAGTAATACGCTTAATAGCAGACTCTACAGAGATAAATTGATTCTGTACGCTTTGTTTTATCAATGAGATAGCGCTGTCAAAATAGGCTAAATTTCTACAATGTGCCCCCGCATCACTGAATCCTGGTAGCACAAAAGGGTGCTTCATAAGCTTATTTCGTATCGCTTCTCGATGATTGGCGCCTGTGTGCTTCCAGCGTATATTTAGATCATACTCTTCTAGAATAGCAATAAAAAAATCTAAGGGGTTTTGTTTTTGTCCATTCGCAATTTTAGCAATACTTTTATTTAGCCACTTTTTATTAGGGGCTTCTACTATATACATTTTATTCAGATTTCCACCAAAGGTTCTGCTTTTTAAGTTCAACCAATCTTTTTTGAACTTTGCTTTGAATCCTGATTTTTGCCAAAGCGCTTGGCGTTCTTTTGTTGTTTTGAGATTGTTGAGCAGATAACCCGATTCAAATTCTTCAAATAGTGGTGTAATCGGACCATCAGAGTAAATGGTAAAAGGCTCAGGAATGGTTTGAAATCGTATATTTGCCCCCAAGACTCGATTACAAATACTGGCAAATAATGTTGCGGAGCGCCAGGCTAATGGATCGATAGTCATATCCATTGCAGATAAAATAGTGCATCGTAATGGTGCCCGGATGACGCCATAGCTTAATCGAACGATATTAAATATAGAGTGCCATAATTTTTTAGGATTAGGGGTTAGCTGGAACACAGCATCTCGCTCTCTGCACAGGTTTGCTAGAGCAGCATACTCTTTATAGTTTGCATGATGTGAAGGTAAAGCCCTACCACAAAATTCGCCAGTGGTTCGATGCCAATGTACCATATCAATAGAAATGCCAATACAACCTGCATCAAGCGCTTCTGAAGCAAGTGTAACCATAGTTTGAATTTCTGCCTTAGTGGCAGTATTGTGTAAGCTTTGTTTTAGCCCCATGACCTCGGCTCTCATGGCGCTGTGCCCAGCTAATAAAGCAACATTAGGTCCTAAGTGTAAAGTTTTTAAATACGCAATATAAGTGTGTGTGTTTGGCCACTTGGTGGCGTTTTTTTGCCATAACGCAATAAGCTCTGGCATGGTTTCTACACGCTCAAATAAGTCTGCATTAACTACTGGATCGCCGATATTAAGAGATAAGCTACAATTCCCCATGATAATACTAGTGACACCATGGCGCACAGATTCACTTAAGCCGGGATTGATTTCAACTTCTGCATCATAATGGGTATGGATATCAACAAAGCCTGGACAGATCCAAAGATTTTTTGCATTAACAGTAGTATGTGCAGGCTCAGAGATATTTTGAGCAACTTTAATGATTTTGCCATTTTGAATGGCAATATCTGCATGAAAGGGCGGGTTACCTTTGCCATCATAGACTAGCCCTCCATGCAGTATTGTGTCAAACATGTTTTAGTGCTTATTTTTTACTTCTAAATAGTCTCATTAGGATAAAGCCAAGCAACAGACCTGCAGCAGCGCCTATCAATGCCACTTTCATCATTTGGGCTTTCACAGCATCTAACACGGGGTTATCTAGAATGCTACCAGAAAAATGTATAGACATGAGCTTCCATTGGTTATCTACTTTGTGTACAACAGCCGTCCAGCGTGTTTGCATGCTTCTCACATCACCATCTGTAAAGTAATAAGTTTCTTCTGCTGTGCCATCGACAACCCCAGCATTATCACTCAGAAAAATAGTTTTATCATCGGCTGTTGGTTTGATCGCCATCTTAGTTAAAATAGCTTTGTCGCCTTTGAATGTTTTATGCCAGTAATCTTTAAACTCGCTTAGGGAAGAAAACTTACTGTTATCAAGTGTAATCAAGCTAAAATGCTCATCAAGATAGGGCTTTACTTGATCAAATTCCCCTTCATTCATTGCTGTTGTGCATTTTTGCATTAAAGTACGTAGTGCTTCATGATCCTTTTCTGTGCCATAAGCAAATAGTGAGGCTGAACTAAATACAAACAATATACAAAATATAGACGCAATCCAATTTCGCATTTTAACTTCCTTATATTAATTATTTTTATTTTTCACACGGCTTTTTCTTGACAAGGGTGTGATTTGGAGGTCAAATTAAACCACAAATTTGAGTTTGTATCTATATTATCTTCGTAGTACATTTTTCTGCAAAAAACATCCTATATGAAAGTTATTAACATGCCATATTATAATCACCATTCTCAGCCAGTTCATGAGCATCCTATTTTTAATAATTGGGATATCATTACCAAAGGCTGGTGCAGCGCCTTGAGCAATCGACACGAGTCAAAATCGTAAAGGTATATTAGGATTTATGAAATCAAAATTTCTTTTATTTTTTAAAAGAAGAAGATGGCCAAATTTATGAAAACATTCAATTTAATACCAAACGTTTTTTAAAAATTGATCAACCGATTGCAAAATATGTTGCCTACATTAATCGATTGCAACCCTCAAAGTGGTCTCATAAAAAAGTGGATGGCTTACAACAAGCAAGCACGAAAAAAATTTCGCGCCTGAATATTGCGACATAAATAATATTTCGAATTATATTAAATAATTTTGACTTAAGCGAGCTAAGAATTGCTCTTCAGGCGATAGTGGAACCATTACACATGGAGCAAGCCCAGAAATACCGTGATAGTCACGATAATTCATGTAAGCTTGGCCATTATCGTCATACCAGAGGTCTCCTGAAGCACCAGAAACTTGTTCTATTTCATTATTCATTAGTTCTTTCATAAGTTATGTTCTCCACATAAGGTTTTCGTTAATTTATGCGGGTATGTTAACTGGCTCATAATTGTTTGTCAAACTTTTTTTGTGCTTTGGTTGTTTTGACGTATCTTATTGTTTTACATGAGATTTAGCGAGTTGAATTAAATTAAAATTTGGTTATAATACACGGAAATATAACGAAATTATTTAACTAAGTATTTTTTTCAGGCGATCTAGCCTCAATACGAAAAACCTAATTCGCCTATATTACCCTATGGATTAAGCATTTCTGCAAAATATTCCATCATATTTCCTGTAGTACACCACTAGATAGGCTGGCTTCGATTATCGTTTATTTCAGATATTGTAATAGCATAACTTGCAAAATTAGAGCAGATTATGACTAACTTAAAAAAATGTGCTGAAGATCACTTTACAGTAATTTATCCGTATATCAAACAAATTTGCTTTAATGCTGAGCAAGAAGAGTGGCTTCTAAGTTTTTATTACGATGAAATATTGCCCTACGCCAAGAATATTATTGAGGAAAAATTCATTGCAAAGCAAAATATTACGATGCAAGGCTTACAATTTTTCTATATAAAACAATTTTTTGACTTTGAAAGCCGTACAGTGGATGAGCTGGCAGATGAAGCCGTTTATTTGCATAATGGTTTAAATGAAATTGATCTATTATTGCGCAAATTCCAAAATGCATATTATTCAAATGTTTGGAACAAAAAACCAGGTTTCTCCCCAGAGTCTTTTTATTCTGAGCAATACCCGATAGGCATACGAAAATTATTAAAATTGTCGGCACTCTTTTGGATGATGGCAGAATTAGAAAAATCCTTGCAATCTGAACCCAACAATAAGAGCTTGTTAGAGTATGAAAAATGGGTGAAGCGACGGTTTGTGATCCATAGCAATAATACCAATACGTTTTATAAGCGAATGATTTTAGAGTCGTTTCAACCAGATTTATTTTGGTATTTCTTGAATGGTAGTGACAGGTTTTTTACATTTTTTCAGATGGAGAAAATACGGTTCAAAAAAACTTGGAGAAATCTAAAGCAATCACTACACTATTTTTTAGATGAGAAACTAGATGTGCACAAAGTATTTGTAGATTTTCCTGTTGCAACAGCACAGTTTAGTTTTAATATGCTATTTTTTATTTTATTGCCATATCGATTCTTGAGAACACTAACGAATGAGCTGTTTTATCATATTAAATCACCTGTGGTAGGTTTAATAGAAAGGCTCAATCCCAGATATAAATTAAACACCAGTAGTCATTTATTATATCTATTATTTTTAGGATTGATCTATGGTTCGTTACTGACCATATTGGGCTTGCCCTTATTGCCCGTGCCTATTTCTTGGTTGCCCAATATATTGATGTCTCCCATGGCGGCTATTGTACCATTGAGCTATTTATTTTTTGTACCCTGTGCCGCTTTGGTCAAAAATTTCTATCATCGGTTTATACCTCAAAAATCAGATTCTGATGCGCTGGATAATTTAGATTGTATAAATAAAATAGATTCGTTAGCAGATTTATTGGTACCTGAATCAGAGTTATCATTACTGTATCGTTATAAAAATGAATCTCAGATTCAGCTTCATTCTTCACATTCTAGCGATGATGCGTCAGATATTGATCATATTAATACAGTGCAGTTTGGTTTGCGCTAGTGGCCTAAGTTATTACATGCCCATTCCTAATGCTTTATCTAAAATGAGCTTCAAATTGTGCTGTTGTAGTTTAATAGGATTGCCACTACAGGCAGGATCAGATAGTGCGAGCTGAATCAAATTTGGGTGATAGTCGTGCGTCATACCTAATTCAGATAAAGTATTAGGAATATCAAGTTGTTTTCTTAAATCCTGTACCCAAGTCAATATAGATTTCCCCTCATTAGTTTTAAGTCCTAAAAATCTCTCTAAGCGAGATAGCTTCTCGATTAAAACGGGATAATTAAATTCTAAGACATAGGGCATTAATATAGCATTGAGCAAGCCGTGATGATAGTCATACAATGCACCAATCGCATGCGCTAATGCATGCATTCCCCCTAGGCCTTTTTGAAATGCGATTGCCCCCATTTGAGAGGCTGCTAACATGCTGCTACGTGCTTCTATATTGTGACCATTTTGATATGCTTGTATTAAATTATTTTTTATTTGACGCATACCTTCTAGGGCAATACCTTCTGCACTGGGGTGAAAGCTCGGTGTACAATAAGCTTCTAAGCAGTGAGAGAGTGCATCCATACCTGTGGCCGCTGTGAGTGTTGCCGGGAGTGGCAGTGTGAGTTTTGGATCGGCTAAAACAGCTGTGGGGAGCAAATTGGGGTGGAATATAATCATTTTTCGATTTTGTTGTGTGTCATGTATCACCGCTGTTCTGCCCACTTCTGCACCTGTACCAGCGGTTGTTGGAATCGCAATAATGGGCGGAATAATATGTGTTGCTTTTTTATGATTGTCCCTCACATCTTCTAGTTCTGACAGTGTAAAGCTATGATTAACTAATAAAGCAATTGCTTTGCCCACATCAATAGGGCTGCCACCCCCTAATGCGATAATGCCATCACAATTTTTCTCTAAAAACTGAGCCTTCCCGGCTTGCACTTGAACATCTGTGGGGTTGGATTTTATCTCGCTAAAAACGCTCACCAAGATATTTTGCTTTTTAAGGTTTTGAATAATACCTTGTGCCATACTACTTTTGGCTAAAAATGGATCGGTGACCAATAATGGTTTTTGCAGGTTATGCTGTTTGCAAATATTGGGCAATTGATGAACGGCATCACAACCAAATAATATCTGGGTTGGGAAACTCCAAGCCTGTAATTGATTCATAAACCGCTCCTGCGAATATGATAAGATTTGGGGCGTGTGAGATTCTGAAAACCTAATTCGGATAAGCTACAACCTGTACCAGACAATTTTAATCCTGCCCAAGCCAGAGCCGGATCAAGATAATCGCAGCGATTGACAAATACGGTTCCTGCTTGGATGTCTTGCGCTAATATATAAGATGACTCTAGGTTTTCGCTCCAGATAGAGGCGGTTAAGCCAAATTGGCTGTCATTGATTCGTTTTACCGCCTCTTGATCAGATTGGACAGATTGAATTTTAACCACTGGGCCAAATATCTCTTGATGCATGATATCCATACTATGATCGACTTGAGTCAGTATTTTGGGTGTCAGATAATTATTATCGAAAACTTGTTTTGCATTGTCGGTACCATATACTAATTCGGCGCCTTGTTGGCAGGCATGCGTAATTTGTTCTTGGATTGTCTGAGCGGCTTGTAAACTGACCACAGGACCCAATGTTGTTGTATTGTCTAGTGGAGAACCCAGTTTTAGTTTCTGTGCTTCTGAAATGTAATTTTCCAGGAAATTTTTATATTGTGATTGATGCACATAAATGCGTTTGACACCACAACAGGATTGTCCTGCATTAAAAAAGGCACCATCGCATAGGTTTATGGCGCTAAAACTTATATCAGCATCCGCTTTAACATAAGCGGCATCATGCCCGCCCAGCTCAAAATTGGTTAACATCGATTGTTGGCTAATAACAGATTGTAAATATAGACCTGCTTTGACGGAGCCGGTGAAGCAAAGTGCTTGTATTTGACCGCTTTGTAATATTTTCTCACAAATATTGTGATCTATATTTAAAAACTGAAACAGTCCTTTGGGTAAATCACATTCCAAAAAAGCCTTGTATAGTATCTCAGCACAGAGTGCGGTTTGGGCAGCGTGCTTTAAAATAACAGCGTTGCCCGACAATAACGCTGGTATAATTGCATTAATGGCGGTTAAGAGTGGATAATTCCAAGGCGCAATATTCATCACAATGCCAACCGGCTCAAAATCTATTTTGCGTGTTAACTGGGGACTTTTTTGAATGGTTTTTGAGCATAAAGCTTGTTCAGATATCCGAATCATATATTCTGTACGCTCTGCCACGCCACGCAACTCACCGGCTGTCTGCTGGATGGGTCTGCCCATTTGCCAAGTAATCGCTCGTGATATGTTATCTTTGTTTTGATTGAGCGCTATGCAAAAATGGTTTAGTTTTTGAATACGCTCATTTAAGGGGCTAGATTGCCATATTTTTTGCGCAGATTCAGCCTCGGTCAAAGCCTGTTGGATTTGATTGGTATTATGATAAGCAATCGTCGCATAGATAGATTGGTCCACTGGGCTAATAATCTTAAATTCATGCATTTTATATTGCCTCGAAATATCTTTTTAACTGCCAATCGGTAATGGCCTGGTTGGCTTGTCGGACTTCCCATTCACGCGTTGCACTAAAGTGCTCCACAAATTCATGACCAAATAGCTCTTTGGCGGCTTCAGATTGCTTGAATCTATTGGCAGCATCTAGTAGGTGAGTGGGTAAAGGGATGCTATGTTCGCCTTGTTGGGTATAAGCATTGCCTTCTACTGGCGCTGTGGGGACGATTTTATTTTCAATACCCCATACCATTGCGCCAATGGCGGCGCTTAGTGCTAGATAGGGGTTCGCATCTGCACCCCCTGCTCTAAACTCAATGCGCTGTGATTGGGCGCTGCCTTGAATAACTCTAATAGAGCAAGTGCGGTTATCGATTCCCCAATTTGAGTGTGTTGGTGCCCAAAAGCCCGGCACAAGCCTGGTATAAGAATTAATCGTGGGTGCGAAAAGTGCTGTAAACTCAGGTGCGAGTTGTTGCAGTCCTCCTAAACTATAAAGCATCGTTTTAGAGATATGATGCTCGCGTTTGGGATCATAAAACAAAGGCTCCTGATTTTTGTTTTGCGCAGAAATATGCACATGTCCACTTTGACCAGGGTGATGAGGAGACCATTTGGCCATGAATGTCGCCATGAGGGATTGTTGTTGAGCTAACACTTTAGTAAAAGTCTTAAATACAGCGGCTTTATCGCCAGAATTTAGTGCTTCATCAACACCTATGGCGGCTTCTAATACACCGGGGCCGGTTTCGCAATGCAAACCTTCTATTTCAAAATTCATTGCTCTGGCTAAGTTAAGTAAAGATTCGTGAAATGCTTGTTGTACAGAGTGTCGGAGCACAGAATACCCGTAATTACCCGGGGTAAAAGGTTTTAAGTTCCGAAAGTCTTTTTCTTGTACACTTTGAGGCGTTTCATCAAACATAAAAAATTCATACTCTAATGCCGAATGAAAAAATAAATCATGTTGAGCGGCTCTGTTTAATACGTTTTTTAAAACTTGTCTGGGGCAAATTTTTCCAGCCTCTCCAACAAACTCACACAAATATAATGCTGTATGTTCTTCAAAAGGAAGTTGACGCATAGAGTTTGGTATTATTTGTACTTTGGCATCAGGATATCCGGTGTGCCAGCCCGTAAAAGTCGTATTGTCATATAGTTGATCGTTAATATCCCAACCTAGTACAACATTACAAAATCCAAATCCGCTTTCCATAGATTGTACGAATTTTTGCTTTGACATGCGCTTGCCTCTGAAAACGCCATCGATATCAAAAATCCCCAACATCACCTGGTGTATATTCTCAGGGAGTGCAAAATCTTGTGGTTGTATGTTGGTTTGAATCATTTTACTATATCCTTATTTGATTCAGATCTATTTGGTATAACGGTGTGCCCTAATAGCCGGTAAAAATACGACTGGGTCAATGCGTACATCGTTTCGAATCATCCTGTTTTTATTTTTATCTTGTTTTTCCTTCGGGGGCTTAAACTCAGGGCACGGTGTGTGTGATGCTGCCGGAAAAAATATAGGTAATGGTCCTTTGATCATCATTCTTTTTATTTGTTTTTTTTCTTCAAAGACAATATTAGCACGCAAATGTGGTGCGAGTTCTTGGATAATGGCTAATGGTTCGTTAGCGGGTAATGTTTGACATTTTTGCAGTTGCAAAGCGATGTGGGTATGGTTCCCCTTTTTGGCCAGCATCTCGCATGCTTTTGCCGCGGTAATTTTTTTAATTGAGCGTGTATGCGCCCATGTCCAGTTGATTTTTTTAGGGGCTTGTTTTAAAACAGGCAGTTGTCTATAACACTGTTTTAAATGTAAACGCGCTAAGCCTATATTATGTAAAGCACGTGACGTAGAAGAGGGGCGGTTAGATAAAATAAGCTGTATGCCTTCTGCAATTTTTTTCTCTTTTAGGCTGAGCTTAGTGGTTTTTAGTGCCAACATGTTTTGTTTGAAATGAAATTTTCTTAAATTCACCATTTCGGCAAGTGCAATTGTCTCATTTGATGCGCCGATAAATCCAGCCGCAACAATAATTTCTCTGGGTTGTTGGTCGTCAAAATATTCTAAACGTTTTATCACAGAGCAAATTTGTTGACGATACGATTGATTTGGGATGACGAGCTCAGAAAAGCCTTTGATTTCTTGTAGCCATGCAACTAAAACATTGTCATTTAAAATAGCGCAAGAGAGTCTTTCAATAGCCAGATTGAGGTTATCAAAGCTATCTAGTAGATTTATCCTCAGTTCGGACTCTAACATCATGGTATAAACTCATCCTCTAGCTAATTACAGTACTGCAAACAAATACATATTAAAGCACAGTTTAAAGCCACAAAAATACTCAATTAATGAATTTCAATTCAGAAATACTAAATAATAAAGTCTATTCTTATTTATATGTACCATTGTTCTCAAGTGTGGGTACATTAAATTAAAAATACCAAATAATAAAATACTCGTAAAATAGGCAGTTATAAATGAAAATTTTGCTTTGTGATAAAGAGCCTGAATCCCTGAAAAAACTAATACAATACCTATCTGACCTTGGGCACGACTGTGTTGTGGCAGATAATGGTGTAAAAGCAATAAAAATGCTAGAAGAAGAGTCGCTGGATTTAATTATATTAGATACAGATCTATCAGATATGTCTGGTATTGAAGTCACCCAAAAGTTGAAGGAATCTTGTTACCATATTACCAGTTGGTTGCCGATTATGTTGATGAGTCATGATAACTCAGACAGTAATATAATTGCAGCTTTGAATGCGGGCGCAGATGACTTTATAACAAGACCTATTTCTTTTGAGTTAATGAAAGCCAAAATAGGGGCTTTAAGACGTATTGTTTCGCGCAGAGAAAATCTTATTGATTTTGGGAATCAGCTGCAAGATTTGAATGAAAGGCTGGTCACATCAAATCAATTGTTATCAGAACTGTCCTTAAAAGATCCTTTAACGTTATTAGCCAATAGACGAGCATTTGAAGAAGGCTTGGAGAGGACCTGTCGAATGGCTCACAGAGATAAAACACCCTCTTCATTGATTATGATAGATATTGATCATTTTAAGCCATACAACGACACTTATGGCCATCAAGCGGGCGATGCTTGTCTCAAACAAGTCGCACAAACTATCAAAACGTCTTTATTTAGAAGTGGAGATATTGCTGCACGCTATGGTGGGGAGGAGTTCAGTGTTATTTTACCGAATACCCCACAAGAAGAGGCCATGGAGATTGGTGAACGTATTAGAGCGGCTATTGAGGCGTTAAAGCTAAAAAACATTGGTTCTCCCAAAGGGTATGTGAGTGCCAGCATGGGGGTTTCTTGTGCAAAGGCTAAGCAAGACTTTGTATCGGAGTCTTTAGTTGCTGCGGCAGATGAGGCGTTATATCAAGCCAAAGAGCATGGGCGCAATGTTGTTATTGCGTCAGTTCAAGAAGTCAATGAGCAAAAGTCAGAACATCACTCATCCAGTTACAAAACAAGCAAAGTTAACCATAATCAGACAGAAAGCAAACGGCCTGAATAACTGGGATGTATTATGTCATATTACGTGCCGCAGGTGTGCCTACGGCATAATATATTTAAGATTAATTATTGACTACCCACTAGTCCGCCTTTGGTTAAAACAAAGGGATCTAAATAAGATTTGATGTCAGACTCAGACAAATCTGTCATTTCCAAAGCAACCTCTAATAGCGGTCTGTTTTCTGCATAGGCTGTTTTAGCAATTTTGGCGCCTAGTTCATATCCAATGACAGGATTCAACGCTGTCACTAAAATAGGATTTCTGGATAATTTTTCATTAATATTATCCTGATTGATTGTAAAGCCTGCAATGGCTTTTTCTGCTAATACAGTCGATGTGTTGGCAATCAGCTGGATGCTTTGTAATATGTTGTATGCAATGACAGGGAGCATAACATTTAGCTGAAAATTTCCATGTTGGCCAGACACGGCAATAGCCGTATCATTGCCTATGACTTGGGCACAAACCATCATGGTTGATTCGCAAATCACGGGATTAACTTTACCAGGCATAATACTACTACCCGGTTGTAGGGCGGGTAAGTGGATTTCACCAATGCCTGCTAGTGGACCGCTATTCATCCATCTTAAGTCATTTGCGATTTTCATTAAGCTGACTGCTACCACTCGAATTTGTCCTGATAAAGCCACAATAGCGTCTTGTGAGCTCAAGCTTTCAAAGCGATTAGGACTGGTTTGAAAAGAGAGGTTGGCTTCTGTAGATAAGGCAGCGGCTACTTTTTTCCCAAAGTCAGGGTGCGCATTAATACCTGTTCCGACCGCTGTGCCACCAATCGCGAGCTTTAATATATCGGCCATGGCGAATTCAATGCGGCTTATGCCATTTTGAATTTGTTGTGACCAGCCGCTTAATTCTTGTCCCATAGTGACAGGCATGGCATCCATTAGGTGGGTTCTGCCTGTTTTGGTAATGTTTTCCAAAGATTTTGCTTTGGTGTCTATGGTTTGTTTGAGCTTTTGCAGGGCTGGGAGTAGCTGATTTTGAGTCTGGTAAGCCGCACTGACATGCAGAGCCGTTGGGATAATATCATTGCTGCTTTGTCCCATATTGACATCATCATTAGGATGAACCTCAACGCCGGCTTCGAGCGTGGCATAGCGCGCAATCACCTCATTGGTATTCATATTGGTGCTAGTGCCAGAGCCGGTTTGAAATACATCAATCGGAAAGTGTGCGTCTAAATCACCTGCGGCGACTTTATCGGCCGCGTCTGTGATGGCGATTGTTTTTTTATCATCCATATTACCCAGTGATTGGTTCGACAGAGCACAGGCTTTTTTGACCCAGCCCATTGCTTGAATGAACTGCCTAGGCATCGGCAAGCCGGAAATAGGGAAATTATCAATAGCACGCTGTGTTTGCGCACCGTATAAAGCATCTTCCGGTACTTCCATTTCACCCATACTGTCGGATACTTTGCGAGTATTCAGTTGGCTCATTGTTTTGTAACCTTAATTTTAGTTGGGAATGGACATTATTGTTGTGCTAAATTTCTCAATACATAATGCAAAATGCCATCATGTTGATAGTAAGCAAATTCTTTCGGTGTATCGATTCTGACTTTGGCGGTAAACTGTTTGGTTTTGTCATTGCCATTGACTTGAACTGTTACTTCACCTTGGGGTTTGAGATTTTTGAGTTCAATGCTAAAAGATTCTTCGCCTGTTAACCCTAAGCTAGCCGCTGATTCCCCCTCAAGGTATTGTAAGGGTAAGACACCCATACCAATAAGATTGGAACGATGAATTCGCTCATAGCTTTCTGTAATAACGGCTCGTACACCGAGTAAACGCGTTCCTTTGGCTGCCCAGTCTCTAGAAGAACCTGTACCATATTCTTTACCAGCCAGAACAATCAGGGGCGTATTCTCAGCGGCATATTTTAGTGAGGCATCGAAAATGCTCATTTGTTCTTTTGATGGTTGATGTTGTGTCCAGCCGCCTTCTGTTCCTGGTGCGAGTTGATTACGTAAACGAATATTCGCAAAAGTACCACGCATCATGACTTCATGGTTGCCGCGTCTTGAGCCATAGGAATTAAATTGATTGGCTGGAATCTTATGCTCGATTAAATACTGGCCAGCTGGGGAGTTTGGAGAAATGGCACCTGCAGGGGAAATATGGTCAGTGGTGACCGAATCTGCGACTTTGACTAATACTCTGGCATTTTTAATGTCCTTGATTTTTGGCACTTCTTTTGTCATGTTTTCAAAGAAGGTTGGGTGTTTAACGTAAGTTGAATCCTCTTGCCAATCATAAAGCTCAGATTTGTTCACTTTGATGTTTTGCCAATTTTGGTCACCATCAAATACAGCGTTATAGCGTTTTGTGAACATTTCAGGTTGTAAAGATTTTTGAACAGCCTGTTGCACTTTTTCATTGGTAGGCCACAAGTCTTTTAAAAATACCGCTTTACCTGTTTTGTCTTTTCCCAAAGGCTCTTTATCTAAATCTATGTTCATTGTGCCAGCTAGCGCATATATAACAACAAGAGGGGGAGATGCCAAATAGGCATTGCGAACTTGAGGATGAATTCGTCCTTCAAAATTCCTATTGCCTGATAGTATTGCAGAAGCTTGCAGGTGGCCTTGGTGTATCGCTTGGTCAACAGCCGGTAGCAGTGGGCCTGAATTACCAATACAGGTTGTGCAGCCATATCCAACCAAATTAAAGCCTAATTGGCTTAAGCTATCTAGTAAACCAGCTTTTTCTAAGTAATCTGTTACCACTTGTGAGCCGGGGGCTAAGCTGGTTTTGACCCATGGTTTGGTTGTCAATCCCATTTTGATAGCATTTTTCGCGACCAGACCTGCAGCTAGCATAACGGCTGGGTTGGATGTATTGGTACAGCTGGTGATAGCGGCGATGACAATATCGCCATGATTCAGGGTTAATGTTTTACCATCAATTTCAAGCGGGACTTCTCCCTCTAAAATATGGGCACCTTCATTTATGGCATTATCGTCTGCAGAAGAACTTTCTCTTTCGGCTAATTGCTGTTTGATGGTTTTCGCAAAAGCGGCTTTGGCTTCATTTAAAGGAATTCTATCTTGGGGGCGTTTAGGGCCGGCAATAGAGGGAACCACTTCGCTTAAGTCTAAGCGTAAAGAATCGGTATATTCAGCAGGTTTTTGGCCTTTTTCTCGGAAAAATCCTTGGGCTTTGGCATATGCTTCGACTATTTTTATTTGTGATTCTGTTCGGCCTGTTAGCTTTAAAAAGTTTAATGTTTCTTGGTCGATGGGGAAGAGACCACAGGTGGCGCCATATTCTGGTGCCATATTAGCAATGGTTGCTCTGTCTGCAAGCGGTAGATGGTTTAAACCATCGCCATAAAATTCTACAAACTTACCGACTACGCCTTTTGCACGTAGCATTTGTGTAATAATTAAAACCAAATCTGTTGCGGTGGCGCCTTCCGGTATTGTACCTGTTAATTCAAAGCCAATAACCTGAGGGATTAGCATAGTGATGGGTTGCCCTAGCATGGCGGCTTCTGCTTCTATGCCGCCAACGCCCCAGCCCAAAACACCTAAGCCATTAATCATGGTGGTATGGGAGTCTGTACCGACTAATGTATCTGGGAATAAAATGGTCTTTTCACCTTGTTGTTTTTCAAATACAACGCGTGCTAAGTGTTCTAAATTCACCTGATGGACAATCCCCGTTCCGGGTGGAACGACTTTGAAGTTTTCAAAAGCCTCTTGTCCCCATCTGAGGAATGCATAACGTTCTAAGTTTCGTTCATATTCTAGAGCCGTATTCTGACTAAAAGCCATTTTACTGCCAAAATGATCAACCATTACAGAGTGATCAATCACGAGTTCTACAGGATTGAGCGGGTTAATTTTATTAGGGTTGCCACCTAGTGCTTTCATCGCGACGCGCATAGCGGCCAAATCAACAACGGCGGGTACGCCGGTAAAATCCTGCAAAATGACCCGGCTAGGGGTAAAGGCGATTTCTTGGGAGGGCGTGGCTTTGGGATCCCAGTTCAGAAAAGCTTCGATATCGGCATCGTCTGTATGGCCTTTTGACTTAAACCTCAATAAATTTTCCAGCAATAATTTTAAGGAAAAGGGCAATCGATCGACATTAAAGTTTGCGGGAAGAGATTTCAGGCTGAAATACTCATAGTTTTTGTTATTAATGTTTAGGGTTTGTTGCGTGTCAAATTTATCGTTCATTTAAGGGATCTCCTGCTGAAAATTTATCCATGGCATATTTATTCAGCTCCAAAAAAGTATTTAGTAGGTCTTAGCTAAGAGCTGTAGGTTTATACGCTGCTGCCTCTATTCGTTCATAGAGAATTTTATCTCTTTAGAAAATAAATTGCGAGTAATTGCAATGAGTTAAAAATTATTTATGAAAACTAACTATTTTTCCTTGTAAATCAGGGGTGCGGGATCCTACACTTTTTTGTGAGGGGGATACCTAATGGAAGCCAACGAACAAAATAACCAGTATATCGATCCTAAGACGATCAATCCGAGATGTAGTTGTTTCAACCTACGTAAAACAACTCGTGCGGTGACTCAGTTTTTCGATCACCAATTAGAGCCTGCGGGTATTAGAGCCACGCAGTTTACTTTATTGGTTTCAATGGACTCAGCTTCGGCTCGTACGCTAACTGAGATGGCACATACTTTGGTAATGGACAGAACCACACTAACACGGAATTTAAAGCCGTTAGAGAAGTTAGGGTTCATACAGACTATGGAGCCTAGAGACAAACGGTCTAAAGCATATGGGCTGACGGAAAAAGGCAAGGAAACGCTTCTGAGAGGGATGCCACTATGGAATCAGGCTCAAATGCGTATAGAGACAGCCTTAGGCGATGAGCGCTTTGGAAGAATATTAGAAGATCTGGATGCCATCACAAAAATTATATCAGAGATGTAAACCAGAATAACAAGGAGATCCGACAATGGCTCAGGAGTTGGGTGAAGTTTGCAGTAAAAATAAAGCCAGTGGTCAAAAGATGACTGGTGAAAAAACGGATTTAGATTCAATTCCTACGAAGATGGGAAAAGCTAAAGCGAGCAAAGTATCGAAAAAAGAAGCAATAGGAGAGGAGCCTTCTGCTAAATCATTAGATGCAACACACTTATATTTAGGTGAAATTGGTTTTGCGCCTTTGTTAACGGCTGAAGAGGAAGTATATTATACTCGAAAATTAAGAGAGGGCTGTGCAACGTCACGAAATCAAATGATTGAGAGTAATTTGCGCTTAGTGGTTAAGATTTCTAGACGCTATATCAATCGAGGATTGGCTTTGCTGGATTTGATCGAGGAAGGGAACTTAGGTTTAATCCGGGCAGTAGAAAAATTCGATCCTGAAAAAGGATTTCGATTCTCGACGTATGGTACTTGGTGGATTCGGCAAACCATTGAACGGGCTTTGATGAATCAAACGCGCACGATTCGTTTACCCATACATGTTGTCAAAGAGATGAATGTCTATTTGCGCACTAGCCGAGAATTATCGCATAAACTGGATCATGAGCCTAATTATGAAGAAATTGCGACTGCGCTGGACAAGCCTAAAAAAGCGATTGAAAGAATTTTAGATCTAAATGAGAAAACGTCTTCATTAGATTTACCCGTATCATCTGAAACGGATAGAACCGTTGTGGATACGATTAAAGAAGAAATTGATCATGATCCAATGCTTTTACTTATGGAAGAAAACTTTAAAAAATCGGTCGATTATTGGCTAGATACTTTAAATGAAAAACAAAAAGATGTGATTGTCAGAAGATTTGGTCTAAGAGGGTTTCAACAGTCTACCTTAGAGCAAGTAGGTGCTGAAATTAATTTAACACGCGAACGTGTTAGGCAGATACAGGTTGAAAGCTTGGCGCACCTTCGGCAGTTACTAAATAAGAAAAAATTAACGCAAGATATTTTGCTTAATTGATATTACTATCCCCGTCATCTTGGCGGGGCTTATTTGCGTATAGAACTATTCCTATTTCTTATTTTTTTATTTAGGACAGCCCTATAATAAAACAACATAAATGTTCTAAATTAACAACTTGAATTTAAAAAAAACTACTTTGTATAATTAGGATATAAAAATCGATGTGGATTTCATGGGTTGACAGTGTATTGTTGATAATAAAATCTTAGTCTTGATTTGAAAAATAGGGATTAATATTAAAAACCAGAATAAAATTTCTATTGATAACACGCATTAGCTATTTTCATACCTTTAGGCGCTTGTTTTAAATTATCTTTGGTAAACTTTATGAGCTTGTCGGCCGCTCCAATAGCACGAGAAAAATGGCTTTGTAATAACTGGGTCATGCTTATCCAACCGCTGGGTGCTAAATTCAACCTCAACAAAAGAGGTGCAATATTTCCTGGAATAAACCCAGGTTTATCTTCCCTAATAGTCCGACCAGTTTCTTCAACCAGTTGTATGTAATCATAAAGATCGAAGTTAATCTTATCATTTAAGTTATTACTATCAAAAGACATGAGGTTTTTTGGTTGTTTGGCATTATGAATGCTATTAGCATTTAGCTGTGTATTAGTGTGTTTTTGAAGGTGCGTTAACCTTTCTTGAATTGACGTAAAATCTGATTGTTCTGGTGTTTTAGATATTTTCGCTCTAATAGGATTTAAATCAACATAGGCCATAGCAGTTAATAGAGCTGCATCATCTAAGAGTGCTTGAGATTTAAAACGACCATTCCAAAATTTCCCTTTATTTTCCTCTTCTTTATTAGACAGATTGGCGATGAGCTCATTTAGGCAGCGCATAAACCAGCTAATATCGTATAAACGTTCACGCCATTGAGTGATTTTTTGTTCAATGATTTCTGTTGATAAAGAGGAGCGTTGTTGATTAAAGTTTTTAGCATTTTGTGGAAATAATTTAGCCCATCTATTTTTGACATCATCTGTAGTCCATTGATTGGCTTTATTTGTATCAACAAATAAGACGAGATGATAGTGATTGCTCATGATGGCATAGGAGCAGATTCTAATGGCAAATATTTGGGATAGAAATTTAATTCTAGAGACTATCCATTCTTTACGGTGATCGTAGTTTTTATTGAGCTCAGGCATGTCGCCACAAAGAAAAGAGCCGCGAACGCAACGGTTTATACAATGATAGTAGGGCGTAGCTTCTAAGTCGATTAGCTCTGAGCGCGGTGAAACCATTTCTGTGAAATCCGTTATTTAAAAATACGTGTATATGCTAACAGCATGTTTATGTGATTTCAATATAGGGCTGTCCTAAATTATGAGGTTAAGTGTCTGAGAAGAATAGCCCTCTGTCCTAATTAGTTTTATTTTAGATAACTAACATTGAAAAGTCCCATCAAAACCTCTATCTTACTTGTAAGCGAATAAACACTCACTTTAAAGTTTACAGAGGACACTATCATGATTGGAATTTTACAAGGGCTGATGCCATGGGCAAAATTATTAGATCCTAGGCAACTACCATTAATCAATAGCTACTTAGTTTCGACGCAAGTAGTAACACCCGCACTCACTCTGAGTATTGAACCAGAAGAAGTTAAAACCAAAGATGAAACTGGCATAGAGGCATCCTGGTATAAAGCAAAAAATAATAACGTATCTGTTAGCCAAGAAGAATGGCGTCGGGCAAAAGAAATTATGTCTACACTGAATAAGAATGAGCAAAACGAATCATTTTCTATTTCTAGAAAAAAATATCCTGAACTCAATCATTCTTTTATCGTTTTACAAACAGAGCAAGGTCCTAAATTAGGTGTGATGGCAAGAGCTAAAGTATTCACCGATCGTCAAGGAAATGAGATGAAAGAAGGGATAGTGGCACATGGTAAAAGTTGTCAAATTAAAACGGTTCAATGGGAAGATGGCTCCACGGATATTGTCAGAATATCATCCAAATCAAAGAATGATGCGAATAAAATTATTTCTCAAAAAATGGGTTATCACTTGGGCGATTTTGTGGTGAAACGGCCAGAAGCGACAAAATGGATTACGGGTAAAAATGGCGTAAAAACAATCCAAGATAAAGAATATGCCATTATGAAGCATTTACCAGGAGTGGAACTTAGAGATAATTTAGCCAATATTAATACTAGGCATCAAAAAATAGCAACAGGCTTGGAAGCCGCTAAAGCGCTCCTTTCATTACAAGAGAAAAATATTATTCATGGTGATATCCACCCCGGGAATTTATTAATTGATAAAACAGGTAAAATCAGACCAATAGACTTTGATTTGTCTTTTGTTTTAGAAGAGGAGCAAGATACCAAAGTCACGGGTAAAGCAAGGGGTAGTCGACGATATATGGCGCCTGAAATAGGTGTGTGGAAGAAAAACCGTGGTGCCGCCAACCGAAATGATGGATATTGGGACAAACATGACGGTGTATATTCATATGCATCTGATATTTATGCTTTAGGCGCATTATTTGATAGAGACTTAACGTTAGGTCAACGTGACGATGAAATGAAACATCTGATTGCCAGGATGAAATCAAAAAATCCTGCACACAGACCAGATATTCATGAAGTTTTAGCACGCTTGTCTCAGGCGAAGTCGCTAAATGAGTCACCGGTAACTAAATACTTTGATCTTGAAAAAGAATCAAATCCTGAGGCAAAAGCGCCAATGACAATTTCGGTTGGCCAAGCATTATTGCTATTGATTGACCGATATCAAAATACCGATACTGAAAAAACAAAGCAATTAAAGGCTCTATATCTGAAAGGCTTTAAAACTCAGGCAGATAAAGATTTGTTAACGCAATGGCTAAATGACTCGGCACTAGAAGAATATCATGTGTCTAAAGCGCCAAGTGTTATTAATAATGATGCATCAAGGCGTTATTTTGAAACACATTTATCAATCAATAGCAGCCATGCTGCGTTAGAGCAAGCAGAATTAGAGCAACTGAAAGCACATTATCAGTCTATTAAAGATTGTTTTGAAGGATTAGGAGGTGATATTGATGCTAAGAAATTCAAACAAACAGGTGAACGTGTATTAAAGCGCGATTATACTAAGGAACAATCTGAAAGACTAGCAAATGGTCAAAATTCCGATGACTTTATCAAAGGCATCAGCAAAAAAGAACAAGAGGGTATTGATAGATTATTCTCTGGTGAGATAGCCGATGATGATTATGATATGCATAAAGAATATGCCGATATGATTAATCGAGTTCAAAACAATCCTGATTATAGTGATACTGAAAAAGAAAAAGCATTGCTTATCGTTAAATCGACTAGATTGTCTATGATTTTGAGTACAAAAATACAAAAATATAGAAAAAATGGTTTATATTCAGGTGAAGATTTGCCAGGTAATGAAATTTACCAATTGGGGATTTACGAAGGGGAAAACCGTGGGCGAATTTCAAAACCAGAAGAGCAAAATAGCACCAGAGCGGGACATTTAGGTATCTTGCGAGGTCATATGCCATTATCTGCCAACGATGCAGCTTTGTCAGATGAAGCATTTTGTTATTACAAACCTAGCGACCGTTCTACATATGATGTTGATGCCAACTGGACAAATTATGCTATGGATCAATTGGTTCATCCATTCTCTAATAGTATTTCAGGTACTTTGTTAGTGCAAATGAAAATGATGATGAAGCTGCATGATGAAGGGAATTTGCAGTTCAAAGACAAAACGGCAATGGAAAATTATTTTAAATCAATGATTTCTACTATGTCGGCCGTGAGTGGCGGACATTCTTTATTAGAATTTACGGGGCCATTTTTGTTGAAGGATATACAAGAAAAGTTTAAATTCATAGATGGATTTTCGGATATATCATTAGAATCGATGTTTTTGGAAGGGAATGGTGATGCTTTTGAAAAATCCTTGCAAGATACAATTTTGTATAATAATCAGTTGATTCACAAAGCCAAATTGCATCAAGAGTTACAGGGTAAAGTGAAACAAATCGATAATGAAATGGATGACTCAATTCACGCAATAGCACGTAGTGGTCGTACGGCACAAATGCAAAAATTAATATTATCGGGGGCTAATCCTGATCAAGAGAACGCAGACGGGCAGTGTGCATTAGATTTGGCAGTGGCTTATAAGCATACTGGATTAGTGTTGTTCTTATTAAGTCAGCACAAAAAAGGTCATATTGTGCTAAATGACAATAAGGTCAAAAAATTGATGGAAGAGAACTCAGAAATCAAAAAGCTGTATAGTCAGCACAAGAAAAATGAAGATAATGTTATGGTTTCTAAAACAGTCTTATCACAACGAATTGATAAGCTATTGCAAGCGAATAGAAAACTAAACAATCACTCTACACAGGAAGCTGTTGCAGCGGTGCGCAAAGACTCTGATCAAATCCACCAAGAGCTGATACAAGTAGAGCACGAATTATTCATTTTATCAAAGCAAGTTGGATTTTCTAACTTGGCAGATAAGCTAAATCCATACTTAGCGATTACTTTAGAGTACAAAGCATTAGAGAGCAAATATAGGGATGCATTAGCTAAGCTAGAAAACAAGAAAAATAACATAAAATCTGGTTTAGCAAAAGAAGTATCAAAAGATACTTATGAACAGTTATTTCCTGAAGTGTCGACCATTGGCTCAACGAGCGTATTGATGCAATACTTATCTAAAACAGCTGATAAAAACTATAAAACAGGAATTCCAAAGGATTTAGAATTAGAGCATTTTTCATTTTTGGATGGTGATAATAGTTATCAAGCACCAGCTATTATTGGCGCTATGATGGAAGCAACGATTGAACCAACGAAGAAATCACCTATTTCGCTGGTAGCTTTTAAGCCTGAACGTCAATTACTACACGATGTTGCTGCATATGTAACGGTTTATCTTAAGACTGAGAACGAACATACGCGAAATGATATTATTCAAAAAGTTGTCAACCAATTAAAGCCAGAAGTAAAAGACCAACTTAATGGTTTGTATGGCAGTATTGAATCTAGCGTATCTAAACGAATGGATTTGATTCTAAGGGACAAGAAAAAAGGTAGTCGTCAAGAGCGCGCAGCGATTCTGGCAGCCAAAAAAGTAAAATTTCCAATACCGTATTGCCCTGAGATTTCAACGGTGGCACAATTGGCGACCCAAATTGAAACACAAAGAGATTATCAAGAACAGTTAGGACAAAAATTAGATGGCATGATAGAACAACATTTTAGGTATAACCCATTTTATCAATATAAGTCCTCTGCGGATAATAATGTACCCGTGGTGATGTTTGTAGGCGGTGGTCAAGCATCCGGCAAAGGCTCATCTATTGGCAACTTAATGAATAATGCTAAAAATGCAGGTATGGATCCACAAAACTTAGTTTATTTAAATAATGACTCTTATAAGTCGTTATTAAAACCTGATGGCGGCGACCCAAAGTTGTTTTCTCAGTTGACGCATGATGAGGCAAGAATTATTAGAGATAAAGCTTTTGAAATGGCCAAAAATAGCAATATGCATCTCTTGATGGACCAAGTCAGCCAGAGCAAAAGTGCGACAAACTATGCTTTACGCAAAAATGGCATGGTGAAAGGCGCTATTGTTTCAACTAAAGTAGAAACGGCGATTCAAAGAAGCTACCAACGAGCATTAGATACTGGGAGATTTGAAGATACTTCAGGGTTATTAGAGTGTCACCAAGCAGTGCCTGAAAAAGCATTAGCTTATGTCAGTGATTATAAAGGTGAAAAAGTTCAGGTTGATTTTGTTGACAATAATGTTGAAGCAGGGGAAGCACCCGTACTCTTTATGTCGGTCAATTGTAAAGATTCTGCGATTACCATTCATGATGAGGATTTATTAAGAGAGTTTATTAAAAAGCAGTTGATTAACACAAACGCAAAAACACCTAGTGAAATCTATCCTTCTGAACCCGTGTTAACAGAACAATTAGATGAGGCTGTTGAAAACTACTTGGATGCGCTTCACAACAATGGATATCAGATTGAACAAACGCCAAAACCAAAATCAAGAATGAGGGCTTAAAATAAAATGACTCAATTTAACGTGAAATATTTATTATCGAGTTCAGAGTATCTAAAAGCAGATGAATTGCCTACCGAAATTCAAGAGGCGATTGCAACCATGGATGAGCGAGATATGGAACAAAGTTTACATTTGGATGATGCCGGCAATGGCTTGGCAGAAAATGTATTGTTAGATATGTTACATAAAAACACTGATAGACAGTGATAGGGGGTATTATGTTAGTTTTTAGTAAAAATGTTTTACCCTCTAGAATGGGAGAATCAATTTCGTTTGATTTTCCTGAATTTGGTATCGCGTATCAAAGGTATTGGGAAAAAGATGATATTTCTATCGAATATAATATATTACAAGATATATCAGATACTATTATTAATATACCATATAAATTAGATGCCTCTGATTTTAAGGTAGGTAAAGTCAAAGGCAAAGAATTTACGGTATATCATCCAAACCATGATAGTACACATGCAATCCGGCAATGGGTGACTGCGCAAAGTTTATTAACCAGCATTGATGCTCTAGGCTCAGGACGTTGGAAAGGCGTTGTGGCAAACTTAACATTGCAAGAGAAAGCTTGTATTCGACTAGTCGCGTTTTGTTTGCGGATTGGTCGGTTAAATGAAGACAGTGTCCATGTTGGATCACAACATATATTACGTTCTGCAGAAATGTTTGAAATCATTGCTTCACAATTAGGATTTGAGGATACATTAGTACAAAATATATCTGCAGCGATGAGCCAAGGCAAGCCAAAACTTATCGAAGAGGCTCGTTATAATGGATTTTCAGGAGATGATAATGAGCAAAAACTAGATAAAGCCAAGCTAGCGCGGGAAGTACTGAACATGGTGCATCGAATGGATCTCGTTCGTTGTTGGAATTCAAAGAGATTAGCAAAATACCAAGCCATTAAAAAACCCATTGTAAAATCTTTGAATTATTTGTTAGAAGATGCTGAAATGGCGGAGACATTGTCAGTTGCTTATCTGCGTTTCGCATGTACACTATGTGAAGAGACTGGAAACAAAGTTAAAGTAGTTGAATTAGACGTGGACTCACTCTATAAAATGAATTTAAAAGCACGCTGTACTGAGTCATTAGCACCGTGTGCCGAAAAATTACTCAAAATAAAGTTGTGAAATATATTATAAATCAATCCGAATCAAAAGATATAATTACATCGGCGCTGCTACCTGTGCTGCCCGTTTGGGCTTCTAGGCTGATATTTTTACCCAAGACATACTGCACACCAAAGGTGTTGCTGGTATCTAAGAAACCTAAGCTGTAGTTCAAATATAATCTATCAGATAGCTGTTTGCCCACGGTGAGTATTGTATCTTCTAAGCTATCGGTATTACCTTTGGATAAGCCAAAATGGTCTAATTTTAAGCGCTCCGCTAAATCAAACGTACTGCCTTTTTTGCCATTACCAAACATATTGGAAAGTTGAGACACGGCCTGAAATAACAACTCTGCTTGTGCACCAGAGGCTTCACTTTGAGGTTGGCCTAATATCAGGTAAGACATAATGTCCGCTTCTGGCATCGTCGGGTTAGAGAAAAACTTTACCGTTGGTTGGCTGATTTCACCAGATAGTTTTATGCCGACTTCAATGGGTTCTGAGGGCAAGGTAGACTTTTTACTGGCAATAGAAGGCATGATTTTTTGCTTGGCTTCGACTTCTATTAGCGGCTTATTCATCGGGCCGCCTGTAAAGTGCAGCTGACCATGAGTGAGCTCAAATACGCGACCTTGGAACTTATACTTTCCATTCACCAAGTTCAGTTTACCCTTTAGAGTCGGGATATTATCAGGCTTTTGTTGTAAATTGAGTTGCCCTGTAATTTGGCTAGTTAAGCCTTGATCTTTATAAAATATTTTGTCACCTAATACTATATTCAAATCTTGGTAGATAGATTTGAATGTTTTCTTAGGCGCAACTTTTGGGGCGTTTTTTCTGATAATGACCACGTCACTAGAGCGAGTTGCCTTTTTAATGTGTTTATGACGATTTATTTGAGCCTCTGGTACTAAAATGCTGCCCACCAGTTTAGGGATATTATCTATAAAAGATAGCGTTAAATGGGGGGACGCTTTAATAAAATATTCTGGCGTATTACTGACAATAAGGTTTTGGCCTTTTAGATGCAGTGTCAAGCTAGGTTGAGGGCTGAGTTTTGCTGTACCTTGGACTGTGAAATTCCCGCCGTTACTCATTGAACCCGTACCATCAATGGTTATTTGTTGGTCTGTTTTTTTGAGTTTAATATCATTTAATATGACTGTGACACCATATTGTGGAATGGGGTAGTTTAGTTTTTTGAGGGTGGCGTTGCCTGTTATTTCCGGCTGTGCCATTGTTCCGTTAATTTTGATTGTGCCTGTCGCTTGACCTTGGGCTTTTGCTAAACCTGGTATAAACGCTTTCAGGCTTTCGATTTGGTTTATGTTAATATCAAATTGCCCATTTAAGTGAAAAGGGGCTTTGTGGTTCATCGTTAGGCCACCATATACTTTTTGACCTAATAGTTGTATATCAGAATGTAGCCGCCAATTGTCTTTATATGATATGCGAATCGTACCACTGCTTTTGGCAATAGATTTTAAGCGGGGATCCTCTATTTTTGCATGAATGATTTTGGCTTGCCAGCTATTATCTTCCAATAGGCCTTTTATTTTAAAATCAAATGGTGTTTTATTAGATTTGCCTTTTAATATAATATCATGATGGGTCAAAGAGCCTTGAAGACTTAAATGAATATTTTTGAAGTCATATTGATTATGCTGAAACGATTTTACTTGAATAACGGCCGCTACTTGGTCTCTATGATCATCAATATCATCAATGAGTATAGATATATCACCATGAGAATGAACGTCGCTTAACGCATATATATTGGCTAGTTTTTCAGGCAACTTAAAATTCCAGTTCACATTGAGTTTTTGTGTATGCTGGGCATGCAAAAATCCGTAATAGCCTTCATAATCAATAGTATGAGTTTGTATTATGTTCGTGGATTGAAAATTGGAAATTTTAAAAAATTTAATATCTTGTGTTTGTTCAGGGAGATGAATTTTCGCTCGAAATATTTCTGCATTATCAATTATAATTTCTAGGGGTAAATATTGGTTAATATCTTGTTGCAGTAGCTTGATATCTTTAGGGGCTGTGGCATTGGCTATTTCTGCTGAGTTTGTATTTTGAGAAACAGTCGTGTTTGGGACTTTGATATTTAAGCCTGTGACTTTAAAATCCGTGATATGCAGCTTTTGATTCAGTATTTTGAGTGGCTCCCAAGATAAATTTAAATTATCACTTTGGATATGGTATTGCTCTACATCTAACGATAAGTTTTTAAACTGGAAGTTTCCTGCCAAATAACCTGAAAATTCTTTAAACTCTATACTATAGGGTGTCAGTTCATTAATAAGATTTAACGTTGCAATACTGCCAGTATTGGTGAACAAACAAAACCCTACACAAGCCCCAATACCCAAAACAGTATAGCTGATTGATTTAACTAATTTTTTATATAAAAAAAGGGGCTCTACGTGTTTAACCATTTTTCTGCCAGTCTAGTAAATCAGGATGTATTCTACCGTGTATTGTGCTTATGTGGAAGCTATATAACCAATTGTTGAGAAAGTCGTTAATTATCAATAAGTTATGCTTTAGATTTCTTTAGACTTCCGGTCCAAATGTCGCATGTATACGCCAAGAATTAGCCGCATTGGTTAATGGCTTGGCGATAGAGAACTTAATTGGGCCAAAAGGTGTATCGTAGCTTAAACCAGCGCCCACACCCACTTGTAGGTTATCTGTGCTGTTTCTAAAGGCGTTACCGGTATCAACAAATACATGTGCTCCGAGAGGGGCTTTAATCGGTCTAGAGAATTCTAAGCTACTAATAAATAAATAAGCGCCACCCACAGGCTGCCGTATACCCTCTTTGTCGATTTCGGCAGGTAAACTTCTGTAGCCAAACCCACGAATACTGGTGTCACCACCTGCAAAAAAGCGTTGGGATAAAGGGACCTTGTCTTCAGTTTGTGGGGTGGTGGCACCTAGTTCAATGCGAAATAATGATTTTATATTATTATCAAAAGTGTGTAACCAGCGATGCTGATAGTATATTTGCGCAAACGAGATATCACTGCCTATATTTTCTACGCTGCCTTTGACTCTGAAAATTCGTGTGCTGCCATTTTTAGGGTTGTTGGGGTTGTCTCGAATAGATTTCTTTAGCTCTAACATGGGGATTAATAGTTTATCTTTTCTTTTAGCATTTGTACTAAAAGAGACAGATTTTTCTTTTAAAAATGTTAAATCTAGTGTTCTTTCCCATCCATAGATGTCGCGTTTTTCACTGATCCCAAGTTCAAAGCTGTCTACGGGCTTGTCGCTATATTCATCTTCTATATATTCTGTATGTAGTGTAATTTTGTCAGAGTAGGGTCGTTTACCCGGAATGATATAATTGGCTTCAATTTTTTGGAATATTTGTGATAATTGCACTTCTGTTTGAAATTTATGTCCACTTGAATTAACACGACGCCTTAAATAACCGGCTTTTCCTCGGGCACCGGTGTCCGTGCCATACCCTAGACCAAATATATAATGATTGGGTTTGTTGTCTTGGAGCTCAACTAATATGGGGACACGAAATTGGTCATGATTGGGGTGTGATTGAACGTTGACTTGGCTAAAGTAGTCACTTTTTCGTAAGCGATCTTCTAATAGGACTAATTCTTGTGCTGAAAAAGGATCGTTGATATTATAGGTCACATAGCGATTGAGCAGGCAATGGCTTAACTGGCTATCGGTAAAAGTGGTTTGCTCGAAAAAATATATATCTCGTGTATCCAACACAAGGTATATGGAAGCTTGTTGTGAGTCTACATCAACCTCTACACGATGCTCCGTAAATTCAGCCGAAAGAAAGCCGGATAATATGGCTTGGCCTAAAATATTTTTTTTGCCCGCCTCATAAGTTTCATGTGAAAATACATCGCCTATTTCTAGTGGGAACTTTTGGATCTGTTTTATGATTTGAGGATTGTTTTTTCCCGTCCCCTCTAAATGGATATGAATATCCTGAATAACGACCGGTTGGCCTTGTTGTATGTCAAAAACAACACGCCAGGTGTTGTTCTCAAAATGTTTATGACTGAGAATAATAGGATTGTAATAGCCATAAGGTTGTAGTGCAAGGGCAATTTCTTCTTCGGCGCGGTCTATATAAACATCCATCAGTGATGGGCTGATAAGAGGGTCGCCACGTAAATAAAACAAACTCAGGTCAGATTTGACTTCTTCCTCTAAGACGTCAGAAATACCTGTTGTTTCTACTTTGATTTGCATAGGCGCCATAGCCCCAGAAATAGTATGTGGTGCAATCAGCAGCAAAGCAAGCAAGTATTTTGATATCATTATTTTGGGTTTTCCAAACTGAGAATGCCTCTATCATAATCATAAGCAAAAATTTCTGCATATCGAGCCCAATCAATCATCACCGTGAGTACACGCTCGGCTTCCCCTGCTGTCAAATAGGCTTCTAGCTCGCTTAAGAAAACATCTTCAAACTCTCTGTTATTGGGTCTTTGTTCTAGTCTCCTGCGAATATGTTTGGCCAAAGGCACATGTGTTTCAAGTTGTTTGGCAAATAGTTTTTTGCGCTCCAGCATATCGGCTTCTGCAAAGACTTTACCTGCTGCGGTTAAGCTAATATCCCCTTTGGACACGGTGGCAAAATTTAGAATTTCAAGCGCTTCTGTTAATTGAAATAAGTGATCAGCCTCTAGGTGTAAATCATCGGCTAGTGGCGGTAAGTCAATAACATCTTCTGTTATTTGTTCCAGCGTATCCACTAGTCCTGTTAGCTCTGAAATGCTGGCATCTGGTAACCTATGCCCCAAATCCATTGCTTTATAATCGGTTCCTGCATCTTCTAGGCGGACATTGTCTCGCTCGCTAGTTGTCATCAGCGTGTATATATCATCTACCAGCTTTCTGGTATGGAAATCTTTTGGATTTCTAGGGATGGGAGAAGTGGGCTTTAGTTCAGCACGAATGTGTCCTGGGTCACTCGCAAAAATAATAATCCGATCGGCAATTTGTGCGGCTTCTTCAATATTATGGGTCACAAATAAAATACCCTTGGTGCGGGTTTTTTTGCTGAGCCACAAATCTAATAAGTCGCCTCTTAGATTTTCTGCGGTAAGTACATCTAATGCTGAAAAAGGTTCATCCATGAGTAACAATTCTGGTTCAACAACCAAGGCTCTAGCAAAACCAACACGTTGTTTCATACCGCCAGATAGTTCTTTGGGATAAGCAGATTCAAATCCATCTAATCCGATATTATCAATCGCTTTTAGGGCTCGAGTGCGCCTTTCGGTTCTCTCCACGCCCAGTGCTTCTAAGCCTAGCTCCACATTTTGTAACACCGTCAGCCAAGGCATTAAAGCAAAGCTTTGAAAGACCATGGCTATGCCTTGTACGGGTTCAACCACAGGTTGTTCATTATAAATGACTTGGCCACTAGTGGGATTGATTAGCCCGGCAATAATACGCAAAAGCGTGGATTTGCCGGAGCCAGATTTGCCCAATAGCGCGATAATTTCATTTTCATGCATTTCAAAATTAACATCATCTAAAACAACCAACTCTTGGTTTTCCGATGATCTAAAGGTCTTGCGAACATTTTTGACTTCAAAAATAATGTTTTTTTTATTTGTCATTATTAACCTACATTATAACGTTGTTCGGATAGCATGTAGAGTTTATGCCAGATAAGTCTGTTTAATACGATGACATAAACACACATCACAGAGATCCCTAAGGCAATACGAGGGAAATCACCCGTTGTTGTAAATTCAGCAATATATCCGCCGATACCGGCAGCATGTAGTGTGGTTTGTTGCCATTCAACCACATCGGCCACGATACTGGCATTCCAGCAGCCACCAGCGGCTGTCATGGCACCTGTCACATAATAAGGGAAAATAGCCGGCAGAATAATTTTTCGCCACCAGAGCCAGCCTTTGACCCCGTAGTTTTTAGCGACTAGTCTATATTCTATCGGGATAGCGGTTGTGCCTGCGATAACATTGAATAAAATATACCACTGTGTTCCCAAAATCATCAAAGGTGCAGTCCAAATATCGACATTGAGCTTATAAGTCACAATCAGCATAAATAGCACAGGATAAACTAAATTTGCCGGGAAAGCGGCTAAAAATTGAGCCAAGGGCTGTACCGCTTTGGTTAGTCTAGGATTGAGCCCAATCCAAACGCCGATAGGCACCCAAAATAAAGAGCACAATATAATTAATATAGTAACTTTGATGGTGGTAATAAAACCTAGTCTAAATACTTCGATAACTTCATGTAGGCTCAATTCTGTATAGATAAAACGTATTAGTAAAAAACTTGATCCTAAGATGCTCAGCAATAATAATGTATTCCAAAATGTAATGGCTGTCCAGGATAGGGCTTGTTTTACTTTAGGTGAAATATGGGTTGGGCGTATTTTTGCTTTCGGTTTACGAATAGTCATCAGATCGCGTATACGCTGCATTAACACACCAAGCCATTGGGTAATATGTGAGCGCTGAATCAAAGTTAAAAACCAAGTACCAGTGGATTCTATTTCTAGGTTAGGCTCTAGCTTGAATTTTTCTGACCAAGAAATCAGTGGGCGAAAGATTAACTGATCATATATCAGAATGACTAAAAACATGGTTAAAATCACATAGCCAATGGCCGTATAGTCTGATTGCTGGGAAGCCATCATTATATAAGAACCCAGCCCGGGTAGCATGATATTTTGGTTATTAACCGATATGGCCTCAGAGGCAACGACAAAGAACCAACCGGCAGACAAAGACATCATCATGTTCCAGATTAAGCTGGGTGTGGCAAAGGGTACTTCCAGGCGCCAGAATCTTTGCCATGCGCTTAAATGGAACATTTGAGTGGCTTCATTGAGCTCTTTGGGGATAGTCTTAAGTGATTGGTAGAAACTAAGTGCCATATTCCAAACTTGTGAGGTGAAGATCACAAATATTGCGGCACACTCTGGGCCTAATCGGCTGCCAGGGAATAAATAAATAAAGGCCAAAATACTAATAGACAAAAACCCTAGAATAGGCACCGACTGCATAATATCAATAAAAGGCAATATAAATTTTTCGGCTCTCTTATTTTTAGCGGCCAAAGTTGCAACCGTAAACGTAAATAGCAAAGAGAAAAATAAAGCGATAGCCATACGAATCACTGTGCTGATAGCATATTGGGGTAACATGCGGGGATCGAGTGAGATGGGAATAGACTCACCCAGTTGATAGGGGGCAGTCATACGCTGAGCGCCCCAAGAGAGTGCTATAAATAAGCCAAACAACAGCAGTAGGATAATGATGTCCCATTGATTGAAGAAAAAACTGGTTTTTTGCTGCGGCTGGGCATAATATTGTTTTTTTGCCATGACCCTATTCCATCTCTATTTTTGCTGTGTATATTCTGAGATATGTTAATTAAATAACATTTCAGAATGGGTTGTTAAATTATTTTGTATTTTACCCTGAATTTTAACGGGGACTGGATGTTCTGTCGATTGAAATCTGCTGCTATAGCGGATTATATAATGTTTAGCGTTTTAGCTGTTAGTGCATTTGATAATACTTAGCGGATACCGCTGGGTGTCAACTTTCTAACATGTTTATTGGAACACGTAATTTTTGATACGTAAGGTAATTTTGAGTGAATTTAAGATACTTATCTTTGATGGCCCCGATTACGAGTATTATGTTGCTCGTGCTGGGCAGTGGTTTTTATACAACGTTTACCTCTGTTCAGCTGCAAAGATATGATGTAGCTAACTGGTTAGTTGGTTGTGTTTCATCTGCTTATTTTTCAGGTTTAGTGATTAGTGCATTTCGATCTCAACACTTTATTTTCCGAGTGGGGCATATTCGTGCTTTTTCAACGTTTGCTGCTCTCATTGCTGTAACGACTTTGATTCAGGGATTAATTTTTTCACCGACGCTTTGGGTCGTCATTCGTTTTATCAGTGGGTATTGTTTGGCGGGTTTATGTATTGTCATTGAAAGCTGGTTATTGGCAGGGAGCCAAGCAGATAATCGTGGGACAATTTTAGCTATCTATATGGTAGCTTATTATTTGGCTCAGGCATTGGGTCAGCTTTTTATGAAGATACCTTATGCTTCTGATTTGGTCGCGTACTGTATTATTGCTATTTGCTCTGCATTATCGTTATTGCCTGTTGCGATGACACATTTTAGAGCGCCTAGCCCAGAAGAGCCCAGTATTTTATCTTTTAAATATTTGTTTAAAAAATCACCTTTGGGGGTGATAGGCAGTGCTTTGGCAGGTATGTTATTGGGACCCTTGTATACTTTAGTACCTGTATATTTACAGCAAAATGCTAAGCCAGATAATGAAGTCGCTTGGGTTATGATGGCGATGATCTTAGGCGGGACAGTATTACAATACCCCATTGGACGTATATCAGATAAAGTCGATAGACGCAAAGTCATGTTGGGGATGAGTCTGGTATGTATTATTGCTTTTGCATTATTTATTCCTGATGTTTATTCAACTTCTTGGTTGATGGGCTTAGGTGTATTAATGGGCGCCGGGGCTTTTATTATTTATCCTTTGTCCACTAGCTATACAATTGATCATGTGCTGCCGAATGAAATGGTGTCGGCTATTTCGACATTATTATTATCTTATGGTGTGGGTTCAACTATCGGCCCATTGTTGCCATCCATACTAATGGATTGGGTTGGACCGAATGGGCTTTGTTATTATTTATTAGGTGTATCTATTATTTTATTTGGGTGGATATTGTACTGTATAATGACAGGTCCTAAATATAAAGAAGAAGAACGCTCACACTTTGTTTCTTTTCCACGAACAACACCTAATGCGTTGCCCACAGAAGCGCAAATTGAAACAGAGAATGAAGTTGAAAATGAAACGGCGTCGTAGATGGTATTTAATGTATATAGAAGAAGTATCAGATGTCAGATAAAACAAATATATTTAAGCCATTAGTTGAGAAAATCGCCTACCATTCCCCTATTAATATTACGAATTGTTTCAAAGACGAAGAGGGAGTGGTATTACTGCATAGTGCTAAGTTTGATGATAAAAATGGGCGTTATAGCTATTTGGGTGTCAGGCCATTTTATACCATTATCTCTAAAAATAGTTGGATCAAAACATCCGACACTCAATACAAAGGCAATGTATTGGCATTGCTCCAAAATTATTGCCGTAGACAGACTTTAGAGACGCACTCTGATTTGCCGCCATTTCAAGGGGGGGGGATGGGGATGCTGAGCTATGATTTAGCGCAAAGCCTGGAGCAGTTACCCCCACCTCAAAGCGATGGATTTGTGTTGCCTGATTTTATTTTTGGGTTTTATGATTTGGTTTTTGCGTGGGATCATAAAGAGAAAACCTGTTGTTTATTTTCAAGCGGCTTGCCAGAGTCGTCAGAGTTTAGAGAAAAAAAATCCCAAAATCGCATGCAAGAAGTCTTGAGCTTTATTCAAGGTAATATAAGCGAGCCTAATATTCCAGAAAATATTGCAACAAACTCAGAGTTACAATCTAATTTTGAGCCCTCTCAATATATTAATGCAGTACAAAAAGCAATAGATTATATTTATGCGGGTGATATTTTTGAAGTAAACATTTCTCAACGTTTTCATATTCAATCTAGTTGTCATGCCTTTGACCTGTATTTAAAATTACAACAAGAAAATCCAGCGCCATTTTCTGGCTATCTTAATTTCAGTGCTTGCCAGATTATTTCGTCTTCTCCTGAGCGGTTTTTAAAATTAGAAAAAGGTCAAGTAGAGACTTGTCCTATTAAGGGGACTCGTCCTAGAGGGAAAACAAAAGAAGAAGATAAAAAATTAGGTGAAGAACTGATCAATAGTGTTAAAGATCGAGCAGAAAACATTATGATTGTGGACTTAATGCGCAACGATTTATCAAAAATCTGTTTACCGCATAGCATTAAAGTACCAGAGATTTGTGGATTGCACAGTTTCGCAACAGTGCACCATTTAGTTTCAACGGTGCAAGGGACATTAGCGCCACAATATGATGCTGTTGATGTGATTAAAGCAACATTTCCTGGCGGTTCTATTACAGGAGCCCCTAAAATCAGAGCCATGGAAGTGATAGCCGAAATTGAACCAACAGCGCGTGGGCCTTACTGTGGCTCGATGGGTTATATAGGTTTTGATGGTGGTATGGATTTGTCGATACTGATTCGAACCTTTGTCAAAAAAGGACAGGATATTAGCTTTCAAGCAGGGGGCGCTATTGTTTCTGATTCTGAACCAAATGATGAATATCAAGAAACTTTGGATAAAGCGGCGGCTTTAATACAGGTATTATCAAAGCGCGTATAAAATCTCGCTTCTTTGAGGCGGTGAGGTGGATGCTATATTAGACTTACTTCGGTTTTATAGACAAAGATTTTAGACTTTGCTGTACAACATGGAATAATGCTTGGGCATTGTATTTATTTTTGTGCGCCATAAGTTTAGTTTTATGCAGTTCAGTAAATTCTGCGCCTGCTTGCAACAGCTGCCCTAAAGCACGATCATTCATGCTTTCTATAGCATGGTCTACCGCTGTTTTATTGTTTTTATCTTTGTGGGTTAAATCAGCGGGTTCTAGAATATTATCGAATATAGCATTAGAGCCTAATTGTATCGCCCAAAATAAAGGCGTTTCGCCATTTATATCAGTCTGGCAAGTTGTAGGCGATAATCCTATGTTTTTAACCCATGCTTCAATAAACTCTTCTAGAGGCAGCCTTAAGTACTTTCCTTTTTCTCCTGCAAAGTCTTGATATCCTTCTATTGTAGTGCCATTTTGCATTAAATAATTTCTAGTTATTTGGCTATTAGTATCTTGTTCTTTCCCAAAAAACATTAATGGAGGCATGCCATATTCATGTGTGAAATCAAAATTTACATTATCTTCTTCCATGCATTTGTTTATAATAGGAAAGCGATTATTCTTTAAGGCAACATATGTTGTCTTTGAGCTAATAGGCGCGCCTTGTTTTATCAAAAAAGAAAATATTTGAATACGCCCTTTGTTTGCAGACCACTGCATGGATTTTTCAATAGCATCCTCATTAAGGTTATTATTAACTTGATGTATAGCATATAGATTTTTAATGATATTCGGATGATTATGTTTTGCAGCTTGGATAAGTATTTTAGAGGCAAGCTCTGATGGGAGTGTCAGCGGTATATTGTGGTTCAATAGTATATTCATAGCGGCAAGATTACTATTTTCAGCGGCGAGTGTCATGATTGTATTGCCGATACCCATTGAAAAATTAGGGGGCTTGCTTTCTGATTGTAGAAGTGTGCTCAATATATCAGTTTTAGGCAATTGGAGGGCTGCAACAAAAGCTTCTTCTGAAACCGGTAGATTTTGTTCATTTATCAAAAAATTAACCAGTGTTATATTATTTTTTTGGATAGCCTCAACTAGAATTTGTTCAGGGTCGTATTGTGTTAAGAGATAGTTTTGTATTTTTTTATTTTTTAAATCAATGGCAATTCTAAGTGCCTGTGTAATACTGTCATATCGTGAGCCATTAGGGTTTAATATGGATTCTAATGCTTCTAACCGCTCTGCTTTGATGGCTGTTTTTAAAGGAGATGCTGTTTTAATATTTTTTGTGAGTATTAAGGCATCCAATACTTCAGGCATTTTTTGGCATTGCAATATTATGCATGCCACCGTTTCAATATCGTTATATAAAATTGCCGTGCTCAATGCTTGTTGTAAAGATACAATATTAGGTTCTGGCTTATCCTCGAGTCTCTCTCTTATAAGTTCATTCAGTATTTCTATTTTATTTATATTAGTTATTGGGTTTGTGTGTTTGTCAAGAACCGTGATGCCAAAGTGTAGACTTTGTGAGGTTGTGTACCGTTCAAATATTTGTTGAGCAATGGCATTTGGTGAATTGTACACATCTTTTTTTGATACGTTAGGATCCCAATAGCAAAGTTCTTGTTGCCCATGATCATAAAAAATAGCGACAGCATGATTACCTACTTTTAGCATAAGCATTTTATTAGTGCTTGACGCATTGATAATTTGATTCAGCACAAGGTTCAATTCACTTTGTGTTTTGAGCGTAAAGGAAAACGTAAATTGGTTTTCAATTTCCAAGTCATCTCGTAATAGTTTGATAATGGCGGCATGATCTGTTTGTTTAACATCATCTAGTATCTGTGTTGGATTTTGACAAAGTTGAATTTGTTCGTAGTAGGTAAATATTTCCATGAATTTAAGATGGGCTTGTTCTAAAGCGACATCAGGTTGCGTTTTATTGGCTAACATTCTCATATATTCATCGTGTTGGTTTTCAAGGTCAAAAATTTCTTGGCCACTAAGACTTGAAATGGAAGACGTTAGATCTAAGTAAGTGTTATCGCAACCAATGAAGTGATATAAGTTGAACAGTGTACTATCACCATTGCAAAAACCAGCAGGTGTAAGAGGCGGACGTCCTTTTAGTTGTAGCCATTTATTAAGGATTTTAATTCTAATCTGTTGATCTTTATTATCTTTGCTGCCAATCATTTTACTATTTTGTCCATTTTAGCGTTATAAAATATATAGTTTATTAGAGAAATATTAGCATACCATTTAGCGAAATAATAAAAATTTTATGTGTATATCTGCCTTTTCAGGTTTATATTTGTTAGAGCAAAATAGAAGTGTCTGGTATTGGGCAAGTTAAAAATGTCCGCCATTGTCATTATTTTCAGGCTAGCATAGAATCATTTCATTTAGCTATTAAGCTGTTTTTTATTAATGT